>NZ_JBNCLZ010000002.1:0-642618 GCF_049844935.1 Agrococcus sp. DT81.2 | reverse complement strand
TGCCCCGAGAACCCCGGACGAGCCAACGCAACCACCACCCCTCAACCAGGCGTTGCACTAACCCCCTGAAGCCAAGGAAGGCTTCCATGTCAGAATCCCCAGGGTCCGGCGGGCAGCGTGAGCCCGATGATGCGGTCGAAGAGCAGCACGATGGTGCCGGCCAGCAGCGCGGCGGTGATCGCCAGGTGCCAGCCCCGGGGCGCTCCGAGCAGCAGCGCGACCGCGATGTAGAGCAGCGCCGCGGCGAGGAAGAAGCCGACGAGCGGGAGCAGTGCGGCGAAGCCGAGCAGGGCCACGAGCACCAGCACGGTGCTGAGGCCCTTGCCGCGTCGCACGACGCCGCCGCGGCGGACGCGCAGGAGCACGAGCGCGTAGCGGTGGTTCATGACGACGAGCGCGAGCCCGACGATGCCGAGCAGCGAGCCGATGAGGAGCGGGAAGGCCGCCGGGCCGAGCGGGTCGGATGCGGCGGGAAGCCGGGCTGCGTCGACCAGCACGAAGGTGGCGACGATCGCCATGATCGCGCCGACGATCCCGGTCGTGGCACCCGAGAGCACCGCGGGGTAGGCGCCGGCGGCGAAGGCGTCGGGAGGGGGCGGGGCTTGGAACTCCGCCTTCTCCAGCACGCTCATCTCTGTCGTCTGGAGTCCGGGGCGGTTGCGACGCTCCCGGCCGTCTCGCGTGCGTCCGAGCATGATCACTCCACCAATCCGATCGAGCGGAGGACCTGCTCCGTCGTCTGCTGCTCCTCGTCGATGAACTCCTCGAGCTCCGGCCCGGTGAGGTATGCGTCGCCCCAGCCCCGGTCCTCAAGGATCTGGTTCCAGGTCTCCGACGCGTGCATCTCGTCGAGCATCGCGACGAGCGCCTCGCGCTCGTCGGGCTCGAGGCCGCGAGGGCCGGCGATGCCGCGCCAGTTCTGCAGCTCGACGTCGATGCCGGCGTCGCGCAGCGATGGCACACCGGGGAGCGTCGCGAGCTCCTCTGCGCTCGACACCGCGAGCGCCCGCATCGAGCCGTCCGCGATGTACGGCGCGAGCTCGGAGATGCCGGAGATGCCGGCCGTGGAGCTGCCCGAGAGCATCGTCGTGAGCGCCTCACCGCCACCGGAGTGGGCGACGTACGAGACCTGCGCCGGATCGGCGCCGACCGCCTGCGCGATGAGGCCGGCGAGCACCTGCTCGACGCCGCCGGCGGAGCCGCCGGCGATCGAGACCGACCCCACGTCCTCCGCCATCGCCGCGCCCAGCTCCTCCATCGTCTGGATCGGCGAGCTCGCGGGCACCGCCACCACGAGGTACTCGGTGGTGAGGCGGGCGAGCATGTCGACGTCCTCGAGCGTGGCGTCCGACTCGTTCGTGAGGATGGCGCCGACCATGATCGCGCCGGTCACCATGAGCTCGTTCGCCTCGCCCGAGTGGCGGACGAACTGCGGCAGGCCGATCGTGCCGCCCGCGCCGCCGACGTTGTAGACCTCGCTCCGACCGACGATGTCGGCGAGCGACGCCTGCACGGCGCGGGACGTCTGGTCCCAGCCGCCGCCCGGGTTCGCGGGAGCCATGATGCTGAGCTGGCGGCCGCCGAGGGCAGCCTCGTAGGCGTGGGCTGCAGTCGAGCGCTGCTCGAGGCCGGTCACGACGAGCGTGGCGATCATCGCGACGCTGGCGAGCCCGCCGATCGCGAGTCCGACGCCGCGCGGCAAGCGCCGGCGCCGTCCTGGGGGCTGATCTTCGGTCACCATCGATGGTCCTTCGGTCGCGACGTCTCTGTCGGAATGCAACGGTATACATATGAGCGCAATGCGTCAAGCGAGACCGCTGGGATACTCGTCGCGATGAAGGTGCACGAGACGGTCATGGACTGGGTCACGGCGGAGCTGCGCAGCGGCCGGCTCGCGATCGGCGACCACCTGCCGGGCGAGCGCGCGCTGGCCGAGACGCTGCACGTGTCGCGCGGATCGCTTCGCGAGGCCCTGCGGGTGCTCGAGGCGCTGGGCACCATCCGCACGTCGACGGGCTCCGGTCCGCGCTCGGGCACGATCATCACCGCCGCGCCCGAGCAGGCGCTCGCCCTCGCCCTCGACATGCAGCTCGCCACCCGACACGTCGAGCACGAGCACATCTACGAGGTGCGGCTGCTGCTCGAGACCTGGGCGGCAGAGCACGCGGATCGCGAGCGCGGTGACCTCGCCGCGGCCGAGCACCTGCTCGAGCGCATGGATGCGCCCGACCTGCCGGTCGCGGAATTCCTCCAGCTCGACGCCGCGTTCCATGTCGCGCTCTCGCGCTCCGCCGGCAACCCGCTCATCAGCACGCTGATGGATGCGCTTCGCACGTCGATCACCGACCACACACTGACGCGCGCCGAGGCACTGCCCGACTGGCCAGCGACGGCCGCGCGGCTGCGCGCAGAGCACCGAGGCATCTACAAGTGCGTGCAGGCCGAGGACCGCGCTGCCGCTGCCCATCTGCTCCGGCAGCACATCGAGGGCTACTACCTCGAGACCGCTCGCGCCCGCCCCTGAGCCGCTACAGCCGCCGTTGCCGCGACGGGAGGCAGCGCAACTGCCCCGTCGCGACTTGACCGCTAGAGCCGCCTGCCATATCGTCGTGTGGTCCAACCACATGGTTCGACCACACGGTCCAGCATCTGCTCGACGATGACCGATTCTCGAAGGAGAGAACCTTGGCCAGCACGACTCTGAGCGCCGATCCGCAGCAGCAGCAGCGCCTCAACTTCCGCGTCCTCTTCGGCAGCCTGAGCGGCAGCGTCATCGAGTGGTTCGACTTCCTCGTCTACGGCACGGTGGCGGCGCTGGTCTTCAACAAGATCTTCTTCCCCACCGACGACCCGTTCATCTCGACGCTCCTCGCCTACGCGTCGTTCTCGCTCACCTTCTTCTTCCGGCCGATCGGCGGCATCATCTTCGCCCACATCGGCGACCGCATCGGCCGCAAGAAGACGCTCTTCCTCACGCTCATGCTCATGGGCGGCGGCACCGTCGCGATCGGCCTGCTGCCCGACTTCAACGCGATCGGCATGTGGGCGCCGATCCTGCTCCTGCTCTTCCGCGTGCTCCAGGGCATCGGCATCGGCGGCGAGTGGGGCGGCGCGCTGCTGCTCGCCTACGAGTACGCACCCAAGCACCAGCGCGGCCTCTACGGCGCCGTCCCGCAGATGGGCATCAGCCTCGGCCTGCTGCTCGCCTCCGCCGTCGTCGCGCTCCTCACGCTGCTCCCGGAGGACCAGTTCCTCACCTGGGGCTGGCGCGTGCCGTTCGTCGGCAGCATCGTGCTGGTCTTCATCGGCCTGTGGATCCGCAACGGGCTCGACGAGACGCCCGAGTTCAAGCGCATCCGCGACACCGGCGCCCGGCTGCGGCTGCCCATCAAGGAGGTCGTGACCAAGCACTGGGGCGCCGTCCTCGTCGCGATCGGCGCGAAGGCCGCTGAGACCGGCCCGTTCTACATCTTCGGCACCTACGTCATCGCCTACGCCACGAACATCCTGGGCGCCCGCCAGAACACCGTGCTGCTCGCGGTCGCCGCGGCCGCGCTCGTCGCGACTGTCTGGATGCCGTTCTTCGGCCACCTGTCCGACCGCGTCGGGCGCGCCCCGCTCTACCGCTGGTCGGCGATCGCGACCATCGTGCTCGTCGTGCCCTACTACCTCGTGCTCAACACCGGCGAGACGTGGGCGATCTTCGCTGCCACCATCGGCGCCTTCGGCCTGCTGTGGGGCAGCGTCAACGCCATCCTCGGCACCCTCATCGCCGAGAGCTTCAGCCCGGAGGTGCGCTACACGGGCGCCACCCTCGGCTACCAGGTGGGCGCCGCGATCTTCGGCGGCACCGCACCGCTCATCGCCGCGTGGCTGCTCGAGATGAGCGGCGGCCAGTGGTGGCCGATCGCGGTCTACGTCGCCATCTGCGCCGGGATCTCGGTGGTGGCATCCTTCTTCATCAAGCGCGTTGCCCACGTCGAGTCCTGACGCGACCCTCGCTCCGCCACCACCCGCATCCGCACCCATCTGAGAGAGGACCGACCATGAAGCGTCAGCTGCCCAAGGTCCGCGAGCTCGCCGAGCTCATGCAGTTCAAGAAGCCCGAGCTCGATGCCCGGAAGCGGCGTCTTGACGCCGCCCTCACGGTCGGCGACCTGCGCGCGATCGCCAAGCGCCGCACACCGGCCGCGGCCTTCGACTACACCGACGGCGCGGCCGAGGGCGAGCTGTCGCTCACCCGTGCACGGCAGGCGTTCGAGGACGTGGAGTTCCACCCCGACATCCTGCGTCCGGCGACGCACGTCGACACGTCGACCACCGTGCTGGGCGGCCCGAGCGCGATGCCGTTCGGCATCGCCCCCACCGGCTTCACCCGCCTGATGCAGACCGAGGGCGAGACGGCGGGCGCCAGTGCGGCCGCCGCGGCCGGCATCCCCTTCACCCTGTCGACCCTCGGCACCACGACGATCGAGGACGTCAAGGCGACCAACCCGAACGGTCGCAACTGGTTCCAGCTCTACGTGATGCGCGACCGCTCGATCTCGTACGGGCTCGTGGAGCGCGCCGCGGCCGCCGGCTTCGACACCCTCATGTTCACGGTCGACACCCCCGTCGCCGGCGCGCGCCTGCGCGACAAGCGCAACGGCTTCTCGATCCCGCCGGCGCTGACGCTCAAGACCGTCGCCAACGCCATCCCCCGCCCGTGGTGGTGGTTCGACTTCATCACCACCCCGAAGCTCGAGTTCGCATCGCTGTCGACGACCGGCGGCACCGTCGGCGAGCTCATCAACTCGGCGATGGACCCGACCATCTCGTACGACGACCTCGACGTCATCCGCGGCATGTGGCCGGGCAAGCTCGTCGTGAAGGGCGTGCAGAACGTGCCGGATGCGGTGCGGCTCATCGGCCGAGGCGTCGACGGCATCGTGCTCTCGAACCACGGCGGACGTCAGCTCGACCGCGCGCCCGTGCCCTTCCACCTGCTCCCGCACGTCGTGCGCGAGGTGGGCAAGGACGCGACGGTGATGATCGACACGGGCATCATGAACGGCGCCGACATCGTCGCCTCGGTCGCGCTCGGCGCCAAGTTCACGCTCGTCGGCCGCGCCTACCTCTACGGACTGATGGCCGGCGGTCGACAGGGCGTCGACAAGACGATCGCGATCCTGCGCGACGAGATCGTGCGCACCATGGCGCTGCTGGGCGTCTCGTCGCTCGAGGAGCTCGAGCCGCGCCACGTGACGCAGCTGACGCGGCTGCAGCCGGTCGCGCGCAGCCTCTCGATCGTCGAGTAGCAGCGCCGCAGGCGCCGCGTATCGAGGCGACACGCGCCGCCAAGCGGTCGTGGTCTCGATGCGCGGCCGGGCTGCGCCCGGCAGCTACTCGACCAGCGGACGGGACGCGCTCCTCCCCGGTGGTCGAGTAGCTGACGAAGTCCGCGTATCGAGACCATTGACGTTTCCGCACGACCGTGCTTTTCTTGCGTCATGCGGAAGGGCGAGGCGACCAACCAGTCGATCCTGCGCGGCGGCCTGCGCGAGGCGAGCCGCACCGGCCTCTCGCAGGTCACCATCGGCGGCTTGGCCACGTCGATGGACATGTCGAAGAGCGGCCTCTACGCCCACTTCGGCTCGAAGGAGCGGCTGCAGCTCGACATCCTCGACTTCGCCGCCGACTACTTCCGCGACGTCGTCGTGCTGCCCGCCCTGCGCGAACCGGCGGGCCTGCCGCGCATCCGGCGCATCGTCGAGCGATGGATGGGTTGGGACAGCGAGAGCGAGGACGCCCTGCCCGGCGGCTGCATCTTCGTCGCCGCCGCGACCGAGCTCGACGACGCGCCCGACGGGCCGGTGCGTGACCGGCTCGCGGAGCACCACGCCGCCTTCCAGGACGTGCTGCAGCGCATCCATCGCTCCGCCGTGGTGGTCGGCGACCTCCGCGACAACGACAGCGTCGACTTCAGCCACACGCTCTACGCCCTGATGCTCGGCTTCCACTTCTCGCGCCGCATGATGCGCGATCCCCTAGCGCGCGAGCGCACGGAGCGCGCCATCGACCGCCTGCTCGACGACCAGCGAGCCTGAACTCCCCCCTCACCGAAAGGACCATCCGTGTCGACTCAAAAAAGCACGATCGTGCTGAATGTCCGACGAAGCAGCATGCGAGCCGCGTTCTCGGTCCTCGAGCGGGGCGCCCCCGCTGCCGGCGCCGCGCTCGCCGAGCGGCTCTGGTTCACCGTCGGGGCGCGTCCCGCCCGCGAAGTGCGGGAGCGTCGCGGGGTCGCGGGGGGCACGGTGTTCGCCGTGCCCGTCGGCGGCTCGGAGGTGCGCGGCGTCAGCTTCGGCGATCCGAGCGGGCCGACCGCCTATCTCGTGCACGGGTGGGGCGGCTGGTGGCAGCAGCTGAGCTCGTTCGTCCCGGGCCTGCTGGCGCGCGGCTACCGTGTCGTCGCCTTCGATGCCCTCGCCCACGGCGACTCTGGCCCCGGCGCGATCGGCCGGCGCTCGAGCAGCGTCCCCGAGATGGCGGATGCCTACCGCGCGGTCGTCGATCGCTTCGGGGAGCCGGCGCTGACCGTGGCGCACTCGATGGGGAGCCTGTCGGTGCTGTGGGCGCAGCGGCACCACGACGTGGTGCCGGCGCGGCAGGTGCTCGTCGCTCCCGCGACGACGGTCGGGGGCATGCTCGACCTCTTCTCGAGCGAGCTGGCGCTCGGGCCGGCCGTCCGCGCGGGACTGCCGGACCGGTTCCGGCGGCGCATCGGCCGCGAGCTGGAGGACTTCGAGCTGCTGCAGCTGGTCGAGACGGAGCTGCGCCAGGGCCCACTGCCTCCCGCGCTGATCGTGCACGACAGCGACGACGCGGTGACGTCGGCCCAAGACTCGGCGCGGCTCGCGGAGGCGTGGCCCGGCTCGCGACTCCTCGTGACACAGGGCCTCGGCCACTCCCGAGTCCTGCGCGACCCCGCGGTGCTGGCCGAAGCAGAGCGCTTCCTCGACGCGACGGAGCGCGTCTCCCCCTCCACGCTCGTCGAGCCTCGCCCGCTCGTCGAGCCTCTCCCGCTCGTCGAGTAGCACGCCGAAGGCGCGCGTATCGAGACGAGACCCTCTCCGGCGCAGCCCGATCTCGATACGCGGCCGGGCTCCGCCCGGCAGCTACTCGATCAACGGAAGGGGCCCCCGCTCGTCGAGTAGCACGCCGGAGGCGCGCGTATCGAGACGAGATCCGCTCTCCAGCAGCCCGATCTCGATACGCGGCCGGGCTCCGCCCGGCAGCTACTCGATCAACGGAAGGGTCCCCGCTCGTCGAGTAGCACGCGGCCGCGCTTCGCCCGGCAGCTGCTCGATCAACGGACGGGCGGGTGCGGTGCGGCCGGCTCAGCCCGCGACAAAGCCCAGCTGCAGCGACAGGTCGTCCGCCGTCGCCTTCAGCGCCTCGGCGAGGTCGTCGAGCCTGGAGCCTTGGAGCACCTCACTCGCGGCGATGATCGCGATGGTCGCGGCGATCTCGCCCGACCCCTCGTGCACCGGCGCGGCGATCGCGGCCACCCCGGGCAGCACCGTGCCGGAGGTCGCGTAGCCGCGCTGCCGGGCATCCTCGATCAGGCCCGGCAGTCGCATCCGCTCTTCATCGGTTGCGCGCGACATGGCGCGCTGCACGGCGCGCTCGTCGCGCAGGTTGGCGAGGAACGCGACGCCCTGCGCCGAGTCGGCTCGCAGCGGCGCGCCGATGCGCACGGTCATGTTCACGGCCTTGCCGCGCGGCTCCTCGCAGAGCATCGCGACGGCACTCGTGCCCGTCCAGATGCCCAGCACGGTGGTCTCGCCGGTGGACTCCGCGAGCTCCTGCAGCAGCGGCCGGCCCAGGTCGACGACCCGGTTGCTGGCGAGCATCGCCGCACCGAGGCCGGCGAGCAGCGGGCCGAGCCGGTAGGCGCCCGCGTCATCGCCGGAGCGCTGCAGGAAGCCCTCCGCGGCGAGCGACTGCAGGTAGCGGTGGGCGGAGGTGCGGCCGATCGCGAGCTCCTCTGCCACCTCGTTGATGCGCACCTCCGCGTGGTCGGCGTCGAGCATCCGCAGGATCTGCGCGGCGCGCGAGACGACCTGCAGCCCGCCGGCGTCTGGCCGGCCTGCCTCGGAGCGGCCGTTTCCCGGCCTGTCGGTGTCGGTCACACGCCTCACCCTAGTTGCGGTGCGCACGGCACTCCCTGTCTTGTATGGCCCTGTCTCGTGGTGCCCGTCCGAGCGAAGCGTGGTCACGTGCGGCCGCCGGAGCGGGCTCCGCGCAGCCGCACGTGACCGATCGGCGGATTCAGGCGGTCGCGGGCGAGCCGGCGAGCGGCGCCGCCGGCACCCCGGCAGCGGATGCGGCCGCCCCGCCGACGACGTCGTCCGCCGCGACGCCGAGGTCGACATCCTTCGTCTCCGGACCCCACAGCGCGCCGATGATGAGGCAGATGCCGCCGATCGCGAGCAGCACCGTCGGGGCGAGCTCCATCGGCATGATCGCCGACAGCGCGGTCGTGTAGAAGGCGTAGAACGACGGGATGATGAGCGCGAGCGAGTAGCCGACGCCGTAGCCGGTGGCGCGGATCGACACCGGGAAGCGCTCCGACATGTAGGCGCCGATCGCGCCGAACGCGGGCACACCCAGCAGGGCGATGAGCGCGACGACGCCCGTGACCGCCCAGAACGATGTGACGGCGCCGGAGGCGAAGAGCACGTAGAGCGGGATGGCGAGGAACGACGTGACCCCGCACCAGGCGAAGAACGCGCGGCGGCCGATGCGCTGCGAGAGCATGCCGAACAGCGGGTAGGCGACGCAGACGACGAGGAACGCGAGGATCATCGCGAGCGACGTCTCGATGGGCGTGAGCCCCGTGGTGCCCGAGATCGTCGGCGGCAGGATGACGATCGCCGCGTTCGACGAGAACCAGACGCCCGTCATGAGCAGGAACGCCTGCAGCAGCGGCTTGCGGTGCGTGCCGCTCAGCAGCTCCTTGAGCGGGTTGGGCCGCTTCGCCTTCGACTGCTTCGCGAGCGCCGCCGTCTTCTCCCACTCGGGGCTCTCGTGCACGGTGCGCGAGTAGTAGATGGCGAAGGCGATCGAGATGACCGCGCCGATGACGAAGGGGATGCGCCAGCCCCACTGCGAGTAGGGCGCGGACGGGTCACCGGCGGGCGCGAACTGCAGCACCACGAGCGTGAGCGCCGAGATGGCGACGTAGGAGGCGGGGAAGCCGAACGCGATGAGGCCGGCGTTGCGGCCGCGGTGCGCACGGTTCGAGTGCTCCATAGCGAGCGGCACGGCGCCGGTGTACTCGCCGCCGAGGAAGATGCCGTCGATGAAGCGCAGCGCGATGAGCAGCACCACGCCGAGCACGCCCACCTGCTCGTAGCCGGGCAGCAGCGCGATGAGGCCGGTGCCGACGCCCGCGCCCGCCACGGCGATGACGGTCGCCTTCTTGCGGCCGATGCGGTCGCCGAGCCAGCCGAAGATGATCGAGCCGATCGGGCGGGCGATGAGGGTGGATGCGAAGATCAGGCCGGCGAGGATCGCGCGCGTGCCCGCATCCATGTCAGCGGGCATGAAGAACACCATCGCCGGAGCGAGCGCGATCACCGGCAGGTAGATGTCGAACATGTCGATGAAGAAGCCGACGCTCGCGCCGGTGACGGAGCGGCGCTCCTCCTTCGAGGCCTTCTCGTACCGCACGGGACCGGTGTTGCCCGGAGCGCGCGTGACGGCGGCGGCGGTCATGCCGTGACGCCGATCGAGAGCGGCCGTCCGGCCGCGAGGTCGTGCACCCATGTCGTGAGGTGAGCGTAGTCCTCGCGCGGCGGCACGAAGATGTCGATGTTGATGCACGGGCCCTTCGTGACCTCGATGTAGTGCTCCTCGGTGCGGCGCACCAGCAGCAGGTCGCGGGGGCCGACCTTGTGGGCCACGCCGTCGACCCAGTAGTCCGCCTCGCCCTCGAGGATGAAGACCAGCTGGTCGAAGTCGTCGTGCGAGTGCGGGCGCACCTCGAGGCCCTGCTCGACGGTGTTCCAGACGATCATCACCTCGTCGCTCGAGTAAGCCTTGCGCGTGATGCCGCGGCGGGCCACCTCGTCGGGGATGTCGTCGAAGTTCACCACCCGCGAGTAGAGCTGCTCGTTGAGCGCCATGGGATCTCCTTTGATCTGCGATCGGGGGTTCCGGCTATCGGAACGGGTTGTGCGTATTGCGGGATGAGCGTACCATTGTGCGGACAGGGCCTGTCAAGGGCGGATGCGTCCCGCGGCACCGGCACCGCATCCGACCGAGACGCCCCAGACCCGGACCCCGAGAGAGAAGGAGCAGCGACGATGCTGCAGCCCGCCGACCACCAGACCATCGCGATCGACGACCCCGAGGTGGCCGAGCTGCTGCAGGGCGCCGTCGACCTGCACGTGCACCCGAGCCCCTCGCCCTTCCCGCGCCGGCTGCCGATCGCCGAGGCCGCCTGGCAGGCGCACGAGGCCGGCTTCCGCGCGATCCTCACGAAGAGCCACCACCACTCGATGGTCACCGACATCCGCGCGGCCTCGGAGGCGCTCGGCGGCCTGCCCATCCCGGTCTTCTCCGGCGTCGCCCTCAACAACTACGTCGGCGGGCTCAACCCCTACGCGGCCGAGCTCGCACTCGCGCAGGGCGGCCGGATGGTGTGGTTCCCGACCATCTCCTCCCGCGCGCACATCTGCGTGCACGAGGAGGAGGGCGAGAACCTGAAGTTCCCGACCAACAACCTGGGCCTCCGGCACACGACCGAGCTGGGCATCCTCGACGCCGAGGGCAACGTCAAGCCCGAGGTCGACGACATCCTCGAGGTCATCGCGACCCACGACGCGATCATGTCGTGCGGGCACCTCGAGCCCGAGCAGATCGACATCCTCGTGCCGCGCGCCGCCGCCGCGGGCGTCACGCGCATCCTCGTGAACCACCCGAACTTCGTCATCCAGGCCGACCCGGAACGGGCGCGCCGCTGGGTCGAGGCGGGTGCCGTGATCGAGCACTCCATCTGCCAGTACGACGAGCGGTCGTCGTTCTTCCAGCCCGATTGGGGCATCCCGACGCTGCTCCGCTTCATCGAGGCGGCCGGCATCGACAACACGCTGCTGGGCTCCGACCTCGGCCAGAAGAACAACCCCTACCCCGTCGAGGCCTACGCGACCCTCGTGCGTGGCCTGCTCGACGCCGGGCTGCCGGCCGGCGACGTGCGCAAGCTCGTGAACGACAACCCCGCCAACCTGCTGGGGCTGTGATGGCTGCCACTGCCGCACCGTCGCTGCGCTCGATGCTCGAGGCCGGACCGGTCGTCGGCACGTTCCTGAAGATCCCCCGGTTCGAGATCGTCGACCTGCTCTCGCTCGCCGGCTTCGACTTCGTCGTGTGCGACTACGAGCACGCGCAGATGTCGCTCCTCGATGCCACCGACATCGTGCGCGCCGGCGTCGGCCGCGGTCTGCCCGTCGTCGTGCGGGTGCCGGCGCTCGACCGCGGCGAGATCAACCGGCTGCTCGAGGCGGGCGCCGCCGGGATCCAGCTGGCGCGCGGCTCTGGGGATGCCGCGACTGGCCTGCGCACGCTCGTCTCGTACCCGCCGCTCGGCTCGCGCTCGGTGTCGCTCGCGCAGCCGGCCGCCTCGTACGGCATCGGCGTGACGCTCGGCGAGCACTTCGAGCGCTCGAACCGCGAGACGCTCGCCGTCGGGCAGTTCGAGACCGCCGACTACGCCGACGGGATCGACGCGGCGATGGCAGCGCTCGACGTCGCCTTCATCGGGCCGGTCGACCTCTCGGTCGACCTCGGCACGCCGGGCGAGCTGTCGTCCGCGCCGATGCAGGATGCGACCGCCGTGATCGAGGCGGCCGCCGCTCGCGCGGGAGTGCCGATGGGCATCTTCGCCGGCTCGGCGGATGCGGTCGCCTCGGCTCGCGAGAAGGGCTACGGCTACATCGTGGCCGGCAGCGACCTCCCGATGCTGATGGCGGGGGCGCGGGCGATGCTCGGCTGACCCCGCCCGTTGGTCGAGTAGCTGACGAAGTCCGCGTATCGAGACCAACACCGCGCTCGCGCCGCACTATCCACAGGCGCCCCTCCCGTCGCCCACACGTTCCGGCCCGCCGTCGCATCCTCTCCACATGAGAGCGGATGCGACCCACCGGTTCGAATTCGAGGTGGACGGCGGCAAGCGGCCACCCTTCGTGTGCCTGGCGCGGACACGCACCGAGGCCGAGCAGATCGCGCGCAACGCGGGGGCGCCGGTCCGGCTCCGCAGCAAGACTTCGGTGCCGCCCGCGGACGGCGATGCGGCCGCACGGGCCGATCTCGTTCAGCAAGGCCTGCTGCGGCACCCGTGGCGCGACGACGTGCTCGAGATCGTCAGCGTGCTGGATCACGTGCGCTTCAACGGCGGTGCCATGTCGGTCGTGCCGGTCGTCTTCCTCCCTCCGTCGGAGATCCTGGCGCGTGGCCTGAGGTCGTGCGAATGCGGCAGGCACGCGCGGGAGCGGCGGGGCGACGGTCTCCGCGCGGTCGAGGCACCCGCAGCGGTGTCGGCGGAGATGGTCGATGACGGCGGCTGGGAGCTGCATCTGTGGCAGCGCGCCGGGCGGACGCGAGTGATGGCGCTGCCGGACTGGCGCCGCTGCTCGAGCGACCCCGGCGCGCTGGTTCTCGACTTCAAGCCCGCCTGCCCGGTGTGGGTGGTCGCGCACCGGGTGCTCATCACCCTGATGACGGTCGCCGACCTCGGCCCGGGCGAGCTCTCGGCGGTGCCCGTCGGTCGTGGCGAGGCGGCTCCGGCGTGACGCGACGCTCGCGGGCGGCCACCGGCGTTCACCGGAAGCGGTTGAGTCCACCGGATTCGGGGAGGATCGCCTCGCGTGGTGCACGCGGCCCGGAATCGCCGCTATGCGTGAGCCGCGGCGCCCCGCCTAGCGGCCGTAGTGCGCTGCGAGGCGGCGGAGGCCTTCGTCGATGGAGACGGTCGGCTGCCACGCGAGGTCGCGGCGGGTGTCGCGCTGGTCGAACCAGTGGGCGGTGGAGAGCTGCTCCGCGAGGAAGCGCGTCATCGGCGGCTCGTCCGCGCCGGGCCGGATCGCCCACACCCGCTCGACGAGGGAGCCGGCGGCGCGGCCGAGGGCCGCCGGCACGCTGAACCGGGGCGGTGGGACGCCTGCCGCAACGCAGATGCCCGCGAGCAGGTCGCCGACCGGCCGCGGCTCGCCGTTCGTGATGACGTAGGCGTTGCCGTGCGCGACATCCGCCCGGTGCAGCGCCGCGACGATGCCGGTCGCCGCGTTGTCGACGTAGGTCGTGTCGATGAGCGCCGTGCCGCCATCGAGCAGCGGGAGGCGGCCACGACGGGCCCGGTCGACGACGCGCTCGATCAGTTGCGTGTCGCCCGGACCCCAGACGATGTGGGGGCGGACGGCGATGACGCGCATGCGGGCGGAGTCCCGGGCGAGGGCGAGCAGCTCGGCCTCCGCCTTCGTGCGCGCGTAGTCGCCGCGGGCATGCTCGGGCGACGCCGGCTCCGCGCCGACGCCGGTGAGCGAAGCGCCCACGTGCGCGACCGACGGGGACGACACCTGCACGAAGCGCGAGACGCCCGCCTGTTCCGCCGCCTCCAGCAGCGACCGCGTGCCCTCGACGTTCACGGTCCGGAACTCGGCCGGGTCGCCGGCGAGCGAGACCTTCGCGGCGAGGTGGACCACGCCCTCCACCCCGGCGACCGCGTGTGCGACGGCGGCCGGGTCGGTGAGCGAGCCGAGCGCATCCGTGACGCCGGGCACCTGCGACGGGCGGCGCTGCAGCGTGCGCACCTCGTGACCGGCGGCGACCAGCTCTGCGGCGACGGCGCGCCCCAGGAATCCCGAGGCGCCGGTGACGAGCACTTTCACGGCGCGCTCGGCTTCGCGCCGGCGAGGGTGCGCTCGGCCCAGTCCGACAGCCGAGAGCGGTCGATCTTGGAGTTGTGGCGCACGTCGGTCGGCAGCTGCGGCACGACGAGCACGGCGGCGAGGAGCTGCGCGGTGCTCGCGCGCACGGCGGCCGTCAGCTGCGGGTCGGCGAGCGCGGATCGTGCGCTGGCCGGCACGGTCTCGACGACCGCGACCGCCTGCCGCAGCCGGTGCGGGCCGACGCCGACGACGGCGGCGCGGCGCACCGCATCCACCGCCTCGACGGCCTGCTCGGCCTCGACTGGCGCGATCGGCCCGTCGGCGGTGACGATGACGTGCTGGGTGCGTCCCTCGATCCAGACGCGGCCCTGCGCGTCGAGGTGGCCGAGGTCGCCGGTGCGGTGCCACCGGGTGCCAGGGGTGGCGGCTGCGAGCGGCTCCGTCTCGCGCGTCGCCATGCGGTCGGTGACCCACAGGCGGTCGTAGTGGCTCTTGAGGTGCGGCGCCGAGATGACGATCTCGCCGAGCACGCCCGGCTCCGCGCTCGGGGCGCCGGTCGCGCGGCCGTCCGCGTCGAGCGCGCTCACGAGCACGCGGTTCCGGCCGATGGGCGAGCCGACGCAGACGCCGGCGTCGGGCGCATCCGCTGCCGCGAGCACGCCCTCGAGCGTCACGTCGGTGACGAGCAGGCACTCGGTCATGCCGTACGGCGTGTGCGGGGTCGCGTTGGGCATGAGCTTGGCGATCGCGGTGAGCAGGCTCGCGCCGATCGGGGCGCCGGCGGAAAGGAACGCTCGCACGCGCATGAGCGCGGCCTGGTCGGCGGCGGTGAGCGCGTCCGCGGTCGCGACGACGTTGAGGATCGCCGCCGGCGAGAGGAAGACGATCCCGGCGTCGGATGCGCGCACGGCCGCCGCGACGGCGCTGGCCGTGAGGGTGCGCGGCGAGGAGACGTCCATGTCGGGCGTCGCGGAGCGGGTGCCGAGCGCCGGGCCGAGCAGCGCGAAGGGCGCGAAGCCGGTGACGAGGCCGCTGTCGGGCGTGATCTCCAGGTGGGCGGCGAGCACGTCGCGGAGGGCGCTCAGCTGTCCGTGCGTGTAGACGACGCCCTTCGCGGGGCCGGTGGACCCGGAGGTGAAGAGGATCGCGGCCTCGTCGCCGGGGCCCGGTGCAGCGGGGACCGGCTTGCCGGCGCCGAGCGCGGCGACCTCGCTGAGGCTGTGGGAGACGCCGAGGGCTGCGGAGGCCGCGCGCGGGAGGCGCTCGGCCGAGATCCGCACGCCGGGCCAGCGCAGGGCGCGGGCGGCTGCGAGGCCGAGCCGCTCGCCGATGATGAAGTCGGGCCACGAGCCGCGCACGGCGCGGGTGAGCCCCTTGACGCCGAGGCCGGCGTCGGCGACGACGACGATCGCCCCGACGCGCAGGCAGGCGTAGAGGGCCGCGGTGAGGGTGGGGCCGGGCTTGACGAGCAGCGAGACGCGGTCGCCCTTGCGGACCCCGATATCGTGCAGGCCGGCGGCGATGTTGCGCGTCTGCGCTTCGAGCTGCCGCCAGCTGACGCGGCGCTCGCGGCCGGCAGCCATGTCGATGACGGCGACGCCGTCGTCGCCGGCGCGCTGGTCGAGCCCGTGCCAGAGCGGTACGAAGTCCCCATTTCCGCTGGTTGAGCCGGTCCGCGCGCGCAGCGCGCTGACCGTGTCGAAACCATCGCTCGACTCAGGGTCGGTTTCGACACGCTCAGCGCCTTTGGCGCGGAGCGGCTCAACCATCGGAAGGGCATCGCGCCCAGGCGAGTGGCCGTCCAGCCACTCCAGCACCGTCGCGGCGTACGGCCGCTCCTCCGCGACGAGATGGCTCGCGCCCTCGTAGCGGTGCACGGCGGCGTGCGGCAGACGGTCGACGAGATCGTCGAGGTAGCGGTCGGTGAAGACCGGGTCCTCGGGACCCCACTGCAGCAGCGCCGGCACCTCGAGCCGGGCGACGCCCCGACTGATGCGCTGCAGCTCCGCGAAGCTCTCGTGCCGCTCGTCGACCGGGATGTCGGCGACGAACCCGCCGATGCCATGCCGCCGGTCGGCCGACCGGTAGGGAGCGCGGAACGCGTCCTTCACCTCGGGCGAGAGCGCAGGGGTGGCGAGCGTCAGCGTCGTCTCGAGGAAGCCGGTGGTGGCGACCGTCGCGGCCGAGAGCACGCCGCGGGCGCGCGCGAGCCGCAGCGGCGCAGGGATGGGCACGCCCGCCGGGTGGTGCACCGCGGTGTTGAGCAGTGCGACGGCGGCGAGCTGCTCGGGGTGGTCGACCGCCCAGCCGAGCGAGATGACGCCGCCCCAGTCGTGCCCGAGTGTGACGACCGGGCCTTCCAGGCCGAGCGCATCCGTGAACGCGGCGAGGTCGAGCACGCGCTGCGGCAGCGGCCGGTGCAGTCCGGTGCGCTCCGAGAAGCCCATCTCGAGCTGGTCGACCGCGACCACGCGCCACGCGGGCTGCCCCGCCCGAGCGGCGGCGACCGACTCCGCGGCGATCGACCGCCAGAGGTACGACCACGTCGGGTTGCCGTGCACGGCCAGGATCGTGCCCGCCACCGGCGCGCCCACACGGGCGAGCGCATCCGCCGTGTCGAGGCAGTGCCACTCGCGCGTGGTGCCCTCGTCGAGCCCGCGACCGGGCACGGCGACGAGGCGGCTCCAGTGTGGGTCGAGTCCGGGCAGGCCCTCGGGCGGCAGCGACGCGGGCTGCGACACCGCAGTCACCAGGCGAGCTCCATCATGGCCGTGTTCAGGCCAGAGCCGACGCCCATGAGCAGCACGCGGTCGCCGCGGTTGAGCGTCGCCTGCTCCTCGGCGAGGGTGATCGGGATGGATGCCGGCCCGACGTTGCCGTAGCGCGGGAACGTCGTCGGCACGCGCGTCGGGTCGAGCTTCGCGGCCTTGACGATCGCATTGGTGTGCACGGCGGAGACCTGATGGGTGATGTAGCGGTCCATCTGCGACCACTTCCAGTCGGGCGCCGCCTCCTTCCAGGCGGAGACGACCAGCTCGAGGCCGCCCTTGAGCAGTGCCTTCGCGTTCGTGTACATGCCCTCGGCGCTGCCGACGCACAGGTCGTGCCACTGCGTCGCGGCGCGGGTGACGCCGCCCAGGATGCGGTGGCCCTCGGGGTGCTCGTCGGCGCGGCCGAGCACGGCGGCGGCGGAGCCGGAGCCGAGCGTGAGGGTGGCGAACTCGCTGAGGAAATCGTCGCGGTCGATGTCGCTGCCGAGCAGCCGGTCGATGGTGTTGATCTGGATGTCGTCGGCGTCCTCGCCGTTGACGACGATCGCGTAGCGGATCTGACCCGACTCGATCATGCCCGCGGCGAGGCTCATGCCGTTGACGAAGCCGAGGCAGGCGTTGGCGACGTCGAAGTTGATGGCCGAGCTCGGCAGGCCGAGCTCGTGGTGCAGCCGCACGGCGACCGACGGCTCGAGGTGCTTGCGGGTGACGCTCGTGTTGATGAGCAGGCCGACGTCGCGCGGGTCGACCCCGGCTTCCGCGAGCGCACGCTCCCCCGCCTGCACGGTGGCCGTGTCGGCGGACTCCCCGTCGGCCCAGTTGCGGCGCTCCAGCACCCCGGCGACGCGCTTCAGCAGCCCGCCGCGCAGCTTCAGGCGGCGGAGCGCGGACTCGAGCCGCTCCTCGATGTCGACGGAGGTGGTGACCCGGCTCGGCAGTGTGCTCGCGACCGACAGCAGCGCAACGTTGCTGAAGCGCGTGGTGGCATTGCCCGTCGAGGGAACTTCATCGAGAGCCGAGAGCGTTTGACGCATTGCTAGAGCGTAGCGAGGCGACCTATGTCGAGTCTGCTAGTCGGGGTACAACCTTCTGCCCGTTGGTCGAGTGGCTGCCGGCGCAGCCGGCCGCCCACCCCGGTGGTCGAGTAGCTGCCGGTGCAGCCGGCCGCCCCACCCGCTGGTCGAGTAGCTGCCGACGAAGTCGGCCGCGTATCGAGACCCGAGACCCAGCTACCGCATCGCCACCGTCAGCAGCACCGCCGCATCCGTCAACGCATCCACCGCGTGCCGCGCGTTCGGGATGTCGATCACGTCTCCAGCCTGGAGCTCGACCGCCTCGCTCCCCCACCGCAGCCGCACGCGGCCGACGAGCACTTGCAGCGTCGCCTCACCGTTCGCCTCGTGCTCGTCCATGCCGTTGTCCTGCGTGAGCGCGAGCACGGTCTGCCGCAGCGACAGGTCGCGACCGGAGCGGGTCGAGCGCCCGGCGCGCCCGCTGGTGGCTTCGCGGGCGATGCCGAGCAGCTCATCGGCGAGGGCGGGAAGGTGCGCGGTCTCCATGCCCTCAGCATGGCGTGCACCTCTCAGCACGTCGAGAGCCGGAGCGCCGACGAAGTCCGACCTCGCCCCCTCGCGGGTCGCGGGTGTAGGTTCCCGCGCATGGATGACGACGCCGTCTCGACCGATCCTGACTTCTACTCCGTCGTGTTCGAGAACGAGCGCGTGCGCGTGCTCGAGTACCGCGACACCCCTGGCGCGAAGACGAACCGGCACCACCACCCGGACAGCGTGATGATCCCGCTGAGCGCGTTCGAGCGCCGGCTCGAGCATGGCTCGCGAGAGGCCGACATCTCGTTCGAGCCTGGTGCGGTGCGCTGGGTGCCGGAGGAATCGCACGTCGGCGAGAACATCGGCTCGACCGACAGCCACGCGATCCTCGTCGAGCTCAAGGAGCCGAGCCCGGGTGGCCCCTCCCAGGATGCGAGCCCGGGCCCGGCGGTCGGCGGCTGACGCCTTCGGCGTCTGGCACGCCGAGATCACGGCGTCGGCATGCCGCCGTTCACGTTGAGCGTCTCGCCGATCACGTAGCTCGACTCGGGCGAGGCGAGGAACACGTAGGCCGGCGCGAGCTCGGTCGGCTGGCCCGCGCGGCCGAGCGGCGTCGACTGGCCGAACTCGGGCAGCCCCTCCGTCGGCTGCCCGCCGCTCGGCTGCAGCGGGGTCCAGATCGGGCCGGGCGCGACCGCGTTCACGCGGATGCCCTTCGGCGCGAGCTGCTGCCCGAGCCCCTTCGTGAAGTTGTTGATCGCCGCCTTCGTCGACGCGTAGTCGAGCAGCACCGGCGGCGCCATGTAGGCGACGACCGATGTGGTGTTGATGATCGTCGATCCGGGCTTCAGGTGCGCGAGCGCCGCCTTCGTGATGCGGAACATCGCGAGGATGTTGACGTTGAAGGTGTCCACGAGCTGCTCGTCGGGGAGCTCCTCGAGGCTCTCCCGCGCGATCTGCTTGCCGGCGTTGTTCACGAGGATGTCGAGCCCGCCGAGGCCCTCGACCGCATCCGCCACGAGGGTCTCGCAGAAGGATGCGTCGGTGAGGTCGCCCGGAAGCAGCACCGCAGTGCGGCCCTCGCCCTCGATGATGCCCTTGACCCACTGCGCGTCGGACTCCTCTGCGGGCAGGTAGTTGATGGCGACGTCGGCGCCCTCGCGCGCGAAGGCGATGGCGACTGCCGCGCCGATGCCGGAGTCGGCGCCGGTGATGAGCGCCTTGCGGCCCTGCAGGCGGCCGGTGCCGCGGTAGGAGTGCTCGCCGCGGTCGCTCTTCGGCGTCATCTCGGAGTCGAGGCCCGGCTCCTCCTGCTGCTGCTCGGGCGGCTCGATCGCCGGGTAGCGGTCGACCGGGTTCTGGAACGTCAGCTGGTCGGTGGTCTCGCGGTGCGCGTCGTCGGCGTGCGTGCTCTGGTCGGTCATGACAGTGCTCCTTTCGCGTCGGGGTTCAGCACCGTAGACCCGGCGGCTGAGCGCCGCGGTCGGCGCGTGCACAGCGCGCGTGGAGGTCGGCGCTGCCCGCGGTGTCAGCGGTGGCGGCGATGCTCGCTCCATGAGCTTCGATCCCGCCACCACGCTCGCGTTCCAGCAGCGCTCCCGCCTCGCCGAGTTCTTCGGCGGCCCGCTCGACGGCACGGTCTCCGCCGACTGGGAGCCGATGCCCGGCACGGTCGAGGCCGGCGTGCCGTGCGCGCGCATGCCACTCCCCTATCCAATGGGCGACGCGGTCGCGATCATGTACGTCTGCGTCGGCCGCACCGACGACGACGAGCGGTGGCGGATGCACTACGTCGCCCTCGAGGGACCGGACGGCGACCCGCTGGACGTGCGCAGCACGGAGTAGTCTCCGACCGGCTCGATGCCGCCCGGCCGCGGTCAGCGTGGCCGGGCCATCAGGTGCGGGTGCTCCGCGACAAGCTCCCCGATCGCGTCGGTGATGACACGCACGCGCAGCAGCTCCGTCAAGTCGCGCGGCACGACGAGCCAGTAGGTGCGGCTGATGCGCAGCTCCTCGGGCAGCACGCCGACGAGCTGCGGATCGGCCGCTCCGATGTAGGTGGGCAGCAGCGCCACACCCAAGCCGGCGCGTGCCGCGCTGTGCTGGCCGGTGATGTTGTTGGTCTGCAGGCGCGCACTGGCGCGCGGCAGCAGCTCCTCGAGCACGCGCAGCGGTTGCACGTCGAGCAGCGCGTCGACGTACCAGATGAGGTCGTGGTCGCGGCGGAGCTCGTCGACCGAGCGAGGGACGCCGTGGCGGTCGAGGTATTCGCGCGAGGCGTAGCACCGCAGCTCGTAGTCGGTGAGGTGCTGCACGGCCGCCGAGCGCGGTGAGGGCCGCTCGAGCGTCACCGCCACGTCGAAGTCGCGCGCCGTGATCAGGTCGTGGGTCGTTGCAGTGATCACCTCGAGCGAGAGGGCCGGGTGGGCGTCGAGCAGCGGCCGCAGACCGGGCACGAGCACGTTCGCGCCGAAGCCGTCTGGCGCGAGGATGCGGGCGGTGCCGCTCAGGTCGCCGGCGCGCGACACGACCGCCTCCATCGCGCGCGAGACGCTCGACTCGATCGCCTCGGCGTGCGGGATGACGAGCCGCCCCGGCTCCGTGATGCGCCACCCCTGCGGCGTGCGGTCGAACATCCGCACCCCGAGCTCCTGCTCCAGGCGGCTGATGCGGCGGGAGACCGTCGTCTCGTCGACTTGCAGGCGGGCCGCAGCCTCGCGCAGCCGGCCGGTGCGCGCCACCTCCAGCAGGAAGCGCAGGTTCTCGGTGTCCACGCATCCATTCTGCACTTCTGCAGTCATCCCTGCGCGACTGGCCATTGACGACTGCATCCCTGCAACGCAGGCTGGAGCGGTCCAGTCCCCTTCGGACCCGATCACAAAGGCGTGCGGTGAGCATCGATATCAACACCCCTCCCATCCTCCGAATCGGCGCGGGCAGCGTCGACAGCATCGGCGAGCTGCTTGCGAACCTCGGCGCCACCCGGCCGGTCGTCGTCACCGACGGCTTCCTGGTCTCGGTCGGCGTCGCGGCGCGCGTGGCGGATGCGCTGCGCGCTGCCGGCGCGGACGCCGCGGTGTTCGACGGCACCATCCCCGACCCCACGACCGACTCGCTCGAGGCGGGCCTCGACGCCATCCGCGCGCACCGCGCCGACAGCCTCGTCGGCCTCGGCGGTGGCAGCCCCATCGACACCGCCAAGGCGCTCTCGGTGCTCGCCGTGCGTGGCGGCCACATGCGAGAGCTCAAGGCGCCCTTCCAGTTCGTCGGCAAGGCGCTCCCGGTCATCGCTGTGCCGACGACCGCCGGCACCGGCTCGGAGGTGACGCAGTTCACGATCATCACCGACAGCGCGACGAACGAGAAGATGCTCTGCGCCGGCCCCGGCTACCTGCCGAAGGCAGCGGTCATCGACTACGAGCTCACGCTCTCGATGCCGCCGCGCCTCACCGCCGACACCGGGATCGACGCGCTGACGCACGCGATCGAGGCGTACGTGAGCCGCAAGGCGAACCCGATCTCCGATACCTACGCGATCGCCGCCATCACGCGCATCGGCCGGTTCCTGCGCCGCGCCTACCGCGACGGCGACGACCTCGTGGCGCGCGAGGAGATGATGACCGCGGCCACCCTCGCGGGCATGGCGTTCTCCAACGCGAGCGTCGCGCTCGTGCACGGCATGAGCCGGCCCCTCGGGGCGCACTTCCAGATCGCGCACGGCATGGCGAACGCGATGCTGTTCGCCGAGATCACCGCGTTCTCGGTGGGCGACGCCGTCGAGCGCTACGCCGAGTGCGCCCGCGCGCTCGGCGTCGCCGACCGGGCCGACACCGACGCGGCTGCCGCCGATCTGCTCGTCGCCGAGCTGCGCGCGCTCGCCGTCGAGCTCGAGGTGCCCACGCCCGCGACTCGGGGCATCGGCCGCGACACGTGGGACGAGCTCGTGCCCGTCATGGCCCAGCAGGCGCTCGCGTCCGGCTCCCCCAACAACAACCCCCGCGTGCCGACCGCCGAGCAGGTCGAGCAGCTCTACCACGCCGTCTACGCGTGATCCCACCCGCTGGCTGAGCCGCTCCGCGCGCGAAGCGCACCGAGCGTGTCGAAGCCTCACAGACCTCAACGCAACCAGGAGCATCCATGACCATCACCGAGCAGGCCACCGCGACCGCCGTCGTGCACCACTGGATCGACGGCGTCGCCCACGAGAGCGGCAGCGGACGCACCGCGCCCGTCTACGACCCGGCGCTCGGCGTCGTGACGAAGCACGTCTCCCTCGCCGACGAGGCGGATGTGCGGGCTGCGGTCGAGTCCGCGCAGGCGGCCTTCCCCGCCTGGCGCGACCTGTCGATCGCGAAGCGGCAGGCGATCATGTTCCGCTTCCGCGAGCTGCTCAACGAGCGTCGCGGCGAGCTGGCCGAGATCATCACGAGCGAGCACGGCAAGGTGCTCTCGGATGCGGGCGGCGAGATCGCGCGCGGACTCGAGGTCGTCGAGCTCGCGACTGCGTTCCCGAACCTGCTGAAGGGCGCGTACTCCGAGAACGCCTCGACCGGCGTCGACGTCTTCTCCATCAAGCAGGCCCTCGGCGTGGTCGGCATCATCAGTCCGTTCAACTTCCCCGCCATGGTGCCGCTGTGGTTCTTCCCGGTCGCGCTCGCGGCAGGGAACACGGTCATCCTCAAGCCTTCCGAGAAGGACCCCTCCGCCGCCATGTGGATGGCCGAGCTGTGGAAGGAGGCCGGCCTCCCCGACGGCGTCTTCACCGTGCTGCACGGCGACAAGGTCGCGGTCGACGGGCTGCTCACGGCGCCCGAGGTGCAGGCCATCTCGTTCGTCGGCTCGACGCCCATCGCGCAGTACATCTACGAGACCGCCGCCAAGCACGGCAAGCGCGTCCAGGCGCTCGGCGGCGCGAAGAACCACATGCTCGTGCTGCCCGACGCCGACCTCGACCTGGTCGCCGATGCGGCCGTCAACGCGGGGTTCGGCTCCGCGGGCGAGCGGTGCATGGCGATCTCGGTCGTCCTCGCGGTCGACTCGGTGGCGGATGCGCTCATCGAGAAGGTGCGCGAGCGCGTCTCGACCCTGAAGATCGGCGACGGCCGCCGCGGCACCGACATGGGCCCGCTGATCACCGAGCAGCACCGCGACAAGGTGGCCGGCTACATCGCCATCGCCGAGGAGGACGGCGCCGAGGTGGCGATCGACGGCCGCGGCATCGAGGTCGACGGCGAGGCGGACGGGTTCTGGCTCGGCCCGACGCTGCTCGACCGGGTGCCGCTGAGCTCGCGCGCCTACACCGAGGAGATCTTCGGGCCGGTGCTCTCGGTCGTCCGCGTCGAGTCGTACGCCGAGGGCGTCGACATCATCAACTCGGGCGTCTTCGGCAACGGCACCGCGATCTTCACGAACGACGGCGGCGCGGCGCGCAAGTTCCAGAACGAGATCCAGGTCGGCATGGTCGGCATCAACGTGCCCATCCCCGTGCCGGTCGCGTACCACTCGTTCGGCGGCTGGAAGCAGTCGCTGTTCGGCTCCTCGAAGGCCTACGGCGCCGCGGGCTTCGACTTCTTCACCCGCGAGAAGGCCATCACGCAGCGCTGGCTCGACCCGAGCCACGGCGGCCTCAACCTCGGCTTCCCCGAGAACTGAGCGCGCTCGAGGGCCGTCCCGCTGCGGGACGGCCCTTTCGCGTGCTGCGAACCGAGCTCGGCTCATTCGCGTCGGAGCGAGCACGGTAACGAGAGCGGCTGAGCGCGGCGTTCGGCGCGTCCGCAGCGGGCGTGGAGGTCGGCGCCGGGCGCGGTGTCAGCGGTCGCCACGATGCTCGCTCCATGAGCTTCGACCCCGCCACCACGCTTGCCTTCCAGCAGCGCTCGCGCCTCGCCGAGTTCTTCGGCGGCCCGCTCGACGGTACGGTCACCGCCGACTGGGAGCCAATGCCTGGCACGGTCGAGGTCGGCGTGCCGTGCGCGCGCATGCCGCTCCCCCACCCGATGGAGGACGCGGTCGCCATCATGTACGTCTGCGTCGGCCGTACGGACGACGACGAGCGCTGGCGAATGCACTACGTCGCGCTCGAAGGGCCGGACGGTGACCCGCTGGACGTGCGCGGCACGGAGTAGCGGCTGCCGGCCGCGGGCGCTGGCAACAGCGTCGTGATTCTTATCGAATTTCTGCAGCATGAGTGGTCGCTGATTGCGCTCGCGACGCAGATAATGGAATTCCCCAGCTTCGAGGACGCGCGCCCGCGCAGCCATCTCATGCAAGGACGCACCGATGTCGAATCACCAGCAGTACCCGAACGGCTACCCACAGCAACCGCAGCCGCACTACGTCCAGCCGGTTTATGCCCAGCCAGTCGCCTTCGTTCCCGCAGCGGAGCCCAAGGGGCACTCCATCACCTCGATGATCTTCGGGCTCTCGAGCATCCTGCTCGGGTGGACGCTGATCGTCCCAATCCTCGCCATCGTCTTTGGCGTGGTCGGACTGCGCAAGGAGCCCTCAGGCCGCGCATTCGCGATTACCGGCATCGTGTCGGGAACGATCACTGGCTTCTTCTCGTTCGGGTTTGCCGCACTATTCTGGATCGGGATGCTCGGCTCTTCCGCTTCCGCCTAACGCCTAATCGCCCGGCGTCCGCTCAGCGTTGCCAGCCGTGAGGCCGGGTGCGCGCTATAGGCTCGCCTCATGGCCGAGCGCACCACCTACCTCCTCGTCGATGGCGAGAACATCGATGCGACGCTCGGGATCTCGCTGCTCGGCCGGCGACCGGAGCCGCAGGAGCGCCCGCGCTGGAACAAGGTGCTCGCCTTCGCCGAGCAGACCTGGCAGCAGCCGGTCAAGGGCCTGTTCTTCCTCGCCGTCCCGGGTGAGCTGCCCGCCGCCTTCGTGCAGGCGCTCATCGCGATCGGCTACCGGCCGGTGCCGCTTCGCGGTGAGGGCAAGGTCGTCGACATCGCCATCCAGCGCACCGCGCAGGCGCTCGTGGAGCGCGACGCCGACGTCATGCTCGTCAGCCACGACCGCGACTTCGCGCCCGAGATGGAGCGGCTCGCGGCCGGCGATGCCCGCGTCGGCATCCTCGGCTTCGGCGAGTTCATGGCCGGCGGCCTGCGCGACGTCGATGGCATGGAGTTCTTCGACCTCGAGTACGACGTCGCCGCCTTCACGAGCCGGCTGCCGCGCGTGCGCGTCATCCCGATCGACGAGTTCGACCCGCTGGAGTTCATCTAGGCGCACCGACGACGGATCGTCGTCGACGAGAGCAGGCGGATGCTTCCGGCTCGGTCACGTCGTCGGCGAGCGCGACGGGCGCGAGATAGGCCTGGACTCGTGCCCGCAGGACCGCCCGCCGGGGCATTGCCTGCCTTCCAGCCGAGGCATACGCTTTCGACGATCGCGGACAGTGTTTCGCGAGCAGGGGCGGCAGCCGACCTGACTGGCGCAGACACAGACGCCGAGTCAATGCGTCCCACGCCAGGAGCCGAAGATGCTCAAGAGTTCCGTCATCGGCTTGGCCGTCGCACTCGTGCTCGTGGGCTGCGCGCCGGCGGAGGTTTCCGGGCCCGCCTCGTCCGCGCCCGAGCCACAAGCCGCGACGGTGACGCCGGCACCGACGCCTTCAGCGGAGGAGGCTGCAGGGTGCCCCAATCCGCACGGCGGCGCGTGCCTCGGAGCCCTCGAGGCCGGAGAGCACCAGACGAGGGTCTTCCAACCGGCGATCACGTACACGGTGCCCGCCGGCTGGACGAACTACGAGGATCTGCCCGGCAACTTCTGGCTCTTCCAGACTGACGATCTCGCGTCGCAGGACTCGGCGGTCGGCGGCAGCTACCTCGGCATCTACCAGGACGCCGCGGCTGCCGCTCTCGACTGCGCAGAGGCTCCGGAGCAGGGCGTCAACAGGACCCCGGAGGCGCTCGTCGCTTGGTACCAATCGGTGCCGACACTGACGGTCACGCCGCCCGTGCCCGTGACCGTCGGCGGACTCGAAGGCCTGCAGATCGATCTCGTGCTGGTCGACGGAGCTGAAGCCGACATGTGCTCGTACGGCCCCTACGCCGGCGTGCCGCTGATCATCGGCAGCGGCGTCTCGCAACTGCATCACGTGCTCCTCGATGCGCTCGAGGTCCGACTCGTGCTCCTCCGGCGGGGGGAGGGCAACGTGACCCTCGAGATCACGAACGTCGAAGAGCAGCACTCCTCCGAGGAGTTCCGCGCGTCGCTCCAGCCCATCCTGGATTCGCTCGTCTTCGCGGGCTGAAGCGGGCGCGGGCGGAGCCCGACCAGTTCGACCCGCTGGAGTTCATCTGGCGCCTGAGAATGCGGTTGTCTGGCTAGGCTCCGGGCATGAGTGCCCCTCGCTTCCTCGACCTCGCCGATCCGAGCTTCGACGTCACGTCTGACGCCGTCCATGAGGCGCAGGACGAGAGCTGGTTCGCCGAGACCCCCTACGGCTGGGCGATCCTCCGCTACGAGGAAGGCACGGCGCTCCTCAAGGACCGCCGATTCCGTCAGGGCAACGACAAGTGGCCCGACCAGAACGGCATCCACGACGGGCCCTGGCGCGAGTGGTGGCAGGAGACGCTGCTGAGTCTCGACGGCGACGACCACCTTCGGCTGCGGCGGCTGCTCGGTCCGGCGTTCCGCAGCAAGACGATCGAGGCGATGCGCCCGCAGTTCCAGTCGCTCGCGAACGATCTCATCGACGACTTCGCCCAGCGCGGCACGGTCGAGTTCGTGAGCGAGTTCGCCGAGCCCTACTCCTCGCGCATCCTCTGCCTGCTGCTGGGCCTCCCCGACGAGGAGTGGCCGCAGGTCGCGCACCTCGCCGACGACCTCGGCAAGTCCTTCGGCATCAACGTGCGCCGCGACCTGCCGCGCATCGAGGCCGCGCTCGAGGAGCTGACCGCCTACATCGAGCGCGTCATCGTCGACCGGCAGGCGCAGCCGCGCGACGACCTCGTCAGCACCCTCATCGCCGCGCACGAGGCGGGCGACGCGCTCAGCCGCCGCGAACTGAGCGTCGCCCTCGTCTTCCTGGCGTTCGCCGGCATGGAGACAACCCGCAACCAGCTGGGCCTCGCGGTCCAGACGTTCCTCGCGCATCCGGATCAGTGGGCGCTCCTCGCCGAGCGCCCGGAGCTCGGCGCCCGGGCTGTCGAGGAGGTCATGCGCGTCAACCCGACCGTCACCTGGGTCACTCGCGAGGCGATCGAGGACGTCGACCTCCACGGCCTGCGGATCCCCAAGGGCGGCATCGTGCAGGTCCTGTCGCACGCGATCGGCACCGACCCCCGCGCCATGGCCGAGCACGCGCCCTTCGACATCGCCTACGACGACCGGCCGCTCCACAGCGGCTTCGGCGGCGGCGTGCACCACTGCCTCGGCCACTTCGTCGCCCGCACCGACATGAGCGTCGCGCTGCCGCTGCTGGCGCAGCGGATGCCGAATGTCGCTACCGACGGCCCGGGCGAGTGGCTGCCGGTCTCCGGGAACACGGGTCCCGTGCGCTTCCCGCTGCGGTTCACCCCGGAAGGCTGACCGGGCGGGCGCCCGAGCGGCGATCCGGTGCCGACCACGGCCGGGCGACCGACGGAGCGACGCGCCCAGCCGACGCGGAGGTCGACCTCAGGAGCGGGCAGCCGGCTCGCTCTTCCGTGCCGCGGCGCGCGCGACGACGTCGGCGGTTCCCGCCAGCTGCACCATGGGCGACAGCATGCCCATCAGGGCGCACGCCTGCTCATGCGCCTCGTCGGTCGCGCCCGCACATGCATCGGTGACGACCGTGACGAACTTGCCCGCGTCCACGGCGCCGAGGACCGTCGAGAGCACGCAGCAGTCGGTGGCGACGCCGCAGACGACCAGCTCAGGGTGCTCCGCGGTGAGGGCGGCGAGCTCGTCGCCCCACTTCGAGAACGTCGGCAGCGACAGGATCGCGTGCTCGTCGCCCACCGGCATGGTGAGGTCCCACGCGGCCGAGTCAGGCTCCTCGCGGCACTCGTCCCAGCGCTCGTAGTACGCCTGCCAGGCGCCGGATTCGCTCGGATCGCGCACGAAGCGGGTCCAGATGACGGGGCCGTCAGCGGCGTCGACGAGCAGACGAATGCACTCGGCCGCGGCGTCGTAGCCAGGCGTCGCCCACTGGCTCGCAGGGTCACGGAAGACCTGCTGCATGTCGATCACGACGAGGGTGGGCAGCGCCGCCGACGGCCGGGCCTCAGCCCGGCCGCCGTTCGAGGCTTGCGTCACGCCGACACCGTATCGGCCGACGTCGCGTCGATGGCACGCTCCGGCTCGGAGGCGGCCCGACGCGACAGCGGGGGCAGGCGGCGCAGCAGCAGGTACGCGACCGTCGCGCCGATCGCGCCGGCCAGGTACGAGACGTCGCCGAAGGCGCCGAAGACCGCCGCCAGCGGGCCGGTGAACAGGGTCGACTGCCAGAACAGTGCCGAGAAGGCGCAGCCGATGATCCAGGCGACGAAGCCCCACTCGAACGCCCGCCTCTTGTCGAACAGCTCCCTGGTGCCCAGCGCTCCGAGCGGCCGCATGCGCAGGTAGTAGTCGAGCAGCAGGATGGTGCTGAACGGCACCACCAAGTAGGCCAGCACGAGCAGGAAGTCGTAGAAGCTGCCGTAGGGGTTCGTCTGCATGAGCAGCGTGACGCTGAGGCTGATCGCTGCGATCACGATGACGCCGACGATGCGGTTGACGGGGATGTGGATGGTCAGCAGCGACAGCGAGCCGCCGTAGAGGTTCATGGCGCTGACGGGCAGCGTCGAGAGCACGACCGTCGCCATCGCCACGGGGGCCCAGTCGCCGGTCAGCTCCGCCAATGCCGCTATCGCGTCGAGCTCTCCCGCGAAGCTGGAGACCAGCACGCCGATGCCGCCCAGCCACATCATCGCGACGAAGGAGCCGCCGGCGGTGAACAGGGTGACCTTCGTGTGGGAGGTGCTGCGCGGCAGGTAGCGCGAGAAGTCGGAGGCGAAGGGCGTCCAGGTCATCACGTAGGCGAAGAAGAAGCCGGCGAAGGTGAGCCAGCCGGCGAACTCGCCCATGAAGTAGGGAGCGTCGGTGCTGACGACCTGCGAGAACTCGGCGCGCTGCAGCGACAGCACCGTGATGACGGCGAAGAGGATCGCCAGCACGACGGTGGCGATCTTGTTGATCAGGTGGATGAGGTTGTGGCCCCAGATCGCGAACACCGCCTGCACCGCGAAGATCGCGATCGCGGCGCCCCAGAAGGGCACGTCGACCAGCTGCTGGAGCGCGAGCACCGCGAAGACCGTGTTGACGGCCGTCCAGCCGATCGCAGAGACGATCGTCAGCAGCGCGATCGGCAGGAAGTTGCCGAAGTAGCCCATCGGTCCGCGCCCCTGCACCTGCTGCGGCACGCCGAGCTTGGTGCCGATGCCGGCCAGCACGCCCATGACGACGGCGCCGAGCAGCGTGCCGACCGCGACCGCGCTCAGCCCCTGCAGCACGTTCAGGCCGAAGAGCGACGAGAAGAAGCCCGACACGAGCACGGCGAGCACCATATTCGCGGCGAACCACAAGGTGAACTGGTTCCGCGGGTTCCCGTGGCGTTCGGCGACGGGGATCTCCTCGGTCGCGAACGGCTCGGTCCGCGTGAGGGAGCTGCCGTAGGTGGGAGCCGAGTCGGCTCCCGGAGTGTTGTGGGTCATGGCGACGCTGCCTGTTCCTTGAGGTGGGGATGGATCGGTGTCGTGCGGAGTTCAGAGCTCGGCGAGCGAGGCGCCGTCGAAGAACCTGCCGGCCTTGTAGACGATCGGCACGTCGTCGGCGATCTCGGCGTGGATCACGCGCGCGATGAAGACCGTGTGCGTCTTCGCCTGGAAGCGCTCCTTGATCTCGGCCTCGATGGAGGCCGACGAGCCGTCGAGCAGCGGGCTGCCCTTCGGCCCCTCGTGCCACTGCACACTGGCGAACTTGTCGGGATCGCGAGACGAGAACGTCGCGAGCGTGTCGCGCTGCCCGGTGCTGAGGATGTTGATCCCCAGGTGCTGCGAGTGGAACAGCGCCGGGTAGGTCGACGAGGTCTTCTGCACGCAGATGAGCACGAGCGGCGGATCGAGCGAGACCGACGCGTAGGAGTTCGCGGCGAGCCCGCGAGGCTTCCCCTCCGCATCCGTCGTGGTCACGACCGTGACGCCGGTGATGAACTGCCGGTTGAAGCCCTTCAGGGCCTCACGGCTGTAGTCGCCGGAGAGGTCGTCGACCACGAGGTCGTCGGGGAGGGATTCGAACGCCGCGCGCAGCGACGGCACCCCGAGGTCTGCGAGGAGCGACCGCTGATCCCAGGTGACGCGCTCGAAGGCGATGCGTCCGTCGCGGAAGACGCCCTGATTCGATCCGCGGGTGTGCACGGTCGTGCCGGTGGCGGGCACTTCCCCCAGATCGTTGGTGAACGTGCCCGTGGTGCTCCAGAAGATGGCGAAGTCATCGCCGTCGACGATGAGCTTCTCGATCGTGGTGCTGAGGTCGGGGAACGCTGCGCGGATCTCGAGGATCTCGCGCTTGTGGCCGGCGAGGTCGGTGCGGTTGCCGGAGTCGGCGCTCTCGCGGACGAAGTCGACGGTCATCAGTTCGTCGAGCCGGTCGACCTCACCGCGGTCCCACGCCGCCTCCCACGCGGAGAGCACCGCGCTCCTGATGTCTATCATGACAACTCCCTCGACGTCTTGCATGCCAGTGAGCGTAGATGTCCACCAGAGATTCGTCAAGCATGGCCCGCAAAAGCCGAACTAGCCCGCTTTGCTTGCGTCCATGTGGCATGCAAGGTACGTTGCTTGCATGCAAGAGACATCCGAGCGATCCGGCACTGGAGCGGGCGGGGCAGAGACGCCGCTGCTCGACCGGCTGCGCACTCTCGTGCTCAGCGGCGACTACCCGCCGGGCGCCCCGCTGCCCGAGCTCTTCCTCGCGCAGGAGTTCCAGGTGAGCCGCACGCCCATCCGCGAGGCGCTCAAGCAGCTCGAGAACGAGGGGCTGGTCGAGATCCGCCCGCGCGTCGGCACCTTCGTGCGCCAGCCCACCCACCGCGAGATCGTCGAGCTGTTCGAGCTCAAGAGCGGGCTCGAGGCTCTCGCCGCCGGGCTCTTCGCCCGCCGCGGCAGCGTGCCGGAGCTCGACGCGCTGCGCCGCAACCTCGTCGCCTCCGCCGACGCTGTGCGTCGTGGCGACGGCGCCGCCTACGCCGCGCTCGTGCACGAGTTCCACCACGGCCTCATCCACGGCGCCGACAACAGCAAGCTCACCGAGCACTACGAGCGGCTGATGAACCAGCTCGCCTACCACCGCCTGGTGCGCAAGTCCGTCGGTCAGCCCGGCCGTCTGCGCGACTCGCAGCACGAGCACGAGAGCATCGTGCTCGCCATCGAGGCGCGCGACCACATCGGCGCCGAGCTCGCCACGCGCAGGCATGTCGACGCCTCGAGCGAGGCGACCATGCGGGCGCTCGCGACCGAGGAGCATGCGGCCGAGAAGGGGTCCGACGGCACCGACAGCGCGACGGGTGCACGAGCATGACGACGACCACGACCGCGCCCGCGCACGCCTTCGACCTCTCCAGCGTCTCCACGCTGCACGGCTACGAGCCGATCGCCGCGGCCATCGGCCTCCGCAGCATCCGCACCGTCATCGAAGAGCTGCCTGCCGCGGAGGCACAGACTCACGGCGCGCCCATCCTGCGCGCGGCCGCGATCGCCGTGGTCGCGAACCCGTGGGCGGGCACCGCGGTCACGTACGGCCTCGAGCCCGAGACCCAGCGCATCGCGCCAGTGCTCGCGAAGCTGCTCACCGACCGCCTCAACGACGCCCTCGGCGGGCCGGATGCGGTGCAGGCGTTCGGGAAGGCCGCGGTCGTGGGGCTCGACGGTGAGATCGAGCACGCGGGCGCACTGATCCATACCCCCTACTTCGGCAACCTCATGCGGGAGGCGCTCGAGGGTACGTCGATCCTGTGCTTCTCGGACGCGCGCTCCGCCGCCGGCGCGAGCCACCGCGTCCCCCTCTGGCACAAGACGGCGCCCGCGACGCGCGACTTCTACCAATCGCTCGAGGTGCACCTGGCTGATGCGCCGCATCCGGGCGAGATCGCCATCATCGCCGCAGCCGCCACCGGCCCGCGCCCGCACGCCCGCATCGGCGACCGCGCGACCGATCGCGCCATCACATCCGACATCCTGAAGGAGCTCTCACTGTGACCGAGATCAGCACCGTGACCGAGACCAGCACTGCGACCGAGACCACTGGCCCCACCACCGGCGCCGCGCTGCGCGTGCGGAAGATCACCACCCTTGTCGAGGAGATCGCCATCGAGGGCGGCCGCCCGGTCGAGCCGGTCGCTCGCATCGCCGTCGTCGCCGCCGTGATCGACAACCCGTGGCACGGGCAGGGCTTCGTCGACGACCTCAGCGCCGGCATCGACGCCGTCGCGTCCGATCTCGGTGCGCTGCTCGCGCCCCGAGTCGTCGCCGCACTCGGCGCCCCCATCGAGGCCTACGGCAAGGCCGCCATCGTCGGTCTCGAGGGCGAGGTGGAGCACGGGTCGGCGCTCATCCACACCCTGAAGTTCGGCGACCACTTCCGCAACGCCGCGAGCGCCACCACGCTGCTGCCGGCCGTCGAGAAGCGCGCACCCGCGGGTACGACCTTCGACATCCCGCTCAAGCACATCACCGACGCCACCATCCGCTCGCACCACCAGAGCGTGGAGGTGCAGATCGCCGACGCCCCGCATGCCGGCGAGATCCTCGTCGCGCTCGCCGGTGCCGCCCAGGGCCGGCCCCAGCAGCGCCTCGCGGCGCTGGCGACCGAGCAGTAGGCCGCGCGGCATGGACGACCTCGGCACTGCAGCGACGCAGCCGACCGACCCGATGCCCATCGTGCTGCTGCACGGCGTCGGGCTCGACCGGACGATGTGGGATGCGGTGCGCGGCGTCCTCGGTCCCGGCACGGTCGCGCTCGACCTGCCTGGTCACGGCGGGCAGCCGCCGCTGCGCGCGCCGCAGTCGCTCGCCAACCTCGCCGACGACGTGCTCGCGCGGCTGCCCGGCGGCCCCGTGCACCTCGTCGGCTTCTCCCTCGGCGCGCTCATTGCCCAGCACCTCGCGCGCTTCCACCCGGACCGCGTCGCCACGCTCACGTGCGTGAGCTCGGTGTGCAACCGCACGGCCCAAGAGGCCGCCGCCGTCGCGACGAGGCTCGAGGCGGCGCGCCGCGACTTCCGCGGGAGCGTCGCCGCCTCGCTGCAGCGCTGGTTCCCGAAGGGCAGCCGTGTCGGCGCCGAGGCGGTCACCGCGACCGAGCGGGCGCTGCTCGCGAACGACGTCGGCTCCTATTTGCACGCCTACGCGGTCTTCGCGCGCGGCGACCGGGAGATCGCGCCGGAGCTCGGCCGCATCCGCGTGCCGACGCTCGCGATGACGGGCGAGCTCGATCCGGGCTCGACGCCTGCGATGTCGCGCCGGCTGGCCGCCGCCGTACCGGGCGCCCGCGTGCAGATCGTGCCGGGCGTCCGCCACATGCTGCCCGTCGAGGACGCCCCCGCCGTCGCCGCGGCGATCACCGCCTTCACCGAGGAAGCCATGACAGCCGAGAGAGCCGAGGCATTGCGACCATGACGGAACGACTGCACCACTGGATCGGCGGCGCTCACCTCGCCCCCAGCAGCGGCGAGCACTTCACGAGCACGAACCCCGCGACGCTCGAGCCGCTGTACGAGGCCGCGCGCGGCAACGAGGAGGACGTACGCCGAGCGGTCGCTGCCGCGAAGGCGGCCTTCGAGAACCCCAGCTGGAGCCGCCTCAGCGCCACGAAGCGCGGCCGGCTGCTGCGCAACCTGGGTGACCTGATCACCGAGCACGCCGACGAGCTCGCCCGACTCGAGAGCCTCGACAACGGCAAGCTGCTGCGCGAGATGCGCGGGCAGCTCGCGACCCTCCCGGAGTACTACTACTACTACGCCGGGCTCGCCGACAAGGTGCAGGGCGCCCAGATCCCGACCTCGAGCTACGAGATCCTCAACTACACGCAGCGCGAGCCGCTCGGCGTGGTCGGCGCGATCACGCCGTGGAACTCGCCGCTCACGCTCACGACGTCGAAGATTGCGCCCGCGCTCGCAGCCGGCAACACGGTTGTCATCAAGCCCAGCGAGTACACCTCGCGCACGATCCTGCGGGTGGCGGAGCTCGCCACCGAGGCGGGCTTCCCCGACGGCGTCGTGAACGCCGTGACCGGCTACGGCGCGGAGGCTGGCGCGGCCCTGGTCGCTCATCCCGATCTCGCGAAGATCTCGTTCACCGGCTCGACCACCACCGGTGCGCGCATCGCCGCGCAGGCTGCGACCCGCTTCATCGGCTGCACGCTCGAGCTGGGCGGCAAGAGCCCCAACATCGTCTTCGACGACGCGAACGTCGCGAACGCGGCGATGGGCGTGATCGCCGGCATCTACGCCGCCGCTGGCCAGACGTGCATCGCCGGCAGCCGCGTGTTCGCCCAGAGGGCGGTCTACGACGAGCTGCTCGAGCGGGTCTCTGAGCGTGCCCGCTCCATCCGCATCGGCGACCCGCTCGCCGATGCGACGGAGCTCGGCCCGCTGGCGTTCGAGGATCAGCTCAACAAGGTGGCCTCGTACGTCGACCTCGGAGTCACCGAGGGCGCCTCGCTGCACGTCGGCGGCGGCCGCCCGGAGGGCCTGGAGCTGCCCGGCTACTTCTACCAGCCGACCGTGCTCACCGACGTCGACAATTCCATGCGGGTGGTGCGGGAGGAGATCTTCGGACCGGTCGCGGCCATCATGCCGTTCGAGTCCGAGGACGAGCTGGTCGGGCTCGCCAACGACACCGAGTACGGGCTGGCCGCGGGCGTGTGGACCCAGAACCTCGCTCGCGCGCACCGGATGGCCCGACGGCTCGACGCCGGCACCATCTGGGTGAACACCTACCGGGCGATGTCGCCGATGTCTCCGCGGCAGGGCTTCAAGAGCTCGGGCGTCGGCATCGAGCACGGCCTCGAGTCGATCCACGAGTACACGCGGCTGAAGAGCGTCTGGATCAACACCGACGAGGGGCCGGTCGCCGACCCCTTCGTGATGCGGGGCTAGGGCCACTGCCATGCCGCTCATCGACGTCTCCATCGCCCGCGGGCGCTCCCCCGGGCAACTGCGCGCGCTCATGAACGCGCTCCACGACGCCGCCGAGACCACGGTCGGCGCGGCATCCGAGAACATCACGGTCATCGTGCGCGAGGTCGAGCGGGAGCACTGGTCGCGCACCGACACCACCATCGCCGAGCGCGACTCGGCCACCGACAACTAGCACGAGAGAGGAACCGGCATGCGCTTTTCGCTGTTCGTTCACATGGAGCGGTGGGACGACGCCGTCCCGCACCAGGAGTCCTGGGAGGACCTGACCGAGTTGGTGCTGGCCGCCGAGGCCGGCGGCTTCGACAAGGTCTGGATCGGCGAGCACCACGCGATGGAGTACACGGTCTCGCCCAACCCGATGCTGCAACTGGCCTACCTCGCCGCCCGCACCGAGCGCATCCGCCTGGGTGCGGGCACGATCATCGCCCCCTTCTGGAACCCCATCCGGGCGGCGGGCGAGGCGGCCCTGCTCGACGTCATCAGCGGCGGCCGCACCGAGATCGGTCTGGCCCGGGGCGCCTACCAGTTCGAGTTCGACCGCCTGGTGCCCGGTCTCGCCGCGACCGACGGCGGCGCGCACCTGCGCGAGATCGTGCCGGCCATTCGCAAGCTGTGGGCGGGCGACTACGCGCACGACGGCGAGATCTGGCAGTTCCCCACCTCGACGAGCGTGCCCAAGCCAGTGCAAGCCGACCACCCGCCGATGTGGATCGCGGCTCGCGACCCCTCCTCGCACGACTTCGCGGTCGCGAACGGCTGCAACGTGATGGTGACGCCACTCGCGAAGGGCGACGAGGAGGTGGAGAACCTGGTGGACAAGTTCGAGACGGCGATCGCCGCCCACCCCGAGATCGAGCGCCGGCCCGAGATCATGGTGCTGCGCCACACGCACGTGCACGCCGAGAGCGACCCCGAGGGCTGGCGCGCACCCGCCGAGGCGATCAACCGCTACTACCGCACCTTCGACGCCGTGTTCGGCAACAAGGTGCCGGCGGTGAACGGCTTCATCGAGCCCAGCCCCGAGTCGAAGTTCGCGGAGCGGCCGGAGTTCTCTCCCGAGAGCCTCCACCGCACCGCGATGATCGGCACGCCCGCCGAGGTCATCGAGCGGCTGCGGCACTACGAGGCGCTCGGCGTCGACGAGTACAGCTTCTGGATCGACAACAGCATGTCGCACGACGAGAAGGCCGCGTCGCTCAAGCTCTTCATCGAGGAGGTCGTGCCCGCGTTCAGTGCGTAGCTGGCTCGGGTGCGAGCGGCTGTTACTGCATCGGCGGCTCGTCGCCGGAGGGCCGGCAACGAGCGCCTTGGATGAGCGGGATAATGGGCGGTTGGCGCGCCCCACCTGTAGGTGCGCCAACCCTTCACGAATCCAACGGCGGATGCGCCGTGGTCTGCCGCGCGCGCATTCGTCAGCACACGAGAGAGCAGCACCATGAGCGCTACGACCACGACGCCGGTCCACGAGACCGCACCCGCCACAGAGACCGCCGACACGAAGCAGCGGAAGCCTGCGCGCACTACGCGCCGCTGGCCGTGGATCGTCGCGCTCGTCGTGGTCGCCGCCGCTGGCGCGACCGGCACCGGCATCGCGGCCTCCTCGGCCGCCGACGCCCAGGCCGAGCTCGCAGCCGTGCAGGAGGACTACGCCGACCTCGAGACGCGCGAGGGCATTGCGCAGAGCAGCCTCGAGCTCATCCGCGACCACCGCGACCGTCTCGAGCTGCAGCTCGAGGAGATGCAGGCGTCGCAGGGCTAGGCAGTTCCGGCGCGCAGCTGACTTCGCGAACCCGCTGCCCCGTGATCGGAGTTCCCCTCCGACCACGGGGCAGTCGCGTCGGAACCGCCGCACGACCCGTCTCTAGCCTTCGCGGCAAGTACGCCCGAGGAGCCCCGCTACTCCGAGACTTCCCCGGCGTCCAGCGCCCGACGCTCGTCTTGAGACTGTCGCGCCCTCCGGCGCTGCTGTGCGCGCTCAGCGAGGCGGAGGACCGCGTCGTCGCCCCGCTCTTGGATGCCCGTTCCGAGCTCCCTGGCGCGCGTAGCGACGTCATTGCTCGTCGAGTTGACTTGATCAGCGGCCTCACCGATGAGTGCCTTTGCGGCACGCCCCCAGGTCTTCCGGTCGACCTTTTCGACCTGAAGCAAGGTCAGGTCCGCGTGCCGCGCGAACACCGTGATGCTCTCGTTGACACCATTGGCGCGCTCGGTCACCCGCTGGGCGCTGAACGGGTTGGCCACTCTGTCACGATTGGTCAGATTCGAGGATGCGCGAACCGACGCGTTGATCGCCTCGAGACTCTGAGCGATCCGGTCAGTGCGGGAGCGGCGAGCGAGCTTGAGCCCCGCGCGGTGCGCGTCAAGCTGTTCTGGCTCCGTTGCGGCGATGCGAGCAAGTTCGAGCACGTACTGCTTGTCCTGCAGAGCTATCGTGCGAGCGAGGACGCCAAGCCAGAACGAGACCTCGCCGTCCACCTCGGCCAGCACCGCGGCGGACCTATCGGTGTCGAGGGCCCGCTCCCGGACCAGATCCGCGAGGGCTGTCAGCTGCGCGATCGACTCAGCCTGCATCGTCTGAAGAGCGAGCGAATTGGCCTGCACCTTCGACCAGGTCACCCCCGACACCGTGCCAGTGTGCGCGTAGATCGTGTCGGCCTCTTCGATGGCGAGCATCACGCCGCCGAGCTGCCCGAGCGCCTCGATCTTGCGCTGCTTGAGCAGCCGGTCGAGCTTCGCGTCGATCACCTCCAGGTACTCCTGGATGTCGTCGAGCGCCGCCTCCAGCGAGGCCTGCGTCATCATCGACGCAAGCATCATCGGCGCAGCCGGGGTCAGCAATGCCGCGTTCTCGAACCTCAAGTGCTTGACGATCTTGCCAGCCTCACCGCGGACCACTCCGGTCATGAGCTTGTCCGCCTTGCTCAGTGACGGCCCGTGCTCCTTGATGAGCTTCGCCGACTCCTCCGTCAGCTTGACCCAGCGACCGCTGTTCGCCTGCACATGCGCGACGGCTCCGAGCGCCTTGCTAGCGAGCGACAACGATTGCTGCTTGACGCGCCGCGAATCGAGGCTGGCATGCGTTTCGAACTGCGTCAGCGCATCGTCGTCGCCTAGCAGCAGGAAGCCGTCATCGCTCTCGATCACCGCGAGTGACCACTGATCATTGTTCATTGTTCAATTGTGCCTCCGGCGGTGGACATAAGCCGCTTTCGCTAAGTCAACACGCAGGAGCGGCCCATAGCGCGACCATTCCGCTGAGTCTTTGCGGGCGGCTTCCGGATCCTTCGTGAGGCCTTCCTGCTAAGGGTCACAAGGCCCGAAGCAGGGGGCAAGCGCGTTCGACTAGACCCCATGGACGCGCGCCGCGTCCGCGCGCGGCGCCCCAGGCAGCCACTGACGTCACCTAGTCGCCCTGCTCCTCTACTGGCTCGCTCAGCGCAGCCGGTTCGAAGTGCGCCGAGTCCTCGTCAGCGAACCCCTGGTCGATGTCACGCTGCACCGACTTACCGATGGCAGCCTCGACGAGCAAGCAGAGGAGCTCCCTCCTGCGGACGAAGTAGTCGTCGAAGTCGTCACTCCGAAGCGAAGCCGCGGGGATCAGATGGGAGGCAAGCAGCTGGTCGAGGTCTGAGCCGTCGATATCGGCCTTGGCCTCGATGACGTCCAGGTAGATGGACGGAGCCGCTCCACCGATGACGCGGTTCGTTCGAGCGCTGATCGAGGTTTTGTTGACGATGCTCTCCTGCCGCTCCGCCTCAATACCGTGGTCCTCGCACCACTTCTTCGGGAAGACGTGGTGCACGTCCACTTCGGCTGTGACGTACTGGACCTTGTCGAGCGCCTTGTCCTCCATCCAATCGCGAGCACCCTTTGCGAGCACAAGTGCGGCAATGCCCTTGTAGGCAGCTGCGTTCCTCGTGCGAAGAGAGTGGAGCCGAGACTCGGTGAAGGAGGCATCCTGTACGGTGCGCGGCACCGGCCTCGTCTCATCGAGCGCCCATTCGGGGACGCCCTCGATATCACGTGCGAAGCGCGTCTCAATCGTGGATCCATACAGCTCGCCTAACACTCCGCACCAGTACCAGCGGACGAGTCGCTGGCGAACGCCGATCAGGTCTGCATGCTTTCCGAGCGCTACCTTGATCGCCGCAAGTGGTACGAGCTGCTTCGAGTACGGCACATCTCTCGGCGCGAAGATGTGCTGATCAGCCAGGAAGGTCGAACACCAGATGAAGGCCTCCCTCAGCGGGTCGCGCCACTCGAGATAGTCCGCGAGCGTCAGCTTGAGGACGTCTTCGCGCCGCGCTGTGATCGCGGGCGGCCGCCCAGACACGTCTTGCATGGCCCGCTGTCGGCTCACCAGCATGGTGACCGCCTGCAAGAAGTCGGTGTTCTCCACCCGCGCGAGCACCGGATACGCCGACCAGTGCTCCTGCGTCGCGTGCCAGTCGTCGTTCAGCCTGAAGTCCTCGCCGGTCGCGCGATAGTAGTTGGCGTCGCCAGCGAAGACCGCAGTGAGCAGCTCGAACACGTTCAGCGGCAAGCCACCGATATTGACCTTCTCGAAAACCGTGGCAACGGCTGCCTTGTCGGTCTCCTCGTCGAGCACTATAGCCGGGATGTCGTACGTCGCGGCCGGCTTCAAAAAGCGCTCGTGGAATCGCTTGCCCAGGTCGCGATCATCAAGTTCGAGAATCCAGCTCATGTAGTCGCCGTAGATGAGGTGCAGGGGGAAGTAGCCCTGGGAGCGCTGCTTGTCGGCATCACTCAGGTCTAGGGTGATGTCCTTGCCGAAGTTGGTCCGAACCATGCCGTCCACGGGGATGCTGATCACCGCGTCCTCGACGCGGTTCATGTCGCTCAACGCAGTCTCCATGTGCACTAGATATCGGCGATCCAGCAGCTTCCCACGGCTGTCCTTAGTCGCGACGCTGCCATCACCACTGAGCGCCTGTGTCAGCGAGGTCAGTCGCTGTTGGCCGTCCAGCAGCAGGAACTTGGCCTCCTTGTTCGGCGGGAGGGTTACGCCTTCCAGAGCCCGCGGCTTGAAGCGAACTTGCGCGTTGCCACCCTTCAGCAGCATGACGGCACCCATCGGATGTCCGCGGAGCACTGTGACGAGCAGCTGTCGAATGCGCTCGTCTTCCCATTTGTAGCCCCGCTGGAAATCTGGCAGCTGGACGTCGCCGGAACGGGCCCAATCAAGATATTCAGCCAGCTCGTACATCGGCGTAAGGAAGCCCATCGGTCCACTCCTCTGCTTGCTGCGGTGCACCGCTTGACACAATCAATCCTCACGTTAGGTGCTCGCGCGTCGGATGACGGTAGCCACTGACGTGTCGTCGGGAGAAGGCGCCGCCGCCCACGTGGGGTGCGCGCCAGCTAACAGCGGGCCATATCTCGATCGCGGCTCGAGTACGTCGGGGCCGGCACGTCAGCCGTAGGATGCATCCCGGCAGATCCCGACCTGCGCGACCTCTGCCCCGTCACCTCGGTCGAACCAGTCAGCACCGAGCGACTGCGCGGACCGGCGACCCGTCGAGCCCAGCCAGCCGCAACGGCAGCGCGATCAGCTCGCACGCCTCCCCCGGCATGTCGCCGAGCCCGCGCAGGTTCTCGATGATCAGCCCGCCAGCGCCGAGCCACCGCTCGTGCACAGGCAGCGAAGCCGGCTCGTCCCGAGCATCGCCTGAAGCGGTGTCCGAGAGGTCCGGGCTGAGGGTGTCGACGCCGAGGACGTCCACGCCCAGGGCGAGCAGCGCATCCGCCAGCTCGACCGACACCGCCGGGTGCTGCAGCATGCGCACAGTGCCCCAGTGCGCATCCCAGCCGGTGTGCACGAGGGCGATGCGCTCGCCGTCCCAGGCGCGCAGTTGGTCCTCGAGCGCGGCGACGCCGATCATCTCGTCGTCGCCCGCCGAGACCCGAAGGATCCGCGCGCGCCCGATCAGCCGCGCCGGGTCGATCTCGTCGATCGCCGCACCGCCCTCGATCGAGTGGGACGGCGCATCCACGTGCGTGCCCGAGTGCGTGCCGAGCTCGAGCGCCGTGACAGCGAAGCCGTCAGTGGCGATGCTCGTCGCCGGTGCCGTCGCGACCTCCGGGTCGCCCGGGTAGACCGGCATGCCGGTGGCGATGGGATGCGACAGGTCGACGATCACGCGGCATCCGTCGGCCGGTGCGCGTCGACCTCCGCAAGGTGGCGCTGCTCGACCTTGTCACCCGCACCGACCCGGGTCGCGCGCGCCCACACCCAGTAGAGGAGGAACGCGATCGCGAAGGTCGGCAGCGCCGCCCCCACCGGCGAGCCCCACCAGAAGGCGAGCGCCAGATAGGTGAGCGCGCCGATCGCCCAGGAGACGATCGCCGCCCAGTGCACGCCGCCGGTGAACCAGTAGCGGCCGCCGGTGCGGGCGAGGATGTCGGGCGTGTAGGCGCGGCCGCGCACCAGGTAGTAGTCGACGACCATGATGGCGAACACCGGGATGAACAGAGCGCCGATCGTCGACAGGAAGACGGTGAACTGCTCGAGCAGTCCCAGGAACGTCGAGCCGATGATCGCGACGGCACCGACGGCGAGCGCGGTCGGCAGGAACCGGAGCGGCTTGCGGGTGGGCAGCGCGTTCGTGAGCGACAGCGTCATCCCGTACATGACCATCGTGTTGGTCGCCATGACCGACAGGAAGATCGCGATCGCGAGCGGGGCGCCGAACGCCTCGATGATCGTCACCGGGTCGAAGGGGATCGCCTCGCCGCCGGAGAGCAGCACGAAGGCGATCGCGACCGCGCCCAGGGTCATCGTGAGCGTCGTGGAGAGCGTGTAGCCAACGAACGCGCCGACGCCTCCGGCCCGCTGCGTGCGGGCGACGCGGGTGAGGTCGGCGGAGAGCACCGTCCACGAGATTGCGGTGGCGAAGACGATGTCGAACACGAGCGCGCTCGTCATGCCGGCCTCGGGGTCGGGCTCGATGGCGGCGAACTCGGCGGGCGCGTAGGTGGTGAGCGCGACGACGAAGATGTAGGCCATGATCGCGAGGATCACGAGCGCGAAGTAGGGCTCGATGCGCGCGATGCCTTCGTGGCCGAAGATCGCGAGCGCCACCACGATCGCCTGGCAGATCGCCGCCCACATCGCCGGGTTCGAGTAGCCGGTCGCCTGCGCGACGAGCCAATCTATGGAGATGCCGGCGAGCATCGCCTGCACCCACGACCAGCCCATCAGCACGATGACGTTGGCGATCGCGGGGACGATCGAGCCGCGCAGACCGAACGAGCCGCGAGTGAGGGACATCGTCGGCAGTCCGGTGCGCACGCCCATCATGCCGATGAGCGTCAGCACGATCGCGCCGAGCAGCGTACCGGCGATGATCCAGCCGATCGCCTCGCCGATGCTCACGCCGGGCACGAAGAGCGTGCCGGTGAGGAGCGTCGTGACGACGAGGTTGGCGGCGAGCCAGATCAGCAGCACACGCCCGGTGCCGCGGTCGCCGCGGATGGCGCCGAAGCCGCCTGAGCCCTCCTCGATCCGGTCGATGAAGCGGCGGCGGGTGGTGTCGGTCATGGTCGCTCCTCGGTCCTGCGCCGGCGATCGAACGGCAGGCGGAGCCCGCGTACCGAGACCACGTCAGTCCTGGCGCTCGTCGGATGCGTCCGCCTGCGCATCATCGTCGTCCTGCGTGGGGATCGGCGAAAGGTGCTCGTGCACGGCGACGAGCTGCCCGTGCAGGCGGGCGAAGACGATCGACTCTCGCTCGCGGTAGGTCTCGATCGCCCCAGGAGTGCCCGCGGTCGTCTCGACCTCGTGCAGGTAGACGCCGCCGTCGCCGACCGCTTGCACGTGGTCCCACAGCGTGCGGCACTCGATCACGCGCCAGCCGCTCGCCTGCAGTTCCCGCCAGGCGGCGCGCCAGGCGTCGGTGCCGAGCAATGGCTCCGGATCGGTGTGGAAGGCGAAGGAGCAGTCGGCGACGAAGCCGGCGAAGTACGCCTCCTCGTCGTTCTCGCGGAAGGCGCGGACGATCGCCTGCGCGGCGTCGCGGATCTCGTCGTCGAGAGTCATGGCATAGGTCTAGTGCACAACGCTGCCCTTTCGGTAGGACGCGTGGCACCTCCCTCGAGCGAGTCGTCTCACCGAGTGAGGGTTGCCCGTCGACCGGCTCAGGGCCGGTCGCTCACACGGCGAATAAAGCGGTCGCGCATGAACACGGGTGACGTGAGCTGCCAGCGACCTGGTGGCCGGCAAACCGCCGGTTGTGTGCCTGCGTCCCGTTGATGGTGCCGGCCATGCGGTCGACCCCACCCGAGCCGTGGCCGCCGTTCACCTCCATCGCGATCGCTGACAGACCGCTGAGTCGCGGATAGCCTGCGCCATATGACATGGCGCGATGACGTGACAGTTTGGCTTGTGGCCTCCAGAGGTCGAACCTTTGACTCAGACGGCGCCTTCGCCGTACGTGACGAGATCGACTGGAGCGAGACAGGAACTGCCCGAATTGGCGTCGGCGACGTGGTCCTGTTGTACGGCACGCGGCCGGTCAGTGCCCTGACGCATATGTGCCGAGTCGTGGCGACGGGAATCCCGTTCTCAAGTGTCATAGACGACCGTGAGTTCTGGCTTGATCCGGAAGCGCTACGGGCTCGCGAGACGCGGTCGTGGATGCGGCTACGTCTTGAGCGGACCTTCACCGTCGCCGAGCGGCAGGCGCTCTCCCTGCACTCGTTGAGGGAGCACGGCCTCAATGCGGCAGTTCAGGGTCGACGCCGAGCGCCGGCGGGCGTCCTGCAGATCGTCCGCGGCGTCATCGACGCCGCAGCCTCTCGCGTAAACGACGCGCTGGCCGAGACCTCTGACATCGACTTGGCACAAGTCGACGAGTTCCGAAGCGCCATTGCTCGCGGTGACTTTCGAGTGGCCGACAAAGTTGCGCTGTGGAAGACGCGAGGAAGTGCTCAGCGCGCCTTCTCAGAAGCGGTCAAACGCAACTACGGCTATCAATGCGCGTTAACCGGCATCCGCACTCGGGAATTCCTCGTCGCGTCGCACATTGTGCCCTGGGCTGAAGACTGGTCGATCCGGCTTGACCCAAGCAACGGCATCTGCCTGTCGACGCTTGTCGACCGTGCGTTCGATACCGGCTACCTGTCGATCGACCAGAGCAGGCGAGCAATCGTCCACCATGATCGCCTCCGCCATGACCCGCAGTTGTTGAGATCACTAGAAGCGTTCGATGGACAACAGCTGGCCAGTCCGACGACAGATACACCGCGCGTCGAGTACATCGTGCGGCGGCTAGCCTCTCGCGGCGGAACGAGACCATGAGCCGCACTTGATACGACTCTTCCCCGTTGTATGTGCGCGGCGCGCGACGCGCCGGTAGTCGCGCAGGCCTCCGGCGAGCAGGGAAGGCGGTAGCACCGGCGCGAGACGAACGATTGGCCGACATCTGACGGCGAACCACCCCGGTGAGGATTGGGCTGCACCTACAGTCGCTAGCACCGAACCCCCGCGGAGACTTCTCGGCTGCCGCGTATCTTCTCCTCAATCTCCGACCGAAGTCGAACAAGGTAGTCAGCGAACGCCGCCCGGGAGCGCGTCTCACTGCGTCCGGCAAAAGGCAGGCCAACCCTCCAGAGGGGAAATGTTGAGCCAAACGCCCGCCACAAGATCCCGGCCTCATCCTTTGAATCGTCACTCAGCAACGGGTAGAAGATCGCCGCTGCCTGCGGCAAATCGCCGTTGAGTCTCGCCAGGTGACTGTAGGCAAAGAGTTGATACCCGTCGCTCGAGCTGATGTATCCCGTGTCGATCTTGTACTTGGCGTCGACCACTACCACCGCGCCGTCATCAGTACGAACCAAAAAGTCGGCATTGCTCGACAGGCGGGGAATGTTCGGGTCCTTCGCCCAAGGAGCGCTTGTCGGCGCCTGAGGCAACACCTCCCACCCGGCCGGGAACGCCAGCTCGAGCCACTCCTCCCAAACCTTCTCCATTCGGAGAGTGATCGCGAGCGCGCTGTGCGAAACATGGCCGCCGCCCTGCGGGTTCAAGCCAAGTCTTCGAAGCACCGGCTGCGCGAGCCGCAAGACTGGCGACCACGGTTGGTCGAGACTGCTCACCACGATGCTCTCGAGGAGACGCAGCGCGGCGCCAGCGTCGAGCACTGAGGTTCCCTGCAGCAGCTGCAACAGCCGGGCCGCTCGGTGTCTCACATCGCCCACTAGCGCAGCGAAAGCCGCGTCGTGACGATCGGAAGCCGTCAGTCGGAGCGTTGCCGCAACTACCTGGAGGATCGGCGTATTGAGCGTTAGCTCATCGAAGGTGGACGTCACCCTCGGCACCTTGCTCCACTCAGAGAGCAGCAGTCCCCGTTCGTGAATCCGACCTCGGGGGACCGCAAGTTCTTCGGTCCGCTCTTCGTATCGGGGTCGCGCCGTCAAGATTGCCTGCTCGACGGCTAGGACGAACTGACGCTGCTCCAGGATCCGCAATACCGATGATGAATAGCGGCCAACAATCGCTTGATCAAGTCGCGAAGCACGAACGTGTTGGGTCAAGTTCAGGAGGCTGAGTACGGACTCGAAGCTCGGATCAAGGCTAGCCCGACGGGCGGTAGCGCCGGTCACACGCCGCCCCACCTCGAGCAGTCGGCGCTGCACCGGTCCTTCTTCTTCGACGTCGTCAGCCAGCTCGGCGACCGCGAAAGCGAGCGCTTGAGCAGCCCCTGGATCCGTCACGATCTCGAGCACATCCAGTTCGTGCACCACAACGTGGGTCACTCCTCCCGGCTGGTGCTCAACGCAGCGCGCCACACTCGATTCACCCTTTGTCGCCCAAGGCTTAGGAAGCACCGTCACGGTAAGAACGCCGGTGTCGCTGCCGTCGCGAAGCAGCGCGAAGCCAGCGCGCGATCCGTTCGGGCTCGCCTTGACCGCGAGCGTCACGAGGCCCCCGCTCGATGCCATCGCTAGTGGGCTTGCGAGTCTGGTGCGGGCTTGGCATTTGCGGCATCTGCGGTCGCGGCGGAGCCTGCGTCACTTTCGTTGGTCGTGCCCGCCGTCGAACGCGACGGAGTGGCGACGATGTCAGCCGTCGCGTTCGTGACCGATACGCCCCGCGTGAGTCCGCGGCCGTCTTCAACAATCCGCAGACCGAGATCGTTCGCAAAGAAGTTGTCGAGGGTCGCCCAATCGGCCTCGAGCCGGGCCCGTTCCTCCGCAACGAAGGCTGCGTCCGCCAGCCACTTGCTCCGCTTGGCGTCTCCGATGAGCAAGTCAAGTGCATACGCCTGCGTCGTGGTCTCGACCAGCTGCGGGATGATCCCGTAGCGCCACACACGCCAGAGCAGGTCTCGAGGCTTCTCCCGCCCCCGAATCACGCCCCACTCTGCGCCCGCCGACCGCAATGCAGGATCAGACGCCTGCCACATGGCAGCAGCCTGGTCCAGGGGACGCACCGATACGACCACGTGCTTGTTAGCGATCGGTCGGAACACCGCGACACCGTCCTCGAGCTGCCTCACGGGGAGAGCAGTGCCCGCCGATCCGTTCTGCGACAAGCGCACCATTGATGCATTGCGCGTCACAGCCGGTCGGTAGGTGACGCCTTTGAACGTCGCGGCGAGCTCGCTGGCTGCGTTCTGGCTCGTCGGGACGTCGCGGAGGTCTGCGAATCCCAACTCCGGCAGAAGTGCCGATTTCCAAGCCTCGGCCGGAAACTGGAACTGGGTGCCCGTCGAAGCTCGACCCGTTCCGACGGTCCAGAATGTCGATCCAAAGTCGTCGGTGTCGAGGCTGTCAACGAGCTCTCTCGGGTCGACGAACAAGTAGCTGTGACCGAGCCTGGAGTCGGGTCCGAGGCAGGCCACGAGCACGGCATTCAGCGCATCAAGTGCGCGGACGGAGGCACCCCAGATCGTCTCAGCAGCTTCCGCGTCGGTCTTGAATTCTGCCGCGATCGCTGCTTGAAGTAAATCTCCGCTTAACGGGTTCACCCGAACGAACGCGAACCGCCTGCGGAGCGCCGCGTCAAGCGGGGCAATGGACCGGTCCGAAGAGTTCATCGTGCCGAGAAGGTACACGTTGCTCGGCATGTCGAAGCTCGTTCCGGAGTAGGGCAACACTACGGGCGTCCCCCCCTCCCAGTTACCGCTGCGGTACTGCGAACGCTTGCTCGCCTCGACCGTAAGTAGAAGATCACCGAAGACCTTCGGGACGTTGGCACGATTGAGCTCATCGACGAGAACGAGATAGTCGCGATTGGGATCCGCTTTCGCGTGGTCGACGATGAGCCGCATGAAGCCCGGTCGCAGGACGAACCTCTCCACGTCTGGCGAATCGTCGTATCGCAGGCCTTCGACGAACTCCTCGTAGGTGGTCGACGGGTGCAGCGTGATCGAGTACGGGAAAGCTCGCACAGCGCCACCAATGGATACGGTGCCGGCAGTCACAACCTCGCGCCCGGTTCGCCCCTGCCATGCTTCCGCAATGCGATCTCGGCAGTAGGTCTTTCCCGTCCCGGGCGGCCCCTCAAGAACCACGTTCTTGAACAAGAGCAGCGCTTCTGTCGCCTCTGCCGCCACCATGTCATTTTCATCCGATGTGCGCACGCTTGATTCCCTCATCACCACTGCAGCAAGGATGTCAGTTCGGCATCCGTGACGTAGCGCCCCTTCGCGCTATCACCCGATGATCGCATAACTTGCCGGTACAATATGTGGAGATTGCGCCAGTCCTGGTCGTTGCCGCCAAGTGCCTCAATCGCAATCCGATCGAGCTGGTCGGTCACGGGACGCACATTGTTCCAACGTACATTAAAGTACCACTGCTTGTTCAAGCTCACGTATGCAACTCGACGTCCCGCCCGCCGAACATCAGTGACTGCGTTGTCCCAGCCTTCGCTTTCCCGGGCCACGAGCGCCAACGATCGCGGGCCGAGCGTCTCACGGACGTACACGTCGAAGTCATCGCTTATCGCCGTCCACCAGAGGTAGGTCAAGCGCCCACCAAGGATCGCGGTGACGTCGTCTGACCGTTCCTCCGCACTCAGTGGGACAACTCGCAAACGGCTGTCGATGTCCTCGATGACCCTGCCGTCCGCGTCCAAGACCGGTGCTGGACCCAACAATACGGGGAACCAGTACGAGGCCGTGGGACGGAGATACACCACCTCGCCAGAGCGAGTCGTCGGAGGAGCACCGATGTCGCGAAGTTGCTCCAGTACGCTCGTCGCTACACCACCACGGACGGGCCACTCGTCGCCTTGACGCGAACTCGCCGCGTACTCAATCGTAGGAAAGAGCCAATCCCGCTGCTTCGCGGTGTGAATGTGGTGCCGCGTCACGAAGTTCCCTTCGCCTGGCCCAAGAACCACGATCGTGTTTCGGACGCGCACCCCACGGAAAAGCGCTGCCGGAATCTTGCCGTAGGTACTCCACCATTCCGCGCCACCCCGGTTGCTAATCACCTCACGCAAAGGTGCGAACGCGTCCCAGACGCTCAGCGAAGCCATGACGATGAAGGCGTGCCGGCCATGGGGGTGCGTCAGCGTCAGGCTTCGTTCATAGCATGGCGCGTAAAGGTCGGCGCAAGCAGACGTCTTGTAGCCCGCGACTGAGTAGCCCTCAACCTCGTTTCTCTTGACGTAGGGAGGGTTGCCGACGACGACGTCGAACCCGCCCCGGCGGATGATCTCGGGGAACTCGCAAAACCAGTGAAACGGTCGCGCGGTCTCCACCCAGCTGTCGTAGTCATCGGGCGGGATCAACGCGACCTCTGCATAGGTCCGGTTGCAGTCCGGCCGAAGCACGGCTTCACTCTGCCGCAATGCGAGCTTCAGTACATGCTGCTCCGGCGAGTCAGAGAGGACCGCCGATCGAAACCGGTTGTAGAGCGCGATGTGCTCGTCGATCCGCGGCTTAAGCCCGTCGAGGAATGCCGCAGCGACGAAGTCGCTTCCTATACGATTGACATCCTCGGCATCCTTCAAGCCCACGACTAGGTTGCCAACCTTAAGGTTGAAGTCCAGATCTGGAAGAGGCTTGAAGTCGTCGTAGGAGTCTACACAGGCAGCAAGAGCAAGGAAGATACGGAGCTTTGCAGTCTCGATCGCACCGGGCATCAGGTCGGTTCCGTACAGATTGCGGATCGCGATGTGCTTACGGATGAAGTAGCGCTTTCCGCTCGGTCGCAATGCCCACTTTGAGTAGTCGCCGAGCTGACTTGCGATGCCCATCGTGACTGCGAGGTCAATGACATGCGCGTAGATGTCTTCGAGAACTTCGAGCGCGGCGAATAGGAATGCGCCGGATCCGCATGTGGGGTCGAACACGGACAAGTTCGAGAGCCGTGCATGGAGCGCGAGTAGCGTGTCCGCATCCGAGATCTGATCTATGGCGTCAGTCAGTAGCAACTGGCTGTTGAGGTTGTCCGTCACCAGGTCGTTTACGCTTGAGATCTCACCGGCCCGGGCTCTGCTCCGAAGATCGTCGACGCGGTCCCGCCTGTGCAGCACCTCGACCCAGGTCTCCGCGGGCAAGTGCAGGTCACTGGACTCCGCGGCCGCATCAAGGACTCCCCAGTCACCGGGCCCTGAGGCCCAGGCATCAAGAAGCTCCGAGGGAACCGAACGCCATTCGCCCGCCTCGCTGTTCCAACCCTTGAGCATGGAAGGCTGGATGTACCGATCTGGATCTACTCGGAGGAGCTCGAATAACTTGTCGCGGTCCTCGAAATCGTCGAGGATCCTCGGTACGAGCGCCTGCGCAACCATATACGCGGTCACGTCATGCGGCGTGTAGTAAGCACCGTTCTCTTTCTTCCCCGAGGAGGCTGTGTTGATGAACTGCTCGAAGATGTAGCCAATGACCTCTGGATTGATCTCGGTCGAGTTCTGTGTCGGTCGAGTGTCCAGATGCCACTGGAACTCACGGAAGAAGGCGAAAATATCCTCGAAAGCAGTGTCTGGCACGAGCAACGTGTCCGCGTGCGCGAGCTCGATCGGACTCTGCCCGAAGATTCCACCGTTCACATATGGCACCGTTCCCAGGATTCTTCTGATCTCCGGGTCAGCAATATGCCCTTCGCGGTCATTCAGCTTGTCAAAAAAGAGCGGTAAGAGTGCGTCTCGATAGAACGTGTAGTATCGGTCGCTTCCCTGAAACTCACGAACCGCGTAGAGTGTGCTCTCGAGATAGTTCGGGTCACTGTTGAGAAACTCCTTTTTCTGAAGGAAGTAGAGGAACATCAGCCTGTTGAGCAGCGTCGTTGCATACTCGAGCTGGAGACGCTTAGGTAGTCCTTCGATAGCATTCGCCAGGTTGGCCTGCTCATGCGCGAAGCGGTCATAGAAGCGCTTCGTCACCTTGCTCACATCGAAGTTGCCATGCACCCGATCGCGGACTTCTACAAGAGTGACGCCCTTCCGGAGTTCCGCGATGCTGAACTCGAGCCCTACGAGCCGCTGGGCGAGGAACGTAGGCAACGTGTGGGGGAGGGTCTCCTCCGTGTCGAAAGTGGTGGTGCCCGCGTTCGTTCGACGTGGCCAATGCCACACCCACATGTCCGGTGCCTGGAAGATCTCGAGTCGCTCGGGCGCAAGTTCCCCGAGCTTCTGGTCTACTCGGCTCATGGCCGCCCGAGAGGGCCGGCGGTCACAAACGACGGCGTAGATGACGTAGCCTTTCATGCTGGCTATCGCCGATGCGCTGAACTGGTCGTTATCAACTTCGACCGTGACGGTGCCACCAATAGCTAGCGGAGCTTCCCAACCTAGTTCGTTGACGAAGACGCCTCGGAGCCCCTCCTTCCCGAACGACTGAAGCACCGCCTGTACGCGAGTCAACTCGCCCATTACACTTCCCCAGCCGAAGAGGTAGTCGGGTGTAGACCCATCGAGGTCACCAACTGCACTCGGTCCGCACCGAGATCTCGAACGTCAACGAGGAGGTGGTCGCCATGGAGCGCCAGCAGTCTTTCCATTTGTCCGCCGTCATAACCCAGCACACGGACTGAACGCAAGATCGCATTCACCTCGCTCTTTGCGCTCTCACGTAGCGGATTCGACGTGATGGCTTCAATGAGTTGCGCTATCTGCGCGTGCATCAATACCGTCAAGTCGATTCTGCCACTCTGCTTTGCGAGGAAGTCGTACAAGCGCTTCCGAAGCCCGTGGTTAAGCAAGACTGTGTTCTGCCTCACCTGCTCTGTCATCGCGCCGGCCGCTCGATCGACGTGCTCAAGGTGGTCAGGCAGCACTTTCGCCGGTGATTCAGTCGGGTGGCTGGTGCACAACGCAAGCGCCTCCATCGGAGTGAGGAATACGACTTCGTCGCCTGTTGAACGGACGAGCAAGTCGGTTCCCGCGTCCGTGAGGCCATGGGTCACCACGCCCGCTTCGTGGTCCGTTGCCTTGGTGGAGTACACAACCTTCTGCAAATCGAGGGCGATGCGCCGGTCTCGATCGGTTGCTCCTTCCCAGATGCCCAACGCATAGCTCGACGAGTCGACCTCTCCCTCGTCTTCGCTCAGGCGTGCAGTCCCGTCGAAGAGGCCAGCAAGGTCCGATGTGAAGTCGTCGTCGTCAAAGAACCGCTCACCACCCCCAAGGATCTGTTCGGAGTTCTTCAGGCGCTCGAGCAGTCGTGCTCGGAGCTGGATGACGCCTTCCACGCCGGCCTGAGGCAGGAACGACATCACGCGGATCGACTTTGACCTCTGGCCAACCCGGTCGACGCGCCCAGCACGCTGGATGACCTTGATGATCGTCCACGGCAAGTCCCAGTTTACGACGATGGCTGCGTCCTGGAGATTCTGGCCTTCACTCAACACGTCGGTGGTCAGCAGGACGTCCACCTCTGTCTCGCCTTCGGGCAAGCCCCCGAGATGTTCATTCGCCCGAGGCGCGAATCGCCGAGCGACTCGTAGCGCGTCACTGGACTGACCGCTCGCTGTGGCGAGAGAGCGATTGGTCCATCGCGGGAGGTGCTCGGCGAGGTAATCGACCGTGTCCTTATACTCGCTGAAAACAAGAATCTTCTCACCCGTGGGCAGCCCGTCGACGAGTTTTCCGAGTGCCGCGAGCTTCGAGTCGTCCTCAGGACGCCACACTCCAAACGTGTCCAGCAGTTCCTGCAGAACGGTGGAGTCCCGCTGCAAGTCCTCGAGCAATCGCTCAGAATCGAAGAGAAGCGACCGTGCCCAGCGGATGGCCTTGGGTCGCTTCTGCTCCACCTGCTCGTATGCACCCTCCGCGTAGTCGAGCCACTGCTCGCTTGTCCAGCCGACGCCCCACAAGCGCGACGCATGGTCGTTCACCCCGTCGGGCTCGTCGAGGTCACCGTCGTGTTCTTCAAGTGCAAAGTACTGATCTGAAAGGTTTCCAAGCGGAACCGGTCGGCCCTGCGAGACTGCGTATGTCAGCACTGCGTTTCGGGCGATCATGCGCTTGATCGTGAGGAGGAAAGCGTGGGCGGAGGACGAGAGCCGTTTGAGCGCGGTAGTGCGGATGAAACCCGCAGCAGCCGAGATGGCGGTTCGGAGATCGTCAATTAGCTCGGCTTCTTCTTCGTTCGCAGCGATGACGTCCTCGCTGAGGTACAAGCCGAGCTGATACCGGGCGTATGTGAGTCCCGCGACGGCCTGGAACGTCTCAACAGTCGCGAGTCGATCGTTGGGGTCGCTCGGACCACCCGAATACCGCAGTGGCTCCGGAATGCGCTTTGGAAACCGAAATTCGGCGCCATCGGGAAAAGCGAGCGTCGTTTCTCCGGACTCGGGATTGGTAGTGCCGTACGTCGTTTCAAGGAACTTGCGTGTGCGTCGGACGAGGAACTCACTCAAGAGCCGCTGCCAGTCCTCATTGTGCTCAGACCGGTCAAATGCCGAGAGCGTGTCAAGACGACCTCCGGTCTTTCGTGCAACCTCGACGGCACCGACCTCCGAGATCAGTCGTTCAGGGCGAACGCCCAGCGGCTCGTCGGGCTGGAGTTTCAGGCCAAGTTGTCCGCCGATGTCGCGGTGGCGCGCGTTGAACATGGTGGCCGTGAGCAGCACGACCTTGCAGTCGTTGTCGTCAATGTACGTACGAATCGCGTTCCAAGCTTTCCGCTGACGGTTGCGGAGGTTGTGCGACTCGTCGATTAGTACAAGACGAAATCTCCTGAGGTCCGGCAGATCGCGCCGCACCGTGCTGAGGCTGATGACGCGACCGGGAATGTGGAATCGCTCCAGATGCTCCTGCCACATCCTGGTGAGGTTTTTCGGGGCGATGACAAGCACGCTCTCGCCCACCGTTGCAGCGATCGCCGTACCAGTGAGCGTTTTTCCAAGACCCACGACGTCACCGATGATCGCGATCCCTTTCCGCTCAAGCAGCCGGGTGGCCACGCGGACCGCGCTCTCTTGATGAGGCAGGAGAACCCGTCGTACCTCGTTCGGGATATCGAGAGTCAGCCCTGCCCGCGCGTCCCGGGACAGTTCGTACGCCAGGCGGAGGTAAACGTGATAGGGACTCGGCTGTTCGTCCCGGATCCAAGAACTGGCAAGGACGTCGACCAGATCGTCGGTGACGTCGATCGCGAAAGTGTCACCCCAACGGTCTTCGAACCAGCCTGCGAGTTCAGTCGTGAGCTGCTGGTCCGTCTCCTCCAGGCTGAGCTCGCCTTGCTTACTCATGCCAGCCGAAGTGAAGTTGGATGACCCGACTACTGCTTGCGTGAAGCCGGTGGGACCTGAGGGAAGGTGGGCGACATAGAGCTTGGCGTGAAGCGGCTCACGAGCGGCGAACTTCACCCGCACGAGTCCATCTTCCAGGTCCTTCCGAAGCTGCCGCAGGCCCGTCTCGTCGGCTTTCGTCGGCGCGCCCCAGACCAGCTGTTGGGCGAATCCGAGTACCGCTTGCTCAGCACGCCTGACAGCCGTGGGACGATCGACTGTCTGCACGCCACCTTCGAGCATCTGGCGAAGTGCATCATCAGCCGACATTGCCATGCCGACGAGCAGACGAACGGGAGGGCGACTCGCTTCGCTCGGTTGCATCGCACCAATAGCATTGCGAAGAAGCCTCCAGCCGCGCAGGTTGAAATAGCCAACGCAGGCGTCAAAGGCAACGGCGTGCGGAAGCACCTCATTGAGCGCTGCCGACAGCGTCACTGCGCCGTTGTCCACAATCCTGCTCAACACAGTCTCCTACTCACGAACGATCTCAACCACGGCGCCTGCCTTCGACTTCGAGAAATCGCCTACTGCAGGACTCATCCATCCCTATTGTGGCGGTCCGGGCCGACATGCAGGACCACCGCAGGGTCCGGCGAGTCCGCCCGGCTACGCTTCAAGCGCTTCGAGTAGCCGATGCTGACGCCATCGTCGACGGCGGCGTCGGCGAGAAGTCGCGGCTGCTGGTCTCTTTGAATGCGCCGGCCGCGGCCATAGTCCCTCGGGCGAGAAAGTTCTTCCAAATACTCCAGCCGGCTCAGAAGCGACCGCGATCGGGTGTGCACCACTGGAACGTCATGCGCCGACCCGGCCGGGACGGTTGTCGGCCGTCGCCTGGCCGTCGATGACGCTCAACGCCGCAGGATCGTATCCTGCGTCGCCTACGACGCCGAAGACATCTGCCGGAGGCATCCGCCCCTCGGTCGATCCCGGGCGTGCCGCGAAGCATCGGCAGAGTTACTCTGCCGTCAATTTCAGGCCGCGAGCGTGCCGCCGCAGTCTCGGCAAGTCGTCGCGACGGGCACGACCATGAAGCAGTGCGGGCAGGTCCTCTCGCGCATTGCCGCGGCAGGCGCGGCAGGGGCGGGTGCCACGCGGCTGCGGGCCGGCCGGTCGGGACGAGCGGACGCTGGCGCGAGCACCGTCGGAGTGCCGCCGTCAGTCGGCATCGTCGCACCGAAGAAGCGGTAGCACTCAAGGCGGTCCTCCGCGGCAACCCGCTCTCTCGTGCGGGCGTCGGTGCCGGCCGGCACGCCGGGATAGCCCTCGCCGATGAGACGGTCGGGCGTGACGCACACCGACGTGAGCCGAGGTTCGCCGCGTTGCTCCGAACCCGCCGCCACCGCGCCGAGCACGCGGCCGATCCAGTGAGCCACGATTTGATCCGTGGTGATGCCGGTGCTCGCCTGGATGCGATCGCTGAGCTGCTGGCATGTGATCCAGCCGCCGTACTTGCGCGCGGACTCGATGAGCACCTCGCGGGCAGCAGGCGCCCACTGACGGATGGCGTCGGCCTGCGAGACGTACTTGCCGTTCGCGAGATGCGGCACGGATCCTCCTCGAGTGTTGAGATGCCACCGTATCGAGCCGTCGGCCCAGGGAACGCGGGTCAGGCGGCGATGGAAGCCGCCGTCCGCTCGAAGGCGAGGCCAAGGCGGCGCGCGCCCTCTGTGAGCCTGTCGGGCGACTCGAACGAGAACGCCAAGCGCAGCTCGCGCTGCCCTTCACCGGGGGCGCAGAACGAGGCGCCCGGCACGAAGACGACCTTCTCGTAGATGGCCGCATCCAGCAGCTCGGCGGTCGTCCAGCCCTCGGGCAGCGTCACCCAAGAGAAGAAGCCTCCCTGCGGGTGCGTCAGGGTCGACCCCTCAGGCAGCCGGCCCTCGAGGGCGCCGATGAGCGCTGCGGCGCGCTTCGCGTAGACGGCTGTGGCACGGCTGATGATGCTGCGGAAGTCGTGGTGCGCGATGTAGTCGGCCGCGAGCGCCTGGCTCAGCGGCGAAGCGCAGATCACCGTCGACTCCGAGGCGAGCTGCAGCGGGCGGCGCATCCACTCGGGCGCCGTTGCCCAGCCGACCCGTAGCCCGGGCGCGAGCACCTTTGAGAACGAGCCGAGGTAGACGACGTTTTCGGGGTCGAGCTCGTGCAGCGACGTCAGCTGGCGCGGCTCGAACGCGAGCATGCCGTAGGGGTTGTCCTCGACGATCGGGATGCCGGCCGCGCGGCAGATCTCGACGATCTCGGGGCGCCGCGACTCCGCGAGCGTCACGCCGCGCGGGTTCTGAAAGTTCGGGATCGTGTAGAGCATGCGCGGGCGGCGGCCCTGGGCGGCCAGGTGGCGGATGCGCTCGCGCAGCGCCTCGGGAACCAGGCCGTCGGCGTCCATCGGCACGTGCTCCACGCGCAGGCCCGCGCCGCCGAAGATGCCCAGCGCGCCGACGTAGGTCGGGTCCTCGACGAGGATTGTGTCGCCCTGCTCGCAGAGCAGCTTCGTGACGACGTCGAGCGCCATCTGGGAGCCGGCGGTGACCTGGATGCCGGCGACGTCGGCATGGATGTGCTCGGCGGCCATGAGCTCGACGATCGACTCGCGCAGCTCGGTGGTGCCCGTGCCGGAGCTGTACTGGAGGACCTCGTGGCCGCGGTCGCGGATCAGGCGGGACGAGGCGTCGGCGAGCCAGTCGAGCGGGGCGAGGGAGAGGTCGGGGTTTCCGCCTGCCAAGGAGATGACGCCGGGTTGCATCGAGGCCTCCCAGACGTCGCGGACCGGGGAGGGGAGGAAGCCGTGGGAGCGGGTTGTCAGGTAAGGGTGGGGGTGCTGCACCGGGGGCTCCTTTGCCTAAGTCGAGGTCTTCGGTCTCGATACGCGGGCGGCTGCGCCGCCTGCTACTCGACCAACGGAGATTGGGAAGGGGGGCGTCCTCGGCACCGCCCCCTCTTCCGCTCTCTAGGAGTACTCCGGCCAGGGGAGGTCGACGGGGGCTTTGAAGTCGGCGGGGAGCAAGGGGGGCATCGGGTCGGCCGCGACACGCTCGTCGAACTCCGCCTTCGCCGCCGCGAGCTCGTCAGACGAGGTGAGGAGGCGGAGGAAAGTGGCTGCGATCGTCTTGCCTGCCGTGGAGATCGTGGGGTCGATCGTTGCGGGGATGCCGCCCATCGCGTTCATCGTCCACGCCGGGTACGGGGTCGACGCATCCGGCTTCAGGGCCGGGCGCGAGACGTAGAAGCGGACCGTCGGGGCGTAGTGCGTCATCTCGACGTAGTCGTCGCTCGTCCAGTTGCGCTGCCACGCAGGCATCATCTCGCGCAGCTTCGCCTCGGCGTCCTGCGGGGTGATGAGCTGCTCGCACTCGTCGAGGAACGGTCGCTCCATCGGCTTGATGCCGATGCTCCGCTGGATCTCCTGCGCGACCTGCACCGCATCCGCCCCGTATGACGGCGCGCCGACGGCCGACAGCTCCTCGAACAGCGCGGTCGAGAGCACGTGGTTCGTGCGGCCAGGCCGCGAGCGCGCCACCCAGGTCTCCTCCACGGTGCAGTGCGCCATCGTCGCGACGGCCGCAGCGTTGCGATCGAGCGCGGCGAGGATGTGCTCGGCCATCGCGATGTCGGGCGTGCGCCACGAGAACTGGATGCGGGCCGAGCGCGCCGGCAGGTTGTCGGCGGTCGCCTGCCCGTCGGTGAGGATCGCGTCGGTCAGCGACCAGCCGCCCGAGGCGGGAAGGATCGCATCCTGCATCGCCCGCGACGCGGAGTACATCTGGGTCAGCGCGAGGTTCGCGCCGGGCGCCCGCGCGGCCGAGTGCGAGGCGGGGATGGGCGAGTCGCCGTGCCCGAGCTGCCAGGTCTCCGGCTCCTCGCAGAGGAACGTGTAGACCTTCGAGTAGTAGGCGCCGCACTGCGTGTCCCACCGCGCCGTGTTGCAGAGCGGCAGCATGTAGAAGGGGTGGAACGAGACGATCGCGTCGACGCCGTCGTAGTAGCCGCGCAGCCCGTGCACGACCTTCGAGCCGTGCATCTTCTCGGCCGGCTCGCCCGTGTAGCGCAGGGTGCCGGCGATGCCGTGCTGCTCCATCGCGTGCTTCGTGGCGAGCACACCGGCGAGCGTCGAGATGCCGAGCGCCGAGTGCGGGTCGGTGTGGCCGCCGGCGAAGCGGCTGGAGCCGTCCCGCGGCTGCTGGTGCGTGACGGGCGCCTGCGAGTTGCCAGGCACGGCGTCGTACTCGGCGTACGTCAGCAAAGCCGGGCCATCGCCGTTCGACCAGGTGGCCGAGAACGCGGTCGGCATGCCGGCGGACCCCTCCTCCACCTCGAAGCCGTGCTCGCGCAGCTTCGCGACGTACCAGGCGACCGAGCGGTACTCGCGCCAGGCGGGCTCGCCGTAGCCGAAGATCTCGCTGTGCCAGGCGGAGAGCTGGGCCATGTGCTGGTCGATCCAGGCACGGGCGGTGGCCTTCGCCGCCTCCGAGAGCTCGGCGGATGCCTGCTGGGTCGTCGTGTCGGTCATGATCATGCTCCGAAGATGCTCAGGGGGATGTGGAGGAGGCTGACGCCCGGTTCGGCGACCGCGGCCGCGACCGCGCCGGGTACGGCGGATGCGTCGGCCACGCTCGTGCCGGACGCCCCGAACGCGCGCGCCAGCGCGGGCCAGTCCGGCTGGTGCAGGCGCACCCCGATGGGGTCGATGCCGCGGTCGGCCTCGTTCTGCTCGATCTCGCCGTAGCCGCCGTTGTCGACGACGACCACGGCCATGTCGAGGCGCTGCTCGACCGCGGTCGCGAGCTCCTGCACGCTGAACATCAGCGCGCCGTCGCCCGTCACGACGAGCACGGGCGACGCGGGCGTCGCGATCTTCGCGCCGATCGCGGCGGGCAGGCCGTAGCCGAGCGTCGCGTAGGCGGGCATGTACGGCATCGAGGCGGGCGCGTTCTGCCGCACGGCGCTCGTCATGCCGTAGTAGGTGATCTGCGACGAGTCGCCCGTGACGACCGCGGCACCGGGGATGCCCGCCGCGATCGCCTCGGCCGCCGCCATCTCGCGCGGGGCGAACGCGCGGGCCGCGTCGACGAGCGAGGCGCGCACGTCGTCGAGGCCCTGCGGGTCGGCCGGCTCGCGGTGGACGCGGGAGGCGAGTGCCTTGATCACCGTGCGGGCATCGCCCTGCAGCCGGATCGTCGACGCGAGGTTCTTGTCGAGCTGCGCCGCGTCGATGTCGACGCGGATGACGGCACCTGCGGGCGTCAGCTCGTTGCCCCAGAGCTCCGCCTCGCCGAGCTTCGAGCCGACGACGAGCAGCGCATCCGCCGCGTTCACGACCTCGGCGGCCGGCGCGAGCCGCAGCTCGCTGCCGAGCGACAGCGGGTGGGACTCGGGCACGGCGCCCTTGCCGTTGAGCGTCGTGAGCACGACGGCACCGAGCCGCTCGGCCAGCGCGGTGAGCGCCGCCGACGCGCGCACCGCTCCCCCGCCGGCGATGATCACCGGATGCGTCGCGCCCTCGAGCGCGGCCGCAGCAGCGTCGAGCGCAGCCTCGTCGAGCGCCGCGGCCTCGGCGATCTCGCGAGGCGCCAGCAGCGCGTCGTCGATGTCGGTCTCGGCCTCGAGCACGTCGAGCGGCACCTCGATGTGCACCGGGCGGGGCCGGCCAGCGCGGAAGAGCGCGAACGCGTCGTGCACCGCCTCGACGGCCTCCTCGGCCGAGCGCACGCGTCGGCTCCAGAGCAGGATCGCCGCGGCGGCCGCCGACTGGTCCTTCGTCTCGTGCAGCGCGCCGCGGTCGGCGAACTCGTCGCCGATGGCGACGCCCGGCGAGAGCACGATCATGGGCCGCGACTCGGCGAAGGCGGTGCCGCCGGCCGAGAGCGCGTTGAGCAGGCCAGGGCCGCTCGTGGTGATGACGACGCCGGGGAGGACGGGCCCGCGCGCCGAGCGGCGCTGCGCCCACGCATCCGCCGCGTAGCCCGCGCCCTGCTCGTGCCGGGTGGTGACGGCCCGGATGCCGAGCGCGGGCAGGTGCCGGTACAGCTCGAGGTTGTGGGTGCCGGGGATGCCGAAGACGGTGTCGACGCCGTAGCCGGCGATGGTCTGCAGGACGGCCCAGCCGGCGTTCCTGCGGTGCTCGGTCATCGTGCCGTCTCCGGGTTCTGCGGCGCTGCGTCGAGCGCGGATGCCTCGGCCGATGCGCCGCCCGATGCGGCGGATGCGGATGCTGCGGCGCGGTGCGCCTCGACCCCGCCGACCCAGGTTGCGACCACGTCGATGTCGGCGATCTCGCCGACCGGCGTCTCGACCGGGTCGGCGGCGAGCACGGCGAAGTCGGCGGCCTTGCCGACCTCGAGCGAGCCGAGGTCGCGCTCGCGGCCGAGCGCGCGGGCGGCGTTGATCGTGTGCGCGCGGAGCGCCAGCTCGACGTCGATCGCGAGCTCGTCGCCGCCCAGCTGCACGCCGCGCCGCGTGATGCGCGACGCGGCCGCCTGCACCGCCTCGAGCGGCTTCGGGTCGGCGACCGGCGCATCCGACGAGATCACGAGCGGCAGACCCGCCCGCTCGAACTCGCCGAGCGGGTTGAACCGCTCCCCTGGCGTGCCGATGGCGCGCGTGACGCCCTCGCCCCAGTTGAAGTGGTGCTGCGGCTGGTTGACGGGGATGATCCCGGCGACCGCCATGCGCTCGATCTGCCCGGCGGTGGGCAGGCCGCAGTGCTCGATGCGGTGGCGCGCGTCGGCGTCGGGGCGCTCCGCGAGCGCCGCCTCGAGACCGCTGAGCACCATCTCGATCGCGTCGGGCGATTGCGAGTGCGTGGCCGTCTGCAGGCCGACCGCGTGCGCGCGGGAGACGAGCGAGCGGTACTCCTCGGGCTGGTGGTACAGCTGCCCGGTGCGGCAGGGGTCATCGAGGTAGCCCTGCGGGAACCAGGCCGTCTCGCCGCCGAGCGTGCCGTCGGCGTAGAGCTTGATGCCCTGGATGGAGAGCCGCTGATCGCCGAGCGGGCCGTGCAGGCCCAGCTCGAGCGCCGCGTCGAGCAGGTGCGAGAGCAGGTAGGCCGAGACGCGCATCGTGAGGCCGCCGGTCTCGGCGAGCCGCAGGTAGGTGTCGAGCTCGCGCTTGGTGACCTGCGCGTCGCCGATCGCGGTGACGCCGCCGGCGTGGAACTGCGCCTGCGCGCTCTCGAGCTGCCGCACGAGCTCTGCCGGCTCGTCGCCGAGGTGGAAGTTGGGGCCGTGGTGGCCGATCTTCACGCCGTGGAGCCCGGTGAGCACGTTGCACGCGGCATCGGAGAGCTCGCCGGTGAGCTCGCCGTCGGCATCGCGGAAGAACTCGCCGCCCTCGGGGTTCGGAGTGTCGCGGGTGACGCCGTTGCGCTCGAGCGTCCAGGAGTTGACGACCCCGCCGTGGCCGGACGCGTTCATGAGGTAGACCTCGCGGTCGGTCGCCACCTCGTCGAGCTCGAAGCGCGTCGGGTGCCGCAGCTCGGCGAGGTTGCGCTGCTCGTAGCCGTAGCCGCGCACGGGCGCACCGGCGGGCAGCCGCTCGGCGGCGGCGCGCAGCAGCGCGACGATGCCGGGGATGTCGGTCGCGGCGGCGGGACCGCAGTCCACCCACGTGTTCAGCTGGCCGAGCATGAGCGGATGCGCGTGCGCGTCGACGAAGCCGGGCACCACGGTCGCGTCGCCCAGGTCGATGCGCTCGACGTGCTGGTGCTCGAGGGCGGCGCGCTCGACCTCGGCCGTGCCGCCGATCGCGGCGATGCGGCCGTCGACGACGAGCATCGAGGTGGCGACGGCAGCGGCGCCATTGCCGGTGTCGTCGCCGGTCTGGTCGGTCGACATCGTGCGGATGCGCTGGGCGGTGATGAGCAGCGGGTGCTCGTTGCGAGCCTCAAGCGGTGGCAGCGTGCGCATCGGCGGTCTTCCTCGATCTTGTGTGGGTCTGGGCGTTGATCGGGCTTGCGTGCTTCGGTGAGTTCACGGGGGTGGCGGGGCGGCCGGTGGCGAGCCAGGCGAGCGCGTTCTCGGCCTGGAGCCGAACGTAGTCCGCCATCGACGCATCCGAAAGGAACGCCGAGTGCGGGGTGACGATGACCTTCGGATGCGTCACCAGCGGGTCGTCGGGGCCCGGCGGCTCGGTCTCGAGCACGTCGAGCGCGGCGCCGGCGAGGTGGCCGGAATCGAGCGCGTCGACGAGCGCCGCGGCGTCGATGAGGCCGCCGCGGCTGACGTTGACGACGGTCGCACCGCGCGGCATGCGCGCGATGCGCTCGGCGTTCAGGTAGCCGGCCGTCTCGTCGGTGAGCGGCAGGTGCAGCGAGAGCACGTCGGCGGCGGCGAGCACCTCGTCGGCGCTCATCCGCTCGATGCCGGGGGTCTCTGGGGCGTACGGGTCGTAACCGACGACGCGGCCGAAGGTGGCGGATGCGCGCTCGGCGAGCGTGAGTCCGATGCGGCCGAGGCCGACGAGGCCGAGCGTCTGCTGGCTGAGACGCCGCGGCGTCGGCGCCGCTCCAAGGTCCCAGCCGCCGGCGCGGACGGCGGTCGCGTGCGCGACGATGCCGCGGGTGCTTGCGAGCGCGAGGCCGAGCGCGTGCGTCGCGACCTCCTCGGTCGCCGCACCCAGCACGTTCGCGATCCAGATGCCGCGAGCCGTCGCCGCGTCGACGTCGACCATGTCGAAGCCCATCGAGGCCGTCGCGATGACGCCGAGCCGCGGCAGCCGGTCGAGCAGGTCGGCATCGACCCGGCCATAGCCGATCAGCAGCGCCTCCGCCTCGGCGGCCTCGCGGGCGATCGTGTCGGCGTCGTCGGCGCTCAGCCGCACGACGCGGCACCCGGCCGCCTCGAGCATCCGCACGCCCGCCTCGATGTCGAGCTCGTCGAGGTCGCGGCAGACCGCCACGACGCGGCCGGCTGCGGAGCCTGCCCCGGCGTGGAGGTCAGTGGACATGGCTCAGGAACTTCTTCGTGCGCTCGTGCTGCGGGTTGTCGAAGAACTGGTCCGGCGGTGCCTGCTCGACGATCACGCCGCCGTCGAAGAGGGTCACCTCGTCGGCCGCGCGGCGCGCGAAGCGCACCTCGTGCGTGACGACGATCATCGTCATGCCGTCGCGCGCGAGCTGCTCCATCACCTCGAGCACCTCGCCGACGAGCTCCGGGTCGAGCGCGCTGGTGGGCTCGTCGAAGAGCATCACCTTGGGGTTGAGCACGAGCGCACGGGCGATCGCGACGCGCTGCTGCTGCCCGCCCGAAAGCTGGGACGGGTGGTGGTCCGCGCGGTCGGAGAGGCCGACGCGATCGAGCATGGCGTGCGCCCGCTCGAGCGCATCGGCGCGGCCGACCTTCTGCACGGCAGTGAGCGCGAGCGCGACGTTCTTGACGGCGGTGAGGTGCGGGAAGAGGTTGAACTTCTGGAAGACCATGCCCACCTCGCGGCGCTGCACGGCGAGCTGCGCCTCGGGCAGCGCGCGGCCGCTCGCCGTGACACCGATGCGGTCGCCCTCGAGCAGGATCTCGCCCTTGTCGGCGGGCTCGAGCAGCGCCATCAGGCGCAGCATCGTCGACTTGCCCGAGCCCGACGGGCCGAGCACGGCCTTCACCTGGCCCTGCCGCACCTTGAACTCGACGCCCTTGAGCACCTCGTTGCCGTGGTACGCCTTGTGGAGGTTCCGCACCTCGAGGGTGGGGACATCCGTCACCAGCGCACCGGTCGGCGTGAAGTCGGGCTTGGTCTGCTCGTTCATCGTGCGGCTCCCACCAGCTTGAGTGCGCGGCGCTTCTTCGTGGGCAGCGAGGAGGCCCAGTGGAAGCGCTTCTCGATCTGCATCTGGATGACCGTGATGATGCTCACGATCACGAGGTAGTAGATGATCGCCACGGTGTAGTACTCGGCGTAGCGGAAGGTGATGTTGACGCCCACCTGCGCGGTGGTGAGCAGCTCGCGGAGCGAGATGACCGAGGCGAGCGACGAGTACTTGATCAGGCCGATGAACTCGTTGGTCGTCGGCGGCAGGGCGATGCGGATGGCCTGGGGCACGAGGATCTTCGACATCACGGTGCCGGGCTTCATGCCCAGGGCGCGGCCGGCGAGGCCTTGGCCCTCGTCGACCGACGACAGCGCCGAGCGGATGATCTCAGCCATGAACGCCGCCTCGACGAGGCCGAGCCCCACGGATGCGGCGATGAAGGGGTTGTAGCCCCACTCACGCAGGCCCGGGATGAGCTGCGGCACCGCGTTCCACATGATGAGGAGCACGAGCAGCGCCGGGATCGCGCGGAAGAACCAGGTGTAGGTCAGCGCGAGCCACTGCGCGACGCGGTTCTTCGAGCCGCGGCCCATCGCGACGATGAAGCCGATGACGGTCGCGATGATGAGCGACACGACCGCGACGCCGAGCGACAGCATCGCGCCCTGCAGGTAGACCGGGCTGAACAGCTGCCCGATGAAGATCTGGAAGTCGAATCCCACGAAGGGCTCCTCTCGCGTGCCCGGCGGCTCAGCCGCCGGGCACGCTCACTGGTGGAGGGGTCGGACGGTCGGGCTCAGTAGACGTCGACGATGGTCGCGTCGAGGTTGTACTCCTCGGCGATCCCGGCGAGGGTGCCGTCGTCGTGGAGCGCGCGCAGGCCCTCGGCGACCGCCGGGCTCAGCGGGTCGCCCTTGCGGGTGAAGACGCCGAAGGTCGTGTCGGTCGGGAAGACGTCGGCGGCGACCGCGAGGCGGCCCTCGTTCTGCGTCTCCATGTAGGCGGCTGCGACGTTCGTCTCGATCAGCGCGTCGGCGAGGCCGTTGATGACCGCGAGCACGGTCTCGGCCGTCTTCGGGTAGCTCTGGATCGTCATCGGGTTGTCGGAGCAGTCGCCCTCGTTGAGCGCCTGGAGGCTCGCCTCGTTCGAGCTGGCTGCCTGCGCGGCCACGGTGAGGCCGCAGAGGTCGGTCTGCTCGCTGATCGAGTCGACGTTCTCGGGGGTCGTGAGAATCGCCGGACCGGCGTTCATGACGGGGGCTGCGTCGGCGATCGCGAGGCGCTCCTCGCTCATGTACAGGCCGCCGAAGATCATGTCGCACGTGCTCGACTGCAGGCCCGGCATGAGCCCGTCGAAGCTCGTCACGACGAAGTTGGCCTCGACGCCCCAGTGCTCGGCGAGGGCGGTGATGGCGTCGGCGTCGAAGCCGACGATCTTGCCGTCGCTGCCGTTCTCGTAGTACTCGAGCGGCGGGTACTCGGGGTCGATGCACGCCGAGAGCTTGCCCTCGCTGACGAGGCCCTCGGGGGCGGTGCTGGATGCGTCGCCGGCGGCGGGAGCCGACGGGCTGGGCGAGCCCGCGGAGCAGCCCGCGAGCAGGACGACCGCGGCTGCGGCTGCGGCAAGGGCGCCGAGTCGATTGTTCATGCTTCTCTCCATCGGGAAGGGGCACCCGCTACGGCTGCCGTTGCCCCATGGTGACGCCAAACGGGCGGGCTGTCAAACAACTTTGCGGTTCCAGCCCGCTAGGAGGTCAAATCTGACACGTATGGACCGCGACCAGCGTGCCTGACTGCGCTGAAACATCCGTGAAACGGAAAACCTGTAGGAGCATTCAGGTCGTGCCCCATAGGCTGGACTCCATGGACGAGCTCACCGAGGCGGCAGTGCAGCTGCTGCGGCGCGACGGTCGCCTGTCGTTCAGCGAGATCGCGCGGCAGCTGGGCACGACGCGCGCAGCGGTCAGCGCGCGTGTCAGCCCCATGCTCGAGTCGGGCGGGCTGCGCATCCTCGCGGCCGTCCACCCGCGCGTGCTGGGCCTGCACTCCCTCGCCCACCTGTCGTTCCGCGTCGCCGGCCCGACAGGGCCGCTGCTCGAGCGCATGGCGCAGCTCGACTCCCCCGTCTTCATCTCCGAGACGGTCGGCCCGTTCGAGGTCGCCGCCGAGGTGCACACGCGCGACAAGCTCGAGCTGCAGGCGGCCATGCGCACCCTGCGCGGCGCGGAGGGCGTGACGGACATGCAGCTGACCGTCTACCAGCACGTGCTCAACAGCTTCTTCCTCGGCGCGGAGCCCGACACCGAGCAGCACCTCGACGACGCCGACCTCGCGCTGGTCGCGCAGCTGCAGCGCGACGGGCGGATCGGCTACGCCGAGCTCGCGGCCGCGAGCGGCCTGTCGATCAACGGCGCGCGCGGCCGCGTGCAGCGGATGCTCGACCAGGGGATCATGCGCATCGGCGCCGTCCGGCAGCGATCCGACTCGACGCGCAACTTCCTGTTCGGGCTCGGCATCACCCTGCACGACGCTGGCGACCGGGCGATCGAGCTGATCGGCGCCCGACCGGGGCTCGAGTTCTTCGCCCGCACCTACGGCCGCTTCGACCTCGTCGCGACCGTGCCGTTCTCATCCTTCGACGACTTCCACGAGCTGCTCGACACGCTGCGCTCGATGGAGGGCGTGCGCTCGGTCGACGCGTGGCTGCACGCGCGAATCCGGCAGGAGCGCTACCAGTTCGCGCCGCAGTTGCCGCTCGCCGACACTCGGCGCTGACGGCTGCGCGACGTCGGCGTCACGCGCTCGGCAGCGCCGCCGCCTCGGCTTGGCCTGCCTGAGCGCCGATCCGCGTCGTCGCCAGCGCCCCTGCGGTGGACGCCCGGCGGAGCGCGAGGTGCAGGGGGGTGCGGGCCGCGAGCGCGTGGGCGAGCGTGCCGGCGAACGCGTCTCCCGCGCCCGTCGGATCCACGGCCACGACGCGCGGCGGCTCGACCGCCGCGACCTCCTCTCCGCCGCTGAAGGCACGGACCAGTCGGGCGCCGTCCGTCGCGACGACGGTCGCGCGAATACGCGGCAGGTCTCCTGCTGCCTGCAGAGCCCGACGCCCTTCAGCGTTCGTCACGATCCACCGCACGTGAAGCAGTGCCGCGCGGAGCGCGACGTCGCCGACCATCCAGTGCTCCACCCCGACCATGAGGCGATCACCGAGGCCCGCAGCCACCAACCGCGGCACGAGTGCCGGCGCATAGCTCACGACGATCAGGTCGGCCTGCCCGAGATCCGCAGGCCCGACGTCGACCGCGCCCGCCACACCGGGCTCGACGTACACCCGCCGCGGATCATCCAGCACGATCGTCGCCCGCGTCGACGCGCCAGGCAGCGAGCGCACGAGGCGGACACCTACGCCCGCCGCGCGCAGGTGCTGCACGATGATCGATCCCTCGTCGTCGTCGCCGACCGTGCTGGCCAGCTCGACCGCAGCGCCGAGGCGACGCGCCTGCGTTGCGATGTTCGCGCCCGTGCCACCGAGCTCGACACGACTGTTCGTGACGGTCCGCTTCTCGTCTGCCGCCGACGCCGGGTCGATCTCGATCGTTCGGTCGAGCGCCGCATCGCCAATCACGACGATGGCGGGGGCATCCCCCTGCCTCACTTCCCTGCCAGCCCCGACAGCATCTCCATCGCGACGCCGCACGCGAGCCGCTGGCTTATGCCAGAGAGGTCATAGACCGGCGCGATCTCCACGAGGTCCATCGCGATCGGCTTCGCCCGCCCGAGCGCGCGAGCGATCGCGAAGATCTCCCGCGGCAGGAAGCCGCCCGGCTCAGGCGTGCCGGTGCCCGGCATCGCGGATGCGTCCACGGCGTCGAGATCCACGCTCACATACAGCCCGTCCACACCGTCGAGCGCACGCTCGATCGCCTGATCGATGGCGCGCTGCACCCCGAGCTCCTCGATCTCGGTCATGCCGTACCAGCGGATGCCCTTCTCGGTCGCCGCATCCACCTGGTCTTTCGGGTTGAGCCAGCCATGGATGCCGAACACGACGACGTTCGACGGATCCACGTTCTCGATCTCAGCGGCACGCATGGTCGGGCAGCCGCTCGTCAAGGTCTCACCGGCCCAGTCGTAGGCGGTGTCGAGGTGCGCATCGATGCTGAGGTACCCCATGCGCGGAACGTGCTTCGCGGCCCCGCGCGCGGCGCCGATCGCGAGCGAGTGGTTGCCGCCGATCGAGAGCGGGACGACGCCCTGGCCGCAGATCGTCGAGATGCGCTCCTGGATGAGCGCCATGGTCTGCTCGGCGTTCGGCGGCATGACCGGCACGTCACCGACATCGGCGCTGGGGAGTTCCTCCCAGAGGTCGAAGCCGCGCTGCGCGTCGTAGCCGAGGAACCAGCTCGAGGCATCCCGCACGGCGCGCGGACCCATGTTCGCTCCGTTGCGTCCCGCGTTGCCCTCGTCCCAAGGGATGCCGGTCAGTGCGGCGCGGAACCCGCTCAGATCCCCCGCGTCGCGCATGGGCCGGCCGAAGAAGGTGGCCACGCCCGACTGCAGCACTCGCAGCTCGTCGCTCATCGACTGCTCCTCTCTCTTGGGCTCACTTGCCCACACCCATCGTCAGCCCAGCCACGAGGTAGCGCTGGAGGTACACCGCGATGATCATGCCCGGCACCGCCGCGATCATTGCAGCCGCCGCCATCCAGCCCCACCGCACCTGGTCGAATCCGATCGCCTGCAGGATGCCGACTGTGACGGGCCGCGTCATCGGCCCGGAGAGCACGAGGCCCATCAGCAGGTTGTTCCAGCTGAAGACGAAGGCGATGATCGCGGCGCTCGCGATGCCGGGCTTGATGATCGGCACGACGACGGTCGTGAGCGTGCGCCACGGTCCGCAGCCGTCCAGCTGCGCCGCCTCTTCGATCTCGAGCGGGACATCCGCTAGGAACGTGCGCACGATCCAGATCACGAGCGGGATGGTGATGAGTTGGTGCGAGAGGACCAGCCCGATGTAGGAGTCGTACAGACGCAGCTGCTGGAAGATGCCATAGAGCGGCACGATCACGGCGAGCTCCGGCGCGAAGCGAAGCGACAGGAAGGTGAAAGCGAGGTTGTCGCTGCCGGGCACGCGGTTGCGGCTGAGAGCATAGGCGGCCGGCACGCCGACAAACAGCGACAGCAGCACCGCCCCGCACGAGACGACGATCGAGTTCATCAAGTACCCGCGGAACTCGCCCGCGCCGCCCTCGCCCGCTCCGAAGAGCACTTCGGTGTAGTTGTCGAGCGTGGGCTCGAAGATGAAGGTCGGCGGGAACGCGATGACGTCGTCGTAGCTCTTGAAGGACATCAGCAGGATCCACACGATGGGGAACAGGATGTAGACGAGCAGGACGGTGAACGCGATTGCGTAGCCCGTCCGCTTGAGGATCGTGGGCATGCTCACTCCACCGCGTTCACGGATCGGCGCCAGAGCTTCAACAGCAGGAAGCTGGCGATGTAGACGATGAGCCACAGGACGACGATGATCGCCATCGCCATCGCTGGGTTGGAAAACCGGAAGGCCTCCTCGTAGCCCTGAACGTGCAGCAGCCGGGTCGAGTTGAGCGGGCCGCCTCGCGTGACGGGCCAGATGAGGTCGAACTGCTTCAGGGAGTCCGCGACGCGGAATAGCGCGACAAGCACAAGGTACGGCGCCAGCCACGGCAGGCTGATGTGCCGGAACGTGCCCCAGCCGCCGGCGCCGTCCATCATCGCGGCCTCGCGCAGCGACGGCGGCAACGACTGCAGGCCCGCGAGCAGGATCAGCGCGCTGAACGAGGTGAACGCCCAGGTGTCGATCAGCACGATCGACAGCAGTGAGGTTCCCGGGTCGGTCAGCCAGCTGCCGCCCGGGAGGCCGACGAGGCCGAGCAGATAGTTGAGCACACCGGCGCTCGGCTGCATCATCGTCTTCCACATGAGGCCCGCGACGATGGGGGGGATGAGCAGGGGCAGCACGATCACGCCGCGCCCGAGTCGCTGCAGCACGCCCGCCCGCTCCAGTAGCAGTGCGATGCCCAGCGCCAGCGGCAGTTGGATCGCTAGGACGAGCACGACGTAGAGGATCGTGATGCCCATGCCCTGGACGAACGTCGGCGTCTGGAACAGCGCGATGTAGTTGTCGAGCCCCACGAACGACGGGTTCGGCGTGTAAGCGCGCTCGTCGGTGAAGCTCTGCGCGACACCACGGAAGAAGGGGATCATGATGCCGATGACCAGCAGCAGCGCCGGCAGCAGCATGAAGAGATAGGCGCGCGATTGTGCGGCCTTGAGGGGTGAGTGACGCCGCTTCGTTGCGGGCATGGATGTCCTCTCGAGTCTGGATGCGTGGCGGGGGCCGCAGGGCCCCCGCCACGCAGGATCAGGGCTGCAGCATCCGTTCGATCTCAGCGGCGGCCGACTCGAGGTTCGCGCGAGTGTTGCCGTCGAAGTAGCTCTGCTGCAGCGCCTCCGCCCAGCGGTCGAGCGCGCGGGTGAGCTCCGGGTGAGGCGGGAAACCGATGGCGGCGATCTCCGCCGTCTCTTCAAGCACCTCTCGGTATTGACCCGGCTCGGCGCCCCAGGCGTCGACCATTGCAGACAGCTCCTCGTCCTCCCATGCGGATTGACGCACCGGGTTCATGTTGCCAGCGAGGTGCGTCTCGAGCAGCACGTCGGGGCTCGTGAGCCACTGCAGGAACGTCCACGCCGCACCCTTGTTCTGCGAGGTAGCGCTCATGCCCACCTGCCAGATCCAAGCACCGGCGGCTCGCCCCTCGGGGCCTTCGGGGATCATGGCGTACCCGATGTCGTCTGCGATCGCCGACTCGTCCGGGTTCTCATACGTGGCGGCGAAGAGGTCGGCCTCGTTGAAGGCCATGGCGAAGCGGCCGCCCGCCATGCCCTGGAGCACCTCGTACCAGGTGAAGGCGCTCGCATCCTCGGGCGAACCGGCCTTCACGATCTCGAGGAAGAGCTCGGTCGCCTCGACCGACGCGTCGGACGCGATGTCGACGTTGCCCTGCTCATCGATGAGGTTCACGCCGTAGGCCTGCGCCATGCTGCCGTACGTCAGGTACGTGAGATCCCAGTAGCGGTCGAAGCGCGTGACGATCGGGAAGGTTTCGCCCTCGGCTTCTGCCAGCGCCTCGGTGGCCGTCAGTACCTCCTCGTACGTCGTCGGTACTTCGACGCCGGCGGCCTCGAACACGCTGGGTCGATAGGTGAGGTTGTACGCCTCGAAGTTCACCGGGAGTCCCCACAGCGGCCCCTCACCGAGACCTGTCAGCAGCTCCTGGTTCCAGCGGCCCGCCGCGAGCACGCCGGGCGCGAAGTCGTCGACGGCGTAGTCAGGCATCGTGATCGCATCGTTCTCGATGTAGCCGTCGAGCGGCTCTACCCACTGCGCGGCCGAGTACTGCCAGTTGTGCAGCGGGTCGGTCATGAAGACGTCGTAGTTGCCGACCCCGGCCGACAGGTCGGCCTGCAGCTTGTCGAAGCCCTGCTGCTCGTTAAGCACCTCGAGCTCGACGGAGATGCCGGTCTCGTCCTCGAAGCGAGGCAGGAGCGGCCGCAGCGAGTCGACGAAGGGGTGCTCGATCATCAGGAAGCGAAGCGTCGCCCCCTCGAACGCCCGGGGGTCGTAGGCCTCACCGGCGCGCAGATCGCCTCCGGCTCCGCCTTCGGGTGCTGCGGGACCGGCGGTTCCGCAGCCGGCGAGCAGCAGAGTGCTCGCTATTGCTGCCGCCACCAGGCGGCGAGACTTGCTCTGCATCAGTTCCTCCTTGAATGTGCAGGCGTTGCTTACTGGCTAGATGCGCTCGCGCGCCACTCGGGCCACGCGCGCTGCGAGGCCTTCAATGTCGAGATCGTTCTCTTCCACGATCCGGTCGTATGCCCACGCGGGAACGCGGGACATCCCGCTGAACGCGCCGGCGATCGCGCCCGCCATGCAGGCCACGGTGTCGGAGTCGTCGCCAATGTTGGCGGCGGCGACCACGGTGAGCCACGGATCCCCGCCGGCGGCCACGAAGCATCCGATCGCGGCAGGCACGGCTTCGGCCGCATGCAGGCCCGAGCCCACGGTGTCGGCGATCTCGGCGACTGCGCTGTCAAGGCCGTCGCTCGCGATGGCGATGGCGACTGCAGTGCCGATTCGAGCGTAGACGCTCGCTCCGGCGGAGTCACGGCCATCCCTGCCACCGATCTCGGCGCCCCGCAGCGCCCCTTCGCGTGCGGCGCGCACGACGTCGATGATCGTCGCGTCATCGCGAAGCGCGATCGCCACCGCGGCAGCGATCGCGCCGGCGCCGGCGACGCCGACGTTGGTGAAGTGACTCGGGCGGCAGGTGGTGGCCGCGGCCTCGACCGCCTGCTCGATGGATCCGGGGTTCACGAGGCCGGCCGGAGCAACGCGCATCGCGCCTCCGTTGCTCGTGCCCATCGTCGTCTCGCGACCCTCGGCGCCGATCGTCTCCGGGTCCGCGCCTGCGCGAAGCGCTTCGACGGCTCGACGGGTGCTCGGTCCCGCGAAGTGCGGGAAGAACGCCGGGTCGCTGGCCCACGTCACGACCATGTCCGCGACGGCCGCCGCGGTGACCTCGCCCCCGCCCTCGACGAAGCGCTCGGCCAGCATCATCATCTGGCTCGAGTCGTCGGTGATCTGGCCCGCGCGGCGGCCCTTGGCGTAGGGCGAGTCCTGCGGCGGCTCGAAGAAGGTCTCGACGCGCCCGCCGAAGAGCTCCTGTATCTCTCGAATGCTGCGTTGCTCGGTCGGTGCGCCGAGCGCATCGCCGATCGCAGCGGTCGCCAGGGACGCGTGGATGCGATCCTCCAGTGACGCGAATCTCTGCGGCTCTCCGTCGAGCCGCTCAGCAACGGGCTGCTGCATCGTCGCTACCTTTCCCTTGAGCGGTGCCGGGTACATCCCCGCAGTTCGGAAGAGTACATACTTGTACCAACAAGAGCAACACTTGTTGGCACAACCTGGAGGTGGCAGCATGAGCACGGCGTATCAGCGAGTTGCCGACTCCCTGCGTGAACGCATCCGATCCGGCGAGCTCGCGCCAGGGAGCAGGCTTCCGAGCGAGCACGCACTGATGGCGGCGCACGGAGTGTCGCGCAACACGGTGCGTCAAGCGCTCGCCGACCTGCAGCACAGCAACCTTGTCGACCGACAGCAGGGCCGCGGCACGTTCGTCGCGGTCCAGGGGGTCTCGCACGTGCTCGGGGACCTGCGCAGCTTCACGGAAACGCTGCTCGATCTGGGTGTGCGGCCCGGCATCACCGGCATCCGCATCGACGTCGACGAGGAGCCGCCCGCGGAGGCTGCAGAGTTCCTGCCCGGGAGTCGCATCTGGCTGGTCGAACGCATCAGGACGGCCGACGGGCAGCCCTTCTGCCGCATGCAGTCGTGGGTGCCGGACGCGCTGGCGGCCGCCATCACGCCGGCCGCTCTGCAGAAGACGCAGTCCCTCTACGCCGTCATGCGCGAGAGCCTCGGCGCGACGCCCCGGGAGGCGACCGAGATCATCCGAGCAGAGGCAGCCAGCGCCGAGGATGCCCGCCTACTCAACGTCTCGCGCGGCACGCCGCTGCTGTCGATGTACCGCTGGACCCGCGACGCCAGCGGTCGCGCGGTGGAGTACGTGCGAAGCTCGTCACCCGGAGACCGCTACCAGTACGTGATCAAGCTCCAGCAGTAGCGACCGCGCCCGTCAGCTGCCGCGCGGTGCCATCGCCGAGATGAGCTCGTAGATCGCGTGGCTCGCGGCGACCGCCGTCATCTGCGCGTGGTCGTACGCCGGCGCGACCTCGACGACGTCGGCGCCGACGATGTCGAGGTGCGCCATCGCGCGCAGGATGCGCAGCAGCTCGCGGCTCGTGAGGCCGCCGGCCTCGGGCGTCCCCGTGCCGGGCGCGTGCGAGGGGTCGAGCACGTCGATGTCGATCGAGATGTAGACCTTGGCATCGCCGACCCGCTCGAGCAGCCGGTCGATGGCCACCTGGACGCCATGCTCCTCGATCTCGACGGAGGTGATGGGCGTGAACCCGAGGCGCGCGTCGTCGACCAGGTCCTGCTGGTCGTAGAGCGGCCCGCGGATGCCGACGTGCGCGCTCGCGGTGAGGTCGATGAGGCCCTCCTCGCTCGCGCGGCGGAAGGGTGTGCCGTGCGTGATCGGCGCGCCGAAGTAGGTGTCCCAGGTGTCGAGGTGGGCGTCGAAGTGCACGACGGCGACGGGACCGTGGATGGCGTGGGTCGCGCGCAGCAGCGGGAGCGCGATCGTGTGGTCGCCGCCGATCGTGACGAGTCGCGTGCCGCTCTGGGTGAGCGCGCGGGCGTGCGCCTCGATGTCGGCGATGGCCTCGTCGATCGAGAACGGGTTGACGGCCATGTCGCCCGCGTCGACGACCTGCTGGCTGCCGAACGGCGCGACCTGCTGCGCCGGGTTCCAGGGGCGGAGGAGTCGGCTGATCTCGCGCACGTGGCTCGGGCCGAAACGGGCACCCGGTCGGAAGCTGACGCCGCTGTCGAACGGCACGCCCACGATCGCGATGTCGGCGTGCTCGACCTCGTCGATGCGGGGCAGCCGGGCGAAGGTGGCGATGCCCGCGAAGCGGGGCACGCGGCTGGCGTCGACGGGTCCGATGGGATCGGTCATGGGTGGCTCCTTGCCTCGGTCGGATACCTGGTCATCAGCCGCGGGGAAGGTCGGCGACGTAGGTGTTGATCGAGCGCGCTCGCTCGATCGCGGTGACGGGCACGCGCACCACGGCCACGCCGGGCTCGTCCCCGAGCAGCACGGCGTTGTGCCCGAACGGCGTCGCGATGCAGCTGCGGCCCGTGAAGCCCTCGCCGCACTGGTTGGCGTAGGCGATCACCACGCCGTTCTCCAACGCCCGGGCGGGCACCTGCAGCGTCGAGATCTGGGTCGCGGAGTAGTGCCACGCGTCACCGAGCGCCTCGATGCCCTCCTCCGCCGTCGGCACGGCTGTCGGCACCAGCAGGATGTCGGCGCCTGCGATCGAGAGGGAGCGCGCGAACTCAGGGAACTCGACGTCGTAGCAGACGCCCACGCCCCAGCTCGTCTCGCGCCACTCGACCGGCTCGCCGTAGGCCTCGGCCGGCGTCATCCACTGCTGCTCCACGCCGCCGAAGAGGTGGCGCTTGTGGACGCGCGAGAGCTCCTCGCCGTCGGGTGAGAAGAGCGACGCGGCGATGTGATGCGCGTCGCCCACGGAGTCGACAGAGGATGCCGCGAGCGCGATCCGGTGCTCCCGGGCCAGCGCCGCGAGCGCCGCGCGGATCGCCTCGCCATCGTGTCGCCACGCACGGTCCGGCGCGTAGCCGGTCGCGAACAGCTCTGGCGTCACCACGACGTCGGCGCCCTGCTGCGCGGCCTCCGCGACCAGCCCGGTGAGGGTCGCGAGGTTCTGGTCGACGTCGTCGACGACGGCCGCCGCCTGGGCGACCGCGATCGCATGCGTCAGGTCATCGCTCATGCATCCATCCTCATCCACGATCGTGCGACTCGGGCCGCCGGACCTGCTCGATGTTGACGAGCGGGCCCGCTATGCCTCAGTATGACGCTAAACCAAATCCGATTGGGTTTAGCGTCGCGACGTCGGCGCGGTCCCGCTGTACGGCGAAGGAGCCGACGATGACCCCCACTCCCCAGACGCAGACCGGCGGGGCTCCCGCCTCGTCGTTCGAGAGCGAGCTGATCGCCGCCGGCAAGGACCCGGTCGTGGCGGCGGAGCTCGAGCGCCGCATCCAGATCATCGAGCGCGACGAGCTGCACGACGAGTCGCGCCAGCCCTTCTCCGCCCGCGAGATGACCGTCTACGTGGCGGTCTCGGTCGTCGCCGTCGTCATCGGCGCCCTGGTCGTGGTGCTGTGAGCGCCCGTCCGCCCGCCGCGGAGCCGGTGCTCGCCAACGAGCATGTCTTCGGCACCCTCCCGCTGCTGAAGCAGGAGCGCAGCTGGAGCGCCCTCGACTTCACCTGGGTCAACACCGCCCTCGCGATCGCGACCTGGGCCTTCCTCGTCGGAGGGTCGACGGCGCTGCTCGTCGGGTTCGAGGCCGGCGTCGCCGCGATGCTCATCGGCAACGCGATCGGCCTGTGCTTCATGGTGCTCGCCTCAGTCGTCGCCTCCCAGCGCTGGGGCTCGGAGCAGTACATGCTGCTGCGTGGCGCGTTCGGCGTCGTCGGCGTCGGCGCGATCGTCTTCACGGTCATCCTCATCACCGAGATGGGCTGGTCGTCGCTGCTCGCCGTCATGGCCGGCCGCGCGACGAGCCAGGTGGCCTCCACCATGGCGGGCGTCGACCTCGGCCAGTACGGGCCGGTCGTCACGATCGGCGGCCTCGTCGCGATCGCGATCGCCTGGTGGGTGCTCTCGCGCGGTCCCGTCACCATCGGCCGCTTCAACGCGATCATCGCGCCGGGGCTCGCCGTCATCACCGTCGTGATGATGGTGTTCCTCGTGGTGAACACGACGTGGGATGCCCTGCTTACCGCCTCGCCGATCGCGCCCTTCGAGGACGAGACGCTCAACTTCATGGTCGCCGTCGAGTTCAACGTGGGCGTCGGCGTCTCCTGGTACCCGGTGATGGGCTCGCTGGCCCGCATGACCCGCACCCGGAAGGCGGCGGTCTGGCCTGCCTACGGCGGCCTGCTCATCGCCACGCTCATCGCACAGGTCGTCGGCATGGCCGCGGCGCTCACGCTCGGCGACTCCGACCCGACCGTCTGGATGGTGCCCTTCGGCGGCGCAGTGCTCGGCGTCGCGGTGCTCATCTTCATCGCCTTCGCCAACATCACCTCGATGTCGTCGATCGTCTACTCGACGATCCTCGCCCTGCGGCAGTCCTCGGGCGGGCTGCTCGCGAAGGTGCCGTGGAAGGTGCTGACGGCGTCGTTCTTCGTGCTGCCCGCGATCATGACGTTCTTCCCGCAGTTCATGTACGAGCAGTTCATGATCTTCGTGTCGGTCTCCGGGGCCTTCCTCACCGCGCTGTGCGGCGTCGCCCTCGCCGACTACTTCATCGTCCGTCGGCAGCGCATCGACCTGCGCGAGATGCACCTCGCGCAACGGGGCACGCTCTACGCCTACCCGGCTGGCGTCAACTGGGCCGGCATCGTCGCACTGCTGCTGGGCGCCGTGTTCTACCTGTGGCTCTACAACCCGATCACGCTCGAGACGCAGGCGGCGTTCTCGGTGATCACCGCGAGCCTGCCCGCGGCGATCGTCGCCGCGGTCGCGTACCTGCTGCTCACCCGTCTGCTCCACCCGAGGCGCACCTTCCGGAAGGCCGACTGACATGACGACCACCCGAGCAGCCGTCTTCGACGGCAACCCGGCCCTCGACATCCGTGAGGTCACGCTCCGCGACCCGGGCCCCGGTGAGGTGCTGGTGCGCATCGGCGCGTCGGGCGTGTGCGGCTCCGACCGGCACGTGCTCGACGGCGACTGGGAGATGCCCCGGCCCACGATCATGGGCCACGAGGGCGCCGGCGTCGTCGAGGCGGTCGGCGAGGGCGTGCGCAGCCTCGAGCCAGGCGACCACGTGATCATGACCTGGTTCTATCCGTGCGGCGTCTGCACGAGCTGCCGTGAGGGCCGCACCTGGGTGTGCACGGGCTCCGGCTCAGAGGCGTGCGTGCTGCCGGATGGGTCGACGCCGATGACGCTGGACGGCGCGACCGCCTACCCGTACCTCGCGGTCGGCTCGATGAGCGAGCGCGTCGTCGTCGCCGAGCAGGCAGCCATCAAGGTGCCCAAGGAGGTGCCGTTCGACGTGGCGGCGCTCATCGGCTGCTCGATCGCGACCGGGTTCGGCGCGGTCGTGAACGACGCGCAGCTGAAGGCGGGCCGCTCGGCGCTCGTGATCGGCGCCGGCGGCGTGGGCATCAGCATCATCATGGGGCTCGTGCTCGCCGGCGCGAGTCCGATCATCGTCGCGGACGTCACGGATGCGTCGCTCGAGCTGGCGGGCGAGTTCGGCGCGACGCACACGGTGCGGTCGGATGCGTCGCTGCCCGACAAGGTGCGTGAGCTGGTGCCCGAGGGCGTCGACTTCGCCTTCGAGGCGATCGGCCGCCCAGACACGATCGCCATCATGCCTGCGACGCTCAAGCGCGGCGGCACCGCGGTGATCGTCGGGCTGCCGCCCCAGGACCGGCCGGTGCCGATCGACGCGCTCGCGCTCGCCGAGGAGGGCAAGTCGCTGCTCGGATCGAACTACGGCGCGACCGTGCCGGCGCGCGACTTCCCGATGCTCGCGCAGCTCTACCTCGACGGCCGGCTGCCGATCGACCGGCTCATCACCAACCGGGTCTCGCTCGACGAGGTGAACGACGCCTTCGACCTCATGCGGTCGGGCGCCCGCGGGCGAAGCGTCATCATGTTCTGAAGCCCCCGCAACCGAACGGAGCCTCGTGGCCAGGCCGAAGCACAGCATCCTCTCCCCGAAGCTCATCGCGGGGGCTGCGCTTCGGCTGGTCGCGAAGCACGGCGACTTCACGATCCCCGGCGTGGCAGCGGCGCTCGACGTGCACCCGTCGTCGCTGTACCACCACCTGCCGGGCGGACGGCTGGCGATCGTGCATCGCATGCGCGAGGAGCTCTACGCCGACATCGACCTGGGGCCCTCGCTCGACACCACGGCCGCTCCCCTCGATCGACTGCGGCTCTGGATGCGGGCGTACCGCGCAGCGACAGCTCGGGTGCCCGCGGTGGTGCCGGTGCTGGTCGGGGCGCCGGTCGAGGACCTGCGCACGCTCGAGATCTACGAGGCGCTCTTCGTCATCCTGCGGGATGCGGGCGTGCCGGTCGAGCAGCGCGTGGCGTGCTCGGCGATGGTCGACGCGGTCGCGCTTGGGTCGGCGATCGACGCTGGTTCGCCTGTGCCGCTGTGGCGCATCGATGGCTACGAACTGCCGGAGCTGCGCGCGGTGGGCTCCCTCGGCGATGACGAGCAGCGCGCGCCTGCGGGGTTCGAGCTCGGCGTCGAGGCGGTCGTCGCAGCGGTCGCGCGGATCGCGGCTGGCGAGTCGGTCTCCGCGAACCGCTGACCGCGCATCGGCGCATCGACCGCATCCACGGCGGGCGGCGATTCAGCCACTCGGGCAATAGCAGAGGCCGCACGGCGCAGACGCCGGGCGGAAGCCTCTTCCTGAGCGACCTCGCCGATGCCGCTCTGGGCCTGGCACAAGCGAGCGACTGCAGCTGTGTCGATCTCTCCAAGACGCTGCGGGAACGTGAGGCTGTGATCCGCCGGCATTCCCGGGTCAAGCGGCGCATGTCGACGATTGCTGCCAATATGTGAGGATCTGTCGCAGACCAGGGAGGCTTCGCATGGGCCAAAGACGCCGCTCTTTTTGGCAGCGCGTCAGCGATTGGCTGACGGGACCCGGCGCGCCCGCGGGGGTCGAGCGAGACGCGGCCGTCATGCCGTCGCGAGTCGGCGACATCGGTGCGAGCAGCGCTACCAACGGCACGCCCGCCTTCGCTGTCATCGACGTAGAGACCACCGGGCTATCCCCACGGAGTCATCGCATTCTGGAGCTCGCGATCGTTCGTGTCGACCTGCACGGCAGCGTGGTCGACGAGTGGACGCACCGGTTCAATCCGGACGGCCCCGTCGGAGCGACGCACATCCACGGAATCACGGACGCCGACGTACGACACTCGCCGCGATTCCACGAACTTGCGCCGCACATCTTTGATCTGGTGCAGGGCGTCCCTCTCGTGGCGCACAACGCGCGGTTCGACGTCTCATTCCTAGAGGGCGAGTTCGCGAGCGCAGGGCTCGCACTGGCAGCCGCCGACACGATCTGCACGCTCGAGGCGAGCCACCTCCATCTTCCACAGCTCGCCCGACGACGTCTACTCGACTGCTGCGAGGCGGTCGGCGTTCGGCTTGAGAACGCGCACTCCGCGCTCGGTGACGCGCGCGCCACCGCCGGACTCCTTCATCACTACCTCCAGCTTGTCGACGGCGACCATGGTGCGCTCGTGTCCAACCGACCGCGACGCGCAACCTCGGGCCCGAAGTCGCGGGGCGGCACCGCGCGCGAGATCGAGTTCGCTCGCATCCGCGCGGCGCAGCGCAAGCTCCCGCGAGTCCCCCTGCTGAGCCGGATCACTGCACCGAACCTCCTCGAGGTCGTGGAGGAGGGCGCCCCCGCGGGCATGGCGACGTATCTGGAGTCGGTCCTGCGGGCGCTCGAGGACGGCTTGTTGAGCGGCGACGAGCGGGCCGAGCTCGCAGAGGTCGCCGACTTGTTCGACCTCAGCGAAGGAGACCGGGACGCAGCGCACCGAGCGCTCCTGCTCGGGGCCGCACACCGTGCCGTCGAGGACGGCACTGTCTCGCGTGATGAGCGACAGCAGCTGCTCTCGCTCGCAGCTCTTCTCGGACAGCGCGAGCTGCTGGTCGACGGCGTTCTGGACGAAGCACGTGTTGCGCATGAGGACGCGATCACCGCCACCCTCCGACCCTTGCCTCGCGGTTGGAGTCACGGAGACGCCCTGCGGGTCGGGGATCGGATCGCGTTCACCGGATGCGAGGAGCGCTGGCGGGAGCGCATGGAGAGCCGCGCGGCGAAGATGGGCGTTCGCGTGACCTCCGGCGTCTCGCGATTGACGACCATCCTGGTCACGGACGGGTCCGTCGACGGCACGAAAGCGTCGGACGCGCGCGCGCACGGCACACGCATCGTCGATCCTTCGACGTTCGAGCAGCTGTTGGACTGCCTCCAGCCTCGGCTTGAGGCGCCGCGGCAGGACAAGCGCACCGTCACTGCCGCTGCGGCCAGCTCCCCTGAAACCGCGTCGGCATCCGAGACGCTCCTGACGGCCACGGTCGAGCCCTCAGCCGTGCGAGCGTGGGCACGCGCCCAAGGCATCGCCGTGGCAGATCGCGGTCGACTGTCACACGAGCTGACCGAGGCATACAGGCGAGCTCATTGAGGGATACACGCGACCAAGCGCCAGGATCAGACAGGGCCGATTGCGGTCCGCTCAGCCGATGACGCCGTCGCCCTCGTACCCGACGACCTCCCGGCTCTCGAGCATCGGGATGATCTGCATCTTGCCGATGGACAGGAAGTGCGCGCTCTCGCGGTGCGCCGTGAACGCCTCGGCGTCCCTGTACACCTCGACGATCGTGAAGACGTTCGGTCGCTCGAGATCCCGAGCGACCGTGTAGGAGATGTTGCCCTCCTCCTTCCGGCTCTCCTCGGCCAGGTATGGCAACCGCTCGGCGACACGATCGGCGGCTTCGGGTTTGGCGGTGTAGGTCGCGATCGCGACGTAGTGATTGGAAGCGGTCATGGTCTGAGGCTACGCACGCGCACCCTCGGCGTCGCCGTGTCACCCGCCCTCCGTAGGCTCGAGCTGCCGCCAAGGAGACGACGATGATCCTCGAGAACGACAACGTGCTGCTCACCGCCAGCGACCTGACGCGTGCCAGCACGTGCGAGTGGCAGGTGCTCACCGCGCTCGACGCCCGGCTGAAACGACGCGAGCCGGTGCCGCAGGAGACCGACGCGATGCTCGAGCGCACGGCCAGGCTCGGCGATCGTCACGAGGAGGCGCTGCTCGCCGAGCTGCGCACCCGCACCGAGGTCGTCGAGATCCCGAAGCCGTCCCTCGACGCCGAGGCTCGCTCGCTCGCCGTCGCGCGCACGCAGCAGGCGGTCGACGCGCGCGCCGGCGCCATCTTCCAGGCGGCGTTCGAGGGCGAGCGCTTCTTCGGCTACGCCGACTTCATCGAGCTCGACGACGAGGGTCGCTACGTCGTCTCCGACGCGAAGCTGGCGCGCCGCGCCAAGGTGACGGCGCTGCTGCAGCTTGCCGCGTACGCGCGGGCGCTCCGCACGATGGGCGTGCCAGTGGCCGACGAGGTGCGCCTCCTGCTGGGCGACGGCACCGTGAGCGTGCACCAGCTGCGCGACGTCGAGCCGGTGCTACTCGAGCGGCGCGCCCGGCTCGAGCGCATCGTCGACGAGCGGCTCGCCGCCGACAGCGCGCTCGTGTGGGGCGCCGACGGCATCCTCGCGTGCGGCCAGTGCGCGGCATGCGCCGAGCAGATCGCGCTGCATGACGACGTCTTCCAGGTCGCGGGCATGCGCAAGCAGCAGCGCGCCCGGCTGCGTGCGGCGGGCATCGAGACGATGACGCAGCTCGCGGAGGCCCCGCTCGGACCGAAGGGGATGGCGGAGGCAACCTTCGCGGCCCTGCAGCGGCAGGCGAGGGCGCAGCTGCGCTCGCGCGACGCACCCGCCGTGAGCGTCGACGTCGTCGATGACGCCGCCATCCGCGACCTGCCGCCGCCCTCGCCGGGCGACCTGTTCTTCGACTTCGAGGGCGACCCGCTCTGGCAGCACGGCGACACCTGGGGGCTCGACTACCTCTTCGGCGTGCGCGACGCCGAAGGCGAGTTCACGCCCTTCTGGGCGCACACGCTGCAGGAGGAGAAGCAGGCGCTCATCGACTTCCTCGCGTACGTCGATGAGCGTCGACAGCGGCATCCCGACCTGCACATCTACCACTACGCCTCGTACGAGCGCACGCACCTGCTGAGCCTCGCCGCCCGGCACGGCGTCGGCGAGGAGCAGATCGACGACCTGCTGCGCGCGGGCGTGCTCGTCGACCTCTACCCGGTCGTGAAGCGATCGCTCGTGGTCGGCAGCCCGAGCTACTCGCTCAAGAAGCTCGAGCCGCTGTACATGCCCGGCGAGCGGATGGGTGAGGTCACGAACGCGGCCGACTCCATTGTGTGGTTCCAGCAGGCCACCGAGCTGCGCGAGGCCGGCGACGCCGACGAGGCCACGGCGCTCTTCAAGCAGATCGAGGACTACAACGCGTACGACGTCGAGTCGACCCACCGGCTGCGCGACTGGCTGCTCGACCTGGTCCCGGAGCCTGCGGCGGCGCCGACGGGCGACGCCACGCCGCCGGAGGGGCTCTCGCTCGAGCGGGCCGAGGTCATCGCCGCGCGCGAGGCGCTCGTCGAGCGGCTGCTCGCGCCGGCCGGCGACGACCCCGCGCAGCGCTCGCCCGACGAGATGGCGCTCGCGCTCGCGGCGGCCGCCGTCGGCTACCACGCCCGCGAGCGCAAGTCGTTCTGGTGGGAGCACTTCGAGCGGCTCGACAAGCCGCTCGACGACTGGCGCGACCAGAAGGACGTGATCACGGTCGACGAGGTGCTCGAGGTCGGGCCGTGGGAGCAGGCGAAGCAGAGCCTCGTGCGCCGGGTGCGCTTCCGCGGCACCGTCGCGCCCGGCACGCGGCTCTCCGACGAGACGACGCAGCAGTTCGCGGTCTACGAGCCGCCGCATGTCGCGGCCGAGGGTCCACCGGCGTGGCGCTCGACGCATACGAAGACGACGCTGACGCTCGACGAGGATGTGTTCGAGCTGGTCGAGAGCGCCGGTCGGCACGGCACGGCCGTCCCGTGGGACGCGACGCCCATCGCCCTCGCGCCGGCTCAGCCGCCGAATAGCGCGCCGCTCGAGCAGTCGATCGAGCGCTGGGCGGACGCGGTGGCCGCCGCAATCGAAGGCCCGGGTGACCTCGCGGACGCCCTGCCCACCGACGCCTCGCTCGACGTGCTGCGGCGTCGGGCACCGGCGCGGCTCGCGGAAGTCGTCGACGACGGCACGACCGACGCGATCGTGCGCTCGCTCGCCGAGCTCGACGCATCCTTCGTCGCCGTGCAGGGCCCGCCCGGCACCGGGAAGACCTACACGGGCGCCCGCGTCATCGCCGAGCTCGTGCGCACGGGCTGGCGGATCGGGGTGGTCGCGCAGTCTCATGCGACGGTCGAGCACATGCTCGACGGCGTCGTCGAGGCGGGCGTGCCGGCCGATCGGGTGGTGAAGAAGCCGCGCGAGGGCGACACGGGCGAGCATCCGTGGACGGCCGTGAAGGACGCATCCGATGCGCTCGGCGGCGAGCCTGGTGTCTTGGGCGGCACGGCGTGGGCGTTCGCCGGGCATGCGAACAAGGGCTTCCCGCCGCTCGACCTGCTGGTGATCGACGAAGCCGGGCAGTTCTCGCTCGCGAACACCATCGCGGCGGGGCGCGCCGCGCGACGGCTGCTGCTCATCGGTGACCCGCAGCAGCTGCCGCAGGTCAGCCAGGGCACGCACCCGGCGCCGGTCGACGGGTCGGCGCTCGGCTGGCTGTGCGACGGGGCCGCAGTCATCCCGGAGCGCTTCGGCTACTTCCTCGGCACCTCGTGGCGGATGCATCCGGAGCTGTGCGCTGCGGTGTCCGATCTCGCGTACGACGGGCGGCTGGGCGCGCACGACTCCGAACGCCGGCTCGCGGGCATCGAGCCGGGCCTGAAGCCGGTGGAGGTGCAGCACGCGGGCAACACCACGCTGTCGGTCGAAGAGGCGGATGCCGTGGTCGGGATCATGCGCGACCTGGTCGGCCGGGAGTGGCACGACGGCACCGCGCAGGGTCGAATCAAGACGCGGCCGCTCGCACCGGGCGACGTGATCGTCGTCGCGCCCTACAACGCGCAGGTCGGGCTGCTGCACGACCGGCTCGCGGCCGCCGGCTACGGGGCGGCATCGGTCGGCACGGTCGATCGCTTCCAGGGGCGGGAGGCGGCGGTCGTGATCGTCTCGATGGCGGCGTCGAGCGCCGTCGACGTGCCGCGCGGGATCGAGTTCCTGCTGTCGGTCAACCGGCTGAACGTCGCCATCTCGCGGGGGCAGTGGTGCGCGTACCTCGTGCACTCGCCCGGGCTGCGCGGGCACTTGCCGCCGACCCCCGAGGGCGTCGCGCAGCTGAGCGCCTTCCTGCGGCTCGTCGGCGAATGACCCGTGCCACGCCGGCCACGGCGCCGCCCGCGGGCCGACCGCGTCAGCCGGCGGGCGGCGCGACCGACTCCCGCTCGATCAGGTGCTGCTTCAGCACGCGCGTCACCGCCGGCCTGCCGTCCCCTCGGATGCGTCGGATCAGCAGCTCCGCCGCCGCGGCTCCGATCTCGTGGATCGGCTGCGCCATGACCGTGATGCCCGGGGTCGCCACACCGGTCCAGTCGGCGTCATCGAACGCCACGAGAGAGACATCGCGCGGGATCTGCAGCCCGAGCTCGCGGACCGCGCGGTAGACGCCGAGCGCGACGAGACTGTCGGAGGCCACGATCGCGGTCGTCCCGGTCCCACCAGTGATGAGCCGCCGCGTGAGCTGCTCGACGCCCTCGCGGCGGGCGTTCAGGTGCACATGAGCCTCGGGGTCGGGCACACCGACCGCGGCGAGCGCATCGAGGAAGCCCTCGACGCGCTCCGCGACCGACGACGAGGAGATGTCGTCGAGGCGCACGACGCCGCCGGGGTGATCGATCGTCGAGATGAACGCGATACGCCGGTGACCCGCGTCGACGAGGAGTGACGTGAGCTCTCGAGCTCCGCTGCGATTGGCGGCGATGACGGTATCCACCTCGACACCGTGCGCCGCACGGTCGAACAGCACCAGCGGGCGCCCGGCGTCGATCACCGTGCGGAGGTTCGTGGTGTCGACCGAAGACGCGGACGCGACGAGCAGCCCGTCGACTCGCTTCGCGAGCTGCACACCGATGGCCTTCGCCTCGATCTCTGAGTCCTCATCGGAGTTCGACAGGATGAGGTCGAAGCCTGCCGCGTTCGCGACGTCGGCTGCTCCACGCGTCGCCTGCGCGAAGAACGGGTTCTCGATGTCGCCGACGACGATGCCGAGCGTGTTCGAGCGGCCGGTGCTCATGGTTCGAGCCAGGGCATTCGGCCGGTACCCGAGCCGGTCGGAGGCCGCGAGCACCCGGTCCCGGACCGCCTCGCTCACCGCCCCGTAGTCGCCGAGCGCGCGCGCCGCCGTCGCCTTCGAGACCCGCGCCGCTGCAGCCACGTCGCTGACCGTGACCTCGCGCCTGCCGTTCGGCGTCATTGCCGGTTCGCTCACCGCTCCTCCGAAGTTCCGTGTTGACGTCTCGCCGTGTCGTAGCGTACTGTCCCATCAAAACCAGTTGAGACCGGTCTCAACGTACTTGAGTGAGACCGGTCTCAGCAACAGGACATCCGATGCAGCACCGACGGCGTTGCACCATCGAGAGGATCACCATGACGTCCCGCAGCACCATCCGCCGCTCCACGATCACCGCTGTGGCGGCCGCGGCCGCCCTCGCCCTCGCGGCCTGCTCCGGAGGGGCCCCGAGCGGGTCCGAGCCGGCCACCGAGGACAACCCCTACGGCCTCATCACCCCCGGTCAGATCCGCGTGGCGAGCCTCGGCGACGCGCGCCCCTACACGTTCACCGACGAGTCCGGCGAGTTCACCGGCTTCGACGTGGAGCTCTTCACCGACGTCGCCGAGCGCATGGGCATCGAGGACGTCGTGTTCACGGGCCAGGACTTCTCGGGCCTGCTCGCCGCGGTGGCGAACGGCCAGTTCGACGTCGGCGTCGCCGCGATCGGCATCACCGAGGAGCGCCAGCAGACGGTCGACTTCTCCGACGGCTACCTCGCCGGATACCTCACCGTGATGGGGACGGAGGACGCGGGCATCGCCGAGGAGGCCGACCTCGCCGGCAAGCGCCTCGGCGTCGTGCAGGGCACGCTGCAGGAGGCGTACGCGGTCGAGCACTTCACCGAGACCGAGCTGGTGCGCTTCCCTGACAACAACGCCGCCATCTCCGCGGTGAACAGCGGCTCCATCGACGCGCACTTCCTCGACTACGAGGCCGCGAAGGAGTACGCCGAGCAGTACGGGCTCGTGAACTCGATCGACATCCCGTCGTTCGACGCCCCGGCGGGCTTCGCCATCGCGAAGGGCAAGCCCGAGTTCCAGGCCGCGCTCAACGAGGCGCTCGCCGCCGCGATGGAGGACGGCACCTGGAAGGAGCTCTACGAGGAGTGGTTCCCCGGCTCCCCCATGCCGGAGCAGTACCTGCCCTCGAGCGAGCAGACCGAGTAGTCGAACCTTCGATGTCCGGCGCGGCGCGACCGCGCCGCGCCGGACACCCCACACGCAACGGAGCACACCATGGACTGGCTCGACAATCTCATCAAGACCTTCCTCGACTTCGAGGCCATGTGGCTGGTCTTCCCCCAGCTGCTCGGCGTCGGGCTCGTGAACACCCTGGTCATCTCGATCGCGGCGACCGTCATCGGCGTCGCCCTCGGAATGGTCGTGGCGATCATGGGCATCTCGCCGTCGAAGTGGCTGCGGGTGCCCGCCCGCCTCTACACCGACATCTTCCGCGGACTGCCCGCGATCCTCACCATCCTGCTCATCGGGCAGGGCTTCGCCCGGGTGAGCCAGCAGATCTTCGGTCCCTCGCCGTATCCGCTCGGCATCCTCGCCCTCAGCCTGATCGCGAGCGCCTACATCGGCGAGATCTTCCGCGCCGGCATCCAGAGCGTCGACCGCGGCCAGCTGGAAGCCTGCCGCGCGCTCGGCATGAGCTACGGCGCGGCCATGCGCCTGGTCGTGGTGCCGCAGGGCGTGCGCCGCGTACTGCCGGCGCTCGTGAACCAGTTCATCGCGATCGTGAAGGACTCGAGCCTCGTCTACTTCCTCGGACTGCTCGTGACGGAGCGCGAGCTGTTCCGCGTCGGCCAGGACGCGGCGGTGCTGACCGGCAACCTCTCGCCGCTCGTGCTCGCCGGCCTGTTCTACCTCGTGATTACGGTGCCGCTCACGCACCTCGTGAACTACTTCGACGACCGCTTCCGCACCGGCCGCCGCAAGCCCGCACCGCCGAAGAGCGGACTCGACGAGGTCGAGGACCTCACCCCCAACCCGGCCCTCACCTACGGGAGCAACACGTGACCTACACCACCCCCGTCCCCATCACCGGCGGCCCGCTCTACACCGGCTCCAGCCTGGAGCTGCGTGACCTGACCATGGCGTACGGCGACATCGAGGTGCTCCGCGACGTCAGCCTCGAGGTCGCACCCGGCACGACGACGTGCATCATCGGGCCCTCGGGCTCCGGCAAGTCGACGCTGCTGCGCGGCGTGAACCGCCTGCATGAGCCCAAGTCGGGCGACGTGCTGCTCGCCGGCGAGAGCGTGCTGACGCAGAAGCCCGACGCCGTCCGCAAGCGCATCGGCCTGGTCTTCCAGCACTTCAACCTCTTCCCCGACCACACCGCACTCGAGAACGTCGCCCTGGCGGTGCGTCACGTGAAGGGCCTGTCGAAGGCGGAATCACGGCGCATCGCTGAGGAGCGACTGGCCGAGGTCGGCCTCGCCGAGCGCGCGGATCACCGGCCGCGCGACCTCTCCGGCGGCCAGCAGCAGCGCGTCGCGATCGCCCGCGCGCTCGCCATGGAGCCGGAGGTGATGCTCTTCGACGAGGCCACCAGCGCGCTCGACCCGGAGCTCGTCAAGGGCGTGCTCAACCTGATGGCGCAGCTCGCGCAACGGGGCATGACGATGCTCGTCGTCACCCACGAGATGGGCTTCGCCCGCAAGGTCGCCGACCAGGTCGTGTTCATGGACGAGGGCCGGGTCGTCGAGGCAGGCGCCCCCGGCGACCTCTTCGAGCAGCCCAAGAGCCCGCGCCTCCAGCGCTTCCTCTCCGAGGTGCTGTGATGGCGGCCAGCACCGGTGCACCGATCCGCACCGCCATCATCGGCTACGGCACCTCCGGCCGCATCTTCCATGCGCCGTTCCTGGCGGCCGACGGCGACTACTCGCTCGACGTCATCGTGACCGCGAACGAGGCCCGGCAGTCGGCGGCGGCGGCGCAGCATCCGGGTGCGCGCATCCTGCCCTCGACGGATGCGCTCTGGGCGGAGTCCGGCTCGCTCGACCTCGTGGTGATCGGCTCGCCGAGCGGCACCCACGCCGACCTCGCCCATGCCGCCCTGGACGCCGGCCTCGACGTCGTCGTCGACAAGCCCTTCGCGGCCACTGCGGCGGAGGGCGAGGCGCTCGTCGCGAAGGCCGAGCGGCTCGGTCGGCGCATCACCGTCTTCCAGAACCGTCGGTGGGACGGGGACTTCCAGACGCTCCGCGACCTCATCGCGCAGGGTGAGCTCGGCGAGGTGCGGCGCTTCGAGTCGCGCTTCGAGTGGTGGCAGCCGGAGCCCCGCGCCGGCTGGAAGGGCGAAGCGACCGCAGCCGAAGCCGGCGGCATCCTCTACGACCTGGGCACCCACCTCATCGACCAAGCCATGCAGCTCTTCGGGCCGGTCGAGGAGGTGCACGCCGAGGTGTTCCGCCGGCGCGCGGCGTCAGCAGCGGACGACGACGTCTTCCTCGCGCTGCAGCACGAGTCGGGAGTCACGTCGCACCTGTCCATGAACGCTGTGGCGCCGCTGTTCGGGCCGCGCTTCCACGTGCTCGGGTCGCGCGCCGCGTACACGTCGTGGGGCCTCGACGTGCAGGAGCCGTCGCTCATCGCCGGCGCGCTGCCCAGCGACCCTGGCTTCGGCGAGACGCCGGAGTCGCGCTGGGGCGTGCTCGGCACCGATGGCGACACCCGCCGGGTGCCCACTGCACGCGGTGACTACGGCGGCTTCTACCGCAGCCTCGCCGAGGCGCTGCGCACCGGCGGCCCGCTGCCCGTCGACCCTGCCGACGCCGTCTCGGCGCTCCGCATCATCGAGCAGGCGCACGCCGAGTCGGCCGCCCTGCTCTAGTCACTCCCGGACCAGAAAGCGAACCTCAGCATGACCACCACTCCTCCCTCCCACGTCATCGTCCTCGGCGGCGGCGTGCTCGGCGTGTCGACCGCCGCCCATCTCGCTCGTGCCGGCGTGCGGACCACCCTCGTGACCGCCGGCGCGCTCGCCGACGGCGCATCCGGACGCTCGATCGCCTGGCTCAACTCGTCCGGCGACCGCTCGGCCGCCTACCACTACCTCCGCCTCCTCGCGCTGGACCGGTACCGCACCTGGAGCGCCCGCCACCCGGAGAGCCGCTCATACCTGCGCTTCGACGGTGCGCTGAAGTGGGCCGGTCCCGATGAGAGCTTCGATCAGACGTTCGCGTTCGAGCGGTCAGGCGGCTATGACGCGGTGTGGGTCGCCCGCGAGGACGTCGCGGCGCTCGCGCCCGACGTCGACGCGGACGCCGTCGCCGACGAGGGCGCGATCTTCAACCCTGGCGAGGGCTGGGTGAGCCTCCCCGACCTCATCGCGGCGCTCGTCGAGGAGGCGACCGCGAACGGCACGAGCGTCGTCGAGCAGGCCGGCGACGCACGCGTCGACGTGCAGGATGGCGCTGCTGTCGGCGTGATCCTCGGCGACGGGACGCGACTGGCGGCCGACCGCGTCGTGCTCGCCACGGGCGGGTCCGTGCCTGCGCACCTCGGTGCGCTGGGCGTCACGGTGCCGGATGCGACCCCGACGGCCTTCGTGCTGTTCACCGAGCCCGTCGACCTCGAGGTGAGGACCGTGCTGAACACGCCACGCGTGGCCGTGCGGCCGACGCCGGACGGCCGGCTCGTGCTCGACGCCGACTGGGCCGAGCAGTCGATCGTCGTCGGCGACGACGGCTCCATCACGGTGCCCGAGGCGTCGGTGCAGGGCCTGCTCGACGAGGCGTCGAAGGTGCTCGCCGGCAATCCGCGGCTGACCGCGCAGCGCGTCGCCGCCGGGCTGAAGCCGATCCCGGGCGACGGAGAGCCGGTTGCGGGACGCGTGCCCTCGATCGACGGCCTGTACACGCTCTTCACCCACTCGGGCGCGACGCTCGGCCTGGTGCTCGGCGAGCTGCTCGCCGAGGAGATCGTCACGGGCACGCCGTCGCCAGTGCTCGCGCCCTTCACGCTCGACCGGTTCGGTGCTGACGCCGATTCCGAGGCCGTCGGCACCGGTGCCTGGGCTCCGGTCCGGTAGCTCCGAGCAACGGGACCGCAGCTGAGCGCGGCGGTGGGTCGGGCATCTGCCTGGCCCACCGCCGCGCTCGTATGTGCTCTGCGGTCGGCTCGACCTCGGCACGGCATCGGCCCCTCTGTGAGACTCGAGGGGCGCGACGGTGCCTTCGGGGCCGCTGCGCACCGCGGCGCATCCGTGCGCCACCGAGGAGAGGAAGCACCATGACTGTGAAGCTCGAGGACGCCCGCCGCGTGATCGCGGCCGCCGAGGCCAAGGCCGACCAGATCGGCCAGCCCATGAACATCGCCGTCGTCGACGCAGGCGGCAACCTGGTCGCGCACGTGCGACAGGACGGCGCCTGGATCGGCAGCGTCGACATCTCGATCAGCAAGGCGTGGACGTCACGCGCCTTCGACATCACAACGAAGGACCTGAGCGCCAACGCGCAGCCGACGCAGCAGTTCTTCGGCATCCACACCACGAACGACGGCAAGGTCGCGGTCTTCGCCGGCGGCATCCCGCTTTCGCGTGACGGCGTCGTCGTCGGCGCGGTGGGCGTCAGCGGCGGCTCCGGCGAGCAGGACCACTCGGTCGCCGATGCGGGCGCCTCCGCCTTCTGACTCGCGGATGCGCCGGGGCGGGAGTCGAATCGGCTCCCGCCCCGCGCGTCGTCCGGACGCCGACGCAGCGGCCAGCGCCTGCCCCTGCCCCTCCTCCCGCTACGCCGGGCTCCTGACGTAGCGCAGCAGCAGCTCGCTGCCCGCGCGCAGCACCGACGTGAGCGTCATGTCGGTCGGCACGCCGCGAGCGCCGTGCGCGATGCGCGGGGCATCGCCGCCCTCGAGCGCTGGCGCGAGCGTCAGGCAGAGCTCGTCTACGCCGTCGGCGGCGAGGAACGAGCCGAACAGCCGCGGACCGCCCTCCGCATGGATGCGTGTGAGGCCGCGCGCCGCGAGGTCGTCGCGCAGCCGCACGGGGTCGACGTCGACCGAGCCTGCGGTCACCACGTCGGCGACGTTCGCGAGCGCCGCTCGCCGCTCCTGCGGTGCGCTCTCCACCGTGTAGACGATGGGCCGCACGGGCGCGTCGGAGAGCATCGGTGCCGTGGGATCGAGGTCGAGGCTGCGCGAGACGAGCACGAGCACCGGCTGCGGCGGCAGACCCAGGGCGACCCGCCACGCCGACGACCTCGGGCCGACGAGCGTCGCGCGGTAGCCCTGCGCGCGGGCGGTACCGGCCGCAATGAGCACCGCGTGCGCCGGCCGACGCAGCAGGCCGAAGACCCGCCGGTCGGCGTCGTCGCCGAGGAAGCCTGAGCGGCCCTGCCTCGTCGCCGCGCCGTCGAGCGTGCTGATGAAGTTCATCCGCAGCCAGGTGCGGTCCGCTGGGAAGGCGTACGCCGCGAGCAGGGCCTCGTCGTCGAGGTCTGCCGCCGGCTCGGGCCAGAGGCGGTCGATCGGCATGCGCCGAGGGTCGCTCGTCACCGCTCCTCAGCCCTGGAGCACGGACGCCATCGCACTGGATGCCCCGACCGACGCGCCGCTCGGCCGGGACGTGCCGATGCTCGCGCGGATCGCCTTGCTGGCATCCCAGTCGTTCACCTGCGCAGCGGCCACGACGGTGTCGTCCTTCACCCAGAAGGCACGGAACGCGTCGCCCGCCAGCGCATCCCTCGGACCGTCGATGTCGACGCGGTCGTAGCCCTCGGACGGCACGCTGCCGACGTACTCCATCCCCATGTCGTACTGGTCGGTGAAGAAGTACGGCAGCCGCGTGTAGGGCTCCTCGGCGCCGAGCAAGTTGCGGGCAGCCACCTTCGCCTGCTGCTTCGCCGTGTCCCAGTGCTCCACGCGGATGCGCCGACCCAGCGTCGGGTGGTCGTGGTTGGCGATGTCGCCGATCGCGTAGACGTTCGGGTCGGATGCGCGGAGCGTCGCGTCGACGAGGATGCCGTTGTCGACCGCGAGGCCAGCGGACTCGGCGAGCTCGACCGCGGGCGTGACGCCCACGGCAGCGATCAGCACGTCGGCGTCGGCGAGATCCTCGCGCGTCACCTTGGCGTTCAGCCGCAGATCCACGCCGTGACCGCGGTGCAGGTCGGCGATGACCGTCGCGATCTCTCGGCCGAGCACGCGCAGCAGCGGCAGCTCGGCCGTCTCGAAGACCGTGACCTCGGCACCCAACTGGCGGGCTGCCGACGCGACCTCGAGCCCGATCCAGCCCGCGCCGACGATCACGACCCTCGCGCCGGGCTCGAGCGCCTCCCGCAGTCGCGCGCTGTCGTCGACCGTGCGCAGCGTGAGCATCGGACCGGCGCCCATGTCGAGCTGCCGCGGCACGGCTCCGGTCGCCAGCAGCAGTCGTTCGTAGCCGATCTCCTGCGGCTCTCCCCCGCCCGCGGCCCGGTCCAGTCGCACGACGCGGCGGCCGAGGTCGACGCCCGTGGCGCGAGTGCCGAGACGCAGATCGATCTCGTGCTCCGGGTACCAGGGTCGTGGGTGCACCAGCGCGGCCGCGGCGCCCTCCTTGCCCAGCAGGTAGCCCTTCGACAGCGGGGGGCGCTCGTACGGCAGATGGTGCTCGGCGCCGATCAGCGTGATCGGTCCGTCGTAGCCCTGCCTCCGGAGCTCGGTTGCGGCTGTCGCGCCTGCAAGACCGCCGCCGACGATGACGATGCTCATGATGTGTCCCTCCGTCGAGACCCTCTGTTGGCCCGATTGAACACCCGTCCGGTTCTTTCGTCAATCGATCTGTCTGATAGAAGCCGACTTGCCCCGAGGTGGCGCGCGCGCAAGGCTGACGGGACATGCCCATCGACGAGGAGCACTCGAATGAGCGACGACCACCGCAGCGACGCCGACGCCAACCTGGCCGCGTACCTCAACGAGCACCTGCTCGCATCCGAGGGCGGGGTGCAGGCGTTCAAGGCCGCCGCTCGCACGTTCGAGGGCACCAAGCACGAAGCCTCGCTCATGGCCCTCTCCGACGAGATCGCTCGTGACCGCAAGGACCTCGCCCGGATCATCCAGCAGCTCGGCTACCGGCCGAAGGGCTGGAAGCGCCTGCTGACCGTCGTGCTCCGCGCCGGCGGCGGGGTGAACCCGGTCAACCTGCTCCGCCTGCGTCGCAGCTCCATGGCGCAGCTCGAGCTCGACTTCCTGACCGGCGCGGTGCGCGCGAAGCGGTCGATGTGGGATGCGCTGCTCGAGCTCGCGGAGGCGGACCCGCGTCAGGACCGCAAGCTGCTGCTCTCCCTGCAGCTGCGCGCCGATCAGCAGATCGCCGAGATCCAGCGGATCAGCCGCGAGACGGTGCGCGAGCGCTTCGCGTAGCCGGTGTCGTCGCATCAACTGAACGCAACGCATCCCCGTCGGCGCGCTGCCCGCGGCATGGCGCTGGTCGCCGCCGTCGGAGCACTGCTCGTCGGCTGCAGCCCTGCTGGCGCGACGCCGTCCGAGTCGCGCCCTGCGGCGTCCGCGACCGCCATGCCGCAGCGCACGGTGCAGCCTCCGGAGCGCACCGAGGCACCGGCATTCACCGCGGCGCCTACCCCGCACTCCGACATCCACGGAACCGCGCTGGACCTCCCGCTCATCGACGAGTCGGTCCGGACACCGGCGTACCGACGCGACGACTTCGGCGACGGATGGGTCGACGTCGACCGGAACGGCTGCTCGACCCGGCAGGACGTGCTCCAGCGCGACTTGGAGGGCGAGACGCTCGCGGACGACGGGTGCACGGTGCTGACCGGCTCCCTGCCCTCAGACCCCTACACGGGTGCGACGATCGAGTTCGCCCACGACCGGGTCGGCGGCGATAGCCAGGCGGTGCAGGTCGACCACATCATCAGCCTCTCCGCGGCGCACCGTGGCGGGGCGTGGGCATGGGACTACGTGGAGCGGGTCGCGTTCGCCAACGACCCTGCGACGCTGCTCGCCGTCGACGGCCCGACGAACGCCTCGAAGAGCGACCGCGGCCCCGCCGACTGGATGCCCGAGGATCCCGGCTACTGGTGCGAGTACGCGGCGGACTACACAACCATCGCCGCCGACTACGGCCTCGCCGTCTCGACCGCCGACCGGCGGATGCTCGTCGACGTGCTCGCCGCCTGCGCCTGATCGAGCGCTCCCGTGAGCGGCATGTCATTCGACAGCCGGTGAGTCAGGTCGTCCACCGGGCGAATACGCCAACGTCGTCGACGTAGATCTCAGCCGGAATGGTCCTCCCCGACCGTGTTCGCAGCGGCGTCCACTCTCCGTGAGGCAGGTCGACGAGCCGGAACTTCTCGACTCCCTCCGAGCGGTATGGGGTGCCGATCCATACTTCCGCGGTTGCGCCGTAGTAGTTCATCCACCAATACACGTTGAGCGGATGAAACGTCGAAGTCTGTTCGACTTTGAAGACCCCTTGCTGGTTCGGGATGCTGCCGCCATGGAGCGAGAAGATGTTGAACGCCAGCGGCGAGCCCAATGGAGTGCCACTTGGCCCATCGGTCACACGCGGGGCCTGCCGACGTTTCTTTCCGAACACCTGAACCCCCTCGAGGAGGATTGCGGACCGCTTGCCGAGGGACGATCATACGTATGGTAACTGCCGCAGTGAAGGACTGCCATGGATCGCTTCCCTCGGGCACCGCGAGGACCTGCCGATCGAGCGCCAGTGTCACCGAGGACCGGCTCAGAGGCCGTGCCGTCCGGCTCGGTCTCGCCTGCTCCCGGACATGGGCCTTCAGACCGCGTGCCCGTAGCACCGCGCGCCGATTCGGCACCGCCAACAGCCGACCAGATCGTGACTGCCCGACAGCACTTCCCGCAGATGCTCACCGCCGCTCGCAAGGCCGCGGCCGCAGGTAAGCACGCCGAGGTGACCCGGTTGCTGGCGCCGATCACAGACACGTTCCCGACGGCCGCCGCGCACCCACGGGCGCGCACGCCTGAACTCCCGCAGGCGCTCGAACTGGTCGCAGATCTGCAGTTCCGTGCATACCCGGCGGCTGCGGCCGGATCGTACGAGAAAGCCATCGCGATGTGGACCTTGATGGCTCTCGATCTCGAGGCAGCGGGACGCATGGACAACGCTCGGGCCGTGCGGGCGCGGATCGACCACCTGTCGACGAAGCGCGTCGCCGCCTACCGAACCGGTGCACGCAACCAGGCGCACCTGGACCGACTCATCAGCCAAGACAAGCGGGGACCCGGGCTCGGGTCGATCGGACATGCTTAAGAGGTGACCGGCAATGCCCACTGATTCGTATCGGCCGAAGTGCGGTGCGCACATGATCGAACTGCCGTGCTGGGTATGCCAGAGCGAGAGCAGAGCCACCCAGATGCCCAGCCATATCGCGGGAGGGGCGCAATGGGCGCCCGAGGCCCAGTGGACCACCTCAGAGGCAGCAGCGGTGTCGTTCTCCCCCTGGATCGATCCAGCAGGCTCCGACGCGGGTGCTGACGGGCTCGGGGAGCTACCAGCCAACTGGGACTGGGCGGACGACCCTTCCAGCGGGCGCAGTCTCATCGAGCCCCAGACCGAGGTGTCGCGCGACGCCGGTGAGAGCGCTCGCCTCGACCCTCCTCGTGATCCGGTCGACCTCTCCGTCGGTGAGGACGACCCCGGCCCAGTGCCCGACCGTTGGGTCCGTGTGACGGGCGACGAGCCTCCAGCGGTACGGACTCGAACGCTTGGAGACGACCACGTGCCGCCCGCACCTGCGGTAGCCGAGCAGCCCGGTCCGAGAACTCCAGATGCGACGAGACCGGTCGAGCCGCTGCTCGATCGGTGGGATGGCGCCGACGGGCGCACCGCGGAGGAGCTGGAGAACCTTCGGACAGCGGAATCGATGATGCGCGGCTGCGGATGGGACAGCGACGACGAGCGCGCGTGCTTGGTGTGTTCGACGGTCACTCAGATGTCCGGCTACATATGTGCGACCTGTGTCGCCCAGGACCGCGTCCAAGAGGTCCCGTGGAACGTGAGGGACGTGTCGGTAGCGACCGACTACGGGCAAGCGGGAGCGGTCGATCGGATAGGAGATGGTCTGGAAGGCGACGAGTTCTTCATGCACTCGTTCTTGAAGGTGCACGGGATCGTTGAGAAGCGACGTTCGGACTACAACTCCGCTCTCCTGATGCCGAAGCAGGTCCACAGAAAGCTGTCAGCTCTGCAGCAGCGCGGTAGCCGGCTGAACCCGAAGCGACTGAAGGGCATGTCGATCGACGAGTTCTTCAAGGAGAACATGAAGTGCATGCGAGAAGCGGGCGTCCCTCGGGACGCAGCGCGCCAAGTCATCGCGGACGCTCTCGAACAAGTGCCCGCACTCATCGCACACGGCGTACCGCTCTATGCGAAGGATGGTGATTGAGCCCTCTGACGAGGCGGGCGTCAGCTCGCCGACGCCGCCCGGCCGGGTTGCTTCGCCCACCGCGTCGCTCGCTCCAGTTCGCCGTCGCCGAGCGGCCCCTGTAGCCGTGCATGGGTCGGGTTGCGCGCGTAGCCTGCCCGCGGGAGGCTTGCGACGCGACCGACAGGACCGGACGCATCCGCCCGACTCGGACCAGGAGGCCGCATGACCAGCGCTGTCATCGTCGGCGCGGGGCCTAACGGGCTCACCGCCGCCGCCGTCCTCGCCCGCGCGGGGCTCGAGGTCACCGTGCTCGAGCGGCTGCCGTACATCGGTGGCGCGAGCTCGTCGGTCCCCGCCTTCGGCGATCAGGCGATCATCGACCCCGGTGCCTGCGGGCATCCGTTCGGCATCACGAGTCCCGCGTTCCGGGCGCTGGGCCTCGAGCAGCACGGGCTCGAGTGGGTGCACGCGCCGGTGCCGATGGCGCACCCGCTGCCGGGCGGCCGCGCCGCGATCCTCCACCGCGACGCCGAGCAGACCGCCCGCGAGCTGGGCGTCGATGCGCGGGCCTGGCTCGCGCTGCACAAGCCCGCGACCGACGACCCCACGGGCACGGCCGAGGCGATCCTCGGGCCGATGGTGCGCCTCCCGAGCGACCCGGTGCTGCTCGCCCGCTTCGGGCTGCGCGGCGGATGGCCCGCGACCCTGCTCGCCCGCTCCGTCTTCCGCTCGGGCGCGGCGCAGGCGCTCTTCGCCGGCAGCGTCACGCACGCGACGCTGCCGCTCGGATCGCTCCTCACGAGCGCGTTCGGCATCGCCTTCGGCGGCGTCGGCCACAGCGCGGGGTGGCCGTTCGCGAAGGGCGGGTCGCAGTCGATCGCGGATGCGCTGCGTCGCGTCGCCGAGGCCGCCGGCGCCCGCATCGAGACCGGCGTCGACGTCACCGACCTGCGCGATCTGCCGGCTGCCGACCTGATCCTGCTCGACGTCACGCCGCACCAGCTCGTGCGGATGGCGGGCGACCGGCTGACCGGCCGCTACGCGAAGCGGATGCGGTCGTGGAAGTACGGGCCGGCGGTGTCGAAGCTCGACCTGCTGCTCGACGGGCCGATCCCGTGGAAGGATCCGCGCGCGGAAGGCGCCGGCACCGTCCACGTGGGCGGCACGCTCGCCGAGGTCGTCGAGGCGGAGCACGCGGTCGCCGTGGGTCGGATGCCCGACAAGCCGTTCGTGCTGCTCACCCAGCCGACCGCGGCCGATCCCGAGCGGGCGCCCGCCGGGAAGCACCTGGTGTGGGCGTACGCGCATGTGCCGCACGCGTGGCCGGGCGACGCATCCGCCGCCATCGAGGCGCGCATCGAGGAGTACGCGCCCGGCTTCCGTGACCGCGTGCTCGAGCGGCAGTCGATGCCGCCGGCGGCGCTCGAGCTGTGGAACCCGAACCTCGTCGGCGGCTCGATCGGCGGCGGCACGCTCGCCGGCACGCAGCAGGTGCTGCGGCCGGTGCTCGGGAACCCGTACCGGGTGCGGATGCCTGGGCGGGTGTTCCTGTGCTCGTCGTCGACGCCGCCCGGCGGCGGCGTGCACGGCATGAGCGGCTGGCACGCGGCGCACGCGGCGCTGCGCGAGATCGGCGTGCACGAGGAGGCTTGATCTCTGAGCCGGTGCCCCGTCCCGTTCGCGACGTGTGCTGCCTGGAAGCCTCCATTCCGCGTCGCTCTGCTTCGGCTTCTTCGAGTCGAGGGCTTCACTGCCAGCGCAAGGCAGCTCGCCCTGGCAGAGATCGGCGAGGAGACCGATGCCGACGCGCTGCAGGTGCTCGGAACGTGCGAGCGATGGATGCGGCGCTCCGCCTCGCCGATGACCCCGGCGAGCCCAGCATCCTCGAGATGCACCACGCACTCATGCGCGGTCAGCGCCGGCACGCGCCCGGCGTGGTCCGCACGGAACAGGTCTGGATCGGCGGCGGTGCGGTGCCCCGCACCGCTGCACTCGTGCCACCGCTGCACGAACGAGTCCGGGTCGACATGCCGAGCGACATCCGGCCGAGCCTGACCGCTCTGTCGAGATGCGCCGGCTACCGCAGCGTTCGAGCGTCAAGAGCGGCGCGTCGACCGGCCGTTGGCCAGTCGACCCGCGGCGCCCGGAGGCGTCAGTCCAGCACGGACAGGTACTCGTACGCCATCATCATGTTGACGAAGGCGACGTACTCGGCCGAGTACTCGGGACCATCCGCAGCGGGACCCGCCAACCAGTCCTCGAGCTCGCCGCCCCGAGTGCTGAAGATCGACAGCAGGTCGTCCCGCGCCTCCGCGGGTGCCGCCTCGACGAGCTCGTCGCGCTCGACGTCGTCGCCGAGCCCCCAGACCTCGGCGTACGGCACGAGATCCCGCACCGGCTCCGGCACGGGCGCCGGGTCGAGTGGACCGACTCGGACCTCGTAGAAGTCGCCGTACCGCTCTCTCAGCGCGTCGGCCTCGAGGCCGCAGAACTGCTCGCTCATGGATCACTGCTCCTGTCAGTTGGCGATCGACTTCTTGTAGGCGTTCCACTGCTTGTAGTACTCCCTGCGGACCGCTTCCGGAACCTTCGCCGCGTCGAACATCTTCTCCGACAGTGCACGGATCTGGGCCTCGGTCACCTTCTTCCAGTCGAAGACGCCGCCCATCTTCTCGGCCATCGCCTTCTTCCACTGCGGGAAGATGCCGCGGGTCGCATCGTGCGCCTTCGTGGGCATGAGCACGGCAGGCGCGTCACCGGAGCTGTACTTCGAGAAGTGCTTCTTCATCCACGCGCTCATCACGCCGTGGTGCGACTCCGTGCCCGTCGGCCGCGGCTTCGGCATCCCCTTGTGGGGACCCACCTTGTACTTGCCCAGCGTGACGCCCGAGCCCGCCGTCTCCGCCGTCTTCAGGATCTGCGCGGTCTTGGCCGCCGTCACCGGCGGAAGCACGACCTTCGGCATCGTCGCCACCAACGTGCCGCCGCCGGAGCCCATGACCCCGGTGGCCGGTGCCAGCCTGCCGCCGTCGGCGAGCACCTCCATGCCCTCCTTGACGGTCGTCGCGAGCGCCTTCCCGCCCTGCACCACCGACTTGCCGCCGCTGACGACCGCCGACTTCGCGGCCCCCGCCCCGTCGACGAGCGTCACGACATCGGCGATGTTGAGCACGATGTCGAGGGATCGGCTGGCGAGCTTCTCCTTCGCCGCGTCGTCGCCCTCGAAGTAGACCTGGGCGCCGTAGTAGCCCACGTCTCCCGCGGCATCGAGGGTGTCGGTCACGAGGTGCTTGACGCCGGCCCCCATGGAGACGACCAATCCGCCGACCCCGTCCTGCTCGATCTTCTCTTTGATCGCGGCGGGTGCCTTCATCAGTGCTTGTCCGCGCTTGTCGAGGTTGTTGACGATGCCGCGCGCGACCGGCGACTCCTGGACGCGATCGTCGACCCAGAGCGCAGCCCGCTCCGCCCAGTTCAGATCGTCGCGCCAGTCCGCTCCGGCGGCGTCGTGCAGCCGGACCGGGTTGGCGGCCGCGTACACGTACAGGCTGATCCCGGCGTCGACGCCGGCGGGGTCGGTCGAGATCCAGCGACAGAGCCACGAGGCGTAGTAGCGGGTGCCGAAGTGCGACAGGCCGGTGCCGTCATCGCGCTCCTTGCCCGCGAACCGATAGCGCTTCGGGGTGTCGAGCGCTGAGCGCACCGCCTGATAGGTGGTGCTCCCGTACGGCGTGTACTCCTCGTACGACACCAGGCCGCCGGCTTCGTCCAGCTCGAGCGCGACGGAGCCCTGCGCATCCGGCACCGTGAAGCGCACCAGCCTCGCGGGCGCCCGGTCGGCACCCGCCGTGTCTGCAGTCCGGTGCTCGATCAGCACCCGACCGCCGTCGCCTCCCGGCACCGCCAGCGTCCGGCGCTCGAGCAGATCGCCGCCGCGGCGGCGGCGATAGACCTCGACGGCGCCGAGGTGCAGCCGTTCCTCGACCACATCCGGGGAGGTGCGCAGCACGCGCACCCGCGTCCCGTCGGAGTCGTAGTCGTAGGCGGCCTCGCCGCGACCCGGACCCAGCTCCGCGCCCGCCAACCGGTCCTCGGCGTCCCAGCTGAGCGTGCCGACGCCGGGCAGCACGGTGACGTTGCCGTGCTCGTCGTAGGAGAGCCGCTCGGTCACCCCGTCGACTGTGGTGCTGCTCAGCCGGTTGCTCACCCGGCCGCTCTCGAGCCGACTCGCTTCGGCATAGTCGTGGCTCCGTGTCCAGCCGGCGTGCACCGGGTCGGTACCGCGGTGCTGCAGCGCCCGCAGGTTGCCGACCGCGTCATAGACGAATCGTTCGATGTAGCCACCCATCGCCGTGCCGTCGGTGGGCGCGAACCCCGCGCCATCGGTCAGGCCCGTCCGGCCGGCGTCCGTGCTCGAGTGGGGCGTAGGGGATGCCCCAGCCTGGCCCAGGTGCTCGCGACCGGTGGCGGTGAGGAGGCGGTAGATCGCGTCGTACACGTACGCGGATCCCGGCTCGACGCGTCGGTTGCGGAAGAAGATCGCCTGCTGCGCGTCATCCCGCACGCGTGTGATGTTGCCGGCCGGGTCGTACGTCAGGCGGAGGGATTGCACCTCCTTCCCCGGCCACCCTGCCGGTGGCGGATCTGCCGCATCCGCGGGGAAGCTCAAGACATCACGGGTCGTGACCTGCCTCGTCATCATCCGCGCGCTCGGGTCATAGCTGTACGCGGTCGACGTGCGGTTGCCGCGGCCCAAGCGGATGCGCCGGCCGTGAGCGTCGTACTCGACCGAGGTGACGACGTGCACGTCGGCCGTCGCGGGATCGAGCAGGTCCGCCGGCGCGGTCGGGCGGGCGAGCCACGCGTCGACCGTCTCGATGAGGTCCGCCTCGTTGTAGGCGGTTCGCACGACATCCACGGTCGCGCCGGCGGCGTCGGACCATGGCCCGGCGGACTGCAGGACGCGGTCGAGCGCATCCTGCGTGTCCGCCCTCCTCCAGGTCTCCGACTGGAGCTCCGGCTCGGCGGCACCCATGAAGACGACGGAATCGACGAGCCCTTCTCCGATCGCCGTCAGCACCGCCGTCCAATCGGCGGTGGCCGAGCGTCCTGAGCGGAGCCGCAGCGCGACGCTCCGCGCTCGGCCCTTGAAGTCCCGATCGTCGGTCCAGCTCAGGCCCGACGGCTCGAGCTCGAGCCACCCGCTGCCACGCAGGTTGTGCGCCGCCGCGAGGGCGCGGCGCTCCCCGTAGACGGTGAGCTTCGTGAGCCGCTCCCCGGCAGCTCCCGACACCCACTCCTGCGTGACTCGTCGCAATCGGTCGCGCGCCGTGCGGAAGCGATGGCCGCGGCTCGACCAGAGCAGCACCGGCTCGCCGGCGGCATCGCGCAACGACCACCGGCTGCCGGCCTCCATGCTGTCGAGGAGCAGCAGCCGCCCGGCGGCATCGTAGGTGGAGCGCACCACGAGCCGCCCCAACGGGTCGCCTCCACTCGTGTCGGCGTCGCGCCTGGCCAGCACCTGACCCTCGAGATCGAGGACCGATCGTGAGTGCAGCGTGGACTCGGTGCCGTCGAGCGGGTGGTCCGGGCTCACGACGCGGTTGCGCACCGACGTCAGGAACGGGCGTCCGAGCACGTCGAGCACCTCGCGTGACGGCGTGTCGGCGTGCGCCGCCGCCTGCCGAGCCGCCGCCTGCTCATCGGCGCCCATGGCTCCACCGGCTCGCGCGGCGTACCAGCCCTGCCAGGGGTGCGCGGCGAGGTACGCCTCGACGAGCGGGGCGACATCGGCATCCGTCGCGGGGTCACCGGTCTGCAGCCCGCGCGCCGTGCACGTGTCTGCGGCATCGTAGGTCGTGCGCTGCCACGCCTCGAGCACGGTCTTCTGATACGTGCCGTTCGGGAACAGCGTCGCGACGCCGCGACCGAGGGCGTCGTAGAACACGACTGGGCTCACCCCCACCTCGACGGCCGCCTCGAACCGATGCGTGCCGGTGAAGAAGGGCTCGTACTTGCGCACCGGCGCGCCCTTGGCGTTGAGCACCGTCCACCCGGTCGCGACCCACCGGCGCACCGTCGGCCCGCCGGGGAGCAGGGCGCCGGGCTCTGCGGGGACCTTGACCTGCATCTCGCGACCGACGCCGTCGAGGTGGGCGAACCGCAGCGCGATGCGCGTCGACTCGCCCGCGGCCAGCTCGGCGTCGTGCGTCTCGCGCTGCAGCGTCACGACGACGGGCGGATCCGGCGTCTGCCGGTCCCGCGTGCGGAGGAACGCGGTCTCGTCGTGCACGAACCGCGTCGTCGCCCGGCCGAGCAGGGCCACCGCGTGCGCATGCGGTTCGTCGAGGAACGCGCGCAGCACCGCCTCCGGGGGATCCTCGGTGAAGCCCGTGAGCGAGTCACCGGCGCGCTCCCCCGGCTTCCCCCCAACCGCGACGCCCACCAGGCGTCCCAGCACATCGTGCGCGTAGGACGTCTCGTTGCCGTTGGAGTCCGTCACGACCGTGGCCTCGAGCACTCGGTAGTCGTTGACGGCCGAGGTCGTGCTGCCGAGCGGATCGGTGGTGGACACCGGCAGCAGGTCGTCGGCGTCATACCGGACGATGGATGCTGCCCCGAAGGCGTCCTCGATGCGGCACGGCAGCGCGTGGTGGGCGAGCGCGTAGGCACGCTCCTGCAGGGGGGAATGCGCGGGGTCGGGCGACAGGTACGCGCGTCCGGATCGTAGCCACCATGCTCCCGGAGCGTCGGTGATCGGGAATCGGCCCGCGGCCACCTCGCCGTCGCCTGCGACGCAGCCCTGCTGCGGCAGGACGGTGGATGGGTCGAGCGTGGGGTCACGCTGCTGCAGGACCGCGAGCAGGGCCGGCGTGTACGCCAGCCGGTAGCGCTCGCCGGCGAGCGCCAGCGGCTGCTGCTCGCCCAGCGACAGCAGGGCTGACGGCGTGCCCTCCGCCGCGCCGAGGTCGTCTGGCCGGTAGAGCACTCTCGACCGCTCGAGCACCTGTCGGCGAGGTGCGCCGGGTGCCGGCGCCCCGTCGAACGGCACCTCGGCGCCCGTGAAGATCGCCGCGGCGGTCGTGGCCGTCAGCAAGCCCGACGGCAGGCCGGTCACCGCGAAGCTCGTCCGCTCTGCCTCGACGGGGGTCCGGTAGTCGTCCGGGTGCGCGCCGAAGCCCGGCGCGCCGGGATCGGTGTCGATCGAGGTGCGCAGGCCGTCGATCGGGTTGGTGAGCATCGACATCGCCGCGGTCGCCAGCGTGGCGGTCTGGCGTGCACGATCCCAGTCGGTCGGCAGGCCACCATCGGGCACGGCGCGGCCATACGCGACGAGCACCTCCCGAGTGGGCGTGCCGTAGTCGTCGACCGCCACGGTGCAGGCATGCTGCACCCTGGGCTCCGCGCCGCGCTCCACGAAGCAGGTCAGGATCTCGCCCGGATCGACGGCGTAGACCGCCGAGCTTCGCGCTGGTGCCGCGATGACGGCTCCGCGCCTCGACGGCGGCCCGACGCGCGGCTGGATGCGTCGAAGCGCCGGGCGACGCATCTCGACGGTGAAGGGGGTACGGGAGCGGGCGAGGCGGTCGGGCGTCGGATCCACACCGGCGTCCTCGGCATAGATCTCCTGCCGGAGCATCGTCCCCTTCAGCGCGCGCGTCGCGTCACGGAGCTCGTCGCCCCCGACACCGATCGGGAGGGCGGGCGCGTCGAGTGCCGCCACCCCGCCCGGCTGGTAGCACTCCGCCGGTTGCGGGCCGCCGTCGAGCGTGCCGGTGTGGTACCAGGTGCGGGTACGCACCGGCGGTGTCGCGTGGACCGGATCCTCGTTCGCGGCCGGCCGGCGCCCAGCGATCGCGAGCAGCTCCTCAGCATCCCAGTGCTCGACGAGCGCGAACCCTCGGAACTCCCGCTCGAACGGGTCGAAGCAGCCGCGGTGGTAGGCGTAGCTCGTCGTGAAGCGGTTCCCGGCGACCCGGTCGAGCGTCTCGACGCGCTGCACGACCTGGACGGGGAATGCGGGCGGGCTGGGCCACGGGTTGCCGGCGCGCGCGTCGAGCAGCGCGAACCGCGCGGCCGGGACGTAGTCGATCCGAGTCTCGGCGCCCATGTTGTTCATGACGGACACCAGCAGGTGCGGCTTCCCGCCGCACATGAGGTCGATGCACCGCATGGGCCGAGCCGCGTCGCCCGGCATCGCCGACGACCACACGAGGCAAGCTGTGCCGTTGCCGAGCAGATCGACCACCGCGATGCGCGCGGGGTCGTCGACCGGCAGCGGCGGCAGGACGACCGGGGCCGCGAAGGCGTTGCCCGCCTCGTTGCGGTAGATCCGCACGCCGTCAGCGTGGAGGTAGACCAGGTCAGCCGCTCCGGTGCCGTCCACGTCGGCGAAGCGGACGCGGGTCGCCTCGAAGGTGCCGGGCGGATCCGGCCGCGGCGCGGTGTCCATCGTCACCTTGGCTCCGAAGCGACCGTGCCCCAGGTTCGGCCAGTAGCAGACCTCGCCGCGCCTGACCCGGACGAGGTCGAGCAACCCGTCGCCGCTCATGTCGGCCAGGTGCACCGAGACCGAGAGGTCCTGCTCGGCGAGCACGACGCGCGGCCCGCGGTCCTCATCCATCACGCCGGAGACGCGTTGCGCCGCGCCGAACCCGTCGGGTCCGAGGCCCCGGTGCCAGACGAGCACGTCATCCTCGGTCACGAGCAGCTCGGGCTCGCCGTCGCCATCCAGATCGACGAGCCTGGAATGCGGATCGGACAGCCCCCGCGTGAGCCGCGAGCCGAATGCCCGGAACGGGCGCCAGCCGCGCCGCTCGTCGTGCGGGAAGTAGCCGTCGTCCGTGGCGACGTCGGGGCGACCGTCGCCCGTCAGGTCGACGAGCTGGGCCTCCGCGAGCGCGAGCCCCGGTCGGGGCGCGACGAGGACGGGCGCGGCGAGCGAGACGTCCCCGCCGAGCGGCGAGAGATTCTCCCGGTACAGCCACGCGCTGCCCTCCTCCGACAGCACCCCTGCCACGCCGACGCCGTGGAGATCGACGAACCGGTGGCGAGCGCCGTCGACGCCCTCAGGCAGGAGGGCCGCCCGGGTGTCGACGGCCAGCACGTCCGTGTGGATCGCGACCGGCGAGTACCCCAGGTCGAGCGGCGGTCGACTGCCCCGGTCGTACCCTCCCTGCGTGCGGCGGTAGGACGCGCGGGTGATGCTGCGAAGGGCGCTCACCACGCGGTCCTCGGGGCCGTAGTCGAGGTCGAGCGACGCGACGAGGCAGTCCCGGCCGACCGCCGGGTCGTCGGGCACGTGATGGAACATCAGGAGTCGTCGGCACCGCCGCGCGGTGCGCACCTCGAACCCCGCCCTGTACGACGAGAACGCGTCCGGCCGGTGCTCCCACTCCTCACCGCCCGCAGGGTCGGGTGCGTGGTCGTCGTGCCCGCCGTAGTCGAGGACGACCTGGAACATCCAATCCGCCGCCTCGCGCTGCGACTGCGTGAGGAAGACCGGCCGTCGACCGCCGGCGTCGAGCAGTGGTGCGCGGTTCGCGTAGAGCACCGATGTCAGGAGCCGCTCGGCAGAGCGCCGCTGGTCGCGGGCCGGGCCGCGGTTGCGCTGGTGCGCCGCGGCGAGGTCGGCTCCCCGCCCGTCCTCGCCGCGGTAGCGGAACCAAATCATCTCGCCCTGATCGTCGCGCTGCTCGCTCACGAGCCAGCGGAAGATCCGCCTGCGATCCGCCGGATCGAACACGCGCGACTCCTCGTCCAGGCCGAGGACGGTGAGCACGTTGTCGGTGGACCAGGTGCGCCAGTGCACGTCGGCGGCATCAGCGACGTTCGTCCACCGCTCGATGCGGCTGTACGCGCCCTCGATCCGCGGGCGGTAGCGACGGACCCGCCAGCGGCCGCCGGCGATCGTGCGGGGCCGGTCGAAGACCACCGGCTCGCCGTCCTGCAGCACGAGAGCGCCGGCCGCGTCCCTGTCGAGCTCTGGCACGAGGTCCTCCGCGCCCAGCACGAACGTGTCGATGCGCGGATCCGTGGTGTCGGCATCGTCGAGATAGCGGGGCAGACCCTGCTCGGTGCGGCGGCTGACGCTCGGCAGGTCGAGCGACCAGCCGATCCCGAAGGGGCCGTTGCCGGTGGCAGAGTCGTACCGCAGTGCCAGCTCCGGCCCGAAGCCCGAGCGCCCGGGGCTCGTCGGCACCGCGACCTGCAGGCTGACGCTGCCGGTCACGGGATTCGCCGCGAACGTCTCGCCCGTGTCGCGCACCGCACCGCCGCCCGTGGGCCGAGAGACGGCCGGCGCCTGGACGGCGAAAGCGCCCCCGCCCTTCCCACCGGTCGCCCCGGGCTGCGAGGCGACCTGGTGGCCGGTCTCGCTCATGGCTCGAGCGCGTAGCTCACAAGGGCGTGCACCGTCGACGCCCTGTGCTTCTTGAGGAAGGCGAAGACGGGAGAGCCGGAGTCGACGCGGAGCGCCCATCCCGCGTCGGCATCCCCCGTCAGCGGGATGCTCGTGGGCGCGACCGCGAGCTTCCGCTTCTCCAGGTCGACGACCGCGAAGGCGAGCACCAGGTCGTCGACGATGCCCGCGCTGCCGGCCCAGTATGGGAAGTCATCGACGCCCAGCTGCAGCTCGAGCACCCGGACGGCATCCGTCGCGGCCTCGGCGAACCGCTGCCACTCGACAGCGAACGCGCCGGGCAGCTCGAGCAGCTGGACGAGTGCGCCCGGCTGCTCGACGACGTCCTCGCGCAGCGCCGAGACCGCCGGAGCCGCGAGGTGTCCGGCCTCTCGCGCGGTGTAGCGGATCGTGAGCACGACGTCGGAGAGCGTCGACACGTCAAACTGCGGCACGCCGCCAGGGAGCTCCAGTCGCCAGGTGCTGATCGCACCCGCTCCCTCGAAGGGCGCCCTGCGGTCATCGCGGGAGGCAGGATCGAACGTGCCCGTGTCCTCTCGCACGCCGCTCGTGACGACGGACTGGATGGCGCCGCCGTAGTCGCGGAACCGATCGTCCGGGTCGGACCGCGCATACCCGTCACCGAGCAGCGACGACGTGCGCACGCTGCTGCGCAGCAGCGACACCTTGGCGTGCACTCCCGCGTACGGCCCGACGACAGCGGGAAGCGTGACACCGACCGACCGGATGCGTCGCAGGTACTGCCCCGGGGAGTCGAGGTCGTAGACCCACTCGGGGATGTCCACCTCGCACGAGCCGGTCGCCTTGAGCCGCAGCAGGGAGAACGGATCCAGTCGCACCAACGACACGTGCTTCGTGAGCTCGTACTCGCGCCGGTCCTGCTCGAGGTAGGCCAGCTCGAGCCGCTTGAGCTCGAGCGCCAGCCGCTCGCCCGCGAGCAGCCCGCCCCGGCCGGCATCCCAGTGGTTGAACGACACGAACGACTGCGCGTCGAGCTCCGGCCGCATCACCTCGTGCTTCAAGGTCTGCTCGGCCTTGCGCGCCACGTCGACCGCGAAGGAGTAGGCGTCGTGAAAGAGCGTGGAGAGCTCGCCGTGCATCCACGTGTAGAGCTCCTCGGTCGTGAACCGCTGCTCGAGGAACTCCGTGATCGCGGCGTGCTGCTCGACGCTCTTCGACGTCACGTCGTACTCGCTCCTGGCGACCTGCTCGCGCAGCAGCGCCGTCAGGATCTGGCGGCCGTATCCCTCGAGCTCCGCGGTGGCGATGTTCGCCTGCAGCACGTAGTCCTCGGCGCGCCGGTAGTACTGCGCGAGCTTCGCGGCCCTGTCGGCGCTGTCCCGGAACGCCGCCTGGATCTTGCTCGCACCGTCGGAGAGGTAACTGGTGCCCTTCGACAGCTGCACGCCGCCGAAGCCCGCTGCCACGCCGACTCCGATGGGAGTCGCGTGAGCATCGAACTGCGGGATGTAGGCCATAATCGCGCTGACGCCCTTCATGATCAGCGACAGGGTTCCGAAGGTGTCGGCCGTCGGCAGGAAGATGTTGAGCTCGGCGTTCTCGTTCTTGTTCAGCGGCAGCGTGTCGCCGAGCCTCCCGCCCACGAGTGACGTGACGGCCTCACCGGCGAACTCCATGAGCCCGCCGACGGTCGACTCCTTGCGATACGCCTCGCGGGGCAGCGCTCGAACGTAGCCCTGCACGAGTGCGGCGAACGCGGTGTCGAACGTCTCTGCGCTGAGCTCCTCTCGGACGAGCGTCACCACCTTCTGCGCGTCGATGTCGTTCTGACCGACGCCGAGGATCCGCTTGTAGTGGGCATAGCGCTCGAAGACCGTGGCGCGCGCCGTCAGCAGGGCCTCGGTGGCGGCCTCCGCCTCCTTCCACTGCAGGAAGCGCACGTCCTGCGTCAGCCCCGCGATCACGCCTTCGTGCTGATGCCGCAGGGTCGCCAGGTGCTCTGCCTCCCCCCGTTCGATCGCGGCGAGCATGGCCTGTCCGAGGCCTCGCACCTCGGTGGTGATCTCCTGGGCCTTGGCCAGCAGCAGCGGCCCGCGCACGGTGGAGACGGGTTGGTTGAGCCCGGCCGCGACCGCGGCGACATCCAGCCCGGCCGCGGCGGCGCTCACCAGCACGCCCGGATCGATCCGCGGTTCGAAGAGCGGCAGCTGTCGCACGACGCCCTCGATGTTCATGCAGTTGCGGATCTTGAACAGCCGATCGGCGACCTTGTCCCAGTAGCCCAGCAGCTTGTCGTTCGGCGGCACGCAGAAGTAGAGCGACCGGCCGATCCCGAACACCGACTCCGCGTCGGGGCCACCCCCGGGTCCCCCGCCGCCCGCAGCACCGCCCGCGGCGCCCGACGTGGCCGCGTCGAAGGGGAACTCGTTCTCGAGAGCGACGAGGGCGTTGCCGAAGGCGTCGATGCCGGCCGCCTTCAGCTGGGCATAGGTGCGGGGCCGGACGGTGCCTCGAGCCGGCGCCCTGGCTGGCCGAGGCCCGAGCAGGTTGGCGGCCAGGACGTAGAGCTGGGTGGCATCGTTGAGCGTCTCGATGGTGTCCTGGCGGAACAGGCTGTCGCCCCACGCGAGGAGGTTGTCGAGGTACTTCATGATCACGTTGAGCTGGTAGGCCAGGTACCGGCCGCGCGCGATGACGTGCGGTTCGAAGGGCCGGTCGCGCCACTGGTCGATCGCCTCGGTCATCCGGCGCTTGATCTCCGAGTCCTCGGGGGCCGCGAGCTTCTCGAGCAGCTCGACGATGAACTCGGGATCGGTCTCCTGGCGGAACCGCAGGAACTTCCAGAACCGCTGCGGCACCGGTTGGCTCTTGTCCTGCTCCGTGGGGTCGAAGATGAAGTGGAACCAGCGGCGCGCCTCGAGGAAGCGCTGGTTCTTGCTGAGGTGCACTGCCACCGCGAGCGGCGCATGGAAGAAGAGCTCCCAGTTGTAGCCCGCGTACGGACCGTCGTCGCTGACGTCGATCTCGTCGACGGGGAACTCGCCCTGCACCGAGGAGGATGGGGAGTAGCGCCCGGGCACGAGCGACTGCACCAGCGTCTCGAGGTACTGCGGCTGCAGCATCGCCGGGAGCCCGTCGGTGGTGAGCTTCTCGATCAGCTCATCGGTGTACGGGTGGTAGTGGGCGTGCACGGTGTAGCGCTCCGCGCGCTTGTCGGGCTGCTGGAAGACGAAGCCGCTCAGCTCGGCTTGCTCGAGCACCATCGACACGGTGTCGGAGAGGTGATAGCCGACCAGGTGCTTGTCGGTCATTGCGTCCTCCTCGTCTCGGCGATGCCCTCGGCGTCGAGCTCCACTCCTCGATAGGCGACCGTCCGCCGCGTCGCGATGGCCAACGGGAGCGTGTCCGGCGTCTCGTCGAGGGCGAGGCGGAGCACGTCGTCACCCATCACCGCGTCGCGCTGCGGCAGCACGTCGTTCGCGACCTTGATGACCGGGCCGTACTTGTCGGGGAGGACGGACTTCTCGATCAGCAGCGGGACGTCGAGGTCAATGGCGTCCAGGTCGAAGTAGTAGCGATCCTCGCGGAAGGTCGTCGCGTCGACGGTCACCCAGAATGTGGCGTGCTCGTCGTCGTAGAAGAACGGCACCTCGAAGGGGTCCTCCACCGGGTGCAGCAGCGGCCGGACCGAGAACCCCGGGAGCATCGCTCCGGACTTCGTGAACACCACCTGCCCCTTCTCGTCGTTCACCGCGGCGGGCGGCTGGTCGACGACCGTGTCGAGGGTGCGGACCCGGCGGCGCAGCGCATTGCTCACGTACCTGTCGGCCACCGATGCCTCGTTGACTGGCCTGAAGTGCTGCATCGGGTTCTCGGCGAACGCCGGCGTCGAGGCCGAGGCGACGTGGGGGGCGCGGTGCTTGCTGGTGAACGTCACCTTGAAGTGCGTCACCTTGGCCGAGCGATAGTAGACATCGAAGACGAGGCGCTCCGACACCCCTGCCGGCCGCTCGGTGTGCGGGAGGACCACGAGCCTCGAGGCATCGAACTCTTCGAGACCGGTCAGCCTGACCGGCTCGGACAGCTCCGACGACTTCGGCGAGGTCCAGCGCCCCCGGTAGTACTCGCCCCAGCCGAATCCGATCTCAGCGCCGGTCGTGGCGTTGTCACCCCAGGCGGTCTCGCCCATCGCGCTCGGGGTCTGGCTCCGGTCAGCCTCGTCGGGCTTGGGCATGGCCTGGACCCAGAAGATGTACAGCTGCTGCTTCCACACCACCGGCAGCACGATGTCTCCCGAGATGGGCAGGGAGATCTTCTCCCACGGCGTCCAGTACCGGCCTTCGCGGCGCCTGAGGTAATGCTGTCGGCTGCTGCCGTTGGTCCTGCCGACGACGTACAGCACGTCGTCTCCCGGCGCGTTGCGCGTGCGCTGGTCGAGCCAGGCACCGACGATCTCGAGCTTCGCGACGTCGTCGAGCTTCTTGAGATACGAGAGGTAGGCCTCTTCGGCGAGTTCGTCCGTGATGTCGGCCTTGAGCAGGTCGCCCTCGAGCTCCCGGAAGAAGGGCGACTTGTCGGGGCGCAGCTCGGGTTCGAGCCAGTTCTCGGGGTGGAGGAACACTCGGCGGTTGGCCTCCCATACCCGATACCGCTGCATCCAGGACCAGTGCTTCGGATCGATCGACCCGGGGTCGACCCTCGGCTCGAGGCCGAGGAGGCAGCGGGTCACGAACAGCTGCACGCTCGACAGCGCCAGCCGGATCCGCGAGGTGCTGGCGCACGAGCCCATCTGCACGTCCACCAGGAGGTGCTCGTACAGCTGATCTGCCGTGCGCACCGACGCCGTGGGCGGATCGTGATGCAGCACGTGGGCCACGAGTGCGTCGCGCCGCTGCGTGCGCAAGGTGTCGTTGACGTTCGTGAGCGTCTCGCGCCACGCGAGCGGGCCCAGGCGAGCCCGCAGCGACGCGCGGATCCCCGCCGCATCCACGGCCGTCGGTGCCGCGGTCACCCACGCGAACAGGTCTAAGGCCGGCTGCAGCGTCGTGGTCAGCAGGTCGAAGAGCGGTGCGATCCGCTCGAGATTTGCGAGGCTGCCGAGGTCGCCCTGGTTCAGCCCTGCCCTGGTGAGCGCCGCTGGGACGTCGGCGGCGCTCCAGCCGAGCACCTCGGCGAGCACCGGCGTTCCCTGCGGGGTGGCGCGCGCCGGCTCGCGCAGCAAGCCGACGAGCGTGTCGGGATCCGGCTCGTGCTCGGCTCGGAGGGCGACGAACCACGCCAGCGCTCTCACGCGCGCGAGCTGGGCGCGAACGTCGCCGGCAGGAGTCGTTGCGTCGACGGCGAGCGCCGCGAAGACGCTCTTCGTGCTCGGCTCGATGCCGCCCAGATGCCTGATCTCCGCGGGTGTCAGCGCCAGGATCTTCGTCAGCGCGACGGCCTTGGAGACTCGCAGCGCGGCGGTGCGAACCGACTCGAACACCGTCGACGACGCGATCCGGGCGGCGGGCACCGGCTCCCGAGCGGTACCGCGCGTCCGCCACGCGAGCCGCACCGTTCCACCTGCGGGAAGCGCAGCGACGGTGAGGGTGGCAAGCGCCAACCGGCCCGCGGGCATCGCGACAGCCGCGGGCGCGCGGACCTCCCCGGCAGCGCCGACCGTCACCGTCGGCACCGCGACGGTCGCGACACCAGTGCTATCGGCATCCGGGCCGATGGCGAGGGCGACGGTCGTCCCCTCCGGCGCGCTGACCCAGAGCTGCACATCGCCTCCCGACGGCGGATCGAGCAGCACCTCGTGGATGCCGTCGGCGCTCAGGTCGACGGGGCTGCTTGCGTCGAGCAGGTCGTCGAGCACCGGCCTGGACGCATCGCCGAGGGCCGGCATGACGGCCGGATCGTCGATGAGTGCGGCGAGGACCTCCGGGGTGGCTCCAGTGACCGCGCCGAGGGCAGCCCGCACTGCACCGGCCCGCAGCGTTCGGCGCAGCTCGGGCAGGATCGCGGCCATCACGGCCGCGGGCCGCTCCGCTGGCTCGACGGCGGCAGCGAGGGCCAGGGCACCGGCCAGGGCCGGAGCCTCGACGGCGAGTCCGTCGACGTCTGCTTGGCCGTCAGCCACAAGCGCATCCGTCGCGGCCTTCAGCGCGGTCACGAAGGCCTGGAGCGCGGCCGCATCGGGCACCGACGCTGCGTCCACGTCGGCGAGCGTCAGCGCATCGGCCGCTGCCTTGACGTCGGTGGCGACGGCCGGCGGCATGATGCCGACGTGGGCGAGGACGTTGTCGAACGCGTCGATGGCGAGCCCCGGCGCCACCGCCGAGACCGGCGCCGGCAGATCGTCGACCAGCGACACGAGCGGCGCCGTGTAGCGGATGCCGCCGTCGAGCAGCCCGAAGAAGCGCTCGGTCGTGATGGGGTCGTGCAGCTGCCCCACCCGGGTGACGGCGGACGTGAGGTCAGGGTCGGCCGTGGCGACGGCGAGCTCGGCGTCGACGGCGGCGAGAGCGTCGCGGAGGTTCCTGAATCCGGCGCGAGCCGCTGCCTCCGTCGGCACGAGACCGCCGACCTGGTCGTGGTGACGCAGGAGGTAGTCGAGATCGACCAGCTTGAGCCGCGCCGACTTGAGGAGCTTCCACAGCGCGACGAAGCGGAGCAGGGAGGGTGACGGCTGGTCGAGGTCGTCGGCGAACGGGTCCGCGCCGCTCAGCTCGATGAGCGTCGCGACGTCGGCGGAGCCCGCCTTCAGGAGGCGCGCGAGGTGCAACCGGCGCTCCGCCGGCGCCGGAGGGGTCGGCTGGGCGGTCGGGGTCGCGCCGGGCGTGCGCTCGGGCCACAGCGCGAGCCAATCGGCGCGAGCTCGGGCAGAGACCCCGTGCGTCTCGAAGAGCTCCTCGATCGCGCCGGTCGCGCGCAGTGCACGAGTCCAGACGTCGTCGAGGTTCGCGAGTGTGACCGCGCCCGGCGGCACTCCGAAGTGCGTGGTCAGCAGGCGATCGAGCGCCGCCGTCGCATGACCGGTCCGCCGCTGCAATCGGATGAAGCGGTGGATCAGGTGCCACGTGAGCTCGTCGAGCCCGTCGGCGGCCGAGGGGTCGGCGTACCGCAGCCGCAGGTCCCCGAACGCGGCTTCGTTCGGCCCGGCGAGGACGACGAGTCTCAATAGGTGCGGGCCCTGGGCGGTGAGCCAGGCCGGCACATCATTGCCATACGCACTGCGATCGAGACCGGCCGGAAGGGCGGTCTCGACGTCGGCAGCCGTGAGCGAGCCGTCGATGAACTGGCGCAGCTCGGCGAATCCGAGGCCGGTGGCCTCGAAGGCCGCCAGCACGGAGACAGCGGGGTTGACCGTCTCGGTCCTCAGCAGGGCGGTGAGGTCCAGGTAGTCGATGCCGAGCCGCCGTGTGAGCTGCCGGGCCGCCCCGAGGGAGGCGTTGATGGCAGCGGCGTCCGTTCCGACGGGTTCACCCAGGTGCTCCGCGAGGCTGTGGTCGGCGACCGACGTCAACGCGGCCAGATCGCCGGCATTGAGGCCCAGCCGCTCGCGCCGGGAGCCCGCGACATCGCCGACGGCGAGGAGCGCATCCGCGAGCGTCGTGTCCCACGCCTGCAGCAGCAGCCGCAGGCTCGCGAGCGGCATGTCGAAGGGCAGCTCGTAGGGGAACACCGCGCTCGCGGTCGCCGTGTATGCCGCGTCCTCGACGAACTGGGGGTCCGCCAGCAGGTCCGCGGTCTCGGCATCGGGCGCGACGTCGTGACCCGTGTAGGCAGTGAGGCTGCCGTGCACGACCGAGTGCTCGAGGATCTCGTTGACGACATCGATGTACGGCAACGCGACCGTGGTGTTCTCGCAGCTCAGCTGTAGGTGCTGAAGATCGGGACGACGATCCAGCAGCACGGTCAACGGGTTCTCGAGCGCGCGGGCATCGTCGCTGACGTCGAGCAGCTCGAGCAGCTCGACGAGATACGCCGCGGGACCGAGGACCGATCGGCACTCGGAGCAGTCGCAGTACTCGAACGCGCCGAACAGGGCCTCCAGCGTGGCTGCAGGGCTCTCGTCGGCGATCACCATCGCGTTCCCGGTGTCGGACCCCGCACCCATGACCGCGTACACGGGCGGTGTCGTGCGCTGCGTCAGGTAGGTCACCGCGAGGTTGACGGCAGCAGCGTGCACGGTCTGCGCGCGCCGGTGGATCTCGATCGCCTTCTCCTCGCCCCCGAGTCGCTGTGCATGGGCTGCGACGAACTGCGCCGACGTCATGGAGACGATCTCGCGCGCCGAGCCGATGCCGCTGGCCGCGAGCGCGAGGGTCGCCTCGTGCGTCGGAGTGATCTGGTAGAGCCGCTCGAGCCGGAGCACTCCGGCCCTGGCTTCTTCGCCGAGCCCTTCGAATCCCGTCCAGCGCTTGACGGGCGACCGGCCGATGGTGTGCTCGTCAGCCGCAGCGGTGAGGAACCCAGCCACCTCCTCGGTCGCGGGTCCGAGCCGCAGCTCGTCGCGGCGTGCCAGAGCCGCGGCGACATGGGTCGGGTAGCGCAGATCCACCTGGGCGGCCAACGCCTGGAGGTAGGTCTCCTTGGTGAGGCCCGCTGGCACGTCATCGCCGACGAGGTCATCCCAGGCCTTCGGCTCATACAGCCCGGCCACAGCCATGTCAGCGGGGCGCCCGAACCATGGGGACTCCACGAGCCTGCGGACCACAGGAGCGTTCTGCCGAGTGATCCCACCCAGGACGGCATCTGTCTGCAGTGCGGCCACGGTGCGCTCATCGAAGCCCTGCTCGCCCAGACTCCCCCAGAGCCGTTCCGGGTCGCCGCGCACGCCGCGGAAGACCTCCACGAACTGCTGCTTCTGCTGCTCGTCGAGCCGCACCGACAGCATGTCGTCGAGCGACGAGGTCGCGCCGGGCAAAGGAACCCTGAGCAGCTGCGACTCGGCTCGCTGCTTGTGCAGCGCGAGCGTGCGCTTGACCGCGCGCGGATCGGCCTCGACGACCCCGGATGCCTGCGCTTGGTCGAGCGCGCGGAGGACCGCGTCGTCCGAGACGGACGCCAGCAGCTCTGGCGCCGAGGGCAACCCGGCGCGCAGCAGCGCGTACGCCTGCCCCGCCGGGATCCTGGCCTGCCCCTCTATCTCCTCCGCTTGAGCGGCCATGGCGATCAGTCGCGGGTCCCACCCGCTGCGGTGGGCCAGGTACGAGACCGCCTCCGGGTCGAGCCCGGCGAGCTCGCGGTCGCCGAGGATGGGGGCGATCGCGGCGCGCAGCCGCACGTGCTCGGGCAGCGAAGCCAGCGCGGCGGCATCCACCGCGACGTTCAGCTCGACGTCGACGTCGGCCGAGTAGCGCGTCGCGGTCCGAGCCAATGGCTTCTCACCGCCGCGCTGATCGACGACCTGCAGCTCGAGGTCCGCGGCCTGCTTGCCATCGCGGCCGGACAGGTCGTACTCGATGACGAACCGACCATCCGCATCGGTCGTCGCGGAGCCGAGGCGCACGGTGCCGTCGAGGTCGCGGTCGAGCGCCTCGACCTGCAGCCCCGGGCGGGCCACGCCGCGCAGATCGAGGACGAGGCCGCTGACCCTCATGGCGTGCTCGCCGCGGCGAGCCCCGGCGATCGGCGCTCGAGCAGCGCAGACTGAAGGGGATGGTCGGTGTCTTCGGCGGCGACCGTGCGGTCGACCTTCGAGCGTGGTCGCATCTGCGCCGCCCTTGTCCGAGAAGAGGAATCGGCTTCAGCATCCTCGGGCGATTGCAGGTGGTCAACACCCCAAAAGCCTCGATCCCGAGCTCCGCGGCTCGGCGCTTGATCCGAGCAGTCGAACGCGCGACCCTGGCCGTCGGGACCGACGACGGAGGTGGACGGTGATGGACACGGGAACGATGAGCAGGTCGGACCGGCGCGCGGTGTGACATGGATCTGGTCGCGATCATCGGCTGGCTCGAGGCACCGCACGCCGAGCTCGCGCGGCAGGTGCTGCAGCGCGGCACGGCCGCGATCTTCGCGGTCGCGTTCCTCTCGACCTTCATGCAGTTCCCCGCGCTGCTGGGCGAGCGCGGCCTCTCCCCCGCCCCGCGCTACATCGACGCCGGCGGGCTCGAGGGCCAGCCGAGCATCTTCCGGTGGCATTACTCCGACCGCTTCCTGCGCATCCTCTGCCTCGTCTGCATCGCGATCGCGCTCGCGCTCGTCGCGGGGCTGCCGCAGCTCGGCCCGCCGTGGCTGCCGCTGCTCGCCTTCCTGGTGCTGTGGATCGTCTACCTCTCGATCCTGCCGATCGGTCAGGTGTTCTACGGCTTCGGCTGGGAGCTGCTGCTGTGCGAGGCGGGCTTCCTCGTGGCGTTCCTCGGGTCGAATGCGGTCGCTCCCCCGACGCTCGCGCTGCTGCTGATCGTGTGGCTGGTGTTCCGGCTGGAGTTCGGCGCCGGGATGATCAAGATGCGCGGCGGCCGCGAATGGCGCGACCTGACGGCGCTCATGTTCCACCACGAGACGCAGCCGATGCCGAACCCGATCAGCCGCTGGGCGCACCTCGCGCCCGCGTGGTGGCACCGGGCCGAGGTGCTGGGCAACCACTTCGCGCAGCTCGTGGCGCCGTGGGTGCTGCTCGTGAGCGCGATCGGTGCGATCGGCTCGGTCGGCGGTGACGGGGCGGCGGTGACCGCGGTGCTCGGTGTGATCATGACCGTGTCGGCCGCCATCATGATCCTCACGCAGGGCTGGCTCGTGCTGACCGGCAACTTCGCGTGGCTCAACTGGATCACGATCGTGCTGGGATTCGCGGCGGTCGACGACCGGGTGGTGGCGTGGCTGCTGCCGACGTGGCCTGCCGAGCGCGAGTACGCGCCGACGCCCGTGTGGTGGAGCATCCTCATCGGTCTCGTCTTCCTTGCGTACGTCTGGCTCTCGATCCCGTCGGTGCGCAATCTGGCTTCGAAGCGGCAGATGATGAACGCGTCGTTCAACCGGCTGCGGCTTGCGAACGCCTACGGCGCGTTCGGCACGGTCACGAAGCGGCGCGACGAGATCGTGATCGAGGGCACGATGGCGGATGCCCCGGGCGACGACGACTGGGTCGAGTACGGCTTCAAGGGCAAGCCCGGCGACGTGCGGCGGGTGCCGGGCTGGTTCGCCCCGTACCACCTGCGGCTCGACTGGCTGATGTGGTTCCTGGCGCTCGGGCAGTACGGCACGTGGTTCCGGGTGCTGCTCGTGCGGCTGCTCGAGGCGGATGCGCCGACGCTGCGGCTGCTGGGGCACGACCCCTTCGACGGGGAGCGGCCGCGGTGGGTGCGGGCGCGCGTGTACCGGTACCGCTTCGCGACGCGTGCGCAGAAGCGGGAGACGGGCCAGATCTGGATGCGCGAGGACCGCGGGCTGCTCGTCGCCCCGATGGGGCTCGGCGCGGGCTAGAGCCGCTCCGGGTCGACCCTGCACCGATCTGCGGGTGGACGGCGCCTGCACCCGCGAATCGGTACCGGCGGGCAGGCGCGTTGCCGGCGGGCAGGCGCGTTGCCGGCGGGCAGGCGCGTTGCCGGCGGGCATCGCGTCTCCTGCACCGGATGGCGGGTCAGCCGCCGCCGCTCCCGCGGATCGGTACCGGACGTGCTCGGGCGATGGCTGTGTCAGTGGCCCTTCGTACCGTCAGAACAAGGCCGAGAGGATCTCACCTTTTGGCCGGTTCCTCGCCCATGGCTCCCCAGGCCGCCGGGCACTCCATGTACCGAGAGAGACCATGACCAGCATTCCTCCTCCGCAGGGCTTCGGCGCTGCGCCGCAGTCCCTCGACCCACGCTTCGATGCGGCCCCTGGCCACGCCGCCGCGCAGGGCTACGCCCCGGCACCTGGCTACGCCCCGACGCCGGGCTACGCTCCCGCGCCGCAGTTCGGCGGCCAGCCGCCGCTCAAGAGCTTCCTCGTCACGTGGCTGCTCGCGCTGCTCGTCGGCGTCCTCGGCATCGACCGCTTCTACCTCGGCAAGATCGGCACGGGCATCGCGAAGCTGCTGACGCTCGGCGGCTTCGGCATCTGGTGGCTCGTCGATCTCATCATCACGCTCACGGGCAACCAGACCGACAAGCAGCGCCGGCCGCTCGCCTTCTACGACCGGTACAAGAAGATCGCGTGGATCGTCACGGCCGCATGGATCGTGCTGGGCATGATCCTCGGTGCGGTGAACGGCGCGACGGCGGCGAGCCGCGCGCCCGTGGCCGTACCGGCCGCATCCGCACCGGCGACTCCGGTGACGGAGCCCGACGCCGCCGAAGAGTCGCTCGTGGAGCCCGTCGCCGAGCCTGCGGCTGAGGAGCTCGCGACCGAGGAGCCCGCAGCCGAGGCAGCGCCTGCGAACGCGGCCGCCGACTGGGCGGACGACACCTTCGGCACGTTCGAGCCGATCACGCAGGCGGGCGCTGGCGACTCCATCGTCGAGCTGCCCGGCTCTGTCGGGATGGTGACGGCAACGCACAGCGGCGCACGAAACTTCGTCATCCAGGTGCTCGACGCCAACAACGAGTCGACGGGGGACCTGCTGGTCAACACGATCGGCACGTACAGCGGCCAGACCGCGTTCGGCATGAACTCGTTCGGCGAGGGCGTGCGCGTGCAGATCACCGCCGATGGCCCGTGGGAGCTGACCATCGCCCCGCTCTCGGCCGCTCCGGAAGTCGCCCCGACCGGCTCGGGCGACGCCGTCTTCCTCTACAACGGCGACGCCGGAGCGCTCGTTGCCACGCACGCGGGCGAGCGCAACTTCGTGGTCATCGAGGAGACCGCAGAGATGTTCTCGATGGGACTGCTCGTCAACACCATCGGCGCCTACTCCGGCACGGTGCCGCGCAGCTCGGGACCGTCGGTCATCACCGTGACCGCGGATGGCGGCTGGACGCTCGCGGTGCAGTAGTCGCGCTGCACGAGAGCGGGCGTCGGGTGCGTTGCACTCGGCGCCCGCTTCGCGCGTGAGGGGGCCGCTCGGTCTCGACACGCTCAGCGCGCTGCGCGCGCGGAGCGGCTCGACCAACGGGAAGGGGCGCAGCCGCGCCGACCGGCTCGACCCCACCTCCGCGGTTGAGCCGCTCCGCGCCGAAGGCGCTGAGCGTGTCGAAACCAGTTCGACCGCCGCTCGGTCTCGACACGCTCAGCGCGCTGCGCGCGCGGAGCGGCTCGACCAACGGGAAGGAGGCGCAGGCGGCTCGATCAGCGAGGGCTACGCGTGCTCGGCGTTCTCTGCGGCCGCCGCCCAGTCGACCCGCTCGCGCATCGCGCGCAGCGCGAAGACGACCGTCGCGACGCCCGACTCCGGCTCGTCGTGCTCGATCGAGCGCCGGTAGAGCGCGTCGATGGCGTCCTGCGACGCGGTCGACGCCGCATCCATCCCCTCGCGGTCATGCCACGCCTGCAGGTGCGCACCGAGCGCCTCGACCGCGTCGGCGGCGAGCTGCCGCTCGTCGCGCTCGAGCGTGATCGCGATCGGCCGATCCCAAGCGGTGGCGGCGAGCGCGTCGAGCACGTCGTCCATGCGCTGCACCACCGAGCGGAGGGCGCTCACCGCCTGCTCGTCGACGTCGAGGTCGTGACGGTGCCACAGCATCCGCAGGTTGAAGCGCCGCGCGTCGCGCGCCTCGTCGACCTGGCCGTCGAGCGCGGCCACCCGGTCTCGCAGCTCGGGTCCCCAGCTCGCCCAGTCCTCGCGCTCGGGCGGCCAGTCTCCGCGCAAGGTCTCGGCCAGCACCCCGGTGCGCTCGGCCAGGTCGGCGACGGTCTCGTGGATGCGCTGCCGCGTCTCGCGGTCGTAGAGCGGCGGCAGCGCGACGGCGTTGACGAGTACGCCGAGCGCCATGCCGACCACGAACTGCCCGACGTAGCCGATCGCGTACCCCTCGGCGTCGACGCCGCCGAAGATGATCACGAGCACTGCGACGACCGGCACCACCGTCGCCGCCTGACCGAACCGCGGGATGCCTTGCATCAGCACCCCGACACCGGCGATCAGGCCGATCTTGACGAAGCCCGGCCACTCGACCGCGAGCAGGCCCATGCCGACCAGCGCACCGACCGTCATGCCGACCGCCTGCGTGAGCGCCGTGCGCGCGACCGTGAAGATCGTGGTGCCAGTGGCGACGAAGGCGCCGAGCGGTGCGGCGTACGCGTAGTCGGCGAGCTCCGGGCCCAGCTGGTTCGCCACCAACCACGCGCCCATCGCGGCGAGGGCGGCGCGCACCGCGATCGCTATACGAAACAGCGGAAGCGCTCGCGCGACCGAGCGCTTCGCGACCTCCGCCGCAGCCTTCGCGTCGGGGGCGACCGATGCCATCATCGGCAGGCCGCTCTCGCCATCAGCGCGCGCATCCGAGGTCGACGCGCCGTCGCCTTCGACGGCGTCGTCGTGCGCCTGGTCGCGCGGATCGTCGGGGCGGGCCACCGTGCCAAGGTATCCGGCACAGCGGAGGGCCGGTACTGAAGGCGCCACGGCAACGCGAAGCGGGGCCGTTCCGGTGGGAACGGCCCCGCTGGTGATGCCGTCACGACAGCAGGGTGCGAGCGAGTGCATCCATCGAGAAGCGGTCACGAGCGGCGACGGCCTGCTCGTAGGCCGCGGACTCGCGGCGCTGGTGCGCGGAGACGTCGGGCCGCATGGCCCAGCGCTCCAGCAGTCGGGATGCACGCAGCGCGAGCCGGCGAGGAGCCGGCAGCGAGAGCGTCAGCGTTGACATGGTGGTTCTGCTTTCTGGCATGGCGATATCGCCCCTGGAATGGGCATGCGATATCGCTGGAGGAATTGCGTGGAATTAGCGCGATCGAATGCACCGAAATGGTGCGGATGCGCCGGAATGCGACGACCGGGCAGGCTCGGTCGCGATGGACGCGGCCGGCGCAGCGGTCGCTGCTCAGCGTGCGGTGAAGGGAGGCGCAGGGCTCAGATGCCTGCTGTGGCCTGGCCAACGCGGTGCCTGGTGAGGCAGGCCGATGGCCCTTGCGCTCCGCGCTAGCGGATCCCGCCGGGCAGGAGGGCTCCAGTGATCTGGGTCTTGTGAGTCATGAACACGAGCTCCTCCTTTCTCGACGTGCGGGAGTTCGCAGGAGAGAACGTATACCGCGTTCACAGCGGAATGCAAGTGCCATCTTGGAATTCGGCCGAGCAATGCGCGGAGGACACCGGATCTGTCCCCCGAATGCGCGGACTCAGCCCAGGTAGGTCTCGATCACGCGGCTGTCGTCGCGGCGCTCGAGGCCGACGGAGGCGGCGAGCAGGAAGCGCTCGCGCGCCGCGGCGAGCACGGGCACGTCGGCGCCGACGTTCGCGGCCGCCTCGGCGACGAGGCCGGAGTCCTTCACGAAGATGCCGACCGTGCTCAGGACCGGGGCGTCGGTGTCGAGCAGCATGCGGGGGCCGCGGTCGCTGAGCATCCAGCTGCCGGCGGCTCCGCCGCCGACGAGGTCGAGCACGTCGGCCTTGTCGAGCCCGAGCGCCTCGCCGAGCGCGAGGGCCTCGGCGGCGGCGACGATGTGCACCGAGCACAGGTGCTGGTTGACGACCTTGATGGCCTGGCCCTGGCCGAGCTCCTCGCCGACGATGCGCGCGGTGCCGAGCGGGCGCAGTGCGTCGGCGACGGCGGCGAGGTCGGCGGCAGCGCCCGAGGCGAAGATGATCAGCTCACCGGTCGTGGCCCGAGCGACGCCGCCGGTCACCGGGGCGTCGACGACTCGACCACCGGCGGCCGCGAGCTGCTCGCCTGCCCGACGCACGGCATCCGGACCGACGGTCGACATGACGACCCACGTCCGGTCGGCAGCGACGCGCGTCTCGATCGCCTGGGCGACGAGCTCGTCGAGCTGGTCGGGCGTCGCGACCATCACGACGACCGTGCCGTCGGCGGGCGCCTCGGCGATCGACGCGACAGCCGCGATGCCGGCCTCGGCGGCGCGCGCTCGCGCGGCTTCGAAGGGGTCGACGCCGGTGACGGCGAAGCCGGCTGCCGCGATGCGCTGCGACATCGGGGTGCCGATGGCGCCGAGTCCGACGAAGACGACAGTGGGATCGGTGGTCATGGGATGCCTTCCGGTCTGTGCCGAGCGTCGAGTCGCGCGGTCAGCGCGCCAGTGCCGCTTCCATGCGCGCCGCGATGACGTCGCGCGCCGAGGTGTTGTGCGCGCGCAGCACGCCGCGAGCGAGGTCGGCGTCGCCGCTCGCTATCGCGTCGACGATGGGCGCATGGCGCGCGGCCGACATGTTGGCGATCGCGGTCTCCTGCCCTGCGGCGGTGATGACGGCACGTGCGAGCCCGCTCACGCGGCGCCACGACTCGACGAGCGTCTGGTTGCCGCTCGCCATGCAGATCGCCTCGTGGAAGGCGAGGTCGGCCGCGACCTGCTCGGCGATCGTGCCCCGCTCGCTCTCCTCCATGCGCGCGAGCGCCTCGCGCAGCTGCGGCACCACCTCGTCGAGGTCGTCGCGCTGGCAGACCACCTCGGCCGCCGCCGACTCGAGCGCGAACCGCACGTCGAAGATCTCGCGGACCTCTGCCGGCGTGACGACGCGCACCGAGAGCCGGCCGCGCGAATCCTTCGACAGCAGGCCCTCCTCCTCGAGGTGCCGCAGCGCCTCACGAAGCGTGCCCCGCGAGACGCCGAGCGACGCGCTCAGCTCGGTCTCGGCGAGATGGGTGCCGGGCGCGAGCTCGCCCGTGCTGACGGCGGAGCGCAGCCGGTCGAGGATCAGCTCCCGCCGCGTGACGCGCTCGATCGATCCGAGGGATCGGAACTGCGCTTCGATGGCCATGTTGCCCACGGTACCGAGCATTCCTTCCTTCTGTCCCGGCGCACCGGGGGTCGGTGAGCGCGGCTCGCGCTCAGTGGAGGTGGCTTGCGCCGTTGATGTCGATGTTCGTGCCCTGCAGGTAGGCGGCGTCGTCGCTCGAGAGGAACGCGAAGACGGCCGCGATCTCCTCGGTGGTCGCGACGCGGCCGATGGGGATGTCGGCGGCGAGCTTCGCCTCCGACTCCGGCGTCGCGCCGACGCGGATGTTCGTGTCGACGGCGCCCGGCGTGACGGAGTTCACGGTCACGCCCGAGGCGGCGATCTCGCGCGCGAGCGCCTTCGTGAAGCCGAGGATCGCCGCCTTCGCCGCCGAGTACGGCACCTTGCCGAACACGCCGCCGCCGCGCTGCGCGGAGACCGACGACATGTTGACGATGCGCCCCCAGCCGGCGTCGAGCATGCCCGGCAGGAACGCCTTCGTGACGAGGTAGGTGCCCGTCGCGTTGACGGCCATGACCTTGTTCCACAGCTCGAGCGTGGTCTCGAGGAACGGCACCGGCGAGGTGATGCCGGCGATGTTCGCGAGCGCGCCGACGGTCGGCAGGCGGCCGGCGTCGACCTCGGCCTGCACGGCCGTGTGGGCGGCGGCGACGGATGCCTCGTCGGCGACGTTCACGGAGGTGCCGAACGCCGGCACGCCGTGCCGCTCGGCGATCTCGGCGGCGACCTGCGCGGCGCGGTCGCCGTCGAGGTCGAGGATGGCGATCGCCCAGCCGTCGCGGGCGTAGCGGTCGGCGACGGTCATGCCGATGCCGCGCTCGGAGGCGGCGCCGGTGACGACGGCGGTGCGCTCGGTGCTGGTCATGATGCTCCTTGGGTGTTCCGAGACGGATGGGTCGGGTCGGTGGGGTCGCCGAGTCCCGCGACGAGCGGCGCGATGCGGGCCGCGGCGTCGCGGATCGCCTCGACGCGAGCGGCGCGGGCGTCGTCACCCATGGCGCCGGTCGCGCCGTCGACGTAGGCGCGCGAGGGCAGCTCGAGCGCGAAGCCGCCGGCGAAGCCGACCTCGTCGAGCGCACGGAGGGCGGCGGCGAAGTCGACGTCGCCGGAGCCGATCGCGCGGCTGAACTCGCCCGGCACGGCATCCCGCAGGTGCACGTGAGCGATGCCGTCGCGCCAAGCGCGGATGGTGTCGACGAGGTCGTCGTCGGCAGCGACGACGTGCGCGACGTCGAGGATCGGGCGCACACCGCTGCCCTCGAGCCGCGCGTGCAGCGCGTCGGCGCGGGCGCGGTCGAAGCACAGGCGGAGGAAGTGGAGCGACTCCACCCAGAGCTCGACGCCGTGGGCGGAAGCGGTGGCGGCGGCGCGGGCGAGCGCGGTCGCGACCCGGTCGAGGTCGGAGTCGAGGTCGACGATGGGCTCGTGCCCGAGGGAGCCGCACGGCAGCACGAGCGCATCCGCGCCGATCGCTGCAGTGAGCCGCACGAGTCGCTCGACGTGGTCGGCCTGCGCGTCGATGTCGGCACCGGGGTCGTTGAAGTCGCCGACGTCGCCGTTCACGCTGCGCACCCGCAGGTGGCGCGTGGCGAGCGTCGACGCGACCTTCGCGATGGCGGCGTCGTCGAGCTCGAACGGCACGTGGTCGCAGACGCCGGGCAGGGCGCCGAGGTCGATCTCGGTGAAGCCGAGCCGCTCGATCTCGACGAGCGCCTCGTCGAGCGTCAAGTGCTGGAACGAGATCGTCGAGCACCCGAGCCGGCGGGGCAGGGTCGCCGACGGCGCTCCCCCGTGGGGCGAGCTCATGGCAGCACGACACCCTTGCGGGCATCGCCGATGGGGATCGGGGTGTAGCGGGTCACCTCGACGGGGCTCGCGAGCAGGCCCTCGAGCTCGGCGTTGAAGTCGGCGACCGGCTCGGCGGCTCCGTGCGCGTCGAGCAGCTCGGCCGAGTCCCAGTGCTCGATCATCGCGATCGTGCCGTCCTCCGCCTCGTTGATGGCGTAGAGGTTGCAGCCCTCCTCGGCGTGCACGCGCGGGATGACGCGCTGCATCGCGGCGAGCACCTCCTCGCGCTTGCCCTCGACGGGTCGGAAGATCGCGGTGACGACGACGGGCGCGTCAGTGGCGGGTGTGTGAGACTCGGCTGCGCTCATAGTTGCTCCTTCTGTGCTGTGCCAGCGCTGCGGCTGACGGTCCTGTAGATGCCGGAGTGGTCGAGACCGCCGTCGCCCGCGGCGGATGCGGCTTCGAACAGTGCGAGGGCCGTGCGGGCGGCGTCGAGCCGCAGTCCCGCATCGTCGGCGGCCTCGCGCGCGAAGCGCAGGTCCTTCACCTGGTAGTCGATCGTGCCGCCCGGCTCGAACGACTCGGTGATCCAGTGGTGCCGCTTCTGCCGCAGCACCTCGCTCGACGCCAGCCCGGAGCCGAGCGCGTCGGCGAGCGCCTCCGGGTCGATGCCGCTCGCGCGGGCGAGCGCGAAGGCCTCGGACAGCGCGGTGATCGTCTCGGCGACGACCAGCTGGTTGCACAGCTTCGCCATCGCGCCCGTGCCGGTCGCGCCCATCCGCGTCACCCGGGATGCGCACGGGGCGAGCAGCTCGGCGAGCTCCGCGACCTGCGGTTCGGTGCCGCCGACGAAGAAGCTGATGCGGCCCTCGGCCGCGCCGAGCACGCCGCCCGACATCGGGGCGTCGATGACCTCGATGCCCTCGGCGGCGAGCTCGTCGGCGAGCGCCCGCACCGCGACCGGTGAGACGGTGCCGTGCACGACGAGCATGGGGCGCTCGACGTCGGCCGCCCGCCAGCCGGCGAGCAGTCCGTCGTCGCCGACGAGCAGCTCGCGCACCTGGGGCAGGTCGGGGAGCGCCGTGAGCACCACCTCGGTCGCCGCGGCCGCGGGCGTCGCCGCGACCGTCACGTCGAGCCCCTCGTCGCGCAGCGCCTCGGCGCGCGACGCGCTGCGGTTCCAGACCGTCAGCGCGCCGCGCGCCGCGAGCCTGCGCGCCATCGGCAGGCCCATGGCGCCGAGCCCGAGGATGCTCAGCGAGCGGCTCATGGGACTCGGATCACCGCGCGGCGGCTGCCGCGAGCGCCTCGGTCTCGCGGCGCAGCTCGATGGCCTGTGCGAGCGAGTCGTCGATCTCGACGTCGTCCCAGCGCACGCTCTCGCCCTGCTTGACGTCGTTCTTGAGCGGCACGTGGTGCGCGAGCGCGACGGGCAGGTAGCCCTCGGCGACCGAGGTGCGGGCCGAGACGAGCTTGCCGTAGACCGCGAAGCCGCCCTCGCCGTCGAGCGTGTCACCGGCGGCCAGGTCCTTCTTGGCCGTCGCCACCACATCCGCCGTGAACCCGACGGCCGTGCCGGTCGCCACCCCGCGCAGCACCGCGTTCGCGATCGAGACGTTGAGCTCGAGCCCGACGTAGTGGTACGGGCGGTAGAGCGCCGCGTACTGCCCGCTCGGGTCCGGGTGCCACGGGTACTCCTGGAAGCACTCGGAGACGTAGTCGTTGGTCGCCTTCACGACCACGAACACGCCCTCCTGGGTGTTGTGGGGGATCCAGTCGCCCTCGCGGGTGTAGCTCGACATCACGTCGACCGTGCCCTCGTGCGAGAGCACGCCGCCGGCCGACTCGGGGCGGCAGACCGTGGCGATCTCCTCGAGGTTGCCGGGCGTGAAGCTGAGGCCCGCGTCGCCGGGCACGAGCCCCGCGGCGTTGGCGACGGCGGCCATCTCGATCGCGGCCTTCGTACCGTCGCGGAACGACGTGTGCATGTAGGGGTTGAGCTGGCCGGACTGCTTGAGCTCGTCCGAGAACTCCCAGTGGTCCCACACGTTGTCGGGGTTCATCTGGTTGTAGCCGGGCAGGTACTTCGCGCCCTTGCCGGCGCAGACGACGTCGAAGCCGCTCGTGCGGGCCCAGTCGACGAGCTCCCAGATGAGGGCGGGCTGGTCGCCGAACGCCATCGAGTAGACGAGCCCGGCCTCCTTCGCGCGCTTGGCGAGCGCGGGACCGGCGAGCGCGTCGGCCTCGACCGTCACCATCATCACGTGCTTGCCGGCGTCGAAGGCCGCGAGCGCGTGCTTGATGCCGACGATCGGGTTGCCGGTCGCCTCGACGATCACGTCGACGTCGGTGCGGAACAGGTCCATCGCGTTCGCGATCACCGCCGTCTTGCCGTCGGTGAGGTCATCGACCGAGTCGACGATGTCGCCCTCGGGCCAGCCGACGCGGGCGAGGGACTCGCGAGCGCGGGCGGTGTTGATGTCGGCGATCGCGAGCACGCGGACGCCGGGGATGTTGCGGGCCTGCGACAGGTACATCGTGCCGAATCGGCCGGAGCCGATCAGGCCGACACGGATCGGCTGGCCCTGTGCTTCGCGCTCCTTGAGCAGCTCGTGCAGGTTCATGGGGTCTCAACTCCTGAGATGGGGGATGCGTGGGCTGGGCGGGGTGCCGCACCGCCTGGGTGCTCGGTGCGGCCGGGTCGTGGGGTGGCCGGGTGGCCGGGGTGGCGACGGGGCCCCGCGGACGGGGCCCCGCCGTGGATCACATGCCTCGGATCTGCTCGACCCAGGTCTGCACCTGCTCGGGCAGGCCCTCGACGACGGGCTGCGTCGCCTCGACCCATGCGTCGCGGTCGGTCACCTCGGTGAACGTCGCGCCGCCCTCCTCGAGCTGGGCGCGGTAGTCCTCCGACTGGGTGATGGTGGTCTCGGTGTACTCCTCACCCACCTGCTCGGCGGCCGTGCGGATGATCTCCTGCTGCGACTCGGGCAGACCCGTCAGGGCGTCCTCCCACAGGATGAAGTGGTAGTTCGCGTACATGTGGTTGGTCTCGGCGATATACGGGTTCACCTCGTGGATCGAGTTGAACAGGATCGCGTCGACCGGGTTCTCCTGACCGTCGATCACGCCCGACTCGAGCGCCGAGTAGACCTCGTTGAAGGGCAGCGCCTCGGCGCGAGCGCCGATGGCCTCCCATGTCTGGAGCATCGTCGGGGCACTGGGCGTGCGGATCGTCAGGCCCTGCACGTCGTCGATCGAGTCGACCGGCTCGCTCGTGGTGAGCACGCGCGGTCCGCGGTACAGGTTGCCGAGCGGCTCGTAGCCGGACGCCTCGCTGACCGCATCCTTGATCTCGGTGCCGAGCTCGCCTGACCAGACGCTCTCGAACTGCTCGTAGTCCTCGTAGAGGAAGGGCGCCGTCTCGACGCTCGCGAGGTCCGTGTACGACTCGAGCGAGAGGAGGCTCTCGATGACGATGTCGATCGAGCCAAGCTGGAGGCCCTCGATCATCTCCTCCCAGGTGCCGAGCGTCGAGGCGGGGTGCACCTCGACCGTGATGTTGCCGTCGGAGGCCTCCGAGACGAGCTCGGCGAAGCGCTCGGACGCGACCTGGCGGGCGTCCGTGTCGCTGCCCGCGTGGCCGAGGACCAGGGTGAGCGGGGCGGCGGCGGCGTCGCCGCCCTCGCTTCCCGTCGATGCCGGGGCGGAGTCGCTCGGGCGGCAGCCGGTGAGGGCGATGAGTGCGATCGCTCCCACCGCGACGCTGCGGAGGATGGTGCGCTGGTGCATGATGCTCCTTGCTTGATGGATGTGGGGTCGGGTGTTGGGGATGGATCGGCTCACTGCAGCAGCAGGTTCGGGAGCCAGAGCGAGATCTCGGGCACGAACGTGATGAGCAGCAGGAAGAGGAGTCCGGCGAGCAGGAAGGGCACGACGGCCTTCACCGCGCGGACCATCGAGACCTTGCCGATCTCGGCCGCGAGCATCAAGCCGATGCCGACGGGCGGGGTCAGCAGTCCGATGCTGAGGTTGACGACGATGATGATGCCGAGGTGGACCGGGTCGATGCCGGCGGCGGTCGCGACCGGCAGCAGGATCGGCGTGAGGATGATCAGCGCGGCGTTCGCCTCGATGAACATGCCGGTGACGAGCAAGACGGCGTTGATGAGCAGCAGCAGGATGATCGGGTTGCTGGTGATGCCGAAGATCGCTTCGGCGGCCTGCTGCGGCACGAGGCCGAGCGTGAGCGCCCACGAGTAGATCTGCGCGGCGGCGAGCACGAGCATGATGAGGCCGACGATGAGGGCTGAGTCGGCCATCCCGAACAGGAACTTCTTCCACGTCAGCTCGCGGTAGACGAAGATGCCGACGAGCAGCGCGTAGACGACGGCGACGGCCGCGGCCTCCGTGGGCGTGAACCAACCGAAGCGGATGCCGCCGAGGATGATGAGCGGCAGCAGCAGCGCCGGCGTCGCCTTCCAGAGCGACGAGAGGAACGGCGGCCGGTCCTCCTTGGCGATCGTGCCGATCGGCCGGTTCAGCGCCTTCGCGTCGGCAATCGCCTTGTCGGTGAAGCCGAGCCACTTCGATGTGAAGTGCACGACGAGCATGAGGATGGCGACGTAGAGGAATGCGGGCACGATGCCGGCGAAGAAGAGCGCGCCGATCGAGGTGCCGCTCACGACGCCGTAGACGATCATCGTGATCGACGGCGGCATGATGGGGTCGACGACCGGGGCGGCTGCCATGACTGCGGATGCGTAGGCCGGCTTGTACTCGCGCTGCTTCATCGCAGGGATGAGGATGCGGCCGAGGCTCGAGATGCTCGCCACGGCGGAGCCCGAGATGCCGCCGAACAGCAGCGACGAGAGCACGGTGGTCTGCGCGATGCCTGCCCGCATGCCGCCGACGAGCGAGTCGGCCAGGTCGAGCATCCGCTTCGTCATGCCGCCCTCGTTCATGACCGCACCGGCGAGCACGAACAGCGGGATCGCCAGGAGGGGGAACGGCGTCATGCCCGCGACGAGCCGCTGGGCGCCGACCGACAGCGGAGCGTCGGTCGTCAGCCAGATGGCGATGAACGAAGCTGCGGCGAGTGCGAATCCGACCGGCACGCGCAGCAGCATCGCTGCGCCGAAGGTCGACAAGATGGTGGGGCCCATCACACCTCTCCCTTGACGATGATCAGGTCTTCCGGCTGGTAGATGAGCGGTGCGTTGAGCGGGTCCTCGTCCTTGCCGGCGAGGAAGTTCAGCCACCACGCCTCGACCACGAAGATGAATGCGATCGCTGCGCCGACGGGCACCGCGAGCGCCACCCAGCCGGTCGAGATGTCGAGGCCCGGCGCCGTGCGGCTCCACGAGGCGCCGAGGCCCTCGATGCCGAACCAGAACAGCAGCACCAGCACGAAGGCGACGATGAGGGTGGCGACCGTGTCGATGGTGCGTGAGAGCCAACGGCGGTACTTCACGTACTCCCAGATGTCGAGCACCATGTGTCGGCCGCGGCGCACGCCGAGGGCGATCGCCAGCATGGCGAGCCAGACGAAGGCGTAGGAGCCGAGCTCCGCCGTCCAGGCCGATGACTCCTGCGTCACGTAGCGGGCGAGCACCTGCCACATGACCGCGATGATGACGACGGCCAGCAGGGCGACGCACACCACTTGCAAGACGAGGTCCAGGCCGGAGAGCACCCGGCTGATCGCTCTCTTCATCGAGTCGCTCCTTTGCGATGCGGCCGGATCGTCCAGCCTCTGGGATGAGTGAATACTGTTCGCGTTCTACTGTCAACAGTCAAACGTCGGCGTTATGGAACCGTGACGCCGCGCTCGGCGCGGAACTCCGCCTCGAGCTCGCGACGGAACCGCACGGCCGCCAGCGACGCATCCGCATCGACGTCGTTCCAGCTGACGGAGCGGTCCTTCGGGACGTCGCGAATGAGCTTCGCGCCGTGCGCGAGACCGAGCGGGAGCGCCTCCTGCTCGAGCGAGAAGCTGGCGGGACGCAGCTTGCCGAAGACCGTGAAGCCGCCCTCGCCGTCGAGCGTCTCGCCGGCCTTGAGGTCGCGCTTGGCGGTCGTCACGACGTCGCCGCGGAAGCCGGTCGGGGCGCCCGTGGCCTCCCCGCGGAGCACCGCGCTCGCGATCGAGACCCCGAGCTCGAGGCCGATCATGTGGTACGGCCGGTAGAGCGAGCCGTAGCGGCCCGTCTCGTCGGTCTTCACGCCGTACTCGGCGAAGCACTGCACGGCGTAGTCGGTCTTCGCCTCGAAGGTGACGTAGACGCCCCAGCGCAGGTCGCGCTCGACCTCGGAGCCGTCGCGGTGCAGGCTCGAGGCGATCTCGACAGTGCCACGGCGGTCGAGGGAGCCGCCGACGGCGCGCTCGCGGAAGACGTGCGGCAGATCGTCGACGCCAGCCGGCGGGAATGCGAGCCCGTCGAGCTGCGGCTCGAGACCGGTGCCGTTGGCGACCGCTGCCATCTCGATCGCCGACTTGGTGCCGTCGAGGAACGAGTTGAACATCTTCGGGTTGAAGTCGCCCGAGGCCAACTGCTCGTCGGTGAAGCCGTAGTAGTCCCAGACGGTGTCGGGGGTGGAGTAGTGGTACTCGGGCAGGTACTTCGTGCCCTTGCCTGCCGCGACGACGTCGAAGCCGACGGTGCGGCACCAGTCGACGAGCTCGGAGATGAGGGCGGGCTGGTCGCCGTACGCCATCGAGTAGACGACGCCGGCGGCGGCAGCGCGGCGCTGGAGCAGCGGGCCGACCATGCAGTCGGCCTCGACGTTGACCATGATCACGTGCTTGCCGTTGTCGATCGCGGCGACCGCGTGGTCGGTGCCGACGATCGGGTTGCCGGTGATCTCGAGGATGACCTCGACCGCGGGGTGGCGGATGAGCGCCATCGAGTCGTCGATGACCGCGGTCAGTCCTGTGCGGGCCGCCTCGTCGAGGGTGGTGGCGGCGTAGCGATCGGCGCTCCAGCCGGTGCGGTGCAGCGCGTCCTTCGCCTTCGGCACGTTGATGTCGGCGACGCCGACCACATGGAATTCCGGCGTCACGGAGGCCTGCGTGAGGAACATCGACGCGAACTTGCCGGCGCCGATGACGCCGACCCGGATGGGCCCTGCCTCGTCAGCTCGACGTCGCAGCAGCGTGTAGAGGTTCATGTCTGCTCCTTTGCAGTGGGCGGATCCGGATCGCTGTCCTACTGTTGACAGTAGAACGTCGTTATGGTGCTCGTCAAGCGCCGTCGGCGATTCGCCTTGTGGAGAGGGCTGACCGCGGGCGCGCTGCGTGACGTACCCTGCCGCCATGCTCCGGAGGCTCGCACTAGGCGCCGCGCTCGTCGTGGGGGCATCGATGGTGCTGGTCGGGTGCACGCCGCCGGAGCCGACGGAGACGACGCAGCCAACGGCAAGTCAGAGCGTTGTCCCGACTCCCGATGAGTCACAGTTGCTGGCGAGCGCGCGCGCCGCCTGGGACGCATACCGTCAACGTTTGACGGAGTACGGTGCCGAACCCACGTCCGCTACTTCCGAGGGACTTCTGGAGGTGGCGAGCCCTGAGGTCGCCGCCGGCCTGCTTGCGAACTTCGAGGATGCCGCCGAGCGCCGCTTGCACACCGAAGGCGATCGCGTGACGACCGCCTTCGAGGTTTCAGATTTCACCGCAGCCCCCGCGCTTTTGAAGGTCGCAGTGTGTATGGACTTGACAGGCGAGCGTTACGTCGGTGACGAAGGAGTCGACCTCACGCCGCCGGATCGACCTGACGAGCGCGGGTCTGTTGTCGAGCTGGTGCGGAGCGAAAGCGGCTCTGACTACGTCGTTGCCGGCGAGTCCGAGCTTGACGCGAGCGATCCGGTGAACCCGTGCGACTTCTAGCGCTTGCGCTTGCTATGGCGAGCGTCGCACCGCTCGGCCCCTTCGGCGTTGCATCCCCGCCCGACGGCGCAGAGATCGTCTCTGAGTTTGAAGACGCTGCCCTGCAACTGGCCGGTGAGCGGATGGGTTCTGGCGCGCAGGGCGCCTCCGGTGGCGTCCCAATCGATTGGGAAGCCTTGTGGGACGCACACCTACAGTCGCTCTACGAGACGTGCATGGCGGCGGCTGTGCCCGGGCTCGAGCGCTGCGCTGTGCTCTTGGCCTCCGGGCCCGGTGCTGCACCAGTGTCTGCAGCCGTGCCAGCCATCACCATCAACGACCTCGCGCAGTTCCGGCCCATCGTCGGCGAGCTCGTCGTCGAGCCCGACGGCTGGGGCGTGGTCGGCACGCCGACGAACTTCTATGCGACCGCCGAGGCGCACACGATGGCGGGCGAGCTGTTCGACATGCCGATCGAGGTGCGCTGGACGCCGTCGTCCTACGTCTTCGATTACGGCGACGGCACGACCGAGTCGACCGAGGCATCCGGCACCGCCTGGCGCGGCACCGAGGAGTCGTGGACCGAGACCGCCACCAGCCACGTGTACGCCGAGCGGAGCGACGTCACGGCATCCCTCACCGTCGTCTTCACCGCCGAGGTCGACGCGGGCGGCGGCTGGTTCGCCGTGCCCGGCACGCTGCCGGTCGACGCGCCGAGCGTCGGCGTGAAGGTCTTCGAGGTCGACACGGTGCTGACGAACGGCGACTGCATGGCTAATCCGAGCGCGGCCGGCTGCGGCTGACTACTCGGCCGACTCGTCCTCGTCGGCGCGAGAAGCGAAGGCGGCACCGAGCGCCAATCCGAGCGCGATGCCGACGCCCATGAACATCGCGAGGTTGTCGAACGCTGCGCCGAGCGCGGCGCCGATGCCCGCGCCCATGGCGAGTCCGACTCCGATGTACTTGCTGCGGCGCGCATCCTCGGGCATGGGCTCACGCTAGGCGGCGCGGGTATCCAGCGCCTCCGCCGATCGGCGGAGACGGCCAGACTAGAGTCGCCGCATGACGACCACCTCGCCCGGTTGGGGCATCCTCGGGCCCGGCGGCATCGCCGGAGCATTCGCGCGCGACCTCGCCGTCGGCGGCCACCGCTTGGTCGCGGTCGGCAGCCGCGACCAAGGGCGGGCCGACCGGTTCGCCGAGACACACGGCATCCCCAACTCCCATGGCACCTACGAGGCGCTCGTCGCCGACCCCGAGGTGGACATCGTCTACATCGCGACGCCGCACGGGCTGCACCGCGAGCACGCGATGCTGGCGATCGACGCGGGCAAGCACCTGCTGGTCGAGAAGGCCTTCACGACCACGGGCGACGACGCGCAGGCGGTGGTCGACGCCGCCCGGGCGAAGGGCGTGTTCGTGATGGAGGCGATGTGGACACGCTTCCTCCCCACGATGGAAGCGGTGCGCGAGCGCATCGCGGCGGGCGAGCTGGGCGAGCTCGTCAGCGTCACCGCGGACCACTCGCAGATGCTCGACCTCTCCCCCGGCAGCCGCATGATCGAGCCGTCGCTCGGTGGCGGCGCGCTGCTCGACCTCGGCGTCTACTGCGTCTCGCTCGCGCGCGCGATCCTCGGTCCCGTGACGAGCGTCCACGCCGCCGGCGTCGTCGACGCGGCGGGCGTCGACCACCGAGGCGCCGCGATGCTGACCCACGCGGGCGGGCGGATGTCGACCCTCACGTTCTCGATGGAGACCCTCGGCTCCAATCGCGCGACGATCGCCGGCACGCAGGGCGTCATCGAGCTCGACCCAGCCTTTTACACCTGGACCGGGTTCACGCGTCGCAGCGCGACCCTCGAGAAAGAGACCGTCGTGCCCGAGCTCCAGGGGCGCGGCATGCAGTTCCAGGCGGCGGAGGTCGAGCGGCGCATCGCCGCGGGCGAGCTGGAGAGTCCCGTGATGCCGCTGGACGAGACGGTCGCGATCATGCGGGTCATGGACGAGATCACCGCGCAGATGCGCGCCTCCGCCTGAGGCGCTGCCCCGCCGCTCGAGCCGCTCCGCCCGCCCGTCCCGCTGGTTAAGCCGCTCCGCCCCTCCCGCTGGTGGAGCCGGTCCGCGCGCGAAGCGCGCTGACCGTGTCGAAACCACCGACCCCTGGCGGGCCCGCATCCTGCGATCTACCGTGGTCGCCATGTGCAGGAACATCACCGAGCTCCGCGGTCTCGAGCCGGCCGCGAACGACGCCGAGATCGAGGCTGCGGCGCGGCAGTACGTGCGCAAGGTCTCGGGCATCACGCATCCGACCGACCGCACGCGTGACGCGTTCGAGCGTGCCGTCGCCGAAGTCGCGCACATCACTCACCACCTGCTCGAAGAGCTGCCGGAGCGGCGGCAGCCGCCGCAGACCGTGCCGCCGCTGCGGCGCCCCGAGGTGAGGGCGCGTATCGCGGAGCGGGAGGCGGCGGCGGCGCGCTGATCTGCTTGGCTGCGCGACGCTCGGCGGAGCGGGTCGGTTTCGACACGGTCAGCGCGCGTCGCGCGCGGACCGGCTCAACCAGCAGGAAGCGGCGGATCGGCTTAACCAGCGGGGAGGGGGGACCGGCCTAACCAGCGGAAGGGCGCGGACCGGCTCAACCAGCGGAAGGGGCGCTAGGACTCCTTCGTGATCTCCACGCTGACGAAGAGCTGACTCTTGCCGGCGCCCGCGTAGACGCCGCGCAGCGGCGGCACGTCGTTGTAGTCGCGGCCAAGGCCCACCTTGACGTGGCGCTCGCCGATGTCGATGAGGTTCGTCGGGTCCCACGCGTTCCACTCGCCGGTGAACCACTCCACCCACGCGTGCGACTCTCCACGGATCGTCTCACCGATCTGCGCGTTCGGCCGCGGGTGCAGGTAGCCGGAGACGTAGCGCGCCGGGATGCCGACGTGCCGCAGCGCGCCGATCGTGATGTGCGCGATGTCCTGGCAGACGCCCTTGCGATTCGTCCACGCCTCGGAGGCGAGCGTGTGCACGTGCGTCACGCCCGACATGTACTCCATCTGCTCACCGACCATCCGCGAGATGGCCGCGGCTGCGGCGCCCGGCGTGGCCGACGCATCCTTGATCTCCTCTGCCGCGACGATCAAGTCGTCCGTCGGCCGCGTGCGCACCGTCTGTCCGAGCTGCTCGACGTACTGGGTCGCGCGCAGCGACACCTTCTCGAGCTGGTCCCACGACAGGTCGTGCCCGCCGATGAGGCGCGGGCGCACCTCGACGAGGCTCGTCGCGGTGAGCTGCAGCTCGGTGTGCGGGGCCAGCACGTCGAACGAGACGACCTTGGTGCCCCAGTAGTCCTCGTAGGTGTTGATCGACGTGTTGGGGCGGATGTCGAGGTTCGAGTAGATGACGAACTGGCCGTCGGAGGTCGACGGCAGCATGCGCGACTCGTTGTACGAGGCGACGGCCGGCTTCTCGTAGCGGTAGCCGGTGGTGTGACGGATGCGGATGCGGCTCACGATGCCTCCCTGGTCCAGGCGGGCATGTTGTGGGTCGGGAAGTAGCGCTCGCGCACGGCGTGCGACACCTCCGTCGTGGTCGTCTGGACCTTGTCCATGACTGCGGGCAGGTTCTCGATGATCTGCTGGATCGGCGTGAACTCGAGCTCCGCGCGGATCTGTCCCAGCATCCGCTGCGCGGGGTCGATGTAGCCGACTCGATCGTGGCGCGGCTCGATGTCGTGCAGGCAGTCCTCCGCGCCACGGATCGAGAAGAGGATCGAGCGAGGGAACAGCCGGTCGAGCAGCAGGAACTCCGCGGCGTTGGTGCTCGACGGCACCCCGCGGTACGTGCGGAGGTACGCCTCGTACGCGCCGACCGAGCGCAGGATCGTCGTCCACGACGGGCCACTCGCCTCGGTGAGGGCGCGGGTCGCGAGCAGGCGCGCGACCATGTCCGCGCGCTCGATGTTGCGGCCGAGGTTCAGGAAGCTCCACGCGTCATCGCGGCTCGACGTCGTGTCGGCCATGCCGCCGGCGAGCGCCGCGCGCTCGCGGACCCAGCCGAACATCGTGTGCACCTGCTCGGTGTTGACGCGTCGCGGCATGTTCGCGTAGGTGGCGTTGAGCACCTCCCACAGCTCGGTCGAGATGATCTCGCGGGCGCGGCGGGCGTTCTCGCGCGCGGCGTTCACCGAGTAGGCGATCGACGCCGGCTGCGTGCGGTCGGTCGCCAGGGTGTTGACCACGTCGACGCGCGTGAGCTTGCGCTCCGGCGGGGCGTCGTGACCCATGACGCCCAGCAGGGCGCGGCAGGCGGTGTCCTCGTCGACCGCGACGTCCTCGAGCAGCAGCTGCAGGTAGACGTCGAGGATGCGCGCGGTGCCGTCGGCCCGCTCGATGTAGCGGCCGATCCAGAACAGGCTCTCGGCGATGCGGCTGAGCATCATGGCTGCGTGCCTTCCGTGTCGGGTCGGTGTCGTCTCGATACGAGGTCGGCTTCGCCGACTGCTACTCGACGAGCGGAAGTGGAGCGGTCGGCTTCGCCGACGGCTGGTCGACGAGCCGGAGAGGACTGCGACTGCGACTGCGACTGCGACTGCCGGCGCGACCCAGACCGCTGCGACTGGGATTGCTGCTGCTGCTCGCCCTGGCCGCGAGGCGCGTCCTGCGGCGACTGGTCCTGCGGGTGCTCGTGGCCGCTCACGACCGCCATCGGTCTGGTCATCGGCTCACCGGAGGCACCGAACTCGGCGTCGTGGTCGATGAGCGGCAGCTGCTCGCGAGCGCCGGCGATCACCCAGGTGTCCTTCGAGCCTCCACCCTGGGAGGAGTTCACGACGAGCTGGCCCTCGGGGAGCGCGACGCGGGTCAGGCCGCCCGGCAGCACCCACACATCCTTGCCGTCATTGACCGCGAACGGGCGCAGGTCGACGTGCCGCGGACGCATGCCGTCCTCGACGAGCGTCGGGATGGTCGAGAGCTGCACGACCGGCTGCGCGATCCAGCCGCGCGGGTCCTCGAGCAGCCGCTGCTTGAGCGCCTCCAGCTCCTCGGGCGTCGCGTCGGGACCGACGACGAGGCCCTTGCCGCCGGAGCCGTCGACGGGCTTCACGACCAGCTCGTGGAGGCGGTCGATGACCTCCTCGAGCGCGCCCGGGTCCTCGAGTCGCCACGTGTCGACGTTCTTGAGGATCGGCTCCTCCGACAGGTAGTAGCGGATGAGCTCCGGCACGTATGTGTAGACGAGCTTGTCGTCGGCGATGCCGTTGCCGACCGCGTTCGCGATCGTGACGTTGCCGAGGCGAGCGGCGAGCATGAGGCCGGGGCTGCCGAGCATCGAGTCGGCGCGGAACTGCAGCGGGTCGAGGTAGTCGTCGTCGACGCGGCGGTAGATGACGTCGACGCGCGCGGGGCCTTCGGTCGTGCGCATGTAGACGCGGCCGCCGGAGGTGAACAGGTCGCGGCCCTCGACGAGCTCGACGCCCATGAGGCGCGCGAGCAGCGTGTGCTCGAAGTAGGCGGAGTTGTAGACGCCGGGTGTGAGCACGACGACGCGCGGGTCGTCGACGCCGGCGGGCGCTGCCGCGCGCAGCGCGTGCAGCAGCTTGTCGCAGTAGTCACCGACGGGCCGCACGCGCATCGTCGAGAACATCTCGGGCAGCGTCTGCGCGATGATGCGGCGGTTCGAGATCACGTAGCTGACGCCCGAGGGCACGCGCACGTTGTCCTCGAGCACCCGCCACTCGCCCTCCTGGTCACGGATCAGGTCGATGCCCGAGACGTGGATGCGCACACCGTTCGCGCCGACGACGCCGGCGGCCTGGCGGTGGAAGTGGTTGGAGGTGGAGATGAGCTTGGCGGGGACGATGCCGTCCTCGACCGCCCGCTGCGGACCGTACATGTCGGCGAGGAACGCCTCGAGCGCGCGGACGCGCTGCTGCACGCCCGACTCGACGTGCCGCCAGTCCTCGGCGGTGATGATGCGCGGGACCGCGTCGAGCGGGAACGGCCGCTCCTCGCCCGCGAAGTCGAAGGTGACGCCTTGCGCGAGGTACGAGGTGGCGAGCGCGTCGGCGCGAGCCCGCAGATCGTCCTTCGAGAGCTCGGTGAGCGCGTCGTACAGCGGCTTGTACGGGCCCCGCGCCTTGCCCTTGCTCTCGAACATCTCATCCCACGCCGTGCCTTCGCGCTTGCGCGGGTTCGCGAAGGGCTTGTCGTAGTCGTCGAACAGATCGCCCATGCCCGCGAGCCTACTGGCGCGATGTTCCGCGCTTGTTTCAGGCGCCCCCTGATCGAGAAGAGGAGGTGACACCGTGGGCGGCCCGGTGCACGCTGTCGGCATGGATGCGATCACCCGGCTCCGCCCCGACGGCCTCGTCCGCTCCCCCGCCTTCAGCCACGTCGCGGTGGTGCCGCCTGGGGCGACGACGATCTACGTCGGCGGGCAGAACGGCGTCGACGAGAGCGGCGCGGTCGTCTCGAGCGACGCTGCCGAGCAGTCGGCCCGCGCGATCGACAACGCCGCCACCGCGCTCGCCGCTGCCGGTGCGACCCTCGCCGATGTCGTGCAGTGGACGGTGCTGCTCGCCGAGGGCGCGGACCTCGGCGCCGCCTACGGCGCGGTGGCGCAGAAGCTCGCCTCCGACGGCGAGCCGGCGCTCGTCACGGCGGCGATCGTGTCGGCGCTCGGCGTGCCCGGCGCGCTCGTCGAGGTGAGCGCCGTCGCCGCGGTGCTGCCCGGCTGAACCTTCAACGTCGCGGGTGGCAGCTCGCGCGCCATAGCGCGGCGAACGACCACCGGCGACGTTGAGATCAGGGGGCGGCGGGCGTGCGGCCGCGAGACTGCTTCATGCCGAGCATGTAGGGGAGGCCCTGCCCGACGGCCAGGAAGGTGCTGCCCAGCCGCGTCGACCACGACGGCCGCACCGACGCCGGGAGCGGTTCGCCGAGGTCGGCGACGTCGACGAAGAACGCCCGGACTGCGCCGATCCCCTCCAGATCCGACGCGATCTCGCCGACCTGGCCGGGGACCGACGCCTCGTCGGTGCGGTACAGATCCTCGCTGAGGAGCACGTACTCGGGGATCGGGACGGAGTTCTTCAGCAGTCGGTGCGCCAGGATCACGTCGATGCCGACCAGCTTCTTGCGCCCTCGGATGGTCTGGCTCGCGACATCCCCCACGTGCGCCACGAACTTCAGCTTCAGGTCTCGCGCTTGCCGGCATCCGCCGCACGGGCAGAGGTTTGCGACGACGTACTCCCGCTCTCGATGGAATGCCCGATGCATGGCGACGGCCGCGTTCAGGATGTCGCCGATCGCGACCCTGCCGTCGCGCCCGACGCGGCAGGTCAGGAACGCCGCATCACCCTCGATCTCGATGAGCTCGAAGCCGGGGGCCGCGTCGACGATCCGGTCGAGCATCCGTCCGGTGTTGACCTCGGCGTGCGCCAGGGTCATGCGATGCGACCCCATGTAGTCGGTGTAGCCGCCGATGTCGGCGATCAGCAGGGCCGCTCGCTCGGTGGTCATTCCGAAACGATGTCACCGATGGCCGAGCGCCACAATGGCGGATGCGTCGACGCGGTCAGCCCGCGGGCGGCTCGTCGAGCGGTTCCCTCGGGCCGTAGCGGTCGAGCTCGTCGTCGACGCGAGCGAGCGCCGCCTCCGTGCTCGGCGTGTAGCCGAGGACGGCGAGCAGGAACCGCTCCGCATCGAGCGCCCCCAGCAGCAGCGCGGTCTTCGCGCGCACGGTGGCGGTGCGCAGTGTGCGGCGGAGCAGCGCGATCTCGCCGAACCCCTCGCCGACGGAGAGGGAGGCGACGACGCGGCCGTCACCGAGCACATCCGCCTCGCCCGACTGGATGACGTAGAAGCGGTCGCCGATGTCGCCCTCGGTGATCACCGCGCTCCCCGCGGGCACCTCGACCGTCTCGAGGGCGCGCGCCAGCTGCTCGATGGCCGGCAGCGGCAGGGGCGCGAGCATCGGGACCCGCTGGAGCAGCTGGATTGCGCCGTCGAGGTCGCCGACCGTGCGGTCGAGACCGCGCAGCCGTCGCCAGGAGATCACCGCGAGCACCGGGCACAGCAGCCCGATCGCGATCAGCGCCGCCTCGACGCCGAACCACTCCACGAGCGCCGACGCGAGGAGCGCTCCCGCGCCGATCGAGACGGCGACGAGGCTCTCGAGCACGCCGAAGACCCGGGCGAGCACCGCGTCAGGCGCCAGCCGGCCGATCAGCGTGAAGCCGGCGACGTCGATGAGGGCGTTGCCGACGCCGATGAACGCGAGCAGCACGAGCGCGGCCGCCTCGTGCGGGAAGACGCCCACGAGCGCGAGCGGCAGTCCCCAGAGACCGACGCCCACGGCGAACCACCCGCCCAGCGTCCTCGACCCGACGAGGAACGACGAGGCGAGCGAGCCGGCGACCGCGCCCACGCCGACCGCCGCCATCAGCGCTCCCACCCCCGGTTCGCCGGTGCCGAGCAGCTCGACCGCCACGACGACGGAGAACACCGTCAGCGCGCCTCGCGTCAGCGACTGCGCCGCCGCCAGCGCCAGGATGAGTTGCAGGTCGCGACGTCCCGCGACCGCTCGGATCCCCTCCGCCGCCTCCCGGATCAACCCCGAGCCGCGCGTCGCCGCCGATCGAGGCGCGGCGTCGTAGCGGACCCGCAGCAGCAGCAGCGCCGCCCAGAGCGATGCGGCCGCCGCGACCGCGAACACGACCGAGACGTCGGCGAACACGAGCAGGACCGCGGCGAGCAGCGGACCCACGAGCGTCGCGATGGAGTCGAGCATGCCCCGCACGACGTTGGCGCTCGTCAGCTCGTGTCCCGAGCGGCACAGCGTCGGCAGGAGCGCCGAGTGCGCCGGGCGGAAGAGCGTGGCGGCGATCGTGGAGAGCACCGCGAGCGCGTAGACGACCAGCGTGGATCCGCCGACGGCCACCGTGACCGCGGCGGCGCCCGTGGCTGCGCCGCGCAGCGCGGAGACGACGACGAGCACCCGCTCCCGTCGCCCCCGGTCGGCGAAGGGCGACAGCAGCGGAGCCAGGATCGCGGAGGGCACCATGCGGAGCAGGCCCACCAGGCCGACCGAGAGCGCACCGCCGTCGGCGTAGGCGACGATCCCCAGGGCGACGGTGAACGCCCACTCCGCGGTCCACGCGCCGAGGAAGCTCAGCTGCGCGCGGCGGAGGTTGGGGTTGCGCCAGTTGCTGGTGAAGGCGGCGGCGGCCTGCGCGAGTCGGCCCGTGCCCCGCGCCCGTTCCATGCGCGAACTCTACGACCGCGTGCGGCGTGACGCTACGGCCGCTGTGCGCACCGGCCGCACTAGCCTGAAGGGGTGCCGACGCCCACCCCCGCAGCGCTCGCGCGAGCCGAGTCGCTGATCGCGATCACGCCCGACTTCCCGGCTCCGGGCGTGCTGTTCCGCGACATCGGCCCGGTGCTGACCGATGCGGATGCGCTCGCGGTCGTCACGCAGGCACTCGCCGCACCGTTCGAGGGCTCGTTCGACCTCGTGGCAGGCGTCGAGGCGCGCGGCTTCCTGCTGGCCGGGGCGCTCGCCGCGTCCACCCGGACCGGGCTCCTGCCCATCCGCAAGGCCGGCAAGACGCCGCGACCCACCGCCTCCGTCGACTACGCGCTCGAGTACGGGATCGCCACGATCGAGGCGGCCGGCGACCTCACCGGGCGACGCGTGCTGCTCGTCGATGACGTGCTCGCGACCGGCGGCACGCTCGTGGCGGCGATCAGCCTCATCGAGCAGCTCGGCGGCACCGTGGCGGGCGTCGCCGTGGTGCTCGAGCTCGCCGAGCTCGGCGGGCGGCGCCGGCTGCCGCAGGCCCACGCCGTGTTCACCGCGTAGGGCACTCGCAGCCGATCAGGGTGCGGATGCGGGGCGCATGCGGGCGCTGGCCGTGCGGTTGCGTGCAGTGACCGGGATGACGCCGACCGCGCGAGCCAGCCCCGTGGGCGGCATCGCGCCGTAGAACGACTCGGCTCGGGCGACCTCGAGGGTCTCATGCCAGATGCCGACGGCGCCGGGCACCCGCTTGGCTGCGCGGTAGAACGCTGTCCACGCAGGGCGGTGCTCGCGACCGCCGTCGTTCGCGTAGGCGTAGATCGACGCGACGTCGCGCCAGTATTGCACGACCGTCACCCCGCGCTCCCCGAGCAGCAACCGGAAGCCGAGCATGCCTGCGTCGGGGTCCTGCGAGAGCTCGCGCAGCATGCGGGGCATCGCGAGGAAGGCCGGCAGCCAGGCGTCGGGCCGCCACGGCTTGTTGAAGCGCATGCCGATGAGGAAGACGGCGACCTCATCCGTCGGTTGATGCGTGGTGCGTTCGTTCATGATCGGTTCCCGTCGTACGATGGATAGTGGCGCTCTCCAGTATTGGACAGCACCACTATCGAAGTAAAGGGGCGTTCGATGCGGATCTCCGAGCTGTCGGCGCGCACGGGCGTGCCGGTCCCGACGATCAAGTACTACCTGCGCGAGCGCATCCTGCCGCCCGGCGAGCGCACGAGCGCCACGCAGGCGCAGTACGACGAGGCGCACGAGCGGCGGCTCCGGCTCGTGCGAGCGCTCGTCGAGGTGGCTGGGCTCTCGATCGAGCGCGTCCGACGCGTGCTCGCGGCCGTCGACGAGCCGTCGGCGTCGATGACCGAGCTGCTTCACCGAGCCACCGATCCCGGTGCCGTGGGCTCGACCCCGCGTGCGACCGCGTTCGTCCACGCCCTCGGCTGGGAGGTGCCCGAAGGGCTCGGCGCGCTCGCGGAGCTCGAGCGCGGGCTCGGCGGGCTCGAGGCAGCTGGGCTCGACATCCCTCGCGCACAGCTCGTTGCGCTCGCCGACGCCATGGACCGCGTCGCCGAGATCGAGATCGAGGGAGTGCCGACGTCCTCGAGCGAGGCAGCGGTCGCCTACGCGGTGCTCGGCACCGAGCTGGTCGCGCCGATCCTGCTCTCGCTGCGCCGCATCGCGCACGCCCGCCACACGATCGCTCGCTTCGGCGACGAGCACGCCTGACCCTGCATGCTCAACGTCGCGGGTGGTCGCTCGCGACGCATATCGCGCCCAGCAACCACCCGCGACGTTGAGGATCTCAGTGGAGGGCGATCGTCTCGACGCTGCGCAGCTGGTCGCGGATGAAGCGGTTGGCGTGGGCGGCCAGGTCGGCGGAGTCGTCCCACAGGTTGCGCCAGATGCCGAGGGTGTTCGAGAGCGACTCCGAGACGACAGCGCTCGAGAACGACTCGAAGACGATCGGGCCGTCGTAGCCGAGCCTCGCGAGCCCGCGGAAGAAGGAGCCGAAGTCGACCGATCCGGTGCCGAGGTACCCGCGGTGGCTCTCGCCGATGTGCACGTAGCGCAGGCGGTCGCCTGCGTCGAGCACCGGCTCGAGCATCCCCGACTCCTCGATGTTCATGTGGTACGTGTCGAGGTGCAGGTGCACGTTGTCGTGGCCGACCTGCTCGAGGAAGCGCAGCCCGCCACGGGCGGTGTTGGCGATGTTCGTCTCGTAGCGGTTGACGATCTCGAGCGAGAGCGTGACGCCCGCGGCCTGAGCGCGATCGCCGAGCCGCGCGAGCGCCGCCGCGGAGTTCGCGCGGCCTGCCTCGGTCGCCGGTGCCATGTACTTCTGCATCGCCGAGTAGATGACGCCGCACAGGTGCTGCCCGCCCGCCTCGGCGACCACGTCGATCGCGCGCTCGAGCAGCGTCTCGCCCTCGCGGCTCACCGCCGTGTCGTCGCTCGAGAGGTCGTGGGCGGCGTCGAGGCCGAGGCTCGAGCTCATGGCGACGCCGTGGTCGTCGAGCATGCGGCGCACGAGGGCGCCGTCGATCGCGAACGGATCCATGAGCGGCAGCTCGAGCAGGTCGAAGCCCGCCTGCTGGGTGCCGGCGATGGCCGTCTGCAGGCCCGCCTCGTCGAATGTGCCGGTGAAGACGAGGCCGTGGACGCCGATCTGCATGGGGAGCTCCTTCGCTCGGATGGTTCGGGTGGTGGATGGGTCAGCGGGCCGTGTCGAGGATGGCGCGGCGGAGGTGCTCGTCGTCCCGGCCGTCGATGCGGTCGAGCACGGCGTCGGGCAGGAAGCGCGGGGAGCCCGCGGCGAGCGCGCCGAGCAGGATGCGCGCGAACTTGTCGGCCATCTCGGTGATGCGGAGGCACTCGGCCGGGCTCGCGCCGATCGCGAAGATGCCGTGGTTCTCGAGCCACGCGATCTTGGGCAGCGCGCCGTGCCGGTCGGCGAAGGCGCGCAGGTCGTCGCGCATGCGCCGGCCGAGGCCGAGCCCCGGGTCGACGTAGGGCACGAGCAGGCTGCGGGTGCCGAGCACCACCACCTGGTCGGGGAAGAGCGCGCCGGCGACGAGCAGCTCTGCCCGGTCGGAGCACAGCAGGGCGTTCACGGCGACCGGATGCGTGTGGCACGCGGCCGCCGCACCCGACGTGAGCACGACCGCGTGCAGCAGCGCCTCGACGCTGGGCCGCTTCGCCGACGGGTCGACGCGCGACGCCAGCAGCGCCTCGGCGACCCGCGCATCCCCCGAGCCGCCCTCGATCGCCGCCGGGTCGTCGAGCAGCTCCAGGATCGGTGCGAACCGGCACTCGACGAGGTCGTCCGGACCGGCCGACGCGAGCGACGATCCGGTCGCCTTCACGAGCATCCGATCGTCGTCGATCCTCGCCGAGACGTTGCCCTCCGCGAGGACCGCGAGCTCCCGCTGCGGCTCCCCCACCGTGTGGGCGAGCCGCAGCAGCGCGTCGGCGAGCTGGGTCATCGACGGCTCATTGTGGTGCGCCGGGCGACGAGCCGGCCGCCGTGCCCGGTACCGACAGTGGCTTCGCGAGGCCGCCCTGCCGTCGCCGGATGGTGGCGTTCGACAGCAGCGAGGCGCCGAGCAGCACGATGCCGAGCGCGAGCAGCTGCGCCTGCGCGCCCTCGTTGCCGGGCACGACGAGCAGGATCGATGCGTTGAGCCAGACGATGAGCAGCGCGGCGAGCAGGATGCCGCTCAGCCGACCGATGCCGCCGGTGATCGCGACGCCGCCGAGCACCGCGATGGTGATCGCCGGCAGCGCCATGCCGCTGCCGCTCGTGCCCGCGTCGGGCCGGGCGGAGGCGAACTGCGCGACCGTGTAGACGCCGACGAGGCCGGCGATCGCGCCCGCCGTGACGTAGGCCGTCATGCGGGTGCGGCGCGTGTCGATGCCCGCCCACTGCGCCGCGGTGTCGTTCGTGCCGATCGCGTAGAGCTTGCGCCCGTAGGTGGTGCGGTTGAGCACGAACCAGGCGACGACCGCCACCGGCAGCAGGAACGTGAACACGCCGAGCGGCACGAGCGGCAGCCCGCCGCCGATCACGGGCAGCTCGATCGCCTTCGCGGCGTCGTAGAACGCCGAGATCTCCGGGCCCGACACCGGCCGCTGCTCGCTCACGACGAGCGCGATCGAGCGGTAGGCGTAGAAGGTGGCGAGCGTCGTGATGAGCGCCGGGTAGCCGAGGTAGGCGGTGAGATAGCCGTTGATCGCGCCCAGCAGCGCACCGAACAGCACGGCGAGCACGACCGCGACGAGCAGCGGCAGCCCGACCTGCTGGTAGAGCATCGCGAAGACGATGCCCGTGAGCGAGACCATCGAGCCGACCGACAGGTCGATGCCGCCGCGGCCGGAGGTGATGACGAACAGCTCCGCGAGCGCCAGCAGCGCGAGCGGCACGTAGGCGATGAGCGTCGACGCGAGGTAGTCGCTGTTGAAGCGGCCGCTCGTGAGGCCGAGGCCGTCGAGGATCGCCATCGCGATGAGCAGCACGACGATGAGGGCGAGCAGCAGCGTGGCGCGGTCCTTCAGGACGCCGCCCGTGAACCAGTCGCGCATGCGCGACGGTGTGCCGCGGCGCTCTTCGGTCGGGGTGGTGGTGACGGCGGTCATGCGCGCCTCCTCGTTCGCTCGCGGATCAAGTCGGTGCCGACGGCGATCAGGATGAAGATGCCGACGAAGAGGAAGCCGAGCTGGGTGGGCCAGCCGAGCTGCGTGACGCCCGAGACGACCGTCTGGACGAGGATCGCGCCGAGCAGCGTGCCGACGACGCTGCCGCGGCCGCCGAGGATCGAGGTGCCGCCGATGACGACGGCCGCGATCACCTGCAGCTCCTTCCCCGAGCCGACCGACTGGTCGAGGGTCGCGGTGCCGGTCGCGATGACCATGCACGCGGCGAGGCCGGCGAGCGCGCCGGTGACGACGTAGACCCAGACGAGCCGCGGCTGCACCTTGATGCCGGCGAGCCTCGCTGCGTTCTGGTTGCCGCCGATGGCGTAGAGGTTGCGGCCCGCCTTCGCGTAGCGCAGGAACCACCAGGCGGCGGCGACGGCGACGACGGCGATCGCGAAGGAGTGCGGCACTCCGAGCGTCGATCCCGCGCCTCCGCGCCCGAAGAACTCGAGCGTGGAGGGGATGTTGTTGACGGTCGAGGAGTTGAAGATCCGCAGCCCGAGCCACAGGAAGAGGTTGGCGGTGCCGAACGTGATGATGATCGGATGCACGCGGCCGTAGGCGATCAGGAAGCCGTTGACCGCGCCCAGCGCGGCGCCCACGAGGATCGCGACGAGCACGGCGGCGATCGCCGGGATGTCGAAGGCGACGAGCAGCTGCGCCGTCGTGACGGCGGAGACCATGATGATCGCCGCGACCGAGACGTCGATCCCTGCGGTGATGATGACGAAGGTCATGCCCACGCCGATGAGCGCGATCGGCGCGACCTGCACGAGCAGCGGACCGATCGAGCCGGGCGTGAGGAACGCGGGCGTGAAGATGCCGAGCAGCACCCACAGCATCACGAGCACGACCAGGAGCACGATCTCCTGGCCGGTGACGATGGGCGGCAGGATGCGCCGGAGGCTCAGCGGCGCCGGCTTCGGCTGCGCGGCGGTGGTGGTTGTGCTCATCGCGGCTCCTCTCCAGAGGTGGATGGCCCAGAGGTAGATGACCCAGAGGTGGATGGCCCAGAGGCGGACGCAGGTGTGACTGGCTGGCCGGTGACCGACTCCGCGATGTCCGGGTCGTCCACGGCACCGGCCGCGGCGGCGAGCAGCGACGCCTGGCTGGCGGTGGGCGGGAACTCCTGGGCGACGCGACCCGAGCGGAAGACGAGGATCCGGTCGGCGATGCGCTGCACCTCGGCGAGGTCGGTGGTGATGACGAGCACCGCGGTGCCGCGCTCGGCGAGATCGGCGATGATCCGGTGGATCTCCTCCTTCGCCCCGACGTCGACACCCTGCGTCGGCTCGGCGAGCACGAGCAGCTTCGGCTGCTCGACGATCTGCCGGGCGAGCACGACCTTCTGCGCGTTGCCGCCCGACATGGCGCCGATCGGCTGCCGGCCCGAGGGCGTCTTCACCGAGAGCCGGCGGATGAGATCGTCCGAGATGCGGCGCTCGGCCTTCGGCGACACCCAGCCCAGCTTGCCCAGCAGCCCGAGCGAGCCGACGGTGATGTTGAACGCGATGGGCTGGAACGAGAAGGAGCCCTGCGACGAGCGGTTGGCGGGGACCATCCGGATGCCGCGGCGCTTCGCCTCGGACGGCGTGGAGGGGTGCCGGTCGTCGCCCGCGGCGCGCATCCGCCCGGAGGTCGCGTGCCGCATGCCGTACACGACCTCGCCGACCTCTGCGGCGCCGGAGCCGACCAGGCCGTAGAGCCCGATCACCTCGCCCGCGCGCACCGAGAAGGAGACGTCGGCGAACGCGCCGTCGAGCGAGAGGTGCTCGAGCTCGAGCACCTGGTCGCCGTGCTGGCCCTGCTTGTGCACGCCCTCGGCGATGGCACCGCCGACCATGCGCTCGGCGATCTCGCGCACGGTCAGCTCGCCGATCGGCTGCGACGAGACGGTCTGGCCGTCGCGCATGATCGTCACCTCGTCGGCGATGCGGAACAGCTCGTCGAGGCGGTGGCTGATGTAGATGATGGAGACACCGTCGGCGGCGAGCCGGCGGACCACCCCGAAGAGCACCTCGATCTCGGCGTCGGTGAGGATGGCGCTCGGCTCGTCGAGGATGAGGATGCTCGCCTGCTCGAGCAGCGCCTTCGCGATCGAGACCTGCTGCTGCTTCGCGATGGAGAGGGCGCCGAGCGGCTGGGAGGCGAGCGAGCGGTCGAGGCCGACGGTGTCGAGCAGCTCGAGCATGCGCGGGCCCTGCGCGCGCCAGTCGATCGTGGGGCCGCGGGTGATCTCGCGGCCGACGAAGAAGTTCTCGGCGACCGTGAGCTCCGGGAACAGCTGCGGCTCCTGGTAGACGGTCTGCACGCCGAGGGCGATCGCGTCGGTGGTCGCGTGGATCGAGACCTCGTTGCCGTCGATCGTGATCGTGCCGGTGTCGGGGCGCTCGGCGCCCGAGAGGATCTTGATCAGGGTCGACTTGCCGGCGCCGTTCTCGCCGACGAGCGCGTGGACGGTGCCGGGCTGCACCGTGAGGTCGGCGTGGCGGATGGCACGGACGCCGCCGTAGCGCTTGGAGATGTCGCGCATCTCGAGCCTCGGCGTCGAGCCGCGCCCTGGTGCGGGATCGGTCCGTTGGGCGGTGTCGGTCATGGTGCTCCTCGTCGGCGCCGTCGCCGGGTCGGTCGCGGTGGATGCGGTGGCCGCGGGCGGATGCGGCCGCCGCGGATGGATGCTGTCTGGGGGTGCCGGGGCGCGGCGCGAGCCGCGCCCCGGCGTTCGGAGGTCACGATGGCCGTGCCCTCCCGGTCGATCCGGGCCGACTAGTAGTCGTAGTCCCCGGCGTTCTCAGCGGTGAACACCGTCGGCGGCCCGAGGAGCAGCACGCCGCTCGCCTCGTCGTACTCGACCTGCGAGAGCGCCTCGTTGTCGACGCCGCTCAGGTCGCCCAGGTCGCCGTCGTTCGCGAGCTGCACGCCGGCCCAGCCGGTGAGGTAGCCGAGCGCCTCGACGTCCCACAGGATGGAGCCGCTCGACGATCCCGACTCGAGGTAGGGCAGCATCGACTGCGGCGTGCCGAGGCCCACCGTGAAGACCTCGCCGATGCGGCCGGCGTCCTCGACCGCCTGGGCGACGCCCGGTGCGCTCGAGGTGCACTCGCCGACGAGGCCGGTGAGGTCGGGGTTGCTGTTCATGAGGTCGGTCGCCATCTGCGTGGCCATGGCCTGGTCCTCGCCGGCGTAGACGACGTCGACGATCTCGGCGTCGGGGTACTGCGAGGCGGTGTACTCCTCCTGCACCTCGATCCACGCGTTGAGGTTCGCGGCCGTCTCGCCGCACGAGACGATCGCGTACTTGCCCGAGCCACCCATGGCCTCGAGCAGCGTGTCGGTGAGCGCCTGGCCGATGCCCTCGACGGACGCCTGGTTGACGAACACCTCGCGCACGGAGTCGGGCGCGTCGGTGTCGGTCGTGGCGACGTGGATGCCGGCGTCCTGCGCCTCCTGGAGCAGCGGTGCCATCGAGTTGGGGTCGTTGGGTGCCACGAAGAGCACGTCGACGCCCTGCTGGATGAACGAGCGGACGATGTCGGCCTGGGCGGCCGCGTCGGCGGTGGTCGGGCCCTGGTAGAGCCACTCGAAGCCGAGCTCCTCAGCCGCCTGCTGGCCACCGGTGTTCATGGCCTCGAAGTAGGGGATGCCCTGCAGCTTGGGGACGAACGCGATGGTGATGTCCTCCGCGCCAGCGCCTCCGGTGGCGCCGCCGGTGGCGCCCGGCGCGGCGGTCTCGCCGCCGGTCTCGTTGCGCGAGGTGCAGCCGGCGAGCACGACGGCAGCGGCCGCCGAGAGCGCCAGTGCACCCGCGATCTTGCGTGAGATCTTCATCGATGCTCCTTCTGGGTGGGGCGACGGGTGGTTCCCGTCCGCGCCTGGACCGGCGCCGTGCCGGTCGTCTGGGTGTCGGGCATGGGCACGCGCGTGACGGGCACGCCGACCGCCTCCCACTGCTCGACGAAGTCGTCGGATGCGTGCGCATCCGTGATGAGGCTCGTCACCTGGTCGGGGCGAGCGAACGAGTGCAGCGCGAAGCCGCGCGTCTTCGTGGAGTCGAACAGGCCGTGGACGGCGTCGCTCGCGGCGACGAGCGCCTGCTTCGAGACGGCCTCGTCGGTCGCGAGCTCGAGGAGCCCGCGCTCAGGCGAGAGCCCGACGACGCCGACGAACGCCTTGTCGATGCGGCCGCGGCCGACGAGCGCGTCGGTGATGGGGCCGACGAGTCCGCTGCTCTCACGGCGGAGCGTGCCGCCGGGCATGATGACGCGCGCGCTGGAGCGCTCGAGCAGCACCATCGCGGTGGGCAGCGACTGGGTGATGACGACGAGGCCCTGCCGCTGCAGCAGCTCGAGCGCGAGGTGGTGCGCCGTGCTCGAGGTGTCGAGGGCGATCACGTCCCCGTCGGCCACGAGCGCGGCCGCCTCCGCGGCGATGGCGCGCTTCGCGGCGGACTCGCGGTGCAGCCGGTCGCGGAACGCGCCCTCGTCGCCACGGTCGGGGAGCACGGCGCCGCCACGCGTGCGCCGCAGCAGCTGGCGGCGCTCGAGCGCGTCGAGGTCCTTGCGGATGGTGACCTCGGAGACGCCCAGATCGCGGGCGAGGTCGGCGACGAGCACGGAGCCCACGGCCCCGAGCGCATCGAGGATGCTCGCCTCACGACTGATCACAGCGTCTCCCTTGTCGGTGATGCTGGTGACAGTACGCATGCGAAACCCGTTCCGCAAGTGACCGATACCAAATCGCAACCTTGGCGCTTGCGTTCGAAACCGTCAGCGGGCATGCTGGCTCGCAGCAAGCACCGCGCGGCCCTGCCGCCAGCACCGGTGCCGCAACGTCGATGAGGACAGGAGCGACCATGGGCAGCATTGCCGACGCCGCCATGACTCCCGTCTGCTTCCGGCTCCGCGTCCGTCCGGAGCTCGTGCCCGCCTATCGCGAGCGGCACGCCGCGGTCTGGCCCGACATGCTCACCGCGCTCGCCGAGACGGGCTGGCACGACTACCGGATCTTCGTCGCCGACGACGGCACCTGCATCGGCACGTTCCGCACCCGCGACCTGGCCGCATCCCTCGCCGGCATGGCCGCGCGCGACGCGAACACGCGCTGGCAGGCCGAGATGCAGCCGTTCTTCGACGGGCTCGAGCGTCCCGCCGACGAGTCCTTCGAGCTCATCCCCCTCGCCTTCGACCTCGACGCCCAGCTCGCGGTGCTCGAGGCGGCCCCCGACGACAGGAGCTGACATGGCCGTCACCCCCACAACCTCGCAGCTCGACCGGCTGCGCATCGAGGTGCCCAGCTGGGCCTACGGCAACTCGGGCACGCGATTCCGCGTGTTCGGCACGCCGGGCACGCCGCGCGACCCGTTCGAGAAGGTCGCCGACGCAGCCGAGGTGCAGCGGCACACCGGCCTCGCACCCACCGTCGCGCTCCACTACCCGTGGGACAAGGTCGACGACTGGGATGCGCTGCGGCGGCACGCCGAGGACCTCGGAGTCGCGCTCGGCACCATCAACTCGAACACGTTTCAGGACGACGACTTCAAGTTCGGCTCGCTCGCGCACCCGGATGCGCGCATCCGCCGCAAGGCCGTCGACCATCACCTCGAGTGCATCGAGGTGATGCACGCGACGGGCTCGCGCGACCTCAAGGTGTGGCTCGCCGACGGGACGAACTACCCGGGCCAGGACTCGATCCGTGAGCGGCAGGACCGGCTCGCCGAGTCGCTCGCGCAGATCTACGCCGAGATCGACGAGGAGCACCGCATGGTGCTCGAGTACAAGTTCTTCGAGCCGGCGTTCTACCACACCGACATCCCCGACTGGGGGACGAGCTACGTGCACTGCCTCGCCCTCGGCGACCGCGCGAAGGTCGTGCTCGACACCGGCCACCACGCGCCGGGCACGAACATCGAGTTCATCGTCGCCCAGCTGCTGCGGCTCGGGAAGCTCGGCGCGTTCGACTTCAACTCGCGCTTCTACGCCGACGACGACCTGATCGTGGGCGCGGCCGACCCGTTCCAGCTGTTCCGCATCGTCGTCGAGCTCATCGCGGGCGGCGGCTACGGCGACCCCGACGTGCAGCTCGTGCTCGACCAGTGCCACAACATCGAGGCGAAGGTGCCCGGCCAGATCCGCAGCGTGCTCAACGTGCAGGAGGCGGTCGCGAAGGCGCTGTCGCTCGACACGGAGGCGCTCGCCGTCGCCCGCCGCGACTGCGACGTGCTGCTCGCGAACGAGATCATGATGGACGCGTTCGCGACCGACGTGCGCCCGCTACTCGCCGAGCACCGCGCGGCGAAGGGCCTCCCGGAGGACCCGATGCGCGCGTTCCTCGCCTCCGGCTACCTCGAGCGCATCGCCGCGGAGCGGGTCGGCGGCACGCAGGCAGGCTGGGGCGCGTGAGCGCCGCCACGGACGACGGAGACGACATGGACCAGGCAGTCAGCGACCTCATCACGCGCAGCAACCGGCTCGGCGCCGACCCGCGCAACACGAACTACGCGGGCGGCAACACCTCCGCGAAGGGCGTCGACACCGACCCGGCCACCGGGCAGCCCGTCGAGCTCGTGTGGGTGAAGGGCTCCGGCGGCGACCTCGGCACGCTCACGCCAGCGGGCCTGGCGGCGCTGCGGCTCGACCGGGTGCGCGGCCTCGAGGCGGTCTATCCGGGCGTCGAGCGCGAGGACGAGATGGTCGCGGCGTTCGACTACTGCCTGCACGGCAAGGGCGGCGCCGCGCCCTCGATCGACACCGCGATGCACGCGCTCGTCGAGCTGCCGCACGTCGACCACCTGCACCCCGACGCCGGCATCGCGATCGCGACCGCCGCCGACGGCGAGGCGCTCACGCGGCAGATCTTCGGCGACAAGGTGGTCTGGGTGCCGTGGCGCAGGCCCGGCTTCCAGCTCGGCCTCGACATCCGTGAGATCCAGCGTGCCAACCCGGATGCGGTGGGCTGCATCCTGGGCGGCCACGGCATCACCGCGTGGGGCGCGACGAGCGACGAGTGCGAGGAGCGCTCGCTGTGGATCATCCGCACCGCCGAGGCCTACATCGCCGAGCACGGCAAGGCCGAGCCGCTCGGCGCCGAGCTGCCCGGGTTCGGCCCGCTCGAGCCCGGGGCGCGCCGCGCCCGCGCCGCGGAGATCGCGGCGCAGCTGCGCGGCCTCGCGTCGACCGACCGGCCGATGGTCGGCCGCTTCACCGACGACCCGGTCGTGCTCGACTTCCTCTCGCGCAGCGAGCACCCGCGGCTCGCCGCGCTCGGCTCGTCGTGCCCCGACCACTTCCTGCGCACCAAGGTGAAGCCCATGGTGCTCGACCTGCCCGGCGACGCCCCGATCGACGAGGTGCGCGCGCGCCTGACCGAGCTGCACGCCGCGTACCGCGCCGACTACACCGCCTACTACGAGCGCCACGCGAGCGCCGACTCCCCCGCCATCCGCGGCGCCGACCCGGCGATCGTGCTCGTGCCCGGCGTCGGCATGTTCTCGTTCGGCAAGGACTCGCAGACCGCCCGGGTCGCCGGCGAGTTCGCGATCAACGCGATCAACGCGATGCGCGGCGCCGAGGCGCTCTCGCGCTACCAGCCGATCTCCGACGCCGAGAAGTTCCGCATCGAGTACTGGGCGCTCGAGGAGGCGAAGCTGCAGCGGATGCCGAAGCCGCGCTCGCACGCCGGCCGCGTCGCGCTCGTCACGGGTGCGGCATCCGGCATCGGCAAGGCCATCGCCACCCGACTCGTCGCCGACGGCGCGTGCGTCGTGATCGCCGACCTCGACCTCGAGAAGGCGCAGGCGGCCGCTGCCGAGCTCGGCTCGACCGACGTCGCGATCGGCGTGCAGTGCGACGTGACGAAGGCCGAGGAGGTGCAGGCGGCGATCGACGCGACCCTGCTCGCGTTCGGCGGCGTCGACCTCGTCGTGAACAACGCTGGCCTGTCGCTCTCGCGCTCGCTGCTCGAGACGACCGAGGCCGACTGGGACCTGCAGCACGACGTGATGTCGAAGGGCTCGTTCCTCGTCTCCCGCGCCGCCGCGCGGGCGCTCATCGACCAGGGCATGGGCGGCGACATCGTCTACATCTCGTCGAAGAACGCCGTCTTCGCGGGCCCGAACAACATCGCCTACTCGGCGACGAAGGCCGACCAGGCGCACCAGGTGCGGCTGCTCGCGGCCGAGCTCGGCCAGCACGGGGTGCGCGTCAACGGCATCAACCCCGACGGCGTCGTGCGCGGCTCCGGCATCTTCGCGGGCGGCTGGGGCGCGTCGCGCGCCGAGGTCTACGGTGTGAAGGAGGAGGAGCTCGGCAAGTACTACGCCGGCCGCACGCTGCTCGGCCTCGAGGTGCTGCCTGAGCACGTCGCGAACGCGGTGGCCGTGCTGACCGGCCCCGACCTCAGCCACACCACCGGTCTGCACGTGCCGGTCGACTCGGGCGTCGCTGCCGCGTTCCTGCGATGACGGCCACGGTCGCCGCGATCGACCTCGGCGCGACGAGCGGCCGCGTGCTGCGCGCCCACGTCGGCCGCGACACGCTGCGGCTCGACGAGGTGGCCCGCTTCGAGAACCGGCCGGTGCGCATCGGCGACGGCCTGCACTGGAGCGTGCTGGGGCTGTACGACGCCGCGCTGCACGGCGTCGCCGCTGCGTCGAGGGACGTGTCGCTCGCGTCGGTCGCGGTCGACTCGTGGGCGGTCGACTACGGCCTGCTGCGGCGCGGCAGCCTGCTCGGCATCCCGTTCTCGTACCGCGACGACCGCACCGCCCACGGGCTCGAGCTCGTCGACGCCGTCATCGCGCAGCCCGAGCTCTACGCCCGCTGCGGGCTGCAGCGCATGCCGTTCACGACCATCAACCAGCTCATGGTCGACAGGGAACGCGGGCTGCTCGAGGTCGCCGACCGGCTGCTCATGCTGCCCGACCTCTTCGGCTACTGGATGACCGGGCGGATGGTGACGGAGCGCACGAACGCCTCCACCACGGGCCTCATGCGGCTCGACGGCGCGTGGGACGTCGAGCTCATGGAGCGGCTGGGCATCCCGCCGTCGCTGCTCGCCGAGCTCGTGCACCCCGGCGAGCCGATCGGCCCCATCGATGGGGTCACCCGCGCCCACTTCGGCATCGATGGCGCGCCCGACGTGCTCGCCATCGGGTCGCACGACACCGCATCCGCCGTCGTCGCCGTGCCCATGGAGGCCGGCGGCGCCTACATCTCGAGCGGCACGTGGTCGCTCGTGGGCATCGAGACGCCCGCGCCGATCGCGACGCCCGAGGCGCTCGCGGCGTCGTTCACGAACGAGGGCGGCGTCGACGGCCGCACCCGGTTCTTGAAGAACGTCATGGGCCTGTGGATCCTGAGCGAGGCGGTGCGCACGTGGCAGGCGGCCGGCGAGCGGCTCGGCCTGCCGGAGCTGCTCGAGGCGGCCGCGGCCGTCGACTGGCGGGTGCCGGTCTTCGACCCGACCGACGCGATCTTCTACCCGCCCGGCGACATGCCGGAGCGCATCCGCGCCTGGTTCGAGGACCGGGGGCAACGGCCCCCGCGCGGTCGCGCCGAGGTGGTGCGCTCCATCCTCGAGTCGCTCGCCGAGGGCTACGCGGTGACGCTGCGCGACGCGGCGCGCATCAGCGGCCAGCCGATCGAGCGGGTGCACATCGTCGGTGGCGGCTCACGGAACGCGCTGCTGTGCCAGCTGACCGCGAACCGCACGGGCCTGCCGGTCGTCGCCGGCCCGGTCGAGGCGACCGCCATCGGCAACGTGCTCGTGCAGGCGCGCGCGCTCGGCGCGGCACCCGAGTCGCTCGAGGAGCTGCGGGCGCTCGTGCGGGCGACGCAGTCGCTGCAGGAGTACCGCCCCCACTAGCCCCGGGTTCTCAACGTCGCGGGTGGTTGCAGGTCCGCGATATCGCGCCGAACTACCACCCGCGACGTCGAGGATTCAGCTCGCGGTGCCGGCGACCGCAGCCTCGGCGGAGCCGTGCGCGTCCCGCTCCCACGGTGCGGGGATCGGGAAATACGTCTCGAGGAACTCGCGCACCGCGGCGGTGCGCTCCTCGACCGAGATCTCGGGGAAGGAGCCGTCGTTCAGGCAGAACATGTCCTGGTTGCGCTTGCGCAGCAGCCGCCGCATCGCCGGCAGCGCCTCGCGCAGCGTCGTCTCGATGTACTGCACCTTCGCGCCGGTCTGCTGCACCGCCCGCCCGGTCATGAGCGCGTAGTAGTGGTACAGCGAGTTCGTCACCGAGATGTCGGTCGCCGAGCGGAAGCGGGCGGCGGCTGTGCGCCGGAACTCCTCGGGGAACTCCCGCTCCATCTCGGCCATCACGCCTCGCGTCAGCGGTGCGGCGCAGTGCTCGAGGTGGCGGGTCGTGATCGCGCCGAAGCGACGCCGGAGCACCTCGCGGTTCGTGCGGGCGGCGTTGTCGTGGCCCGACCGCTCCGGGGTGGTGTCGCCGAGGCCGATGCGGGTCGTCGCCTCGACGAACTTCGTGATGCCGCCGGGCGAGAAGAACACGTCGGGCTTGAGCGGCCGGCCGAAGAACATGTCGTCGTTCGAGTAGAGGAAGTGCTCGCTGAGGCCCTCGATGCGGTGCAGCTGGCACTCGACGGCGTGCGAGTTGTGCGTCGGGAGGACCGACGTGTCGGCGAACATCGCCTCGGCCGGCACGATCGTCACCTTCGGGTGATCGGCGAGCCAGGCGGGGGCCGGTGAGTCGGTGGCGATGAAGATGCGCCGCACCCAGGGCGCGTGCATGTGCACCGAGCGCAGCGCGTACCGCAGCTCATCGATCTGGCGGAAGCGCGCCTCCGAGTCGTCGCCCTCACCGACGACGTAGGTCTGCATCCGCTTGGCGCGCTCGCGCTGGAACTCGTCGCTCGAGCCGTCGACCCACGAGAAGACCATGTCGATGTCGAAGCTCACGTCGCTCGCGAGCGGCTCCCACATGTCCTGGATCGTCTGCCACTCGCGGCCGTACCGGTGAACGGTGGCGAGGACCGCCTCGTGGCGCGGCATCGTCGCTCGAGTGAGCGCGTTGGGCAGCGGCGCGGTGAGCGACTCCTCGCCGAAGCGCCACAGCTCGAGCTGCACGGCCGTATCGCGCCCGTAGCGCAGCCGGCCCGCGGGCTCGACGCGGGGCCGGTACACGCGCATGACGGATGCCTTGGGATGCCCGGCGAGGCGGCCGTCGGCCAGCAGCACGGGGCCGCGAGCCGCCTTCCTCGGCGCGATCGCCTCGGCGTAGAACGGCTCGCCCTCGAACGCGCTCGCGAGCGCCGCCGCGAGCGCCTTGCGACGCGCGCGGTCGACGGCGATGATCGGCCGGCCGTCGTCGTCGCGCACGAGCAGGCACGGGATGCCCGCCGCGTCGAGCGCCTCGCCGATCGCACGGAGGTCCTCGACCATCGACTCGTGCGGCGTCATGTGGCCGTCGGCGAGCGCGTACAGCCCCTTCCGCACCACCACGTCCCGATCGAACCTCGAGAGCCGACCGTCGACGTGCACGAGCACCAGCTCGGGGGCGGTGGACACCTGCGGGTCGATGGGGTCGTCGGTGGATGCGCGCACGAACGCCGGTGCGTCGGCGGCATGCAGATCGGGGATGCGATTCGTCACGTGGTGTGTGGCTCCTGTCTGACGGGCACCTCCCATGGTAGAGCCGAGGCGGTCGCGGCGGGGCCGAGGCCGCCGATCCCAGCCGATGTTCACCTGGAGTACACGCCGCATGCACGCACGGTTCGCGTGGGTGGGCTGGACTAGATTTCGACCAGCACTCGAAGCAGAGTTCACCCGACGACATCCGGAGGGATGCACCGTGCAGATCCGATCGGCCGAGCACCCGAGGCCGAACCACTTCCTGCTCCACATCTCCGACACCCACCTGCTGGCCGGTGGCCGCAGCCTCTACGACCGCGTGCCGAGCGAGCAGCACCTGCACCGCCTCTTCGACGAGTTCGAGGCATCCGGCGCGCGTCCCGACGCCATCGTCTTCACGGGCGACCTCGCCGATCGGGGCGAGCCCGACGCCTATCGCCGGCTGCGCGGGATCGTCGAGCCCGTCGCCGACGACCTCGGCGCCAAGGTCGTGTGGGTGATGGGCAACCACGACGAGCGCCGGGCGTTCCGCACCGAGCTGCTCGACGAGCCGGCCTCCGACGCTCCGGTCGACGCGGTCGTCGACCTCGACGGCCTGCGCATCGTGACGCTCGACACGACGGTGCCGGGTCGCCACCACGGCGAGGTGAGCCCGGAGCAGCTCGCGTGGCTGCGCGGCGTGCTCGCGACCCCGGCGCCGCACGGGACGATCCTCGCCATGCACCACCCGCCGATGCCGAGTGTGCTCGACCTCGCGGCGAGCGTCGAGCTGCGCGACCAGTCGGCGCTCGCCGCGTCCCTCGTCGGCACCGACGTGCGGTCGATCCTCGCCGGTCATCTGCACTACTCGTCGACCGCGTCGGTCGCGGGGATCCCGGTGTCGGTCGCATCCGCCACCTGCTACACCCAGGACCTCAACGTGCCGGTCGGCGGCACGCGAGGCCGCGACGGCGCGCGGGCCTTCAACCTCGTGCACGTCTACCCGAGCACGGTCGTGCACTCGGTCGTGCCCCTTGGCGAGTTCGCGGCGCTCGACTGGATCGACGCCGACGAGTCGGCGCGGCGCCTCGAGGCGGCCGGCGTGCGGCTCGCGGAGCGGCGACGGCAGGAGGCGCTCGTCTCGGCGTGACGAGGGCCGGCGCCCGTCGGGCGTCGCGCGCCGGCGGCTAGACCAGTCGTGCTTCCACGATCACGTCGTCGGTGACGCGCACCTGCACGTCGGCGAGCCGGATGCCCGCCGGGAGCTCGGATGCGAGGTCGATGCGGCGGCCCTCGTAGCCCTGGATGCGGCCGCGGGTCGCGGCGAGCATCGCGGCGACGAGCGGGTTGCCGCTCTCGAGCTTGATGTCGGTGAGCGTGACGCCCATGCCGTCGTCGATCGCCGCGTGCGCGCTGCCGTGCACCGTGGCGCCGAGCAGCCCCTTGCGCACCTTGCCGTCGACGATGAGCCGGACGCTGCGGGGGCCGGTCGACTCGACGTCGATCTCGAGCTTCGAGACCGTCACGCCCATGTCGAGGAGCGTCGACTCGGCGAGGCCGAGGATCGCGGCGCCGAGCTGGTGCTTCGGCACCGACACGAGCGCCTGCCCGTGCAGCGGGTGCTCGTCGGTCGGCCGGGCGAGCTCCACGGCCAGCTCGCCGTTGTCGGTCTCGATCCAGCGGAACGGCAGGTCGCGCAGCTGCGCGTCGAGCGTGACCTCGGCGCCCGAGACGCGCATCGGCGACGCTCGCACCGTGAGCTGCCGCAGCACGGCCGCTTCGCGCGAGATCGTCGCGCCCTGCGGCTCGAGCCGCGCGCGGTCGCGATCGACCTCGCCGGCGAGGATGAAGTCGGTCAGGTCGAGGTCGAGGCGCGCGATGTCCGCGCCGTCGAGCTCGGCACTGATGATGGAGGTGCAGGCGATGCCTGCCGGCTCCGCAGCGATCACGAGGGTGCGGATGCGCTTCGCAAGCTGGGCCCCGTCAGTGGGCCGGGGTGCGTGCCCGAGGAGGATGCTCTCTGCCACGCCGCGACCATACTCCGCATTCTTGAGGAAGCCCATTCGGCGTCACAGGGCGGCGCGCATCCCGTGCTCGGCCGACCGCATCACGGCGGCGTGCTGGCGCGCGAACAGGCCGTGCAGCAGCGGGCTCGCGGCACGCAGGACCGGGCCGCGCGCCTCCACCTCCTGGGCGAAGTCGATGCGCGATCCGGCCCGCTCGGGAGTGACGCGCCACGAGCTCCAGCCGTCGAGGTCGCCACGGATCACGGCGCGCAGCTCGCCGGGTCGCTGCACCTCCTCCTCGGTGAGCGTGATCCGCAGACGGTAGCCGAGCGGCGCCCGCACCTCGAGGTCGGCAGTGCGGGCAGCGCCCAGCGAGCCGCCCGTGACGCGCACCGCGGGCCACCACGCGCCGTAGCCGCGGACGTCCTCGAGGAGCGCCAGCACCGCATCCGCCCCCGCGTCGACGTGCCAGGAGTGGTCGAAGCGGTAGTGCGTGCGCATCCGGTCATCATGCTCCCTGGCGGCTCGGAGCGTGCCGGCGTACCGTCGCGGGCATCCGCGGCGTCGCGTCGACGCCTCCATCGAGCAAGGGAACCGGGATGAGCAGCCTCGTCGTCCACTTCGAGATCCACGCGAGCGAGCCGCAGCGGCTCATCGACTTCTACTCGCAGCTGCTGGGCTGGCGGTTCGAGCGCTTCGGCGAGTGGCAGTACTGGTCGATCTCGACCGGTGAGGGGTCGATCGGCATGGACTCCCCCGGCATGGGCATCAACGGCGGCCTCGCGCAGCGCGAGGGACCGGCGCCCGAGGCCGGAGCTCCGATCAATGGCAGCACCATCGTCATCTCGGTCGACGACGTCGACGCGTCGTTCGCCCGGGGGCTCGAGCTCGGCGCCGCCGAGGCGGTGCCGCCCGAGGACCTGGAGGGCGTGGGCCGCGTCGGCTACCTGCGCGACCCCGACGGGAACGTGTTCGGCATGATCTCGGAGGTGCTCAGCGACGGCACGGATGTGCGTGCGCAGTCGGTCGCCGTCGACCCGATGCAGGTGACGCCGGAGCCGTAGGGACCTCCCGCTGGTCGAGTAGCACGCCGATTGCGCCCCACCCTCCGCTGGTCGAGTAGCACGCCGAAGGCGCGCGTATCGAGACCCGAGCACCTCCGTCTCGATACGGCCGCTGCGCGGCCTACTCGACGAACGGAAGGGATGCCCGGCGCTACGCGCCGAGCACCTCGCGGAACTCGCTGATCAGCAGCTCGAGGTCCGCCTCCTCGATGACGATGGGCGGCGCGAGCCGCACCGTCTGGCCGTGCGTGTCCTTCGCGAGGATGCCCCGCTCCAGCAGCCGCAGGCACACGTCGCGCGCGGTGCCGAATGCGGGGTCGATGTCGATGCCGGCCCACAGGCCCGCGCCGCGGACGGCGGTGACCCCGTGCCCGACGAGCTCGGCGAGGCCCGCGTGCAGCCTGGCGCCCAGCTCGCGGGCGCGAGCCTGCATGTCGCCCTCGGCGAGCATCCGCACGACTTCGAGACCCACGGCCGCGGCGAGCGGGTTGCCGCCGAACGTCGACCCGTGCGAGCCGGGCGTCAGCACGCCGAGCACGTCGGCGTTCGCGACGACCGCCGAGACGGGCACGACGCCGCCGCCGAGCGCCTTGCCCAGCAGGTAGACGTCGGGCACGACGCCCTCGTTGTCGCACTGGAACGTCGCGCCGGTGCGGCCGAGGCCCGACTGGATCTCGTCGGCGATGAGGAGCACGCGCTCGCGCTCGGTGATCTCGCGCACCCGCTGCAGGTAGCCGGCCGGCGGCACGAGCACGCCCGCCTCGCCCTGGATCGGCTCGAGCAGCACGGCGGCGGTGTTCGGGGTGATCGCGGCGGCGAGCGCGTCGGCGTCGCCGAACGGCACCCGCACGAAGCCGGGCGTGAAGGGTCCGTAGTCGGCCGTCGCTTCCGGGTCGTCCGAGAACGAGACGATCGTGGTGGTGCGGCCGTGGAAGTTGCCCTCCATCACGATGATCTCGGCCTGCCCGGCGGGCACGCCCTTCACCTGATAGGCCCAGCGACGCGCCACCTTGATGCCCGACTCCACAGCCTCGGCGCCCGTGTTCATCGGCAGCACCATGTCCTTGCCCGCGAGCGCCGCGAGCGCCTCGACGAAGGGCCCGAGCGCCGCGGAGTGGAAGGCACGGCTCGTGAGCGTCACGCGGTCGAGCTGCGCGTGGGCGGCTGCGAGCAGCCGCGGGTTGCCGTGCCCGAAGTTGACGGCCGAATAGGCGGCGAGGCAGTCCAGGTAGCGGCGGCCGTCGACATCGGTCACCCAGGCGCCGGAGGCCTCGACGACCACGATCGGCAGCGGGTGGTAGTTGTGCGCGGCACTCGCCTCGACCTGCGCGATGGCGGCCTGCGTGGCGGCGCTCGGCGCCTCGGACCGCGTCGGCTCGTGCACGATCGTGCCGGTCATCGACGCAGCTCCAGCGTGCAGCACTTGATGCCGCCGCCGCCGCGGAGCAGCTCGGAGAGGTCGAGGCCCACGGTCGCGTAGCCGCGCTCGGTGAGCTGCCGGTCGAAGTCGGCGGCGCGGCCGGCGATGACCATCGTGCGGCCGTCGCCGAAGGAGTTGAGGCCGAGCACGGATGCGTCCTCCTCGGTCACGAGCACGGCGTGCGGGTAGCGGCGCTCGAGCTCGGCCCGGCTGGCGTCGTCGAACGCCGTCGGCAGGTAGGCGATGTTGTCGTCGCCGAGGATCGCGATGGCGGTGTCGAGGTGGTAGAACGCCGGGTCGACGAGGCGGAGGCTCACGACCTCGCGGTCGAAGATGCGGCGCACCTCCTCGTGCGACTCGAGCGAGGTGCGGAAGCCGTGGCCCGCGAGGATGGCGCCGTTCGAGAGCAGGAAGTCGCCCTCGCCCTCGTTGATGTGCTCGGGCTCGTGCACCTCGAAGCCGTTGGCGGCGAACCACTCCATGTACGCGGGGCCCTCGGGCACCCGCTGCTCGTACGTGAACTTCGCGCCGTACGCGTGCCCGTCGAGCGTGAAGCCGCCGTTCGCGGCATAGACCATGTCGTCGAGGCCCGCGATCGGGTCGATGAGCTCGACGTCGAAGCCGAGGCTGACGTACGCGTCGTGGAGGGACTGCCACTGCTCGATCGCGACCGAGGTGCTCGTCGGGATCTCCGGATGCATCCAGGGGTTGATGCGGTAGCTGACAGTGAAGTGCTCGGGGCGGCACATCAGCACCGTCTTGTGCACGGCGGAACGGGTCGTGGGGGATGCGGTCTCGGGGCGCGCAATGATGGTCGTCTCAGGCTGCATACGGCCATGCTCGCAAAGAATCGACGCCAGGGTGACCGTCCCAGCGCGGGTTTTTTGCAGGGGACCCCCTCCGGGCCGTAGTTTCGTGCACATGGACCGCATCGACCACGGCATCATCGACCAGCTCCGCCTCAACGCCAGGGCCGGCTACGCCGACATCGGCAACGAGGTGGGGCTCTCGGCGTCCGCGGTCAAGCGACGCATCGACCGGCTCGTCGCCGACGGCGTCATCCGCGGCTTCACGGTGCAGGTCGATCCGGCCGTCGAGGGGCTCGCGACCGAGGCCTACGTCGAGCTCTTCTGTCGCGGCACCGTCTCGCCCAAGGATCTCAAGCGCATCCTCTCTGGCGTTCCCGAGATCGTCGAGGCAGGCACCGTCACCGGCGAGGCGGATGCGTTCGTCATCATGCGCGCGCGCGACGTCATCGCGCTCGAGGACGCGCTCGAGAAGGTGCGCGCAGCCTCGAGCGTCGACCACACGCGCTCGGCCATCGTGCTGTCGAAGCTCATCACGCGCAACGCCGGCTGAGACCGGGCACCGCCTAGCCTGGTCGCATGCGCGTCATCACGGTCTCGGCGATCTGCTTCGAGCGCGAGGACGGCGCCGTGCTGACCGTGCGCAAGCGCGGCACGGCCTCGTGGATGCTGCCCGGCGGCAAGCCCGAGGGCGGCGAGAGCGCCGCCGAGTGCGCGGTGCGCGAGGTGCTCGAGGAGCTGGGCGTCGAGATCGCGCTCGACCGGATCGAGCGGCTGGGCGAGTTCGAGACGCGCGCCGCCAACGAGGCGGGGTTCGCGCTGCACGCGAGCGTCTTCCGCACGCGCGACGCGATCGCGCCGGAGCCGCGCGCCGAGATCGAGGCGCTGCGCTGGATCGACCCGGCGGCCGGCATCGACGACGAGGCGGAGGCGCCGCTCAACCGCGAGCTGGTCTTCCCGATGCTGCTCGCGGAACGGGCGCTGAAGCCCCGGCCGTGAACGAGAAGGGGGCCCGACCGTCGTGGTCGGGCCCCTCTTGCATCAACGGCAGCGTCTCCGCTGCCCGGAGAGCCTCGCTCCATGTTCGAGGATCCCGCTCGCATCCCGGATCGCTCCGAGATCCTGTCTGGCCCGATTCCCCTCGGCCTTTCGGCGTCGGGCCCCAGCCGGGCCGTTGCCCAACGGTAGGCGCCGCTCCTAGCAATGCGCGATGGGGAGAACTACCCATGCCTGAGAACCGGCGCGCCTGCCGCGTCCTTCACCGCTCGGCCGGGTCGCGCAGGAAGGCGGGCGGGTCGACCGTGGGCCGGCGCGGCCGGTAGCGGCGCCACGCGTCGCGGTACCCCAGGTAGCCCAGCCGCATGACGGTGAGCGCGCACACCAGGCCGACGGCGACGCCGACCGCGACCGCCCAGCCGACCGCGCCGGTCGCGGTGACGACGAGCGCGCCGGCGAGCAGCCCGTCGACGCAGCCGTTCACGACGAGGATCAGCACCATCGAGCTCGCGAAGAGGTGATTCGTGGCGCTGCGGCGGGCGATGAACGAGTAGGTCTGATCCATCCCGGCCTCGTCGTCGGTGACGGATGCGAGGAAGTACTGGGCCACCTGCGGGTCGAGATCGACGTAGCCGCCGCGCAGCCGGTTCATCGCGACGACGTACATCATGTCCTCCGCGCCGACGTTCATCACGCGCAGCTGCGTCATGAAGCCGATGACGGCGAGGAACGCGAGGATGCCGAGCATGGCCGGGGAGAACCAGTCCGTGTAGCCGGACGCCTGGCCGAGCAGCCCGATCGTCACGAGGCCCGCGGACACGAGGGTCAGGAAGATCGTGATGCGCGTGAGCACCTCGCTCTGCGCGGTGCTGCGCGCGGCGAGGAGCCCCCAGTGCTCGGTCGCCAGGATCTGGGCGCGCCTCGCCAGCGCGGCGTCCGACTCCGTGCGGGCACCGGCATCCGCTCTGCTGCCGGCGCCCTCCGGTGGAGGGCCGGCGACCGGGTCGTCGGCCATGGCTCATTGTCCGTCTGTTGGCGCGCGGCCACCAGGGCCCGCGTGCCGACGGGGTCCGCGTGCCGGCGGGGTCCGGTCAGTCCGTGTGCCGGGGCGAGCGCCAGCCGAGCATCCAGTCGCCGGCGACCTCGGCGAGCATCGTCGGCATGAGATTGAACGCGCCGTTGCGGGCGGCGACGAGCACGGGGTTGCGCGCCCGCATGGTCGTGCGCGCCAAGCGGAGCGAGCGCTGCTGGAAGCGCTGCGTGCGGCCGACGCGCTCGCGGTCATACCGCCGCAGCGCCTCGTCGAGCGAGTGGTCCTCGAGCAGGATGCCGAGGGTCGCGGCGTCCTCGAGCGTCAGGTTGCCGCCCTGGCCGAGCGTCGGGAGCATCGCGTGGGCGGCGTCGCCGAGCAGCACGACGCCGGGGCGGTGGAAGCTGCGCAGCCGGGTGGCGAGCGACCACAGGTCGCGGCGCACGATCGCGGCCTGCGGGGTCGCGGCGATGTGGTCGCGCACCTCCGGTGCCCAGGTGTCGAAGCGGGCACGAGCGGCCTCTACCTCGTCGCGCGACGTGCTGCCCATGCGCGCGTGCGCCATGCCCCACCAGTAGACGCGGCCCCCGTCGATGGGCTCCATGCCGAACTCGGCGCCGCGGCCGAGGTACTGCCGCACGCCCCCTGGGGAGTCGGCCTCGGCCTGCAGCACGCCGTACCAGCACGTGGCGCCCGAGTAGTCGGTGCGCGCCTTCGGCCACAGCGCCTTGCGCACCGCCGAGTCGATGCCGTCGGCGCCGACGATGAGGTCGGCCTCGATCGACTCGAATCGGGCCTCCTCGACGGCCCGCACCTGCGCTCGGCTCGCGCGCGACTCCGCCCGGCGGTCGATGGGCTCGTCCCCGGGCTCGAGCGCGCGGTGGATGCGTCGGCCCAGCTTGGTCCCGCGCGCCCTGTCGCGGCGGCGCTGCCGCTCGTCGCGCGCGACGGCCGAGTCGGGGTCGGCGGCGCCGTGCTCGATCGTGACGCTCGGGCGGCCCTTGGCGCCGTCCGTGACGCCGACCACGCGCATGCCGGTCTCGACCTCACGGCCGTCGCGCAGCGCATCCAGCAGGGTCGAGCGGTGGATCGCGTGCACGGCGCTCGAGTCGAGCTGGAAGCCGTGGTGGAGCGGCGAGCCCTGATCGGTGAAGACGCCCTCGGGCATCGCGCGGACGGCGCGCTCGCGCACCGCGTCGCCGACGCCGAGCTCGTCGAGCGCGGCGAGGCCGTTCTCCGTGATGCTGATGCCCGCACCGAGGCTGCGCACGGTGGGGGCCGCCTCGAGCACCCGCACCTGCCAGCCGGCGGCCTCGAGGCCACGGGCGGCGGCGAGGCCGCCGAGTCCTGCACCGACGATGATGGCGGTCTGCGTCATGCCCGCAGGCTACCGCCGCGGGCTGAAGGGCGCTGGGGTCGTTCGCGCGGGATCGCGGACGAACATCCGTCTTCCTCTTCCGCTGATCGTCCGGTGGGAGCAGGATCGGTCCACTGGCCCGGCGTGCGCGTGGGCCCCTGGACGGGAGATCTCATGCGAGCAGCGATCAGCGGCGCGGCGATCACGGCGATGGCGGGGGCGGTGCTGCTCGGCGCACCGGCTGCGAGCGCGAGCGGCGTGCCGGTGTGCGAGGTCGTCACGATGGCGCAGCCGTCGAACGGCCAGGGCGGCACCGTCACCGAGCTCGAGTACGTGCTGGGATTCGGCACCGTCTACGCCGGCGGTGTGCACGTGCAGGGCGCCGACGGGTCGGTCAGCCAGCAGCCCGTGGTCTGGCGCGGCATCGACGGGGAGCCGCGCCGCGTCGGCCCGCAGGGCATGGATGGCGTCGTGCACGAGGTTCGGCTCTCGGGCCGGGTCAGCGGGTGGAGCATCGACCCGCAGGGGCGCGAGTACGCGTGGGTGCAGAGTCTGCGCACCGGTCGCCTCAGGATGCTCGATGTGGGGGTCACCGAGCGCTTCTGGGTGCAGCACATCAACGATCGAGGCGCGGCGGCCGGGAGCGTGTGGATCAGCGACACCGAGACCGAGGCGCGCATCTGGGAGCCCGGCGCTCCCGGGTCGGGTCGGGCGCTGCCCCACGACGCGCTCGACGCTCAGGCGTGGGACATCACGAACGACGGCCGGGTCGCCGGCTCCGTCGGGCTCGGCGAGTTCCGGTATCAGGCCGTCACCTGGTCTGCGGATGGCACGCTGACGCGGTTGGCGAGCAACCCCGGGTCGGTCGTCGACACCTCCGCCCGGCTCATCAACGAGCGCGGGGAGGCGGCCGGCCACGCCCTGTGGGGCGATCAGTTCACCGGCCACTACGAAGCCGCCCGTTGGCGCACCCCGACGGAGCTGGAGTCGCTCGGGCTCCTGCCCGACGGCGGCTTCAGCGCCGCGCTGGGGCAGTCGGAGGGCGGTTGGATCGTCGGCGTCGCCGAGCACTGGGACCCGGGCGGCGCCGAACCGGACCTCGGTCCCGGCATCCACGCCGTGCTGTGGACGGACGAGGTAGACCACGTGCGCGTGCTGCCGAGCCCGCACGCGGTCGCGAACGGCATCGACGACTGGCGGCAGTGGCAGAGCTCCGGCGCGTACGCCGTCGACACCCGCCTCGACCAGGTGGGCGGGAGCGCGCAGTCGGCGCTGCCCGGCGACGCGTTCCGCTTCGACCCCGTCGTGTACCTGCACGCGAGCCAGTGCGGGGAGCGGGTGCCCACGACCCACACGGCGCACTGGGAGCAGCCGCCGCCGGGGACGACTGCGGCGCCGACGGGCGCGACACAGGCGGTGTCGCCGCGCCCGGAGGGCTACGACCGGGCGGCGATCGAGGAGCGCGTCAGCGACCGGTGACGCGCGGGTCAGTCCCGGGCCGGCGCATCCGCCTCGCCCGCCCTCTGCGACACCCGTCGGTCCCAGACCAGCCACTTCTCGTCGATCGCCTGCTCGATGTCGACGCCGGTGGCCTCCGCGAGCGCCAGCAGCATGCCGACCGCGTCCGCGAGCTCGAGGGCGAAGCGGCGGTCGATCTCCGCGGGCGAGTGCCCCTTGTCGCGCTGCCGGCCCGTCTTGGCGAGCCAAGCCTGCACGACCTCGCCGACCTCCTCCTGCAGCTTCAGCACGAGCCAGTCGGCATCGCGCTCGAAGCCGTAGACGTCGGCGTACCGGCGCGAGATCGCGTCGATCTGGCGGGCGGTGGCGCGGATGTCCATGCGATCCATGCTGTCAGAGGGCCGTAGATTGTGAGCATGGAATCCCCCTTCGACGACCTCCTCGCACACAACCGGGAGTTCGCCTCCTCTTTCGACCTGCAGGGCTTCGACGGTGTCGCGAAGGCGGGCGTCGCCATGGTGACGTGCATGGACTCGCGGATCGATCCGCTCGGCATGATCGGGCTCGTGCCCGGCGACGCGAAGATCCTCCGCAATCCCGGTGGCCGCGCCACCGAGCGCACGCTGGTCGCGCTCGTGCTGGGGGTCAACCTGCTCAACGTCGACCGCGTGCTGCTCGTGCAGCACACGCGGTGCGCGATGGCCTCCAAGTCGGAGCGCGAGCTGCTCATGGACATCTCCGCGGCGGCGGGCGTCGACGCGTCGTGGCTCGACCTCGGCGCGATCGAGCAGCAGCGGCTCTCGATCATCGAGGACGTGCATCGCGTGCGCTCGCACCCGCTCATCGGCGACCGGGCGCAGGTCGGCGGCTTCCTCTACAACGTCGACTCTGGCCTCCTCGAGCAGGTCGCCTGACCTCTCGACCGGGTCGTCGGTATCGCGAGGTGATCGTGGCCTCGCAGTACCAACGAGCCGGTCGAGACCGCAGTATGGGGACATGAACCCCTTCGAGCAGGTGCCGCTGGCCGAACTCCGCGAGCGGACCAGCATCAAGTGGCGGTTCTTCGAGCCCGACGTGCTGCCGATGTGGGTGGCCGAGATGGACGTGCTGCCCGCCGAGCCCATCACCGAGGCGGTGCACGCGGCGATGCTGCGGGGCGACACCGGCTACCCGCACGGCACCGGCTACGCCGAGGCGTTCGGCCGCTTCGCCGAGGACCGCTGGGGCGCGCGCGTCGACGTCGCCCGCACCGCGCTCGTGAGCGACGTCATGATGGGCGCGTTCGAGCTCATCCGCCTGCTGACACCGCCCGGTGGCTCCGTGATCGTGACGAGCCCCGTGTACCCACCGTTCCACGCCTACTCCGCGCACGCGGAGCGGCACGTGGTCGAGGCGCCGCTCGGCGCCGACCTGCGGCTCGACCTGGCGGCGATCGAGGATGCGTGCACGCGCGTCACGAGCACGGGCGCCGTGCTGCTGCTGTGCAACCCGCACAACCCGACCGGCACCGTGCACACACGCGCGGAGCTCGAGTCGCTCGCCGAGATCGCCGCCCGTCACGGCGTGCGCGTCATCTCCGACGAGGTGCACGCGCCGCTGCTGTTCGACGCGACGTTCACGCCCTACTGGACCGTCGACGCCCGCGGCCTCTCGCTCACGAGCGCCTCGAAGGCGTTCAACCTCGCGGGGCTGCGCACGGCGCTGATCGTCGGGGGCGCCGAGACCGCCGACGACCTCGCGGGCATCGCCGAGGTCGTGAGCCATGGCCCCTCGCACATCGCGTCGATCGCGCACATCGCGGCGTTCGACGACGGCCGGGACTGGCTCGACGCGGTGCTCGGCGGGCTGCGCGAGAACCGCGCGCTGCTCGCGCGGCTGCTCGCGGAGCACGCACCCACGATCCGCTGGCGTCCGGGCGAGGCGACCTTCCTGGCCTGGCTCGACTGCCGCGGCACGCGGGTCGCCGACCCGGGCACGAGCGCCGACGCCGGCTACATCGGCCTCTCGACCGGCCCGGCGAAGGCCTTCCTCGAGCAGGCGCGCGTCGGCCTGAGCGCCGGCGAGGCGTTCGGCACCGGCGGCGAGAACCACGTGCGCTTCAACCTCGGCACGCGCCCCGACGTCGTCGAGGACGCGGTCAGGCGGATGGGCGCGGTCGCGTGACGATCTCGCTCCGGCCGCTCGCCGACGCCGACCTCGACGACGTGCACCGCTGGGAGAGCGATCCCGACGCCACCGCGATGGCCGCCTTCACGCGCGAGGACCCGACGGATCGCGCCGCGTTCGACGCGCACTACCGGCGCGTGCGCGCGGACCCGACGAACCTGCTGCTCGTCATCGAGGACGACGGGCGGCTCGTCGGCACGATCTCGAGCTTCACGATCGACGGCGAGCGCGAGGTGAGCTACTGGATCGACCCGGAGCGCTGGGGTCGCGGCATCGCCTCGGCGGCGCTGCGGCTCTTCCTCGACCGCGAGCTGGAGCGGCCGCTCCACGCGCGGACCGCCGCGCACAACCTCGCCTCGGCTGCCGTGCTGCGCCGGGCAGGCTTCGTGCGGATCGGCACCGAGACCTCGTGGGCGCCGGGCGTCGGCAGGGACGTCGTCGAGCACATCCACCGGCTCGACTGACGCCGCTCGACCGACGCCGCTCAGGCGGAGGCGAGCAGGTCGACCATGCGCTCCTCGAAGCCCGGCTCGACCTCCATCACCACGCGATGGCGCGCGCCCTCGCGATCGGGCCAGGTGCCCCACTCGCCCTCGAGCCGCGTGACCGTCCTGCCGCGCGCGGGGCCGTCGCTGCAGTCGACCGTCACGTCGACGATGGGCGACAGCGTCGTGCGCACGAGGCCGGTCGCGACCGCGAGCGCCAGGGCGTCGTGGTTGCCGGAGGCGCGCTCGCCCGTGTAGCCCTCGTAGTACGCGAGGTAGAAGTCGAGGATCGCCGACGAGAAGCGGCCCACCGCTCCCCCGGCCGCGAGGCGCTCGCGGTGCGCGTCGGTGACGAGCGACGTCATCGTCACGTCGAGCCCCACCATCGTCAGCTCCCACGGCGCGTCGAACACGACCTGAGCGGCCTCCGGGTCGTGCCAGATGTTGGCCTCGGCCGTCTCGCTGACGTTGCCGGGCGCGAGCGCCGCACCGCCCATGATCGTGACCTGGCGGATGCGCTCCGGCAGCGTGGGATCGGCGTCGAGCGCGGCCGCGAGGTTCGTCAACGGCCCGACCGCGACGATCTCGAGCGCGCCGGCGTGCGCGTGGCTGAGCCGCAGCATCAGCTCGACCGCGCTCTCCGGCGCGAGGGTCGGCACGTGGGTCACGTCGGCGCATCCGCCGAGGCCGTCGTCGCCGTGCACTTCGGGCGAGAAGACGGCGGCCGTGCCTCGCCGGGGACCGGCGGCACCGACGGCGACCGGCACGTCGCCGTGGCCCGCGAGCCGCAGCACCTCCGAGGTGTTGCGAGCGCCCTGGTCGACGTCGACGTTGCCCCACGTGATGGTGCAGCCGACGAGATCGATCTCGTTCGAGAGCGCGGCGGTGAAGATGGCGAGGGCGTCGTCGATGCCCGTGTCGACGTCGAGCAGCACGGTGGTCACGCTGTCGAGCCTAGGACCGGCGACCGGTGGCGCGAGCCTCTCGCGTGACGCGGGTGGGAGGACGACACTGGTCGCCATGAGGCGACTGCCGGATCTGCCGCAGCGGGCGCGCATGCAGCTGCGGGCGGCGTGGGCGGAGGCGGTCGGAGTGCCGATCAACGCCTTCGAGGGCGAGGGCATCACGTGGGTGCCGCGCGAGGACCTGGCTTCGGTCGTCGTCGTCGAGCTGGGCACCGCGATGGCCGTCGCGGCGCCGCAGCGCGCGCTCGCGGTGCTCGAGACCCAGCACCGTCCGACGCTGCGGGATGCGTCCGCGATCGCGGCGGCGCTGCCCGGCTCGCTCCCGGTCGGCTCGGCGCACCTGCTCTTCACCGGCATCCGCCCGGCTGCGCCTGTGCACGCGGTCGTGCCGGGTGACGACCGGGACCTCGTGAAGGTGCGCGCGGCGGTCGTGGAGGACGAGTGGTCGGAGGCGGGCGTCGAGCCGATGGAGCGGCACTGGGCGGTGCGCGACGGCCGTGAGCCGCTCGCGGTCGCCGGCTACCAGCGCTGGCACACGACGATCGCGCACATCGGCGTGGTCGCGGCCACCGGGCATCGCGGCCGCGGCTACGCCGCCGCCGCGGCGACCGGCGCGGTGTGCGCCGCGATCGATGCGGGGCTCATCGCGCAGTGGCGCAGCCGCGTCGGCAACGCCGCGTCGCTGCGGCTCGCCGACCGGCTCGGCTTCACGCGCATCGGCACGCAGTCGGCCGTATCGCTGGCGCCGCGCTGACGCCTCAGCTCGAGCAGAGGCAGAACGGGTGGCCCGCCGGGTCGAGGAAGACGCGGAACGTCTCACCCGGCTGGGTGCCGTGCTTCGTCGCGCCGAGCCCGAGGACGGCCCGTTCGCCCTCGTCGAGGTCGTCGACGACCACGTCGAGGTGCATCTGCTGCGGGTGCTCCTGGCCGGGCCAGTCGGGCGCCGAGTACTGCTCGACCTGCTGGAAGCAGATCATCTGGCCGTAATCGGCCTGGATCTCGACCCAGTCGTCGTCGGAGCGGTTGACGGGCCAGTCGAGCAGCGCGCTGTAGAAGCGCGCCAGCGCGTCGGCGTCGGGGCAGTCGATGACGAGCGTCGGAAAGCGTGCGATGGCCATGGCCGCGACGCTACATCCTCAACGTCGCCGGTGGTCGCGCATCCGCCATGCGGTGCTCAGCCACCACCCGCGACGTTGAGGATCAGAAGCCGTGGATGAGGGGGAAGATCGGCAGCGCCTCCTGATGGTGCGCGTGCACGATCACGAGGAACACCACCGCATCGAACAGCAGGTGCACCGTGACGACGTAGAACAGGTTCTTCGTCCACGAGAAGATCGCGCCCTGCACGAGCGCGAAGGGGATCGTCAGCAGCGGTCCCCACGACTGGTAGCCCAGCTCCCACAGGAACGACACGAAGATCGCCGCTTGCAGCAGGTTCGCGAGCCACGGCCGGAAGTGACGCATCAGCAGCGTGTAGACGGTGCAGATGAAGAACAGCTCGTCCCACAGCCCCACCGCGTTCACGCCCATGAAGAGCCGACCGATCATGTCCCACTCGGCGACCGGCGGCCAGTTGCGGTAGACGCCGGAGGTGAGGAAGTAGAACGGCAGGATCAGGTAGGCCGCGAACACCACGACGACCAGGTACGTCCACATGCGCCGCGACCAGCGCCCGCCCTTCCACGGGAAGCGCACCGCGTGGTCGCGGTACACCCAGCGCGAGATCGAGTACGGGATGAGCACCGCGCCGCCGAGCGCGATCGTGAAGCGCAGGATGCCCTCGTTCGAGATGTCGGCGTGCAGCGAGATCATGCTGATCCAGGCGAGCGCGATCGCGATGATCGCGAGGTCCTGGCCGAGCTTCGAGGAGCGGCCGGCGCGATCGGTGAGGATGCCGCCGATGACGCCGGCGATGAGCGGCACGTAGCCCCAGTCGGTCATCGCCCAGAACAGCAGGATCGCGCCGAGCGAGACGAGCGCCGCCGGGATGATGGCGACCGGATGCGTCCGGGTGCCCTCGGCGCTGATGCTCGGCATGGCGATCGTCACGCCACCAGCCTACGGACGACCACCTGTCAGCCCAGCGGATGATCCTGCATCCGCCTGCCGATGCAAAGGCGCCGGAATCGGTCGGATGCGGCGGTCGGCGATGCTCGGATGGTCGCATGCAGACCAACAGACTCGACGCCCAGCGGCTCACGCACACCTACGGACAGGGCGAGGCCGCCGCCCCGGCGCTCGCCGACGTCTCCCTCACGATCGGCGCGGCGGGCCCTGAGGCCGTCGCGATCATGGGCCCCTCCGGGTCCGGCAAGTCGACGCTCCTCCACGTGCTCGCCGGCATCATCGCGCCCGCGGAGGGCACGGTCGTCTGGCGCGGCCGCGACCTCGCGACGATGCGCGACGGGGAGCGCACGAAGCTGCGCCGCAGCGACTTCGGCTTCGTCTTCCAGTCGGGGCAGCTGCTCCCGGAGCTCCCCGCGGTCGAGAACGTGGCGCTGCCGCTCATGCTCGGCGGCGGCTCGCGGTCGGCGGCGGAGGCGCAGGCCGGTGCGCTGCTGCACCGGTTGGGCCTCGGCGGCATGCTGGCTCGCCGCCCCGGCGAGCTCTCGGGTGGCCAGGCGCAGCGCGTCGCCATCGCTCGCGCGCTCGTCGGCTCGCCCGGCATCGTCTTCGCCGACGAGCCCACCGGCGCGCTCGACCGCGGCACGGGCGGCGCGGTCATGAGCCTGCTCATCGGCGCGACCCTCGGCCACGGCGCCTCGCTCGTCGTCGTCACGCACGACCCGGAGGTCGCATCCGCGTGCTCGCGAATCGTCCGCCTGGAGGACGGCCGCATCGTCAGCGACGAGCGTGCGGCGGATGCGGCGGCCCCCGGTGGGGCGGGACCGGATGTGGCGGCAGCGCTCCCCACGGTGCACTCCTATGGCGCGGCGGTCGCCGAGCAGCGGGTCGCGAACCCGATGCCCGGCGCAGCAGCGCAGCAGCCGTGGATCGAGGTCTCGCGATGACCGCCCTGCGGCTGTGGGCGAGGCTCGCCCGCGCGACCGGCCCGCGCGCCACCGACGTGCTGAGCGCGATCGCCTTCGCTTTCGCGACCGCCGCGCTGCTCGCGGTGCTCGGCGGCGTGAACGCGTTCCGCATGCGGCTCGAGACCGGGGCCGTCGACCCCGTGGACGGCGGCATCGTGCTCACGCTCGCGTTCGTCGCGGCGGCGCTGCTGCTGCCGGCGGTGTGGACGCTCGCGCAGGCGGCCGTCCGGCTCGCGGTCGCGCGCCGCGACGACCGGCTCGCCGCGCTCCGCCTCGCGGGGGCGACGCGCGGCCAGGTGACCGCGATGGCCGTGCTCGACGCGCTCGCGCAAGCGATCGTCGGCGTGCTCGTGGGCGCGGGGCTCGCGCTCGCCGTGACGCCCGCCATCGCGCGCATCGAGTTCCAGGGCATGCCGTTCACCGTCGCCGAGCTGCTGCCGCCCGCTTGGGTCTGGCTCGCGGCAGCGGGAGCGGTCATCGCGATCGCGCTGGCGGCGGCGCTCGCCTCGCTGCGCCGCGTGCACGTGACGCCGCTCGGCGTCGCGCAGCGCGTCCGCGGCAAGCGGCTCTCGCTCTGGCGCATCGCCGGCTTCGGCCTCGCTGCCGCCGCCTACGTCGCCGTGGTGGTGCTCGACCTCATCCCGCTCGAGATGACCTTCTCGATCGCGCTGCTGTCGATCGTCGTGCTCTCGTACTCCCTCATCGGACCGCTCGTCATCCAGGGCGTCGCGTGGCTCGTGGCGAAGGGCGCGCGGCGCCCCGCGACCCTGCTCGCCGCCCGGCGCGTCGTCGACGACCCGCGCGGCGCGTTCAACATCGTCGGCGCGATGGCGATCGCCGTGATGGCCGGCGGCTTCGCGTCGCTCGCTCCCGTCATGGCGGCCCCCGGCGACGCGCTGGCCGTCGACATGGCGACGGGCGCGGCGCTCACGATCGCGATCGCGGCGCTGCTGGGTGCCGTGCTCGCCGGCATCGCGCAGTCGGCGAAGGTGCTCGACCAGCGACGCGAGCACCAGGCGATGCACCGGATGGGCGTCGACCTGCCGGTCATGCGGGCAGCGCTCGTGCGGCAGGTCACCATCCCGCTGCTCGTGGGCGTCGGCGGCGCCGCGGCGGTCGCGCTGCTGCTGATCCTGCCGATGTTCATGTTCTGGATCCAGAGCCCCGCCTCGGTGATCACCTGGGTGCTGCTCACGCTCGGCGCCGTCGTGGCGACGCTCGGGGCGACGGCCGCGGCGCTGCCGCTCGTGCGGCGCGTCGCGACGGCCGGCTCCGCTGCCTGAGGCGCCGGGGCATCCGCTCGGGGACCCCTTCCACCGTTCGGGACCTGGTGCACCGGGTCCCGAACGGTGGAAGGGGTCCCCGTGGCGGCGGTGCTGGCGAGCAGCTGAGCGGTCAGCGCGGCGGCAGCAGCGGCAGCACGTCCTCCGAGAACTGCTCGAGGAAGCGCCGCTGGTCGTGGCCCGGGCCGTGGAACACCAGGTGGGTGAAGCCGAGCTCGACGTAGTGGGCGATCGCGCCCGCGACGGCCGACGCATCCGCACCCACGATCCACCGCTTCGCGACCTGCTCGATCGGCAGCTCGTCGGCGAGCCGCTGCATCTCGATGGGGTCGTGCACCGCGTGCTTCTGCTCCTGCGTGAGCGACAGCGCCGCCCAGAAGCGGGTGTTCGCGAGCGCGGCATCGGCGTCGCGGTCGTACGACACCTTGATCTCGATCATCCGGTCGACCTCGGCGGAGTCGCGGCCCTGCTGCGCGAGGCCCTCCTCGAGCGAGGCGACGATCGTGTCGCGGTAGTAGTCGTCGCCCTTGCCGGACGTGCAGATGTGGCCGTCCGCGAAGCGCGCGGCGTACTTGGTGGTGGCGGGCCCGCCGCCGGCGACGTAGATGGGGATGGGCGTGTCGGGTCGGTCGTAGATCGTCGCGCCGGTGGTGCGGTAGTAGTCGCCCTCGAACTCGACGCGCTCCTCTCGCCACAGCTGCTTGATGAGCCGCACCGCCTCGCGGAGGCGCGCGAAGCGCTCCTTGAGCTCGGGGTACTCGACGCCGATGATCTGCTCGTTGAGCGCCTCCCCCGTGCCGATGCCCAGGATGAGGCGACCCGGGTGCACCTGCCCCAGCGTCGCGAACTGCTGCGCGACGACCGCCGGGTGGTAGCGGAGCGTCGGGGTGAGCACCGAGGTGCCGAGCACGATCGACGACGTGCGCTCGAGCGCCATGCCGAGCCACGCGACCGCGTTCGGCGCGTGGCCGCCCTCGTGCCGCCAGGGCTGCAGGTGGTCGGAGATGAACGCGCTGTCGAGCCCGGCCTGCTCGGCGAGCTGCACGAGCTCGAGCAGCTCGGCGGGGGCGAACTGCTCGGCGCTGGCCTTGTATCCGTACCGCATGGGAGCCAGTCAAGCACTCCGGCCGCCACCCCCGCTGGTTGAGCCGGTCCGCGCGCGCAGCGCGCTGAGCGTGTCGAAACCACTGCGCGGGTCGGGTTGGTTTCGACACGCTCAGCGCCTTCGGCGCGGAGCGGCTCAACCAGCGGGTGCGGCGGCGGCGCGGAGCGGCTCAACCAGCGGAAGAGGGCGCGAGTGGCGCAACCAGCGGTGGGCAGAGGCGAGGGGCGGGGGCGGGGCGGGCGGCCGGCTCAGACCCTCAGCGCAAGCATCTGCTCGTCGGGGTTGCCGAAGCGGTGCGCCGTGATCGACACCGACTGCTCGCGCAGGAACGCCAGCAGCTCGATGCGCCCCTCCGTCGTCGCCGGCCCGTCGTAGACCGCGACGCGCGGGTTGCCCGCGAGCACCTCGCGCAGCTGCGGGTCGGTGCCGACGAGGCGGATGCGACGCACCGGCTCGGTCACTCGGGCGAGCCCGAGCGCGTCCTCGTTGTGCACCGGCTCGAGCGCCTCGCCCGACCGGATGCGCTCGTGGAACTCCGCGTCGGACTCGTCGACGATCTCCTCGATGCGCAGGTGCGGGATCGGCAGCCGCGACAGCTTCACGACCCCGGCCGGCAGCTCGAGCGCGGTCGAGACGCGCACGACCGCACGGGTGCGCGCGGCGGCCGCGAGCATCCGCACCGCGTCGCCCATCTCGCCGTCGTCGGCGATGCGGATGAGCACCTCGGCGGGCCGGTAGCGCAGGACGTTGCGCTCGACGCCGAGCTCGGAGACGTCCTTCGACACCCCGAACTCCTCCTCCCACCAGCGCTCGTCGCTGTTCGCGGCCGTGCGCACGCGGTCGAACTCGATGAAGTCGAGCTGCGGCGTCGCGGCCTCGATGACGCCGGCGACGCGCTTGTGCAGCCCGTGCAGGCGCACCGACTTCTTCGGCTCCGCGTGCACCGGCTCCCAGTCGACGAGCGTCGCGAGGTAGTTCGGACCGCCGGCCTTCGCGCCGGCCCCGACCTGCGACAGCTTCCAGCCGCCGAACGGCTGGCGCCGCACGACGGCACCGGTGATGCCGCGGTTCACGGACAGGTTGCCGGCCTGCACCTCGTCGAGCCAGTGCGCGACCTCGTCGGGGTCGAGGGAGTGGATGCCGGCGGACAGGCCGTACTCGGTCGCGTTCTGCGCCTCGATCGCCTCCTCGAGCGTCTCGACCTCGATGAGCGAGAGGTGCGGCCCGGGCAGCTCGGTGAGGTGCGTCTCGGTGCCCGGCAGCACGGCGTCGCGGATGCCGGGCGACCAGAGCCGGCCCGACGCATCCAGCGGCTTCGGCTCGAGCAGCCACTCCTCGCCCTCCTCGAGGCCTGAGAGGGCGCGCAGCAGCGCGCCCTGCGCAGGCTCGATGAGCGGGCCGATGTGGGTGCGGGCGTCGAGCGGCGAGCCGACGCGCAGCGCGGTGGCGGCGTCGATGAGCTGGCGCCGGAAGCGCTCGCTGTCGCCCGCCGTGCCGACCAGGATCGCCACGGATGCCGCCGAGCGCTTCTGGCCGGCGTGCAGGAAGGCGCCGCGCACGATGTCGTCGGCCGCGAGGTCGAAGTCGGCCGAGGGCGTGACGATGATCGAGTTCTTGCCGCCCGTCTCGGCCACGAGCGGCAGGTCGCTGCGCCATGACGTGAACAGCTCGGCGGTCTTCGCCGAACCGGTGAGGATGAGCCTGCCGACCGCCGGGTGCGTGACGAGGCGCTGCGACAGCTCGCCCTCGTCCATGTCGCACAGCACGAGCACGTCGCGGGGCACGCCGGCCTCCCAGAGCGCCTCGAGCATGACGGCGGCCGAGCAGCGCGCCTGCGGGGCGGGCTTGACGATGACCGCCGAGCCGGTCGCGAGCGCCGCCGTCACGCCGCCGCACGCGCTCGCGACCGGGAGGCTCCAGGACGGCGTGACGACGGTGAGCGCGACGGGCTTCGGGGTCGCGCCCTCGACCTGCTCGAGCAGGATCGCCTGCTCCGCGTAGTAGCGGGCGAAGTCGACCGCCTCCGACACCTCGGGGTCGGCCTCGCCGATCGTCGTGCCCGTCTCGGCGATCATCGTCTCGATGAGGCGGCCGCGGTACACGCCCAGCGTCTCGGCCGCGTCGCGCAGGATCTCGGCCCGGCGGCGCGCACCGAGCCCCGCCCATCCGGCACCGGCCTGCGCCGCCCGGTCGATGCGGCGCTCGAGCGTCGGCACGTCCTCGATGCGGTTCATCTCGAGCGTGCGCGTGCCGAGCGTCGACTCGGCGGCGCGCGCGACGATCTGGCGGCCCCAGTCGCGGTTCGGCGCGAGCGAGGGGTCGGTGTCGGGCTCGTTCTCGAAGGCGAGCGGATGCGTGACCGACACCGAGAGGTCGCCCAGCCGGTTCTGGGTGCGGTTCGGCCGCGGCTCGCCCGCGGCGTCCTCTCGGTGCAGCAGCTCGAGCGAGCCGAGGAAGCGGTCGCGCTCGCGCTGCAGCACCACCGGGTCGGCGAGGTCGGCCATGCTCGACATGAAGTTGGAGCCCGCCGCGTTCTCCTCCAGCAGCCGGATCAGATACGCGACGGCGGCGTCGAACTGGCCGGGGGCCACGACGGGCGCGTAGAGGATGAGGCTCGGGAAGACCTCGCGCACCGCGTCGCGGTGGTCGGCGGCCATCCCGAGCAGCATCTCGGCTTCGACGCGCTCATGGGTGCCGTGGTGGCGAGCGAGCTCGGCCGCGTACGCGAGGTCGAAGAGGTTGTGGCTCGCGACGCCGAGCCGCACGGCGGAGGCGTTCTCGGCCAGCAGCGCCTCGCGCAGCAGCCGCTTGAAGTTCGCGTCGGTCGACGCCTTCGACGACGCGACCGCGAGCGGCCAGCCGTGCAGCGCTGCTTCGACGCGCTCCATCGCGAGGTTCGCGCCCTTCACGAGCCGCACCCGGATGCCAGCGCCGCCGTCGGCGCGGCGCTGCTTCGCGAAGGTCGCCAGCCGGCGGTAGGCGCCGAGCGCGTCGGGGAGGTATGCCTGCAGGACGATGCCGGCCTCGAGGCCCGCGAGCTCGGGGCGCAGGAGCAGGCGCTCGAACACCGCGATCGTGAGGTCGAGATCGCGGTACCGCTCGACGTCGAGGTCGATGCGCTTCCGCGGGCTCGACGCGGCGGCGAGCCGGTAGAGCGGCAGCAGCCGCTCGACCACCTGGTCGACCGTCTCGTCGAACGCCCACAGCTGCAGCTGCGGCGCGACCGCCGAGACCTGCACCGAGACATGGTCGACGTCGTCGCGCTCGAGCAGCGCCATCGTGCCCTCGAGCCGGCGCTGCGCCTCTCGCTCCCCCAGCACCGCCTCGCCGAGCAGGGCGAGGTTGAGCCGGGCGCCGCCCTCGCGGAGCTTCGCGAGCGGTCGGGCGAGCCGATTCGGGGATGCGTCGATCACCATGTGCGAGACCAGGTCGCGCATCGCCCGCTTCACGAGCGGGATGATGAGCCGCGGCGTGACGATGCCGAAGCCGCCGCCGACGGTGACGCCGAGCTTGAGGTACCAGTCGAGGAAGCCGGGGATGTCGCGGCTGAGCGCCTCGAAGTTGCGGGCGCTGACGCGCGCGTCCTCGGGGCGGACGACCCTGTCGAGGAAGCCGATGGCGAAGTCGAGGCCGGCGGGATCCTTGAGCAGCCCGGCGAGCCGCTCGGCCGCCTTGTCGGGCTTCGCGTGCGGTCGCGTGGCCCAGTCGCGCACGCGGTCGACGGCAGCGAGGGCGATCGGGTCGTCCGTCTCGGGCTCGGTGAGCTCGACCGGCTCCGCTGCTGGGGCGACGCTCGCCGCCAGCGGGTTGGGCACGAGCTCGGGCGTCGGCCGCGGGGCAGCGGCCTCGGGCTGCGGTGCCGGCTCGGGTTCGGTCTCGGGCTCCTGCTCGGTCTCGGGCTCCTGCTCGGGCTCGGGCTCCTGCTCGGGCTCCGGCGCCGACTCTGGCTCCGGCTCGCGCTCCAACTGGGGCGCCGGGTCGGGCTCGCGCTCCGGCGCTGGCTCGAGCAGCGGCTCACGCTCGACCTCGGGTTCGACCGGCGCCTCGGGAGCCGCTGCGGGGGCCTGCTGCGCGGCAGCCGCGGCTGCCGCCCTCGCGGAGACGGCAGCAGCGAGGCCGCCGATGCGGGGCCGATCCGCAGGAGGCAGGTGCGACGCCTCCACCACGGTCGGCTCCGGCGGAGCCGCTGCATCGTCGCCCCGCTCGGCCGCGGGCGGCTCGGGCACGGCCGCCCGCCGGCCTCGCGGCGACGCGGTGCTCTGGTCGGCCGGCTTGCTCTGGTCGGCCGGCTCACCGGGCGAGACGGCGTGCCGCACGCGCGTCGCGGCATCCCGTGCATCCGTCCCGACGTCCGGGCTCGGGGCGCGCAGCTCCGCCTCCATCGCGACCGCGTCCATCTGCACCGTCGGCACATCGGCGACGTCGCGCGACAGCGACCATCCGCTCGACGGCTGCTCGCGAGCGCGGTCGAGGCCCGGCGTCTCCACCGGCACGTACGGGTTCACCGCTGCCGCGTACGTGACCTCGTCGACCTCGAACGCCGGGAGCGAGCCGGCGCCGCCCGGCGCCGCGAGCGGATCGTCGTCGACGCGCTGCTCCTCGACGACCTCGACGGTCTCATCGGGCAGCTGTGCCGAGGCAGATGCGGTGCCGTGCTCCGCGTCCGCACGGGCGATCGCCTCGGCGATCAGGGCGTCGAAGTCGTCCCTGCGCTGGTCGCTCATGCCGCATATCGTATGCGTGCGGGCTCTCACTGCCCTCTGACGCCGCGCGCCCGCGCGGTCGCGGCCCGATGCATCCGCTTATCGACGAGGAGCCAGCATGCCGAGAATCGCCATCATCGGTGGAGGTCACAACGGGCTCACCGCGGCGGCCTACCTCGCTCGCGCCGGCGTCGACGTGACGGTGTTCGAGCGGCTGCCGCATGTCGGCGGCGCGGCCGTCTCGGCGCAGGCGTTCGACGGGCTCGACGCGCGGCTGTCGCGCTACTCGTACCTCGTGAGCCTCATGCCCCAGCAGATCATCGGCGACCTCGGACTCGACGTGCGGCTCGCTCGCCGCCGCTACTCCTCGTACACGCCCGAGCCGGGCACCGACCGCGGGCTGCTCGTCGACGCGGGCGACGAGGCCGCCACCCGCGCCTCGTTCGCGGCGATCGGGGCGGTCGGCGACGCGGATGGGTTCGCCGGCTTCTACGACCGCACCACCCGGCTCGCCGCCGCGCTCTTCCCGACGCTCACCGGCCCATTGCCGACCAAGGACGCGGCGCGCGCGGCCGCCGGCGGCGCATCCGCCTGGTCGGAGGTCGTCGACGCGCCCATCGCCGACGCCATCGAGCGCGCGGTGGGCCACGACCTCGTGCGCGGCGTGATCGCGACCGACGCGCTCATCGGCACGTTCGCGGCGCTCGACGACCCGGGGCTCGAGCAGAACCGGTGCCTGCTCTACCACGTGATCGGCGGCGGCACCGGCGACTGGGACGTGCCGATCGGCGGCATGGGGCAAATCTCCGGCGAGCTCGAGATCGCCGCTCGGCAGGCGGGGGCGACGATCCTCACCGGCGTCACCGTCGTCCGCGTCACGCCCGACGCGGAGGTCACGTGGAGCGAGCGCATCGGCGGGCTCGTGACCGACGGCGAGGGGGTGCCGACCGGCACCGAGCTCACGGCGCAGTTCGACCTGGTGCTCTCCGCCGTCGCGCCGCACGTGCTCGGGCGGCTGCTCGGCGACGAGGCCGCCGCGCCCCGGCCGGAGGGCGCGCAGGTCAAGGTGAACATGCTGCTCTCGCGCCTGCCGCAGCTGCGAGACGGCGTGGCGCCGGAGGCGGCGTTCGGGGGCACCTTCCACATCAACGAGAGCTACTCGCAGCTGGGCCGCGCCTTCGCCGAGGCCGTCGCCGGCCGCATCCCCGATCCGCTCCCCTGCGAGATCTACTGCCACTCGCTGACCGACCCGTCGATCCTCGGGGGCGACCTGCAGGCATCCGGCGCCCAAACCCTCACCGTCTTCGGGCTGCACGCGCCCGACCGGCTGCTGACGCCGGAGACGAACGAGCGGATGCGTGACGAGCTCGAGCAGGCGGTGATCGTCTCGCTCGACTCGGTGCTCGCCGAGCCCATCGTGCCGCTGCTGCTCGAGGGCGCGGACGGCCCGGCGATCGAGACCAAGACGACGCTCGACATCGAGGAAGCGCTCGCGATGCCCGGCGGCAACATCTTCCACGGCCCGCTGTCATGGCCGTGGCTCGAGCACGAGGCGACCTCGATCGCCGAGGCGTGGGGCGTCGAGACCGCGCACCCGCGCATCCTCATGGCCGGCTCGGGCGCGCGCCGCGGCGGCGCCGTCTCCGGCATCGGCGGGCACAACGCGGCGCACGCGGCGCTGGAGCTGCTGCGGCCGTAGGCCGGCGCCTCGCCCCCGAAGAGCCGGGTCTCGACCCTTCTATGGCTGCTGTCAAGGCGTGAGTGTCTGTTTGAGGGTGCGATAGATGTGGCGGGCGAGGTAGCGGCGGAGGAGTCGGCGGACGTCGCGCTTCGTCTTGCCTTCGGCGATGCGGCGGTCGCGGTAGGCGCGGGTGTCGGGGTCGTGGGCGAGTCGTGAGCGGACGACGGTGTCGAGGGCAGCGTTGAGGCGCCGGTCGCCGTGCCGGTTGAGGCGGTGCCGGTCGGTGTTGCCGCTGGAGGCCGGGATGGGGGCGGCGCCGGCGAGGGATGCGAAGGCCGCCTCCGATCGGATCCGGCCGTGGTGGGAGTAGGCGGCGATGAAGACGGCGCCGGTGATGGGGCCGATGCCCTGCTCGGCGAGCAGGCCGGGTGCGAGCGCGGTGACGTGCTGTCGCAGCTGCGACTGGTTGTCGGCCAGCAGGTCGCCGCGCTGCTGGACCTCGCGCGCCAGTCGGATCGCTTCGGTGCGGGCGACGGACTGCGCGATCGAGTCACCGCCGCGGGGCCGCCAGGTGGCGATCTGCCGCAGCTGGGCGGCGGTCAAGGCGCGGCGGGCGTCGACGCCGAGCTCGACGCCGCGAAGCAGCGCGGTGAGCGCGTTGCGGTCCTGCGTGCGCTGCCGCTCGATCAGCCGGCGCGCGGTCAGCAGCAGCTGCAGCGCCTGCCGGCGCTCGCCCGAGCGGGGCTGCGCGAGCAGCTCGGTCGGCTCCGCCAGCACGGACCGGGCGGCGGCGACCGCGTCGATCTGGTCCGACTTGCCGTGTCCGGCGCGGGCGGCGCGACGCGGGGGCCGCGCCTCGAACACCGTCACGCCGGCCGCCTGCAGCCGCGTCGTGAGCGTCGCCCCGTAGGACGCGGTCCCCTCGACCGCGGCGGCGTAGCCGGGCGCGCGTCGGCTGGCCCAGGCGAGCGCACGGTCCATGCCGGCGGCGGTGACGGGGAACGCGGCGGTCTCCAGCACGCCGCCCGTCGCGGCGTCGACGATCGAGAACGTGTGGGTGCGGGCGTGGGTATCGACGCCCATGACATGCGCGAATCGGTCTGCGACGATGGTCATCGCGGTTCCTCCTCAGGATCGGACCGTGTCGGTGCCGGCCCTGGGAAGTCGCGTCGGAGGCAGATCTCTCAAGAGTCACAACCGTCAGGTTGGACAGCCTTCTATCAAGCCATCGGCGCGGGTGGGCCGGCACCGGCCCCCGACCGACGGGCAGGTCGAGATCAAGTCACCGCCAAGCGGGACAGATACGCGCAGAGCCACGTCCTCGAGAGCTGGTGCCAGCCAGCCAGCCAGCCCCAGGCCAGCCAATGACCATGAGAGATACGCGCGGCCTGCGGCCGTGCTACTCGACCTTGAGCGCTCCGGACGCAACGCTGCGCATTGCGTCCTCCGCGCTCAACGGGGGATGCGGCCGTTCCAGTCGGATGCGTGCGTCGCCCTGGCGGGCGGCAGCGCGTTGAGGCGCGCCCACTCCGCGACCCGCTCGTCGAGCTCGGGCAGGTGCACCTCGATGCCGGCCGCCTCGAGCACCTCGACGACGCGGGCGATCTTCGCCGTGCCGACGCCCTTCTCGATGAACCGCCCCTGCACGACGCCGCGCGCGTGCAGCTCGCCGCCGACGACGAAGCGCTGCTGCAGGTAGATCGCCCGCTCGTCGCCGCCGAGCACCGCGGTCTCGATGTCGAAGCGCTGCCACAGGTCGAGGCTGCGGCGGTAGACCATCGACGACTGCCCGACGACGGCGTAGATGCCGGCCTTCGACAGCGCTTCCGACATGCCCGTGCGGTTCGTCATGTCGACGCGCGCGAGGTCCATGTACGACGGGTAGCGGCCGTTGTTCATGTGGCCGAGCAGGTCGATGTCGGTCGGCAGCACTCGGAACGAGGTCTTCGCGACGTCGTCGATCGCGAGCTCCGGCTTGCCCTTGCTCTTGACGGTCATGGCCATCAGCCACTGCAACCACATGTTCACGAGGAGCCATCCTGCCCGACCCGACGACCGCGACCGGTCACCTTTGGTGCTCTCGCACAACCGCGGCTGGCATCGACCCGGCCGGGCGGCTGGGAAGATCGTCTGATGCACAAGGTGCTGCTCTACTACCGCTTCACGCCGATCGCCGACCCCGAGGCGGTGCGGCTGTGGCAGCACGCGCTCGCGTCGTCGCTCGGCCTGACCGGCCGCATCCTCATCTCCCCGCACGGCATCAACGGCACGGTCGGCGGACCGATGGATGCGTGCAAGCGGTACGCGCGCGCCACGCGCGAGTACTCGGGGTTCAAGGGGATGGACATCAAGTGGTCGACCGGCACGGGCGACGACTTCCCGCGCCTGACGGTGAAGGTGCGCGACGAGATCGTCACCTTCGGCGCGCCCGACGAGCTCGAGGTCGACGCGGGCGGCGTGGTCGGCGGCGGCACCCACCTGCAGCCGGGCGAGCTGCACCGCCTCGTCGAGGAGCGGGACGACGTCGTGCTGCTCGACGGCCGCAATCGCTTCGAGGCCGACATCGGCCGCTTCAAGGGCGCGATCGTGCCCGACGTCGACACCACCCGCGACTTCGTCGAGCTGCTCGACTCCGGCGCGTACGACCACCTCAAGGACAAGCCCGTCGTCACCTACTGCACCGGCGGCGTGCGCTGCGAGGTGCTGTCGTCGCTCATGACGAAGCGCGGCTTCAGTGAGGTGTACCAGCTCGACGGCGGCATCGTCCGCTACGGCGAGACGTTCGGCAACGCCGGGCTCTGGGAGGGTTCGCTCTACGTGTTCGACGAGCGCCGCACGATGGACTTCGGCGCCGGCGCCGCCATCCTCGGCACGTGCACGAGCTGCGGCGCGGCGACGAACGGCATGGGCAACTGCCGGCTCTGGTCGTGCCGCAAGCAGGTGACCACCTGCGAGGCCTGCGAGCCCGCGTGCGGCGCGCACGCATCCGCCGCCTGACGCCTTCGCAGACCCCGCGGCTACGCTGACGGCATGGGCGACGGCGACATGGGTGATGGCGAGATCGGCATCCGGCAGGCGACGACCGCTGACGCCGCCGTGCTGCTGCCGATGTTCGCGGCCCACCGCGGCGCCGACGAGCCCGACGAGAAGGTCGACCGCTACCGCGAGCGACTCGACTCGCTCGTCGAGAACCCCGCCCACCACATCGTCGTCGCCGAGCAGGACGGCCGGGTGATCGGCTACGCCGCGGCGCAGGACTACGGCCCCGCGCCGCACCGCGACTGGTCGATCGCACGCATGCACGACCTGTGGGTGTCGCCGGATGCGCGCGGGCGCGGTGCCGGCACGGCGCTGTTCGAGGCGGTCAGGGAGTGGGCGGAGCTGCACACGCGCGTGCGCGTGCTCGAGTGGCAGTCGCTCGACGTCGCGGCCGACTTCTACCGGAGGCTCGGCCTCGCGGGCGAGCGCGTCGACGAAGCGGACCCGCGCGCGCTCTACGAGCTCGAGGTGCACCTGCCCTCGCGGGAGTGAGCTCCGTGCTCAGGCGGCCGCGCGCAGCTGCAGGGTCGCGGCCAGGTAGCGATCGACGATCACGTCGACGATCCGCGAGTCGATACCGAGGGGCGCCGAGACCCTCTCGGCACCCGCGGCGAGCACGCGCGACTGGAAGAACCCGGGCGCCAGCAAGTAGGAGGCGACCGAGACCGGCGCTGCGTTCGCGCCGCGCACGAGCGCGACCGCGCCCGGCACCGTCGGCTGGACGGCCGATCCGTAGCCGAGCACCGGAGCGGTGCCGGTGAGGGCGGCGAAGCGGTCGCGCACCGCCTCGACGGCCGGCACGGTGGAGGCGCGGCTGGAGCCGGCGACGGCGAGCACGACCGGGTCCAGCGGGGAGGCGCCGAGCGCACGCCAGCGGTCGGCGAGCACGGCAGTGATGCGGTCGTCCGGTCCGAGCGGCGGCGCCGCCACGACGCCGGGTCGCAGGCGGGCGGCGCGGCGGACGTCGATCTCGACGTGGAAGCCGGTCGAGAGGAGCAGCGGCGCGATCACCGCCGGCCGAGGCGCGAGCGACTCGACGACGTCGGGCAGTGCGGGCTCCTGCACGTCGACGAAGGCTTCGACGACATCCACGCCTGGAAGGCGGTCGGCCGTCAGCTCGAGCAGCGCGCGGATCGTCGCTCGCCCCGCGGGATCGGCCGTGCCGTGCGAGCAGCCGATCAGCGCGGGCATCACGAGCGCGCTCCGACCGGTGCCGAGGCCGTCGCCTGCGGGCCGAGGAGTCCGAAGCGCGCGACCTCGCCCACGACGATCACGGCCGGCGAGACGACGCCCGTCTCCTGCGCGATGCGCGCGATCGCGGCGAGCGGACCCCGCACGACCCGCTGCCGAGCCGTCGTGCCCTCCTCGACGATCGCGACCGGGAGCGCGGGATGGGCACCCACCGCGAGCGCCGCGTTGACGATCCGCTCCAGCATCGCCACGCCCATCAGCACGACGACCGTGGCGTCACCGGAGCGCATCTGCTCGAGCACCGAGGGCGCGAGCGCCTCGTGGCCGGTCGCCACGGTGAATGCGCGGGCCACGCCGCGGTGCGTGACCGGGATGCCGGCGGCAGCGGGCACGGCGATGGCGCTCGAGATGCCGGGAACGGTCTCGACCTGCACGCCGGCGGTCGCGCACGCGATGTGCTCCTCGCCGCCGCGACCGAACACGTAGGGGTCGCCGCCCTTGAGCCGCACCACCACCGCACCGGCGCCGGCGCGGTCGACCAGGATCCGGTTGATCTCCTCCTGCGGCACGGGGTGCCGGCCGGGGCGCTTGCCCACCTCGATCACCTCGACGCCGTCGGCGAGCCCGTCGAGCACGCCGCGCGCGCCGAGCCGGTCGACGACGACGACATCGGCCTCCGCGATGGCGCGCCGGCCGCGTACCGTGAGCAGCTCGGGATCGCCGGGACCGCCGCCGACGAGCACGACGCGGCCCTCGCCGCCGCTTCGCCTGCGGCGCAGATCGATGCCGCCCTCGTGCACGATGTCGGCGAGCGCACGGGCGACCTGCCCGGCGCGACGCGGGTCCGCGCCGCCCGTGGACGACACGCCGATGCGGAGCTCGCCGGCGCTGGCGGTCGCGACCGAGCGGGCGCTCCCCTGCGCCCCGCTGCCCGCGTTGACGCACCAGATCCGGCGCTCCTCGGCCCACGCGGCGACCAGCAGGTCCACGTCGGGGTCACCGGTGGCGGTGTGCGCGAGCCAGGCACCGTCGAGGTGGCCGGGGCGGATGCGCTCGGCGCGGTGCCGCACGAGGTCCTGCGCCACCAGAGCGGCGAGGTCGTCGCAGAGCGCGGGCGCGATGACCAGCACATCGGCGCCGTCGTCGGCGTAGGCGCGCGCACGGCGGGCGCTCACGGCGCCGCCGCCGGCCATGACGACGAGCCTGCCCTGCAGGTCGAGCGCGACGAGGCTCATGCCGCCACCTCCACGACGCCGTCGACGACCCGCACCGGGTAGGAGCGGAGGTGCCGCACCTCCTCGCCCTTGGGGTCCAGGCACTCGCCGGTCTCGAGGTCGAAGACGTGCTTGAACATCGGTGAGGCGACGCTCGGGCGGCCGCCGCGCGTACCGACCAGGCCGCGGCTCATGACATTGGCGCCCTCGGCGTACGGGTCCGCCTGCTGCACCGCGCGTACCGAGCCATCGTGCAGCCGGAAGAGGGCGACCTGCTCGCCCCGCACGATGGCCGCGGCGCCCCGCTCGGGGTGCAGCGACGAGATGGGGCAGATGCGCCACCACGACGTGGTGCTGAGGCGGACGGGGGCGTCGGCGATGAGGGTCATGCGTGGATCTCCAGTCCGCTCGTGGCGAGGATCGCACCGCTGGCGCGCTCCTCCGCCGTGGCAGGTCGGTGCTGCCCGCGCTCGGGCACGTAGGCGAGTTCGGGGTCGGCCGCGTCGGGGGCGTTGACGAACGAGACGAAGCGCTGCAGCTTCTCGGGATCCTCGAGCGTCTCCCGCCACTCGTCGCGATAGGTGTCGACGTGCCGGCGCATGGTGGCGTCCAGCTCGTCGCAGATGCCGAGGGCGTCGTCGAAGATGACCCCCCGCAGGCTGTCGATGCCCCCCTCGAGGTCCTCGATCCAGCGAGCGGTGCGCTGCAGCCGGTCGGCGGTGCGGATGTAGTAGACGATGTACCGGTCGATCGCGCGCACGAGAGCCTCGTCGTCCAGATCCTCGGCGAGCAGCTCCGCGTGGCGGGGGGTGAAGCCGCCGTTGCCGCCCACGTACAGGTTCCAACCCTGCTCGGTGGCGATCACACCCACGTCCTTGCCCCGCGCCTCCGCGCACTCGCGCGCGCACCCCGAGACGCCGAACTTGAGCTTGTGCGGCGAGCGAAGACCGCGGAAGCGCAGCTCGAGCAGCACCGCCATGCCGACCGCGTCCTGGACCCCGTAGCGGCACCAGGTGGAGCCGACGCACGACTTCACGTTCCGCAGCGCCTTGCCGTAGGCCTGGCCCGACTCGAAGCCGGCGTCGATCAGCTTCGCCCAGATGCTCGGGAGCTGCTCGATGCGGGCACCGAACATGTCGATCCGCTGCCCGCCGGTGATCTTCGTGTAGAGCCCGAACTCCTTCGCGACGCGGCCGACCGCGATGAGCCCGTCGGGCGTGACCTCGCCGGCCGGCATGCGCGGGACCACCGAGTAGGTGCCGTCCTTCTGCATGTTCGCCATCACGTGGTCGTTCGTGTCCTGCAGGCTGCCTCGTTCGCCGTCGAGCACGTGGCCGGTGCTGACGAAGGCGAGGATCGACGCGATCGCGGGACGGCAGATGTCGCAGCCGCGCCCGCCGGCGCCGTGCCGCTCGAGGATGTCGCTGAAGGTCGCAGCACCGGAGACGCGGACGGCGTCCAGCAGCTCGCGGCGGGAGAGCGCGAAGTGCTCGCACATGGCGCGGCTCACCTCGACGCCCGTCTTCGCGAGCTCGGCGTTGACCAGCTTCGTCGCGAGCGGCACGCACGAGCCGCATGCCGCGCCGGCGCCCGTGCAGGCCTTCGCCTCGCCGAAGGTCGCGCAGCCGTCGACGTGCACGGCGTCGCGCAGCGTCCCTGCCGATACGCCGTTGCAGGAGCAGACGACGGCGTCGTCCGGCAGCCCGTCGCCTGCGATCGGGGTGCCGTCGGTCGGCAGCAGGTAGGCGGCGGGGTCGGCGCCCAGCTCACGGCCGACGAGGGGCCGCAGCCCGGCGTAGGCGCTCGCGTCGCCCACGAGCATCCCGCCGAGCAGCGTGCGGCCGTCATCGGACATGACGAGCTTCTTGTAGACGCCCGCGGTGGGGTCGGCGTAGACCACCTCGACGGCGCCGTCGGTGCGACCGAAGGCGTCGCCGAAGCTGCCGACCTCGACGCCGGCGAGCTTCAGCTTGGCGGATGCGTCGACCGGCCCGAGCGCGCGCTCGCCGCCCAGCAGGCGGTCGACGACCACGTCGGCCTGCTCGTTGCCGGGCGCGATGAGGCCCCAGATCTGGCCATCGAGGGTCGCGACGTCGCCGACCGCCCAGACGCCGTCGACGTTCGTGCGGCAAGCGCCGTCGATGCGGATGCCGCCGCGCGGCCCCAGCTCGATGCCGGCGAGCGCTGCGACCTCGTCGCGCGGCCGGATCCCGGCGGCGATCACGACGATGTCGGCCTCGAGCGTGCCGCCGTCGGGGAACGCGACGGCCGCCACCCTGCCGCTGTCGCTCGCGAGCAGCGCGGCGGCGCGCGAACCGGTGCGGACGTCGACGCCGCCCTGCGCGAGCAACTGCCGCGCGGCCTCGCCGCCGCCCGCGTCGAGCTGCGCGGAGAGGAGGTGACCCGAGGACTGCGCGATGGTCGGGTCGGCGCCGAGGTCGCGCAGCGCGCCGGCGGCCTCGAGGCCCAGCAGCCCACCCCCGAGCACGACCGCGCGCGGCCGCTCGCCCGGGCGGGCGTCGGCGAGCAGGGCCTCGACGTCCCGCTCGATCGCCACGACGTCGTCGAGCGAGCGGTAGACGAACACTCCCGGCAGGTCGGTGCCCGGGATGGGGGGCACGGCCGCGGCGGCGCCCGTGGCGAAGACGAGGTGATCCCAGGCGTGGACGGCGCCGGATGCGCAGCGTGCGGTGCGCTCGTCGAGATCGACCGCGACGACCTCGTCGCCCCTCTCGAGCCGGACGCGCGGGTCGGCCCACAGCAGCGGCCTCCCGAGCTCGAGTCCCGCGGCCGGCGTGCCGGCGAAGTACGAGGTGAGCGCAACCCGGTCATAGGGGCGCCACGGCTCATCGCCGATGACGGTGACCGTGCACGCGCCGTCGCGATCCTGCGCGCGCAGCCGGTCGACCAGTCGGTGCGCCACCATGCCGGCGCCCACCACCAGGACCCGCTGGGGTCGGGACTGCGTCTGTTCGGTCATGGCTCCGACGCTAAGCGCGGGGCGTTTCGTCGAATGCGCGTCCCCGTTACGATCCTGCGACCTCGACGTCACGGCGGCACGGCCGGCGCTGTGAGGACGAGCCGGCTCCGCCGTCGCGGACTAGGAGTGCTGCGGTCCGAGCTCGAGCCGGTATCCGCGCTTGACGACCGTGCGCACGAGATCCTTGCGGCCGAGCGCCTCGCGCAGCCGCGCGATCGCCACCTCGACGGCGTGCGACTCCGTGGAGTCGCCCGGGAGGGCGGCCAGCACCTCCTCGCGGGCGACGACCGAGCCACCCGCCCGCGCCAACAGCCGCAGCACCGTGAGGCCGGACGGAGAGATGGGCAGCACGCGACCGTCGAGGACCGCGACGCGTGCGCGCACGATGAGCGTGCCGGCGACCGTGCCGAGCGCGACCGACTCGATCTGCTCGTAGTGCGTCACGAGCGCGCGCACGAGCGCGCCGAGTCGGCCGCGCTCGGGCATGAGCGGCTCGATCCCGCGGCGCAGCACCGGCTTCGCGGTGACGGGCCCGACCGCCGCGAGCACGAGCTGCCCGTCGCGGCAGCGAGCGGCGACCGCGTCAGCCACACCTTCCGCATCGGCCGTCGCGAGCCACGCCTCCGCGCTCGGTGCGGAGGTGAAGACGACCGCGTCGATCTCCCCCGCGGCCGCCGACCGGGCCGAGGCGCGCACGAGCTCCGGGTCGGGGGCCGGTCCCCAGCGGTAGACCACCAGCTCGGTGACGAGCGCGCCGGCCGCAGCGAGCGCCGCCTCCAGCCCGTCCGCTCCCGCCCCGTGCATCTGGATCGCGATGCGCAGCCCGGCGACGCCCTCGCCGAGCAGCACCTCCGCGACCTCCGCCGAGGTCTCCGACTCCGCGACCCAGTCGGCCTGCAGGCCCGCGGCCTGGATCGCCCCGCGCGCCTTCGGCCCGCGGGCCACGATGCGGGCGCGGCCGAGCACCGCCAGCAGGTCGTCGGCGAGCCCCTGCGCGTCGGCCGCCTCGATCCAGGCGCGGAAGCCGACACCGGTCGTGACCACGAGCACGTCCGGCGGCGCCTGCAGCAGCGCGCGCGTCGCGGCGAGGAGCGCTGGCTCGTCGGCGTTGGGGATCATGCTCAGCGCGGGCGCATGACGGACCGTCGCACCCCGCCGCTCGAGCGCCGCCGCCAACTCGCCTGCGCGGCGGTCGGCGGTGACCAGCACGGTGCATCCGGCCATCACCTGGCGCAACCCTGTGGACTCGGCCATCCGTGTCACCACCCGTCCCGCTCGCGTGCATCCATGATGGCGTGACTCGAGTGCACGCGCCGGGGCGCCGCCGAGCCGCACGGGCCCGGCGACGCCGGCGCAGGCGCACATCACCGGATGGCCGCGCCCGCCTTCGGCAGCCGCACGCCCTCGGCAGGTGTGCGCACCGGTCCGGGGCGTCCGTGCGTGGCGTACATCGTGAGCCCCACGAAGCTGAGCCCGCCGACGATGTTGCCGAGCAGCGTCGGGATCTCGTTCCAGACCAGGTAGTCGCCGAGGGTGAAGGCGCCGCCCATCATGAGGCCGGAGGGGAACAGGTACATGTTGACGATCGAGTGCTCGAAGCCCATGTAGAAGAAGAGCATGATCGGCATCCACATGCCGAGCACCTTGCCGGTGACGGAGTCCGACATCATCGCGGCAGCGACGCCCGTCGACACCATCCAGTTGCAGAGCACCGCTCGCACGAACAGCGTGAGCATCCCGCCGGCTCCGTGCTCGGCGTAGCCGAGCGTGCGGCCCTCGCCGATGTGCCCGATCGCCTGGCCCACCGCATCCGGCGCCTGCGTGAAGCCTTGGGTGAAGTAGATCGCCATCAGCAGCGCGACGACGACGGCGCCCGCGAGGTTGCCGACGAAGACGAGGCCCCAATTGCGCAGCATGCCGCGGAGCGTGACGCCCGCGCGCTTGTCGAGCCAGGCGAGCGGCACGAGCGTGAAGACGCCGGTGAGCAGGTCGAACCCGAGCAGGTAGAGCAGGCAGAAGCCCACGGGGAACAGGATCGCGCCGAGCAGCGGGCTCTCGGTGCGGGTCGACACCGTCACCGCGAACGCCGCGGCGAGCGCGAGGATCGCACCGGCCATGAAGGCGCGGATGAGGGTGTCGCGAGTGGACATGAGGACCTTCGCCTGGCCCGCGTCGATCATGCGGACGACGAGATCGGCTGGCTTCACGTACGACATGCCGTGCCTTTCGAGAGTCGGACGCCCCGCTCCGAATGGTGCGGGACTGCACTGATGACTCTCGCGTGCGGCGGTTTCGCGGCGACGGCCTGCGCGTTACGGTCGCGACGCGACTTGCTCTCAGGCCGACGACGATGAGCGTGAGGCGCTCGCCAGACCGGCCCGCTCGGCTCAGCGCCGGGCGTCGGCCGTCTCGCCCAGTCCGTCGAGCTGCCAGACGAGCGTGCCCGCCGGCAGCGACACGGTCGTGACCGAGCAGTTCGGCATGATCGTGTCGGGCGTGATCTCGGGCACGAGCTGGCGCAGCAGCGACGTGATGAAGCCGCCGTGCGACACCACGAGCACCTGCGCCTCGCCGTCGCCCGGCACGGCGGATGCGGCGCGCACGACGCGCTCGAGCGCCGCGTCGGCGCGCACGACGGTCTCGGCCGCCTGCTCGGCCTGCCCGCTCGCGTCGAGCTGCGCGATCGTGTCGAACAGCCCGCGCCAGCCCACCTGCTCGCCGATCGAGCGCAGCGCGCTCAACTCGCGGTCGACCTCGAAGCCGTGCTGCACGATCACCTCGCGCCACACGTCGGCCGCGGGCCGCTCCTCGTGGCTGCCGAAGTTCCACTCGCGGAGCAGCTCGTCGAACCGGATCGGCGGCCGCGGGTCGAGGCGGGCGAGGATGCCCTCGGCGGTCGTGCGGGTGCGCTGCAGGTCGGAGGAGAAGGCGAGGTCGAAGCGCTCCGTCGACAGCCGCTCGGCGACCGCCTCGATCTGCTCGCGCCCGCGCTCGGTGATCGGCGAGTCCGACCAGCCCTGCATGAGGTGGTTGATGTTGTGCTCGGTCTCGGCGTGCCGCACGATGCGCAGCCGCAGCGCGCGCCCCTCGGCGAAGGCCGCCAGCTCCTCCGGCAGGTGCTGCTCCGCGCGCTCGGCCGAGCCGCGCAGCGTGTCACGTCCGTCGGTCATCGCTTCCCCATCCGCTCGAGCATGTCGTTGTAGGCGTTGAGGTCGGCGTCACCGTCGCGCACCGCGGCCCGGTCGAGCCGCACCTGGTCGCGCCGGTCGCTGCGCGCCCACAGCACGACCGTCGTGATCGCGAGGATCACGGTTGGGATCTCGCCGATCGACCAGGCGATGCCGCCGCCCACCCGCTGGTCCTCGAGCGCGTCGATGCCGTTGCCCATCGCGCCGAACCAGTCGGCGAGCAGCAGCGCGTCGCCCGTCATGAGCGTGATGCCGAAGAAGGCGTGGAACACCATCGCGCCCAGCAGCAGCACGAGCCGCAGCGCGTACGGCGGGCGGGCGGGGCCGGGGTCGATGCCGATGATCGCCTGCACGAAGAGGTAGCCCGAGCCGACGAAGTGCACGACCATCCACACGTGCCCGAGGTGCTCGTCCATCGCCCACTCGAACAGCGGCGTGTAGTAGAAGACCCACAGGCTCGTGACGAACAGCCCGGCCGAGACGAGCGGCGAGCTGAGCACCTCCATGTACTTCGAGTGCACGATCGCGAGCAGCCACTCGCGACCGCCCCGGGAGCCGTCGCCGCGCTTGCGGATCGCGCGCATCGCGAGCGTGATGGGCGCGCCCGGCACGAGCAGCACCGGCACCGCCATGCCCAGCAGCATGTGCACGAGCATGTGGAGCGAGAACTGGAACTCCTGGTACAGGTTGAGCGCGCCGTTCGTGCACCACCACAGCAGCAGGAGGCCGGCGAGCCACGAGACGGTGCGGCCGACCGGCCAGCGGTCGCCGCGGCGGGCGAGCCGCACGACGCCGGCGACGTAGAAGAACCCGAGCATCGCGACGATGACGGTCCAGAGCGGGTCGATCGCCCACTGGTCGACGAGCCGCGCGGGCTCGAACGGCGGCGGAAGCTGCCGGCCGGTGAGGATCTCGGCGGGCGTCGCCTCCGCGCCCGGCGGGATCTCGGGCACCGGCGTCGGCGTGCGCGCGAGGCCGGCGGCGACGCCGGCCGTCACGCCCATGACCGTCAGCTCGAGCGCGAGCAGCAGCGCGATGGCCCTGCCGGGCACGCGCAGGCGCGCCGTCTGCGCGGGGCGCAGCATGCGCATCCGCTGCCATGCGCCGAAGACGCCCAGCACGACCAGCAGCGCAGCCTTAGCGATCGAGAGGATGCCGTACTCGCTGAACCAGTCGCCCTCCATGCGCACCCACGCCGAGACGACGCCCGAGAACGCGACCACCAGGAAGCTGACGAGCGCGAGACTCGAGTAGCGCAGCAGCACGTCGCCGTAGGCGGTGCCGGCGGGCTCGCGGGCGGATGCGACGGCCGGGGCGGATGCGCCCGCCGGTGCGGATGCGTCGCGGCCGCGGGCGAGCAGGCCGACGTGGAGCAGCCCGCCGAGCCAGATCGACACGAACAGCAGGTGCAGCAGCAGCGACGAGACGGCCAGCGTGTGATTGGCGGTGCCGCCGGCGTGGCCGCCGGAGGCGATGAGCCAGAACGGCACGGCCCACAGCGCGACCGTGAAGCCGGCAGCGACGGGGCTGCGCGCGACGAGCAGCAGCACGGTCAGGAGCGCGAGCGAGAGCAGCGTGCCGAGCAGGAGCCTGCCCGTCTCGACCTCGACGAAGAAGAACTGCAGCAGCTCACCGAAGTCGTTCGTCGCGGTGACCGGGTTCGAGACCACCTGGCGGAACGAGCCGAAGGCGACGAAGCCGTGGGCGACCGTCGCGATGCCGGCAGAGGCGGCGGCGAGGTCGAGCGTGCGGTGCCAGTCGCGGCTGCGCGGCACGAGCGCGAAGCAGGCGAGCACGATGCCGCCGAATGCGGCCGCGATCGCGAGGTTGCGGAGCATCGTCGCCATCGGCACGCCGTAGCGCACGGCCGGTCCGGGGTCCTGCAGCGTAGGCGCGGCAGCGCCGCCGCCGAACTCGAGCGCCGCCCACGTCGCTGCCAGGCCGGCGAGGATCGCGAGCGCCGGCGCGAGGAGACGGATGCGCTGCACCCATCCAGGGTAGTCGCCACTGCTCTGCACTGTCCCAGAGCCGGAGGCGCCGCGGCGGCCCCCGGGGAGACAGGAGGGGCCCCGCCGATCGGCGGAGCCCCTCCTGGTGCTGCGGTGGTGGGATCTACTTGACGGCGGCCTTGAGCTTCGAGCCGGCGGTCAGCTTGACGCGGTGGCCGGCTGCGATCTGGATCTCGTCGCCCGTCTGCGGGTTGCGGCCCGTGCGGGCAGCGGTCTCGGTGCGCTCGGCGCTGAAGAAGCCGGGGATCGAGACCTTGTCGCCGGCGGCGACGGCCGCCGAGACCTCGTCGAAGAGCGCGTCGAGCACTGCCGTGACCTTGGCCTGCGAGAGGTCGGTCGTCGCTGCGATCTTCGAAGCGAGGGTCGTCTTGTTGATGGTCTCAGCCATGATGTCCTCCTGATGGTGGCATGTCCGTCCCGCCTGGGGCGGGCATCCGTCGGTGCCCGAAGGGGCTCCGACCACCCCCGAACGTAGCCCCGCGGCCCTGCAAGCGGGGGCAGAAGGCGGCCGACACGCCGCATTTTCCGCGGATTTCCGCGGATCGCGGACCGATCTGGCCGCTCAGCGGCGGTCGGCGGCCGCGCGGGCGGCGCGGAGCCGCGCCACCTTCTCGGCCCGCCGACGCGAGAAGTAGGGCAGGAAGATGCCGATCAGCGGGCCGATGCCGAAGGCGAAGATGACGGTGCCGACGCCCACCGGCCCGCCCAGCAGCCAGCCGAGCAGCAGCACCGTTCCCTCGATGAGCGTGCGCACGATCCACACCCTCCAGCCGGTGATGCGCACGAGTCCGGTCATGAGGCCGTCGCGCGGGCCGGGGCCGAGCTGCGGCGCGATGTAGAGGCCGGTCGCGAAGGCCAGCAGCAGCATGCTGCCGGCCAGCAGCAGGGCCTGCGCCCACAGCCCGTCCACCTCGGGGATGAAGAGCAGCCCGAGGTCGGCGGCCGGGCCGACGAGCAGCGCGTTCAGGAGCGTGCCGATGCCGGGCTTCTGCCGCAGCGGGATCCAGACGAGCAGCACGAGACCCGACACCACGACCGTCGCGGTGCCGTAGCTCATCGGCAGGTGCACGGCGAGGCCGAGCGAGAACACGTCCCACGGGCCGACGCCGAGATCGGCGCGGATGAGCATCGCGAGCGAGATGCCGTAGAGGAACAGCCCGATCATCAGCTGCACGACGCGCGCCGTCGTGTCGGCGGGACCGAGCGCGTCGATCGGCAGCAGCAGCCGGCGGATGCGCGGCGCACGGTTCGTCGCGGAGTCGTGGGTGGAGGGGCCGGTCGTCACCGTCCTATTCCACTGCATCGGCCATGCCTCAGCGCGGGCCACTCGCGCGCAAGTGGCTCGCCTGGTGCAGTCCACTGCAGGGCAGAATGGGCGCATGGCATCCCGGCTCGGCACCCAGCTCGGCGAGTGGCGCGCGACGAGCGCGGTGGCGCAGTCGCTCGCGGACCGCATCCGCATGCTGCTGCTCGACGGCCGCATCACCGTGGGTGAGCGGCTGCCGAGCGAGCGCGCGCTCGCCGCCGAGCTGCACCGCTCCCGCGCGACGATCGCGCGGGCCTACGAGCTGCTGGAGTCGGGCGGCTACGTCGTGCGCACCCACGGCTCCGGCACCCGCGCCGCCCTGCCGGCGCAGCGCATCCAGCGCCCCGCCGCCGTGGGCGACGACGTGATCGACCTCACGATCGCCTCGGTCGGATCGACACCCGGCCTGCACGCGGCGACCGTGCGGGCGCTCGACCGGCTCGCTGGGCTGCTCGGCACGCCCGGCTACTCCCTTGACGGGCTGCTCGAGCTCCGCGAGCGCGTCGCCGAGCGCTACACGGCACGCGGGCTGCCGACCGACCCCGAGCAGATCGTCATCACGAGCGGAGCGATGCACGCGCTCACCGTGGTGCTCGCGGCGTTCGGCGAGCGCGGCCGCGCCGCGGTGGTCGAGCAGCCGAGCTTCCCGCACGCGATGGATGCGCTGCGCCGCACCGGTCACCGGCTCGTGCCGACGCCCGTCACGCCCGACGGCGGCTGGGACGCGAGCCACCTCGTCGAGACACTGCGCTCCCAGCGGCCGGCGCTCGCCTACCTGATCACCGACTTCCACAACCCCACGGGCGCGACCATGCCGGAGCTCGAGCGCGCGAGGCTCGCGGCGGTCGCGCGCGCCACCGGCACGCTCCTCATCGTCGACGAGACGTGCGCCGAGCTCGACATCGACCGCGGCTGGACGCCTCGGCCGTTCGCCGCGCACGGCCCGGCGATCCTGATCGGCTCGATGTCGAAGATCGCGTGGGGCGGGCTGCGGATCGGCTGGATCCGCGCGGGCCGCGAGCAGGTGGCGGCGCTCCTGGGTGCTCGCCCCTCGATCGACCTGGGCACCCCGCTGCTCGAGCAGTGCATCGCGATCGAGCTGCTCGACGACATGGACGCGCTGCTCGCGCGCACGAGCGAGCGGCTGCGCACCGGCCGGGCCGCGGTGGCGGCGGGGCTGGCTGCGCACCTGCCCGGCGTCGCCATGCCGCCGATGCCCGGCGGGCTCGCCGCCTGGGTCGACCTCGGCGGGCCGTGGTCGACGGCACTGTCGCTCGGGGCGCGCGACCGGGGCCTGCTGCTGCCGCCCGGCCCCCGCTTCTCGGCGTCGGGCGTGCTCGACCGCTTCGCGCGCATCCCCATCACGTGGGAGCCCGAGCTCACCACCGAGGCGATGGCCCGGCTCGGCGCAGCCTGGCGCGCGCTCCACGCCGGGGAGCTGCCGACGGCCACTCGACTGAGCGCATCCGCCGTCGTCTGAGCCTTGCGGTGGCACGCGCTGGCACACCTGGCTGGGAGTCGGCGCGCTTGACGGCTCGGCGCATCCGCGCTTCCGTTGGGCCCATGTCTGTCATCGGCTTCCACTGCTCGCACGAGCAGATCCCGCCCAGCACGCTCCTCCGCGACGTCATCCACGCGCACGAGGCCGGCTTCCAGGCCGCCATGTGCTCCGACCACCTCGCGCCCTGGCTCGACGCGCAGGGCGAGAGCGGGTTCGCGCTGTCGTGGCTCGGCGCCGCGCTCGCCTCGACGCCGCTCACGTTCGGCGTCGTGCACGCGCCCGGCCAGCGCTACCACCCCGTCGTCTCGGCGCAGGCGATCGCGACGCTCGGCGAGATGTTCCCCGACCGCTTCTGGGCGGCGCTGGGCTCGGGCGAGAACATGAACGAGCACGTCACGGGCGACGCCTGGCCCGACAAGCCGACCCGCGAGCGCAGGCTGCTCGAGAGCGTCGACGTCATCCGCCGGCTGCTGGCCGGCGAGGAGGTGTCGCACGAGGGCACCTTCTCGGTCGACCGCGCCCGCGTCTGGTCGCGGCCGGCGACGCCGCCGAAGCTCATCGGCGCGGCCATCACGCCCGAGTCCGCCGCGCGGCACGCGCAGTGGGCGGATGGGTTCATCACCGTCGCAGGCGACATCGCGGCACTGCGCGACGTCGTGGCGGCCTACCGCGACGCCGGCGGTCGCGGCCCGGTGTCGGCGCAGCTGCACCTCTCGTGGGCGGAAGACGAGTCGGAGGCGCTCGCCATCGCCCGCGACCAGTGGCGCAGCGGCACCGTCTCGCCGCCCGAGGCGTGGGACCTCGCGTTCCCCGACGACTTCGACCGGCGCACGAAGGACGTCTCGGAGGAGGCGATCCGCAAGGCGGTCACCGTCTCGAACGACCTCGCCGTGCACGAGGGGCGCATCGCCGAGATCCTCGGCACCGGGGTCGACGCCGTCTACCTGCACCACGTCGGCCAGGAGCAGACCGCCTTCATCGACGCGTTCGGCGAGCGCGTGCTGCCGGCGCTGCAGGTCGCCTCGTGAGTCCCAGGCCGATCGAGGCCGCCGACAGCTGGTGGCGCAACGCCGTCTTCTACTGCCTCGACGTGCAGGTGTTCCAGGACTCCGACGGCGACGGCATCGGCGACCTGCAGGGGCTGGTCTCGCGCATCCACACCCTCGCCGACCTCGGCGTCACGTGCTTGTGGCTCATGCCGTTCTTCCCCACCGCCGACCGCGACGACGGCTACGACATCACCGACTTCTTCGGCGTCGACCCGCGGCTCGGCACGCTCGGCGACCTCGTGGAGGTCATCCGGGTCGCTCGCTCGCAGGGCATGCGCGTCATCATCGACTTCGTCATGAACCACACCTCGGCGGAGCACCCGTGGTTCCGCTCCTCCCGCTCGTCGCGCGAGTCGCCGCACCGCGACTGGTACGTGTGGCGGGATGAGCCGCCGGCGCAGCAGGACGCGCCCGTCTTCCCCGGCGAGGAGGACTCCACCTGGACGCAGGACGAGCGCACAGGCCAGTGGTACCTGCACCACTTCCGGGCGCACCAGCCCGACCTCAACATCGCGCATCCGCCCGTGCAGGTGCAGATCGAGCGCAACCTCGGCCTCTGGCTCGAGCTCGGCGTCTCGGGCTTCCGCGTCGATGCGGTGCCATTCCTGTTCAGCACCGACCCCGCGCACGGCACCGAGACCACCGGGCGGGCGCCCGACTACCGGGGCGCCGATCACCTGCGGGCCATCCAGCGCTTCGTCTCGCGCCGCAACGGCGAGGCGATGCTGCTCGGCGAGGTCAACCTGCCGCACGAGCAGCAGCTGCAGTGGTTCGAGGCCGAGGGCGAGGCGAGCGGACTGCACCTGCAGTTCGACTTCGTCTCGATGCAGGCGCTGTTCCTGTCGCTCGCCCGCAAGGACGCCCGTCCGCTCGCGAAGGCGCTGCGCGACCGGCCCGAGCTGCCGCCGGCGAGCCAGTGGGCGAACTTCGTGCGCAACCACGACGAGCTCACCCTCGACAAGCTCGCGCCCGACGAGCTCGAGGAGGTCTTCGAGGCGTTCGCGCCGGACGAGGGGATGCGGCTGTACGGCCGCGGGATCCGGCGGCGGCTGCCGACGATGCTCGGCGACGACCGCGCCGTGCGGCTCGTCTACACGCTGATGTTCTCGCTGCCGGGCTGCCCGGTGCTGTTCTACGGCGAGGAGATCGGCATGGGCGAGGAGCTCGAGGTACCCGGCCGCTACGCGGTGCGCACGCCGATGCAGTGGGAGCCGGATGCGAGCGGCGGCTTCTCGGCAGCGCCGCAGCGCAGCTGGACGCGGCCGCCGACGCGCGGCGAGCTCGGCCCGCAACGCGTGAACGTCGCCGACCAGCAGCGGGATCCGACGTCGCTGTGGCGCCACATCCAGCAGCTCACCGACCTCTACCGCGACACCCCCGAGCTCGCGTGGGCGGAGCTCGAGGTCGTCGGCGTGCGGCAGCGGTCGGTGCTCGCGCACGTGTGCCGGGGTGACGACTGGACGATGCTCGCGCTCCACAGCCTCGGCGACGAGCGGACGGCGGTGAAGCTCGAGCTCGCCTCGGAGGAGGGGCCGGTGACGCTCGTCGACCGCTTCGACCAGTCGTCGATCACGGTGGACGGCTCGCTCGAGCTCGAGCTCGAGCCCTACGGCTGGCGCTGGCTGCTCGTCTCCCCGGCGGACGCGACCGTCCGGCGGGTCTAGCCGTCGCCGGAGGCGCATCCGCGCCGGAACGACGAAGCCCCCGACCTCGCGGTCGGGGGCTTCGTGCGAATCAGGTGCTTACCAGCTCGACTTGGTCACGCCGGGCAGCTCGCCCCGGTGCGCCATGTCGCGGAAGCGCACTCGCGAGATGCCGAACGCGCCGACGTGGCCGCGGGGGCGGCCGTCGATCGCGTCGCGCTTGCGCACGCGCACCGGCGAAGCGTTGCGGGGCAGCTTCTGCAGCCCGAGTCGAGCGGCCTCGCGCTCGTCATCGGTGCTCTTGGGGTCGACGAGCGCCTTCTTGAGCGCAGCGCGCTTCTCGGCGTAGCGGGCGACGATGATCTTCCGCTGCTCGTTCTTGGCGATCATGCTCTTCTTGGCCATTATCGCTCCTCTCGGAACTCGACGTGCTGACGCACGATGGGGTCGTACTTCTTCAGCACAAGTCGGTCGGGGTTGTTGCGACGGTTCTTCTTCGTCACGTACGTGTAGCCGGTGCCCGCCGTGGAGCGCAGCTTGATGATCGGACGGACGTCCTGGGACTTCTTCGCCATCAGAGCTTCACCCCCCGAGCCTGCATGTCACGGACGACGGCCTCGATGCCACGGGCGTCGATGACCTTCATGCCCTTGGCCGAGACGTTCAGCGTGATGTTGCGACGCAGCGACGGGACGAAATAGGTCTTGCGCTGCACGTTCGGGTCGAAGCGTCGCTTCGTGCGCCTGTGCGAGTGCGAGATGTTGTGTCCGAAGCCGGGAATGGCTCCGGTCACCTGGCATACGGCTGCCATTGGTGCCTCCATGTGGTTACCGTGGGCCGGAGCCCACCCAAGATCACTTGCCTGCGCACGCTGAACCCGATCCTTGCGGGGTTGGGAGGCACGTGCGCTGCGCGGTCGAGACCGCACCAACGAGCAATCCTACGCCATGCGGATGCCTAGCGGCAATACCGAGTCCACCCGCTGGTTGAGCCGGTCCGCGCGCGCAGCGCGCTGAGCGCGTCGAAACCATCGAGGTCAGCGCGGCCCGTCAGCGGCTCGGCGGGAACGCAGGCTGGCCGTCGGGGCCCATGGGCAGCGGTGTGCCGTCGGCGTACGTCGGCCAGGGCAGCAGCCCACCCGTCGGCGGCGCAGGCGGCGGCTGCATGGGATGGCGCTGCATCGACTGTGGGGGCATCGACTGCGGCGGCACCGACTGCGGCGGCACCGACTGCGGGGGCATCGACTGCTGCGGCCACGGCTGCTGGCCCGGCCACGGCCCCGCCGCTGCGGTCGCGACGGGGCGCACGTGCTCGCCGCGAGCCTCCGCCTCCTGCCAGTCGATGTTGCGGCGGTTCCAGTAGAGGAGCACCGTGATCGAGGCGGCGAGGGCCGTCACCACGATCGCGGCGACCGTCGCGCGCCAGTACCACTCCCCCACGTCGAAGCCGAAGGCGTCGATCGCGAAGTGGAGCGTGAGCAGCACACCCACGAGCCCGAGGAGGCTCGCGGCGACGAGCCCGATGACCCGAGCCATGGATGCGCGCCCGCGGTCGCCGAGCCGGATGAGGCCCCACGCGCCCGCGGCGGCCGCGCGCACGACGAGGATCGTCAGCAGCACGACGCCGAACAGCTCGGCGAACAGGAAGTCGTCCTCCCACGGCTCCCGCCCGCCGCCGGCACCGCTCATCCAGATGGCGATCATGAGCACGGCGAGCAGGTAGACGTTCGCGGCGACCCCGATGACGAGCGGTGTCGCGGAGCGGCGAGCGAGCACGAGGTCGAGCGCGAGCAGTGCGGTGAAGGCCAGGAAGACCACGACGGTCCAGACGACGCGCGCGGCCTGGCTCTCGAAGTCGCCGACGAAGATCAGCACCACCGTGATGATCGTGACGATCGCGAGCAGGCAGATGCCGACGAAGAGCACCGGCTGGATCCCGAGGATGCGCCGGGGTCGAGCGCTGGCGGCTGGCACGCTCGCGGGCTGCTGCTCGCTGTAGGCGCTCGGCTGGTTCGTCACGGTGGCCTCCTGAGGTCGTTGCGACATCATCACAGGGTTGCCTGGGTCGCGCCCGCGCGCGAGCCGCGCCTGGGGACGCGTCCGTGCCGACGCGCTGTCACATGCGCCGAGATCGGCAGCCGCTGTCGAGCCTGCGGCGGAGTACCGTGCCGAGCACAGGTCGCTGCAGGAGGGATGCATCATGGCACGAGCCGAGCGTGGCGTCTCCCTGGCTCCGCCGCCTCCGCCCGCTGTACTGCGGGCGATGAACGTCGTCATGAGGCCCCTGCTGGCGTCGCCGTTGGGTCGCCGTCTCCCCGGCGTCATGCTCTTGGCCTTCCAGGGCAGGCGCACCGGTCGCCGGATCACCGTGCCCGTCAACTTCTTGCTCGTCGATGGCGCTCCGGTGGCGATGACGGGCGCCGCTTGGCGCTACAACTTCGAGGGCGGTGCACCCGTCACCGTCACCTACCGGGCCAGAGCGTTCCGCACCCGGGGGACGCTCGTGCCGATGACGCCGGGCGAGATGGGCGAAGCCGTCCGCAAGGCGCTCGACGCAGGCGGGTCTGCGCAGCGCATGGGCATCAGGACTGCGCCCGGCCATCACCCGACGGCGGGCGAGCTCGCCGCACTCGGCCCCGACCTCGGCACATCGGTGATCAGGCTCGACTTCGACCCCTCGGTCAGCTGAGCGGGCGCGAGTCCCTCTCAGGGGCCGCGACCTGCGCGGCGCACTCGCCGCAGAGGCCGAAGATGTCGACGACGTGCTCGGGCTCGACGAAGCCGTGCGCCGCAGCGACCTGCCCGGCCCACCGCTCCACCGCGGCCGCCTCGAGCTCGACGGTGCGACCGCACCGGCGGCAGATGAGGTGATGGTGGTGCGTCGGGGTGCAGGCGCGGTAGAGCGACTCGCCACCGGACTGGAGCGCATCCGCCTCGCCGTCCTCCGCGAGCGCCGCGAGCGCCCGGTAGACGGTGGCGAGCCCCACGGTCGAGCCCGACTGCCGCATCGACTGGTGCAGCGCTTGCGCCGAGACGAACTCCTCGCTCGCGGCGAGCGCCTCGCGCACGGCCTCGCGCTGCTTCGTCGTGCGGCGCGGGGCCGCGTCGGCGGCGTCGGTGGTGGGGTCTGCGTGGGTCATGGTGTCCTCGCCTCGATCGTCCCACGAACCGGCGCGGACCGCCCGGTCGCCTGCCGCGTCCGCCGGCCGCCGACGGCCCAGGCGGCGGCGTACAGCAGCGCCGCGACGAGCGCGATCGCCCCGCCCGCCGCGATGTCGAACCAGCGGGAGGCGAGCAGTCCCGCGACGCCCGACGCGATGCCCATCACGGGCGCGAGCACGAGCATCCACCGCCAGTCGCGCACGACGAGCCGGGCCGCCGCCGCGGGCGCGACGATGAGCGCGACGCCGAGGATCGCGCCGACGACGGGCATGATCGCGACGACGGTCGCGGCGATGAGCCCGAGGGACACGGCCTCGGGCACCCACGGCCGCAGGCCCGCTCGCCGGTAGCCGGCCTCGTCGGCGCTCGAGAAGACCAGGTGCGGTCCGGCGATCGCCCACACGGCCACGGCGACCGCGAGGAGCACCCCGGTGAGCGCGATGTCGGCACCGGTGACGGCCAGCACCTGCCCGATCAGGAACGACTCGACGTCGATCGCGAGCGGCGCGAGCGACTGCAGCAGCGCGCCGAGCGCGAAGCCCGCGGTGAGCATGACGCCGGATGCGACGGCCGGACCCTGGGAGCGGATGCGCCCGATGCCGACCGCGACGGCGATGAGCGCGACGGCGGCGACCGCCGCGCCGAGCGGCACGGAACCGCCGAGCATGGCGGCCGCGACGGCCCCGGGGAACGTCGCGTGCGTGAGCGACATCGTGAAGAAGGCCCGCTCGCGCAGCACGACGAGCACGCCCACGAGACTCGCGAGCGCACCGGCGAGCACCACCTCGAGCATCGCGAGGCCGAAGAAGTCGAGCTGCGGCATCAGCGCGCCCCCGCCGTCGCGATCGCGGCCGAGCCCTGCGAGCGGCCGCGCAGCCCCCGGGCGCGCACCGAACCGGCCGCCAGGGCGAGCAGGTAGCCACCGATCATCGTGAGCGCGACGGTCGCGCCGGGCGCAGCGTCGACGCCGAGCTGGGCCAGCTGCACGACGAGCCACAGCCCGAGCCATCCGGTGACGGCGCCGAACATGATCGCGACCACGACCGCCGTGCGCAGCGAGCGCGTCACCGCGCGCGCCGCGGCGGCGGGCACGATGACGACGGCGAGCGCGAGCAGGGTGCCGACCGAGGCGGAGGCGGCGACCACCACGAGCGCGACCGCGACCGTGCCGACGGTCTCGAGCGCGAGCACCGGCAGCCCGGCGCGACGCGCCCCGGCGGCGTCGAACGCCGCGAACAGCTGCTGGCCCGCGGTCGCGACGACGAGCGCGACGCCGATCGCGATGAGCACGAGCGCGACTCGCAGGTCGCCCCAGGTGATGGTGAGGAGCCTTCCGAAGAAGAAGTCGGAGAGGCTGCCTGCGACGCCCTGCGAGGCGGAGACGAGCACGACGCCGAGCGAGAAGAAGCTCGTGAGCACGATCGCGACCGCCGTGTCGCGCGGCTGGCCGCGGCGCGAGATGAGGGCGAGCACCACTGCGGCGACGAGCGCTGCGCCGATGGCCCCGGGCAGCAGGCCCGCGGCCCCGCCGAGCGCCGCACCGATCGCGAGGCCGGGGAAGACGGCGTGCGTGAGGCCGTCGGCGGAGAACTCGAGCCGGCGCAGGTGCACGAGCACGCCGACCGTGCCTGCTGCCACGGCGAGCGCGATGAGCAGCAGCAGCGGCCGGGCCAGGAAGGGCGCCGCGAACGGCGTGAACGGGTCGAGCAGCGCCGCGATCGCGGGCTGGCTCATCGGGCGTCGCGCGGCTCGCGGGCGCCGTCGGCCTGCAGCAGGTGCTGGTGGCGGTCGGCGTGGTCGGCCTCGTGATGCTCGGTGGTGGCGAGCGTGTGCCCGTCGATCTCCATCACGTGCGACGCGAACGCGGCCTCGACGCGCTCGAGCGTCAGGACGCATCCGGTGTCGTCGAAGGCGATCTGCCGCTGGTTGACGAGCAGCGTGCGGTCGCAGACGGCACGCGCGAGGTCGAGGTCGTGGGTCGTGATGATGAGCGCGACGCCGCGCGCCTTGAGCGCGGCGATCGTGTCGAGCAGCGCGTCGCGCGAGCCCTGGTCGAGCCCATTGAAGGGCTCGTCGAGCAGCAGCAGCCGCGGCTCGCTCGCGAGCGCCCGCGCGAGCAGGCCGCGCTGCCGCTGCCCGCCCGACAGGTCGCCGAAGCGCGTGCGCCGCTGCTCGGTGAGGCCGACGGTCGCGATGGCGTCGGCGACGATGCGCCGGTCGCGGCCGCCGGGCCAGCGCAGCCCGAGCCGCGGCGTGCGGCCCATCGCGACGACCTGCTCGAGCGTCACGGGGAAGGCGGGGTCGATCTCGCTCGACTGCGGCAGGGAGCCGATCTCGCCGCGGCCGGTCGGCACCCGGAAGATGCGAGCGTCGTGCTGCGCGAGTCCGAGCAGTCCGGCGAGCAGCGTCGACTTCCCCGCCCCGTTCGGGCCGATGAGCGCGACCGCCTCACCCGCCTGCACCTCGAAGCTCACGTCGCTGAGCACCGGCGGGCCGCCGTAGTCGAAGGCGGCGTCGGCGATCTCGACGACGGTGCCGGTGCTCGCTGGGTTCACGACAGCGATTCTGGCACCGGCAGCGGCTCGCCGCCCCACGCGCTCACCATCGCGGTGGTGTTGTGGATCTGCGAGCCGATGTAGCTGCCGGTCGGGGTGCCCTCGCGGCCGAGCGCGTCCGCGGCGAGCGCGTCCTCGCCCTGGCGCAGCTCGACGCCGGCCTCGCGGGCGATGGTCGCGGCCAGCTGCGGGTCGATCGCGTTCTCGCTGAAGACGACGGGCGCTCCGCTCTCGCGGATCTCGGCGACGAGCTCGTCGATGTGCGCCGCGCTCGCATCGGCGCTGTCGTCGAGGCTCGGCAGCACCGTGCCCACCACCTGCACGTCGAACGCGCGCTCGAGGTAGCCGAAGGTGTCGTGCGTCGTGACGACGAGGCGCTCCTCGACCGGCACCTGCTCGATCGACGCGCGCATCCATTCCTGCAGGGCGCGCAGCTGCGCGAGGTAGGCATCGGCGGATGCGTCGATGTCGGCATCCGGGTCGGCCGCCACCACGGCGTCGCGCACGGCCTCGGCCTGCAGGATGGCGTTCGCCGGGTCGGTCCAGACGTGCGGGTCGAAGGCGCCGTGGTCGTGGCCCTCGTGGCCCTCCTCGGCGTGGCCATCCGCCTCGTCGGTGTGGGCCGCGTGCTCCTCGGCCGTCTCGCCCTCGTGCGCCGCGTCGTCTCCGGGGTGACCCTCGTGGTCGTGGCCCTCGTGCGGGTCGTCCTCGGCGGCGATGAGGTCGAGCCCCTCGGAGGTGTCGACGAGTGTGCCGGCGAAGCCCGCGGCCTCGACGGTGCCGTCGAGCCACGACTCGAGGCCGGCTCCGCTGATCACGAGCAGGTCTGCCGAGGCGAGGGCCGTGAGCGCGGAGGGACCGGGGTCGAAGGCGTGCGCGGAGCTGCCGGGCTCGAGCAGGCTCGTGACGGTGGCCGCGTCGCCGACGACGCCGCGCGTGATGTCGGCGAGCTGCGTCGTCGTGGCGACGATCTCGAGCCGGTCGTCGGTCGCGTCGGCACCCGTCGCCGTGCTCGCGCATCCGGTCAGGGCCAGGGACATCGCGCCGATCGCGCCGATCGTCCGGAGGTTCCGCATGTGATTCCTTGTCCAGCACCGCGCTCTGCCGTGCGGTGCAACGGTACGCGCTGTTGAGAACGATTGTCAATGTCGGCTCGCACACGGCTGTGAGGCGCCGGGGCTAGGCTTCCCGCCATGGATCGCTCCTCACGCACCTCGCAGTCCGACATCATCGCCGCCCTGGGCGCGCAGCCCTCGATCGACCCGGCGGCGGAGCTCGAGCGCCGCATCGCCTTCCTCGTCGACTATCTCGAGGCCACCGGCGCGAAGGGCTACGTGCTCGGCATCTCCGGCGGGCAGGACTCGACGCTCGCCGGACGCATGGCGCAGCTCGCGGTCGAGCGCCGTCGCGCCGCTGGGCACGAGGCCTCGTTCGTCGGCGTGCGACTGCCCTACGGCGTGCAGCACGACGAGCAGGACGCGCAGCTCGCGCTCAGCTTCTGCAGCGCCGATCGCGAGGTCGTCGTCGACGTGAAGCCGGGCGTCGACGCGCTCGAGCGCGAGGTCGAGGCGGCGATCGGCGAGGTCGTCGACTACCACAAGGGCAACGTCAAGGCACGGGCGCGGATGGTCGTGCAGTACGCGATCGCGGGGCAGCTGGGCATGCTCGTGCTCGGCACCGACCACGCCGCCGAGGGCGTCACCGGCTTCTACACGAAGTACGGCGATGGCGGCGCGGACGTGCTGCCGCTCGCGGGGCTCACGAAGAGCCAGGGCAAGGAGCTGCTGCGGGAGCTCGATGCGCCCGAGCGCCTGTGGCAGAAGGAGCCGACGGCCGACCTGCTCGACGGCAAGCCGGGGCAGGCGGACGAGCACGAGCTCGGCGTCAGCTACGAGGAGATCGACGCGTTCCTGCGGGGCGAGGAGGTGCCCGCCGATGTGGCTGAGGACATCACCACGAAGTACGAGCGCACCGAGCACAAGCGGCGGATGCCGGTGACGCCCGACGACGAGTGGTGGCGCTCCTCGTCCGTCGAGTAGCACGGCGAAGCCGCGCGTATCGAGACGACGCCGGCTCGACGAGAGCAGCCCGATCTCGATACGCGGCCGGGCTGGCGCCCGGCAGCTACTCGATCAGCGGGAGGGGCGGGCCAGGCTCGCGCCGGGCAACTACTCGATCCTCGGGTGCGGCGGCTCGTCGCCAGCACGGCGGCGGCGCCCCTCCCCCGCTCGTCGAGTAGCACGGCGAAGCCGCGCGTATCGAGACGAGATCCGCCGGCCGGGGTAGCCCGATCTCGATACGCGGCCGGGCTGGCGCCCGGCAGCTACTCGATCCACGGAAGGGGCAGGCCGGGCTGGCGCCCGGCAGCTACTCGATCAACGAAACGCGCACGCCGGGCTGCCGCCCGGCAGCTACTCGATCAGCGAAAAATGCACCCTGCCGTCACTCACCGACGGCGCAGCACTGCTCCTCGGTGATCTCGACGACATCGCCGTGCGCGGCGAGCGCGGCGAACCGGGGATCCTCGGGATCCGTCACGCCAGCCGTGATCACGCCGCGCTCGAGGTCGAAGCCGAGGGCCACCAGCATCGGCCCCTCCTCGGGATTGCCCTCCATGAGCGCCCACGCGTCCGTGTAGGCCGCGCACTGCTCGGAGAACGCCCGACCCTCGGGCGCCACGACCTCCACCGATCCGAGCGCCGCCGGCACGTCGACGTCGATCCCTGTCAGCGCGGAGAAGGCGGCGGCGAGCGTCTCGTCGGTGATCTCCTCGCCTGCCGCGGGCACGACCGTGAGCCACGGAACCGTCGCGTCGAACGTGAGGCGGGCGACGCGCTCCGGGACCGCGCTCAGCAGTGACCGCCTCACGTCGGCCACCGCGGCTCGCAGATGGTCGAGCGGCGCTGGCGAGCCGCGACCGAGGAAGAAGCTGCCCGCCGGCTCGACCGAGCGGTCGAGGCAGAGGTCGAGCTGCTCCGGGGTGAGCGTCGTGCCATCCGTGCTCGGCGCGACGATGGGTGCTGTCGAGGCAGGCGCGGGCTCCGAGCCGGGAATGGCGCCCGATGTGGGCGCGGGGCCCTCGTCGCCCGCACACGCGCTGAGCGCCGCGATGATGCAGAGCGCCATGGCAGCACGCACGATCGAACGGGGCCGCGAGCGCATGCGCCCATCCTCCGCGCCTGCGACCGTGCGCGCCATCCCTCAGTCGAGGAGCAGCGCTGGCTCCTCCAGGATCGAGGCCACGTCGGCCACGAAGCGGCTGATGACGTCGCCGTCGATCGCGCGGTGATCGAACGAGCCGCCAACGGTCGTCACCCAGCGCGGCCGCACCTCGCCGTCGACGACCCAGGGCTTCTGCCGGATCGTGCCGAGCGCGATGATGCCCGTCTCGCCCGGGTTGAGGATCGGCGTGCCGGTGTCCATGCCGAAGACGCCGATGTTCGTGATGGTGAAGGTGCCGTGCTGCATGTCGCCGGGCTGTGTCCGGCCCTCACGTGCGGTGGTCGTGAGCTGCTGCAGCGCCTTCGCGAGCTCCAGCAGCGACATGCTCTGCGCGTCCTTGACGTTCGGCACGAGCAAGCCGCGCGGGGTGGCCGCGGCGATGCCGAGGTTGACGTAGTGGTGCACGACGAGCTCGTCGCCCGTAAAGGTGGAGTTCACCTGCGGCGACCTGCGGATCGCCCACAGGATGGCCTTCGCCATGATGAGCAGCGGCGAGACCTTCACCTCGGCGAAGTCGGCCGACCCCTTCAGTCGCTGGACGAACTCCATCGTCCGCGTCGCATCCACGTCGGTGAACACCGACACGTGCGGGGCCGTGAACGCGGAGTCGACCATGCCCTGCGCGATCACCTTGCGCACGCCCTTGACCGGGATGCGCTCCTCGCGGCCGCCCGACCACTCGGGCGCCTCGAGGTTGCGGAACACGCTCGCCTGCTTGGCCGACTGCACGACGTCGTCGCGCGTCACCTCGCCGGCGAGGCCGCTGCCCGACACGAGCGACAGGTCGACGCCCAGGTCCTTCGCGAGCTTGCGGATCGGTGGCTTCGCGATCACCGGAGACGCGGATGCCGCGGGCACCGACGCCGGAGGGTTCGGCCGGCCGCCGCTCGCACGCGCCGGCGCGGGCACGTCGCGCACGGTGTGGGGCTTGCGGCGTCGCGTCTCCGCACCGCCGCGCACGCCGTAGCCGACCAGCACGGCGCCGCCGTCCTCGTCGCGGTCGACGGTCTGCTGCGTGTCGAGCGTCGTCTCGACCGCGTCGGCGTCGCCGCCGGAGACGCGGATGATGGGGGTGCCGACCTCGACGGTCTGCCCCTCCTCGACGAGCAGCGCCTCGACGGTGCCGTCGAAGGGGCTCGGCAGCTCGACGAGCGACTTGGCCGTCTCGACCTCGAGCAGCACGTCGTTGACGTGCACCGTGTCGCCCGGCCGCACCCGCCAGGTCACGATCTCGGCCTCGGTGAGCCCCTCGCCCGGGTCGGGCAGCCTGAACTCCTGCATGGTGCGTCCTTGTCTCAGTAGGCCAGCGAGCGATCGACCGCATCGAGCACGCGGTCGGCGTCGGGCAGGTAGATGTCCTCGAGCTGCGCCGGCGGGAAGGGTGTGTCGAAGCCCGAGACCCGCAGCACCGGTGCCTCGAGCGAGTAGAAGGCGCGCTCGGCGATCGTCGCAGCGACCTCGGAGCCGACCGACACGTGACCCGGCGCCTCCTGCGCGACGATGACGCGACCGGTGCGCTGCGCCGACTCCACGAGCGGCGCCCAGTCGATCGGGGACAGCGAGCGCAGGTCGATGACCTCGCACGAGGTGCCCTCGCCCTCGGCGATGTGCGCCGCCTGCAGCAGCACGTGCACCATCGCGCCGTGGCCGATGAGCGTCACGTCGCTGCCGGGCTTCGCGACGACCGCCTGGTGCAGCGCGGCCGCCGGTGCCGGCAGCACCTCACCCTTCGACCAGTACTTCGACTTCGGCTCGAGGAAGATCACCGGGTCGTCGCTCTCGATGGCCTGCCGCAGCATCCAGTGCGCGTCGTTCGCGGTCGACGGGCTCACGACCCGGAGGCCGGACGTGTGGGCGAAGTACGCCTCGGGGCTCTCCTGATGGTGCTCGACGGCGCCGATGTGGCCGCCGTAGGGGATGCGGATCACGACGGGCATCGACAGGCGCCCGCGGTGGCGGGCGGTCATCTTCGCGAGCTGCGAGACGATCTGGTCGAAGCCGGGATAGACGAAGCCGTCGAACTGGATCTCGATCACCGGCCGGTAGCCGCGCATGGCGAGCCCGATGGCGGTGCCGATGATGCCGGCCTCGGCGAGCGGGGTGTCGAGCACGCGGTCGTCGCCGAACTCGGCGTGCAGGCCGTCGGTGATGCGGAAGACGCCGCCGAGCGGGCCGATGTCCTCGCCCATCAGCAGCACCTTGTCGTCGGCCCGCATGGCCTCGCGCAGCGCCGAGTTCAGCGCCTTCGCGATGGGCATGGTGACGGATGCGGCCGGTTGCGACGGCTGCACCGGCTGCACCGGCCCGGGCTTCGCGGTCTGGGTCTCGCTCGTCATGCATCGCCTCCGAAGCCGGCCTCGAACTCCGCGAGCGCCCGCTTCTGCTCGAGCACGAGCGGGTGGGGCTCGCTGTACACGTGGTCGAAGATGTCGTCGCTCGCGGCGGTGCCGGCCGCGAGCGTGCGGCGTCGCATGTCGGCGGCGAGCTCCGTCGCCTCCCGGTCCTGGTCGACGAGCGTCGCGTCGTCGACGCCGAGCTCGCGCAGGTGCGCTGCCAGGCGCGCGATGGGGTCGCGGCGGCGCCACGACTCCTCCTCGTCGGAGGGCCGGTAGCGGGTGGGGTCGTCGCTCGTCGTGTGCGCGCCCATCCGGTAGGTGTCGGCCTCGACGTAGCCGGGGCGTCCCTGCCTGGCCGCGTCGAGCATCCGCCGGGTGACCGCGAACGACGCGAGCGGGTCGTTGCCGTCGACCCAGGCGGCGTCGAGCCCGAAGCCGCGGGCGCGCTCGTGCAGCGGGAAGCGGCTCTGCCGCGACGACGGCACCGAGATCGCCCACTTGTTGTTCTGCACGAAGAAGACGATCGGCGCGTCGTAGCTGGCCGCGAAGACGAGCCCCTCGCTCGCGTCGCCCTGGCTCGCCGCCCCGTCGCCGTAGAACGCCATCACGGCCTCGTCGGTCGACGCATCCCCGGTGCCGCACTTGCCGTCGAAGCGGATGCCCATCGCGTACCCGGTCGAGTGCAGCGCGTGCGTGGCGATCACGAGCGAGTAGATGCGCATGCCGCGCGTCTCGAGCGGGTCCCAGCCGCCGTGCACGGCGCCGCGGAAGATGTCGATGATCTGCAGCATGTCGACGCCGCGGTGCAGCGCGATGAGGTGCTCGCGGTAGGAGGGGAAGAGCGTGTCCTGCTCGCGCGAGGCCCAGGCGGCGCCGACCTGCGCGCCCTCCTGGCCGATCGACGGCACCCACAGGCCGAGCTTGCCCTGCCGCTGCAGGTGGCCGGCCTCGATGTCGAAGCGGCGCGTGCGCAGCATCTCGCCGTGCATCGCGAGCCGGTCCTCGGTCGTCAGCTGCGCCGCGAGCTCGCGCCACTCGGCGTTCGCGTCGGACTCGACGAGCGAGCCGTCCGCGTCGAGCAGACGGATGGGCTCGGTCGCGACCTCGGCCGGGGTGTCGGCCCGCGTCACTGCAGCGCCTGGATCGCGACGGCGGCCGCGACGATGTGGTCGTCGGCCTCGGGCTCCCCCACCGAGATGCGCACACCGTCGGCGAAGACCTTCGCGACGATGTGGTTGGCGGTCAGGATGTCGTGGATCGCCTCCTCCTGGCCCGGCTGCGACGGCACCCAGACGAAGTTGCCGAACGGTCGAGGCACGGGCACGCCGGCGTCGACGAGGCGCTCCCAGAGAGCGTCGCGCTGCGCGATCAGCACCTCGATGCGGGCGTAGGTCTCGTCCCGGTGCGCGAGCGCGGCGAGTGCGGCGGCGGAGGCGAGCGCCGTCTGCGACAGCGGCACGCCGCAGAGGTCGGCGCCGCGCAGCACCTGGGGGTCGCCGACGGCGTAGCCGACGCGCAGGCCGGCGAGGCCGTGCGCCTTCGAGAACGTGCGCAGCACGACGACGTTCGCGTGCTCGCGCTGCAGCGCGATCCCGTCGATCGCCGACTCCTGCACGAACTCGATGTACGCCTCGTCGAGCATGATGAGCACCTCGGCGGGCACCCGGGCGATGAACGCGTCGAGCGCCGCGGCGTCGACGATCGTGCCGGTGGGGTTGTTGGGGCTGCAGACGATGACGGCGCGCGTGCGGTCGGTGATGGCGGCGGCCATGGCGTCGAGGTCGTGCGCGTGCTCGGCGTCGACGGGCACCTCGATCGCGGTCGCGCCGCCCGTGCGGACGAACAGCGGGTAGGCGTCGAAGGAGCGCCACGCGTAGACGACCTCGTCGCCGGGGCCCGCGACCGCGTGGATGAGCTGCTGCAGCAGGGTCGCCGAGCCGTCGCCGATGAGGATGCGTCCCGCGTCGACGCCGAGCTCGGTCGCGAGCGCCGCCTTGAGGTCGGGCGCTCCCGGCCGGGGGTAGCGGTTGACGCGCAGCGCCTCGCGCTGCACCGCCTCCACGACCGCGGGCAGCGGCGGGAACGGGTTCTCGTTGCTCGAGAGCTTGAAGCCCCCCTCGGGCGCCGGCCGGCCCTGCTGGTAGGGCGGCACGGCCGCGATCTCGGGTCGAAGTCGCACAGTCACCGGTTCAGGCTATTGCGCGCCGTGGCTCCCTCGGGGATATGGATGCGATGATCACCCCATGCGCTTCCTGCTCCGTGTGGTGTTCACCGCCCTGGCGATCTGGCTCGTGACCCTGTTCGTGCCGGGCATCCGCATCGAGTCGATCGGCAGCGCGTGGTGGGAGGTCGCGCTCACGACGCTCGGCGTCGCGCTGGTGTTCGCGCTCGTCAACGCGACGATCGGCAACCTCATCCGGATCGTGGCGTTCCCGCTCTACATCCTCACGATCGGCATCGTCGCCCTGTTCGTGAACGCGTTCCTGCTGATGATCGTGCACTGGCTCTCGGAGATGGTCGGCTTCGGCATCCACGTCGAGACGTTCTGGTGGGGCATGCTCGCCGCCGTCTGCATCGCCTTCCTCACCTGGTTGATCACGATCGTCACGCGCCCGATCTTCGGCAAGGAGCGGCCGCGGGAAAGGTGACCTCTCTCACGCTCGTCGAGTAGGTCGCGCAGCGCCCGTATCGAGACGGGGCCGGACGACGAGCCGAGCGGACGTGATCTCGATACGCGGGGGCTACGCCCCTGCTACTCGATCACCGGGGGTGCGGGGGCTGCGCCCCTGCTACTCGATCACCGGGGTGGGCGCGGGCTGCGCGTGAGCTCCACTCCCCACCCCGCCACCCCCTCCCCGCCGGCGGTCGACTCGCGCAGCCGCTCCGTGAAGGCCGCGACGAAGAAGTCGTCGCGCTGCGCCCGGATCAGCGTCTCGGCGTACTCCTCCCCCGAGTGCCGCGCGGCGAACCCGGAGCCGTGCCCGCCGGCGCTCTCGAGCGTCACCGTCACGGGCCCGTCCCCGTCGCCGATGCCGTCCATCGCCGCGGTCGGGTCGCCCACGTGCGCCACCGAGAGCACGGCGACGCCGGGTGGCAGCTCGGCGCCGGCCACTGGCCCGCCCACGAGCATCGCCGTCTCGATGCGGAAGCGCTCGCTCGCCGCGGCGTTCGCGGCCGCAGCGGCCCCCTGCGAGTAGCCGAACAGGTCGACCGGGTCGTTGGCGTCGATGCCCGCGGCCGCCATCGCCTGGGCGAGCGCCGCATCCGACCCGAGCAGGGTGCGGGGCGTCGATCCCGCGTTCTCGAGGTTCGCCGGCCCGTCGAGCCCGGTCGCGGAGTCCGGCAGCCACGACTCGGTGCCCCGCACGAACACCTGGAAGCGCCGGCTGCCGTCGCGCATGCGGTGCTCGTGGATCGTCACCTGGTCGTCCTGGCTGAGGATGACCCGCATCGCCTCACCGGGCGCCGACACGGGTCGCGAGGGCGTCGGCAGCGGCCGCACGGCGCCGGCCCGGACCGGCTGCAGCCCGGCGCCGGCCCGCAGGCCGAGGCCCGCGCCCGCGGCCAGCGCCGCGAACAGCTCGTCCTGCCCGATCATCGCCTCGAGCTTCGCGGCCGCCGGCTCCGGGATGCGCAGCAGCCCCGCGAGCGCCTCGTCGGTCGACTCCACCGCGAGGGCAAGCGCCGGCACGAACCCCGGCGTCGCGAGCAGCGCCTCCCCTGCGCGATCCCAGAAGTCGGCGGCCTGCGCCATGAACCGATCGAGCGGCACGCCGGCCGTGCGCGCGTGCCCGACGAGCGCGGCGACGTGCTGGGGATGCGTCACCGCGAGTCGAGCGACGAGCGGCACGGTCACGAGGCCGGCGGCGACCGCGGCGCCGGCGCCCAGCAGCAGCAGCGGGGACGACAGACCAAGGGCTGCTGCGACGAGGGCGGGCGTCGCAGCCCCGAGCCCCCAGGCGACCGAGGCCGCGACCTCCTCGACGAGCCGCAGCACCGCATCGGAGGCGAGCTCGTATGCGCGGCCGGCGAGCATCGTGTCGTCGTGGAGCCGCTCGAGCTCGACGACGAGCGCCGTGCCGGCGGCGATGCGCGCGTCGAGCTCCGCCGAGCACGCCCTGAGCCCGGCGACGTCGATGCCCGGAGCCGGGTCGAGTGGCAGCGACGGCGCCGCGCGCAGCGCGACCACGGCGCAACGCGCCGTCCAGCCGGCGTCGCGCAGCCGGGCGCAGGCGACGCCCGTGACGGTCTGGTCCCAGGCGACCGTCCTCGCGCCGAAGTCGCCCCCGCCGCCCACGCGCTCGATCGTCGTCATGCCTGCGCCACCGAGGTCATGCCGCCCCCTCGATCGCGAGCGCCAGCATCCGCAGCTCGTGCTCCTCGGCCGCGAGCCGGTCGTGCAGGGCGAGCCCGCGCGCGTCGAAGGCGTCCCTCGCCGGCCCCAGCCAGCCGTCCTGGCCCCGCAGCAGCACGAGCGCGCCCGCGTCGTCGAGCAGCCGCGCGGCCCGTCGCACCGCTGCCGCGACCGCGTGCGCCTCTGCCGCGGCCTTCGCCCCGGCAGCCGCGGCAGCCGCATCCGTCATCGTCCTCGTCACCTCCCGAGCACGGACCATCGCACCTCCGCCGCCTCGCGCGGGCGACGTCGAGCGCCGGCTGTGGAGGGATCCACGCGCACCCGCGCCGGCACGGGCCCCGCGTTTGCCACAATGGGCGCGTGACCATCCACCGGGAGTTCGCCGATGCGACGCGCTTCCGCGTCGTGTTCGTGTGCACCGGCAACATCTGCCGCTCCCCGATGGCCGCCGCCGCGTTCGAGCGGCTCGCGCAGCGGCACGGCGTCGCCGACCGCCTGCTCGTCGCGAGCGCGGGGATCAGCGAGTACCACGTGGGCGAGACCGCCGACCCGCGCACGCTCGCCGTGCTCTCCGCGGCGGGCTACGAGGGCGGCGCCCATCGGGCCAAGCAGTTCAAGCCGCGCTGGCTCGACGACTTCGACCTCGTGATCGCGTTCGACCGCGGTCAGGAGCGGGCGCTGCGCTCGCTCGCGCGCGGCGACGAGCAGCTCTCGAAGATCCGCCTGCTGCTCTCGTTCGACCCCGACGCCGCCGGGCAGGACGTGCCAGACCCCTACTACTCGGAGGACGCCTTCTTCGGCACCGTCCTCCGCCAGATCGAGACCGCCGTCGGCAGGCTGTTCCGCCAGATCCAGCCCGCCATGCGCCCCTGAAGGAGCCCCATGCCCCTGCCCATCCAGCCCCTCTCCCCGCTCGACGGCCGCTACCAGCGGCAGACGTCGGCGCTCGCCGAGCACCTCTCGGAGGCGGGCCTCAACCGGGCGCGCGTGCACGTCGAGGTGGAGTGGCTGCTGTGGGTGGCGGAGCACCGCCTGTTCGGCGCGACGCCGGTCGAGCCGGCCGATGCCGAGGCGCTGCGCGCGTGGGCCGCAGGCTTCGGGCAGGCGGAGATCGACTGGCTCGCCGCGAAGGAGGCGGTCACGCGTCACGACGTGAAGGCCGTCGAGTACCTCGTCCGCGACCGCCTGCAGCAGCAGGGGCTCGAGCGGCTCTCCGAGGCCGTGCACATCGCCTGCACGAGCGAGGACATCAACAACCTCTCGTACGCCCTCACGATCAGCGCGGCCGTGCGCGACGTCTGGATGCCCGCCTTCCGAGCCGTGATCGACCGGTTGCGCGAGCTCGCGCTCGAGCAGCGCGACCGCCCGATGCTCTCGCTCACGCACGGGCAGCCCGCGACGCCGACCACGCTCGGCAAGGAGCTCGCGGTGGTCGTATGGCGGCTGGAGCGGCAGGCGAAACGCATCGAGCAGGTCGAGGTGCTCGGCAAGTTCGCCGGCGCCACCGGCACGTTCTCGGCCCACGTCGTCGCCGAGCCCGGCGCGGACTGGCCGGCCACCGCATCCGCCTTCGTCGAGCACCTCGGCCTCACCTGGAACCCGCTCACCACTCAGATCGAGTCGCACGACTGGCAGGCCGAGCTGTTCGGCGCCATCTCGCACGCCGGCCGCATCCTGCACAACCTCGCGACCGACGTGTGGACGTACATCATGCTCGGCACGTTCACGCAGATCCCGGTCGAGGGCGCGACGGGCTCGTCGACGATGCCGCACAAGATCAATCCCATCCGCTTCGAGAACGCCGAGGCGAACCTCGAGATCGCCTCGGCGCTGCTCGAGTCGCTCTCCGCGACGCTCGTCACGAGCCGCCTGCAGCGCGACCTCACCGACTCGTCGACGCAGCGCAACGTCGGCGTCGCGCTCGGCCACTCGCTGCTCGCGCTCGACAACCTCCGTCGCGGGCTCGGCGAGATCGCCGTGTCGGATGCGTCGCTCGACGCCGCGCTCGACGGCAACTGGGAGGTGCTCGCCGAGGCGATCCAGACGGTCATCCGTGCCGAGGTGCTCGCCGGCAGCTCGTCGATCGACGACCCGTACGCGCAGCTGAAGGAGCTCACGCGAGGACAGCAGGTCGGGCAGGAGCAGCTAATCGCGTTCGTCGACGGCCTCGACATCTCGGATGCGGCGAAGGACCGGCTGCGCCGCCTCACGCCGGCGGCGTACACGGGCGTCGCGAGCGAGCTCGTCGACCGCCTGCCGTAGCGAGCGCGGCCGGCGCGGCCGGGGCGGCCGCCGCGTGCCAGGCTGGAGGCATGCGAGCGACGATCCTGCACGGCCCCGGCGACATCCGCGTGGAGACGTGGGCCGACCCATCCATCGAGCGTCCGTCCGACGCGATCGTGCGAGTGGTCGCCGGGTGCGTGTGCGGCTCCGACCTCTGGCCGTACCGCGGCGCGAATCCCGTGCACGAGCCGAGGACGATCGGGCACGAGGCCATCGGCGTCGTCGAGGCCGTGGGAGCCGAGGTCGCGCGCGTCCGCGTCGGCGACTTCGTGATCGTGCCGTTCGACCACTGCTGCGGCCGCTGCGTGCACTGCCTCGCCGGCCAGACGCAGGGCTGCGTCGAGCTGGCCATGACCGCGAGCGGCCAAGCCGAGCTGACGCGCGTCACGAACGCCGACGCCACGTGCTTCGTGCTCGACGAGGCGCCCGACGCCGAGCAGCACGCGGCCGTGCTCGCGCTCAGCGACGTGCTGCCGACCGGCTACCACGCGGCTGTCTCGGCAGGCGTGGCGCGGGGCTCGACGGCGGTCGTCGTCGGTGACGGCGCGGTCGGCCTGTGCGGCGTGCTCTCGGCACGCCGGCTCGGAGCCGAGCGCATCATCGCGCTCTCGCGCAACCCCGCGCGGCAGCGCCTCGCCACCGAGTTCGGCGCCACCGACCTCGTGGCCGAGCGCGGCGACGACGCCGTCGAGGCGGTGCGCGAGCTGACCGACGGGGTGGGGGCGGATGCCGTGCTCGAGTGCGTCGGCACCGAGCAGTCGATGCTCACGGCGTTCCGCGTCGCACGCCCCGGCGCGACCGTCGGCTTCGTCGGCGTGCCGCACGGCACGCAGATCCCCTGGCCGACCGCCTTCCGCGGCAACATCGGCCTGCGCGGCGGCATGGCGCCCGTCGTCCGCTACCTGCCCGAGCTCGTGCCGGCGGTGCTCGCGGGCGAGCTCGACGCATCCGCCGTCTTCGACCTCGAGCTGCCGCTCGACGACACCGCTGACGCCTACCGCGCGATGGACGAGCGGCGAGCGATCAAGGTGCTGCTGCGCCCCTGAGGCTCGAGAGGGTCGACGCCGCGATCGGCGAGCGCACGCAGGGAGGCGATGCGTAGGGTCGAGCCGTGATCGAGATCCCGGACTTCGTCCCGCGCGCTCCCGTGCCCCCCGACCTGATCGACGCGTACCGCGACCGCGTTCCGGAGGACCTGGTCGAGCTGTGGCGGCGGTACGGCTTCGGGACGTTCGCCGAAGGCTTCGTGCGCATCATCGACCCTCGGGTCTACGAGGCGGGCATCGGCGACATCCTCGGCAAGGTCACGGGACGGCGCATCGCCATCCCGATCATGGCGACCGGGCTCGCCGACGTGATCACCTGGGATCCGGGCGATGGCGTCACGGGCATCAGGTACCGCAAGGAGGACACCACCGGCCTCGGCTCGAAGGTCTCGACCTTCGTGAAGCTCACGGTGGGCGGTGGCGCGCAACACCTCGAGCGGAAGTTCGACTGGGCGCTGTTCCCGCAGGCGGTGGCGAAGCACGGCGCGCTCGCCTTCGACGAGTCGTTCGTGTTCGTGCCGCTGCTGTCGCTGGGCGGACCGAAGGACGTCGATCACCTGCAGCCGCGCAGGACCATCGAGGCGATCCGCACGATGGTCGAGTTCCAGGGCATCATCGAGCACTGACCGGGGCGAGCGGCTTCGCTCCGCGCGCGGCCAGGTGCTGGCCGCGGGCCCGACGCATGGCGGCCCGCCCCGGCGATCCGGGGCGGGCCGCGTGCAGCGGTCGGCCTAGAAGACGGCGGGCGCGCGCACCGGCTCGGACGCGAGCGACGAGCGCGGCTCCTCGATGGGCGTCAGTCCGGCCTCGACGAGCGCACCGAGCGCCGCATCGACGTTCTTCCAGTACTGGATCGCGCGCTCGCGGATCTCGGGCACGCGCGTCTTGCCGACGTGGCCGACGATGTTCGCGATTAGGCGCTCGCGCTCGGGGATCGTCAGCACCTCGCGCACGAGCGTGCCGGCCTGGCCCCAGTCGTCGTCCTCGGGGTGCAGCGTGACGGCCGAGCGCACGAGCTCGCCGTCGTTCTGCCACCCGCGGTCGTCACCGGCCGCGCCCGCATCCGCCGCCGGTCCGCCGAAGGAGTTCGGCGCGTAGACGGGCGTGCTCGGCGAGGCGAAGGTGTGGCGCAGCTGGCCCGCCTTGTCGTACGACTGCACCTCCGCGGCCCGTGCGCGGTTGACCGGCAGCTCGGCGTGGTTGGCGCCGATGCGGTAGCGCTGCGCGTCGGCGTAGCTGAAGATGCGCGCCTGCAGCATCTTGTCGGGGCTCGCCGCGATGCCGGGCACGAAGTGCGCTGGCGAGAACGCCGCCTGCTCGATCTCGGCGAAGTAGTTCTCCGGGTTGCGGTCGAGGATCATCTGGCCGACCTCGATGAGCGGGTAGTCGCCGTGCGGCCAGACCTTCGTCAGGTCGAACGGGTTGAAGCGGTAGGTCGCCGCGTCCTCGTAGGGCATGACCTGCACCGACAGCGTCCACGACGGGAAGTCGCCGTCCTCGATCGCCGAGTACAGGTCGCGGATGTGATGATCGGCGTCGCTGCCCGCGAGCTGGTCGGCCTCCTCCTGCGTGACGAAGTCGTTGCCCTGGTTCGTCTTGAAGTGGTACTTCACCCAGAAGCGCTCGCCCGCGGCGTTGATCCACTGGTACGTGTGCGAGCCGAAGCCGTCCATGTTGCGCCACGTCTTGGGCAGGCCGCGGTCGCCCATGAGCCACGTCACCTGGTGCGCCGACTCGGGCGAGAGCGTCCAGAAGTCCCACTGCATGTCGTTGTCGCGCAGGTTCGAGCCCGGCAGGCGCTTCTGCGAGCGGATGAAGTCGGGGAACTTGATGCCGTCGCGGATGAAGAAGACGGGGGTGTTGTTGCCGACGAGGTCGTAGTTGCCCTCGCTCGTGTAGAACTTCAGCGAGAAGCCGCGCGGGTCGCGCCACGTGTCGGGGCTGCCCTGCTCGCCGGCCACGGTGGAGAAGCGGGCGAGCATCTCGGTCTCGACGCCCTGCTGGAACAGCGCGGCGCGCGTGTAGCGCGAGACGTCGTGCGTCGTGACGAAGCGACCGTAGGCGCCGCCGCCCTTGGCGTGCACCACCCGCTCCGGCACGCGCTCGCGGTTGAAGTGCGCGAGCTTCTCGACCAGGTAGTGGTCGGTGAGCGCGATCACGCCGTCGGCGCCGACGCTCTGCGAATGCGCGTCGCTCGCGATCGGTGTGCCGACGCTGTTCGTGGTGGGAGTCGTCATGCTTCCTCTTCCTCTTCGTGTCTCGGTGGGTCCGCTGAGCGGGTCTGTGGGCACGGCACGGCGACGCCGTGCACGGCGGGTGGATGGGCGACGGTGCCCGGGCGGGATCGGTGCGGTGCGCGTCAGGCCGACTGGGCGCAGTCCGCGCACAGGCCGACGAACGTCACCTCTGCCGCCTGCACGGTGAACCCGGGGGGCGCATCCGCGTGCATGCAGGGCGCCTCGCCGACGACGCAGTCGACGTCGTCGACTCGCCCGCAGCTCGAGCACACGGCGTGGTGGTGGTTGTCGCCGACCCGCCGCTCATAGCGCGCGGCGGAGCGGGCGGGCTCGAAGCGGCGCACGATGCCGGCGCCCGTGAGGTCGCCCAGCACGTTGTGCACCGATTGCACCGAGGTCTCATTGCCCGCATCGGCGAGCGCGCGGTGCACGCCCTCCGCGTCGGCGTGCGGCAGCCGATCGAGCACGCCGAGCACGGCGAGGCGCCCCTGCGTCACGCGCAGGCCGCGCGCTCGCAGCAGTTCGGCATCCGGCTCGGTCATGCCTCCACCGTAGCCGCTATCGTGAATCAGTCAAAAGAATCGGCGGCTGCGGCGTTTCGCGCTCCGCGGGTCGTCCGGCCCCCGTCGCGACCGGTCGACCGGAGTCGCGACGGCCCCACTCCGACCACGAGCCGTCGTAGACGGCCGCCTCACGACCGGTCAGCGTGGCGGCAAGCGCGAGCACGGCGGCCGTGACGCCCGAGCCGCAGCTCGCGATGATCGGCCGCTCGCCCGCCGCGTCGCGCAGCCGGGCGGCCAGCTCCTCGGGAGGCAGCAGGCGGCCTGAGGGTGCGATGGCCGCGTAGTGCAGCGAGCGCGCGCCGGGCATGTGACCGGCGCGCACCCCTTCTCGCGGGTCCGGCTCCGCGCCGGTGAAGCGGCTGGGCGAGCGGGCGTCGAGCACCGCGGCCTCGCCGGTCGCGAGCGCCGCGGCCGTGGCGTCGGCGTCGACGAACGCCGACGCATCCCACGCCACGGTGACGTCGCCCTCACGACCGAGATCGCCCGCGACCGGGGCGAGCGGATGCCCTGCGGCGACCCAGGCGGGCAGTCCCCCGTCGAGCACGGCGGCGTCGATGCCCGCCGCCCGCAGCATCCACCAGGCTCGGGCGCTCGAGAACATCCCGGCAGCGTCGTAGGCGACGACGCGGTCGCCCGTGCGGATGCCGATCGCGCGGAGCGCGCGCTCGAACTCGTGGGGCGCGAGCATGTCGTGCACGCCGACCGGACCGAGGCCGTCCGTCTCGTCGCTCCTCGACATCGCGCCCTCGATGTCGAACCGGACCGCGCCCGGGATGCCGTCCACGGGCAGCGGCTCGTCAGAGCCCGGGGGCGCCATGCTGGCGTCGACGACCACGAGGTCGCCTTCGCCGCTGTGCTCCGCCAGCCAGTCGACGGAGACGAGATCGCGCATGCGCCCCATCGTGCCAGGCGCGGCTACTTCTTCTTGTCCTTCTTCTCGTCGACGATGCCGCCGATCAGGCCACCGATCGCTCCGCCGAGGGTGGCTCCCGCGGGCCCGCCGATGAGCGCGCCGATCCCGGCGCCGATGCCCGCGAGGCTCGAGCCGTAGCTCTGCCGCGCGATCGTCACCGTCGTCGATCCGTCGTCGCCGGGTGACACCTCGAACGAGCCGACGGCGGCCGACGCGACGACCAGCGCGACCGGGCTCGCAGTGCCGCTCGCGGCCATCCGGTCGTAGATGCTCCGCGACTCGAAGAACGCGCGCTGCGCGTCGCCCTTGCCCTCGCCGGCCTCGAAGCCGATCCGGTACAGGTCCAGCAGCGTCCTGGCCTCGTCGCCGCTGATGAGCTCGGCCGTCTGCAGCCGGTCGAGGATGGCCTCGTGGTCGGTGACCAGGTCGCCCTTCGACGACTCCATGACCCGCCGCGCCTCCGCGCGGGTCGCGTGCATCAAGCCGGCGATGTCGGTGCCCAGGTACGGGCCCTGGTGCCAGCCATGGTGCGGGCCCTGGTCCATCGTGCTCATCGGGTGCCTCCTCATCGAGCCTGGGCTCAGTGAAGCACCGCGGATCGGGTCGGGATAGGGGCGAGTCGGGTGCCGACATCGAGCGCCCGGTCGATCGCGAGAGCGCCTACCGTTGCCCCATGGATGTCGGATTCGGCCTGCCGGTCTCCGGGGGTTGGGCGACCCCGGAGAACGTGCTCACCGTCGCCAGACGGGCGGAGGAGCTCGGCTACTCGACGCTGTGGACGTTCCAGCGCCTGCTGGTGCCCGCGGCGACGCCGCTGCCGCCGGTGTACACGAGCGTCCTCGATCCGGTGGTGACGCTCGGATACGCCGCGGCGATCACCGACCGCATCGAGCTCGGGACCGCGATCGTCAACGCACCGTTCCTCGCGCCGGTCGTGCTCGCCAAGCAGCTGGCCACCCTGGACGTGCTCGCGCGCGGCCGGGTGCTGGCAGGGCTCGGCCTGGGCTGGGCGCGGGAGGAGTTCGCAGCGGTCGGCGTCCCCTTCGAGCAGCGCGGGGCCAGGGCCGAGGAGTATCTGCGCTGCCTGGACGCGATCTGGTCCGACGACCCGGTGCGCTTCGACGGCGAGTTCTATCGGGTGCCGCCGTCCACGATCCTTCCGAAGCCCGTGCGGCGCCCGCCCGTGCTGCTCGGCGGCGATGCGCCTCGAGCGCTGGACCGGGTCGGTCGCATGGCCGACGGATGGATCAGCCGCAGCCAGTTCGACCTCCGCGAGCTGGGCCCCGCCGTGGCTCGGGTGCGGGCCGCCGCCGAGCGCGCAGGCCGCGACCCCGAGGCGCTCCGCTTCGTGTGTCGGGGCGTCGCGGTGGTGGGTCCCCGGAGCCGACTGCTCACCGGGACCCTCGCAGCGATCCGCGACGACCTTCCTGCGTTGGCGGCGCAGGGCATGACGGAGGTGTTCATCGACCTGAACTTCGATCCGGCGGTCGGGCACCCCGACGTCGACCCGGAGGACGCGCTCCGCCACGCGCTCACCGTGCTGACGGCGCTCGCTCCCGGCTGACCGACCGTCGCACGGGCGTCAGCGCTGCTCGTCGGGGAACGACGTGATGATGTGGCCGCTGCCGAGTCCGACGCCGACCGTCACCATCCAGGACCGCTCCGCGCGGCCGCCGTCGATGTACTCGACCAGCACGTCGTAGTTGACGATGTTGTCGCGGTACGGCTCGACGCGCGTCGGCTGCTCCAGCGCGCGGTCGATCGCGAACCACGCGACGTCCTCCCAGCCCACGCCCACGAGCGCCGCCAGCTCGTCGAAGTCGCCGGTGTGCCCGTCGGCGATGTGGCGCCAGCCCGCGCCGTCGGCATTGCCGCACCTGAGCTCCGCGTCACCCGCTGGCACGTCGAGCGCCGCCCATGCCGCGCGGTCGAACGTCTCGAGCGTCTCGCGACCGCCCCGGCCGTCGCAGACCTCGGTGCCGCCGACGTCGTCCGCGACGGGGTCGAGGATGCGGCCGCCCGCGGCGAGGTGCGGACCCTCGGGAGCGAGCTGCGGAGCGGACTCGCCCGAGGTCGGCAGGGGCGCGACGGTGCGCTCGGCCGCGGTGGGCAGCGGCGAGCATCCGGCGATCGCCACGACGGCGAGGGCGCCGAGCAGCGCCGCGGGCCTCACGGTTCGAAGCCCTCGCGCTTGTCGAGGTCGGCGGCCGAGCGGCCCTTGGGCTTGATCGCGAGCATCAGCGTCGCCGTGATGAGCAGCGTGCCGATGAAGGCGACGCCGAAGAAGATGAGCGCGAGCACGATGTCGCGCATCGACAGCAGCACGACGAACCCCACGAAGACGCCGGCGGCGCCCGCGAACGCGAGGTACTCGAAGGGCTTGAGCTGCTGCCGTCGCGTCGGCTGGATGGGACCGTCGGGACGGCGGTGATCCTTGCCGTCCGATCGCTGGCCGTCCGGTCGCTGGTCGTCGGTCATGCCTTGCTCCGCTCCGTGGTGGTGCGCGCGGGGCGTGCGGAGAGCGCCGCGAGCGCGTGATAGACGCCGACGATGACGGCGTAGGCGCCGAGCAGGCCGGTCAGGGTGACGGCGTCGCGGACGAACAGGAACACGACGCCGAGCAGGATGGTGAAGACGCCGACCGCTCGCCAGTCGCGGGCGAGCCGCAGCGCGCGCGGCTCGGTCTCGGCGCGCATCCGCCACCAGCCGAGCAGCTCGAGCGCGCCGGCTGGCACGGCCCACGCCCCCACCGTGAGCGCCAGGGTCAGCTCGCTCGCATCGAGCACGGCGACGGCGATCGCGATGCATGCGAGCAGCGCCGTCCATGCGGCCGTGACCGCGGGCCAGCGACCTGCCTGCGCCGGCACGAGGGATCGACCGAGCCAGAGGGCGGCCGCGGTGCCGACGAGCAGCACGATGAGCGCGATGAATCCGACGATCGGCGAGTGCAGCTGGATGAACGGCAGCGGCAGCCCGACGGCGAGCGCGGGGACGGCTCGCATCGCAGGGAGGTGCCAGGGGTGCCATCCCTGCGAGGGGCTCGGCGTGGCGGTCACGGCTCTCCTCACAGTTCCCCTCGATCCTACCGGTCGCCCTGCAGGGCCCCGCGGGCGGTCGCGGCGTAGCCTGGCCGCATGACGCTCGAGAACCACCGCCCGTTCATCGAAGACCTCTACCGCGAGCTGCACGCGAGCCCCGAGCTCTCGAACCGCGAGCACCGCACCGCTGCCCGCATGGCGGAGCTGCTGCGCGAGGCGGGCTTCGAGGTCCACGAGGGCGTGGGCGAGTCGACGGGCGTCGTCGGGGTGCTGCGGCGCGGCGAGGGGCCGACGGTGCTGCTGCGCGCCGACATGGACGGCCTGCCGGTGACCGAGGTCGAGCAGGTGCCCTACCGGTCGACGGCGACCGACGTCTTCGACGGCCAGAGCATCGGCGTGATGCACGCGTGCGGCCACGACACTCACATGGCGGCGCTGCAGGGTGCGCTCCGGATCCTCGTCGACCAGGACGACTGGTCGGGCACGGTCCTCGCGGTGTTCCAGCCCGCCGAGGAGACGATGGACGGGGCGCTGGGCATGCAGGCGGCGCTCCGCGAGCGCTTCCCCGAGGGCATCGACGTGGCCCTCGGCCAGCACGTCATGCCGGGCGCCGCCGGCGAGGTGCGCAGCGCCGCCGGACCCGTGATGGCGGCGAGCGACCACCTCATCGTCACCGTGCACGGCCGCGGCGGTCACGGCTCGCAGCCCGAGAAGACGATCGATCCGATCGTGCTCGCGGCGACGATGGTGGTTCGGCTGCAGACGATCGTCTCGCGCGAGGTCGCGCCCTCCGACCGCGCCGTCGTCACGGTCGGCACGTTCCACGCCGGCACGAAGCAGAACATCATCCCCGACTCCGCCCGCTTCGAGATCAACACCCGCACCTTCGAGGAGCCGGTCCGGCGGCGCATCCTGACCGCGATCGAGCGCATCGTGCAGGGCGAGTGCCACGTTGCGGGTGCGCCGCCTGCCACGATCACGCGCGGCGACATCGCCCCGCTCACGATCAACGACGAGGCGGCGGCGGCGCGCGTCGGCGAGGCGTTCGACGCCGCCTTCGGCGACCGGCACGACGTGCAGCAGCCGCTGCTCGGCTCCGAGGACTTCAGCTACCTCGCCGACGCCTGGGGCGCGCCGTACGTCTACTGGATGTACGGCGGCTTCGATCCCGAGATCGTGGCTGCCGCCCGCGAGCGCGGGACCTTCGACGTCGACGTGCCGTCGAACCACTCCCCCGACTTCATCCCGGTGCTGCAGCCGACGCTCGACACCGCGACGACGGCGATGGTGACGGCGGCGCGCGCGTTCCTCGCCTGACATCGCCGACGGTCGGCTGGCGCGGCGGGAATATCTGACATCCGACAGCGCGTTGGCCCTGACGGCGCACAGAGCTGAGCGCCGTCCCCGCACCACTTCCTCGAGGAGACTCATGTCTGCACGCGCCCAGATCGGCATCATCGTCGGCAGCACCCGTCCCGTCCGCGTCGGTCGACCCGTCGCCGATGAGATCGCGACGCTCGTCGGGACCGCCGGCGGCGACGCCGTCATGCTCGACCTGGCGGAGATCCGCCTGCCGCTGCTCGACGAGGCGCTGCCGCCGGCCTCGGGCGTGCGCACCCAGCCGCACACCATCGCGTGGGCCGAGCAGATCGAGGCGCTCGACGGCGTGATCTTCGTCACGCCCGACTACAACAGCGGCTACCCGGCCGCGCTGAAGAACGCGATCGACTACCTCAAGACCGAGTGGAGCGCGATGCCCGCGCTCGTCGTGTCCTACGGTTGGGCCGGCGGCGCGTCCGCTGCCGCGCAGCTCACGTCGGTGCTCAGCTACATCGGCCTCCAGGTGCAGGGCGACGGCGTGCAGATGCCGTTCCAGCCCACCGACTTCGACGAGTCGATGCAGCTGATCGACGCCGCAGCGTTCGTCGGCCGCTCGGCCGAGGCGCTCGCCGCCGCGGTCGCCCAGGTCGTCGAGGTCTCGGCGCACGAGCTCGTCTCCGCCTGACCCGAGCACCCTCGAGGGGCGGATGCGCGGCCGACCGGCCGTCGCATCCGCCCTCGCTCGTCGCGCGACACCTAGGCTGAGGACATGATCGCCGTCATCCTCTCGTTCACCGACGACCCCGCCCGCCTCGAGCTTCGCCCCCGCCACCGCGAGCTCCTGGGCGAGATGCACGAGCAGGGGCTGCTGGTCGCCGCCGGCCCCTTCGCCGACCAGTCCGGCGCGCTGCTGCTGTTCGAGACCGACGACGTCGCAGAGGTGAAGACCGCGCTCGCGCGCGACCCGTACTACGGCGCACCCGGCGTGCAGATCGTCACCATCCAGCCGTGGACGGTCGTGACGGGAGCCGTCTGATGACCGCCCGGCTCGACACCGATGTGCTGGTGGTCGGCTGGGGCAAGGCCGGCAAGACGCTCGCCCGCACGCTGGGATCTGCGGGCAGACGCGTCGTGCTCGTCGAGCGCGACGACACGATGGTCGGCGGCACCTGCATCAACGTCGCGTGCGTGCCCACGAAGGCCCTCGTGCACCAGGCGGAGGGCCGGCGCGAGGACGACGACGCCGACGCCTACCTCGCGCGCGCCATCGCGTCGCGCGACGGGCTCGTCGAGCGGCTGCGCGCCGCCAACCACGGCATGCTCGCGACGGTCGACGCCGTCACGCTCGTGCGCGGGGAGGCGGCATTCACCGGCGAGCGGACCGTCCGGGTCACCGGTGGCGAGGAGCGGCTCGAGATCGTCGCCGACCACGTCGTCGTCGGCACGGGCACCATGCCGCGCCGTCCGGGCATCCCCGGCGATGACGGCCCGCGCGTGCACGACTCGACGAGCATCCAGCACCTCGATGCGGTGCCCGAGCGGCTCGCGATCGTGGGCGCCGGCACCGTCGCGCTCGAGTTCGCGAGCATGTTCGCCCGCTTCGGCAGCGCCGTGACCGTCGTCGCGCGCGGCGCCGGCATCCTGCCGCGTGAGGACGACGACGTGCGCGCGTCGATGGTGGATGCGCTCACGGATGCGGGCGTGCGGATCCTGGTGCACGCGGACCCAGAGCGGATCGACGACGACGGCGCTGAGGCGACGGTCGTGACGAGCGCGGGCACGGTGGCCGCCGATGCGGTGCTGCTCGCGACCGGTCGGACGCCCGCGACCGCGGCGCTCGACCTCGCGGCCGCCGGCATCGACGAGGACGAGCGCGGCTACATCGTCGTCGACGAGCTGCTGCGCACGAGCGCCGACGGGGTGTGGGCGGTCGGCGACGTCAACGGCGGCCAGCAGCTCACCCCCGTCTCGCTCGACGACCACCGCATCGTGCTCGCGCAGCTGACGGGCGGTGCGCCGCGCGACCGGGACGACCGGATCGCCGTGCCGACGACCGTCTTCACGACCCCGCCGCTCGGTCGCGTCGGCGTGACCGAGCGCGAGGCCCGCGAGCAGGGCCGCAGTGTCGTCGTCGGCGCGAAGCCGGTGGCGTCGATCGCTGCCATGCCGCGGCCGAGAGCCGTGGGCGAGACGCACGGCATCATCAAGCTCGTCGTCGACGCCGAGACGGATCTCGTGCTCGGCGCCGCCCTGCACACGATCGACGCGCAGGAGGTCATCAACCTCGTCGCGCTCGCCATGCGGGCCGGCGTGACGGCGACGCAGCTGCGCGAGGGCATCTGGACGCATCCGTCATCGACCGAGGCACTCAACGAGGTGCTCGCCGACCTGCGCTGAGCATGATCCGATGGCTTCCCCGCGGCCCGCTCGCAGTCGACAATGGCGCACGAGTGGCGGGCCGGACCGAGGAGCGGGCTGAACATGATCGCACGGATGTGGATCGGCGTGGTCGCGCGAGCGGACCGCGACGCCTACGTCGCCTACGTTGAGGAGACCGGGGTGGGCGAGTATCGCCGGTCGCGGGGCTGCACGCTCGCGACGATCCTCACGCGCGACCTCGATGGGTCGCGCACCGAGGTGACCGCGTTCAGCCTGTGGGAGAGCGTCGCCGACATCCAGGCGTTCGCGGGGGACGACATCTCGGCGATGGTCATGTACCCGGAGGACGTGCGGTACCTGATCGGAGACTCGGAGCTGCGCCACTACGAGGTGGCGAGCCTGCCAGATGGCAGCCGACACTCGGGAGGTCTTCCGTGAACAACGACGAGGTCGCTCGCGCGTTCTCGGGCCACAGGTTCGAGGAGGCCTTCGACCGCCTCGCGGAGGACGTGGTCTGGAACCTCGTGGGCGAGGCGCGACTCGAGGGCCGAGCCGCCGTGATCGCGGCGTGCCGGGAGACGACCGACGGACTGCGGGGCGCGACGGTCACGTGGCTCCGGTTCGTCTCCACCGGTGACGGCGACGCCGTCGCGGTGGACGTCGTGGGCCGGTACGCCGAGGAAGCGGGCGTGTCGGCCGTCTCGTCGTGCGACGTCTTCGAGTTCTCCGACGGCATGATCAGCGCGATCACCTCGTATGCCGCCGAGCTCGCTCCGGACGACCCGCAGCTGACCGCGGTCGCCCGCGCGTGACCGGTCAGCGGCGCACGCCGAGCCGCGACAGCACCCGATCGGCGAGGATCTTGCCGCCGGTCTGGCACGTCGGGCAGTACTCCAGGGTGCTGTCTGCGTAGATGACCTGTCGCACGACGTCGCCGCACACGGGGCACGCCTCGCCCTTGCGGCCGTGCACGCGCATCCCCTGCCGCTTCTCGCTCTTGAGCGACGACGCCTTCACTCCGTGTGCCCGCTCCACGGCGTCGCCCAGCACGTCGCGCAGCGCGGCGTAGAGACGGTGCACCTCGTCGGGGGGCATGGATGCCGGATGGAACGGCGACATGCGAGCGGCATGCAGGATCTCGTCCGAGTAGGCGTTGCCGATGCCCGCGATGCGCTGCTGGTCGCGCAGCACCCCTTTGATCTGCGCCCGGCCCGCGTGCTCGAGGATCGTCGCGAAGCGCTCCTCGGTGAAGGATGCGTCGAGGGGCTCGGGTCCGAGGGTCGCGATCGACATGACCTGGTCAGGATGCGCGACGACGTGGATCGCGAGTCGCTTCTGCGTCGCCTGCTCGGTCACGTCGAACCCGTCGCCGCCGATCCCCTCGTCGCCGTCGGGGCGCTCGAGGATGAGCCGCGCCGCGAGCGGCCCCCTGCCCTTGCCTGCGGTCGGCGTGGGCGCCGCGGTGCGCCACCGGATCCAGCCCGAGCGAGCCAGGTGCAGCACGAGGTGCAGCGCGCGTGGCTCCTCCTCGCGCTCGACGTCGATGACGAGGTGCTTGCCTCGGCGGCCGACTCCCGTGATGACGCCGCGCTCGAGCGCATCGATGGGCGGATCGAAGGTCTTGAGCGCGGCGACCTCGGCGATCTGCACGCGCCGGATCGTGCGGCCGACCAGGCGCTCGCCGAGGTCGGTCGCCAGCGCCTCCACCTCTGGCAGCTCCGGCATGGGGTCATCCTGCCCGATGCCGGTGACCTGCGCACGCGACGGCGGTCAGTCGGGTCGGCGCAGGTCCGGCTCGGTCTTCGGGAACGTCGACTTCGCAGTTCGCTGCAGCGTGGACGCGACGACGTGCTCACGCAGGTAATCCCGCAGGTACGGCAACGTGAACTCCACCTTCCCCCACCCTGCGCCGTCGATGAGCCCTGCGGTGATCAAGCGGTGGCGATACACCGACGCGTACTTCGTCTCGACGCCCATGCGATTCGCGACATCGCCCAGCCTCGACGGCCCCTCGTCGTGGGCCATGGCCGCGAGGAACGTGCGATCAGTGGCGGACAACTTGGTCAGGGACGGAGCATGGATGTTGCTCCCCATGGTGCGATGTGCGCGACGCGAGGCGGCGCGCACTGCCACTGGCGTGATCTCGTCCTCCTCCGGAGACTCCGCCCAGGCGTACGAGCCGATCGCCTGCACCAAGAACGGATACCCGCGAGACGCAAGGGCGGCCTGCTCGAGCGCCTCGGCGGCGATCGTCCGTCCCGCCGTGTGGATCGGCTCGCGCAACGCCCGCATCGTCTCGTCGAGCGTCAGCGAGTCGAGCTCGATGAGCGTCGCGCGGCGAAGGAACGTGGTCCCCTTGTCCTGAAGCACCTCGTCGATGCTTCCCGGCAGACCGGCGCCGACGAACGCGACGTCGAACTCCTCCCGTTGCAGGTGCTGCAGCGCGATCGTCAGTGGCCTGATCTGGTCGACGACGTCTCCATGGATCTCGTCGAGCGTGATCAGCACTCCCACGCGCTGATCGGCCGCGACTCTGCAGAGCCGCGTCAGCTGATCGCGGAGGTCCTGCTCTGGCCGGTGCTCCTCCGCTACCCGCGTGCTGAGCGAGACGCTGGAGATCCCACCGCCGATGAGGTGCCGGGTGAGCCCGTCTGGGTCGTGTTCACGCAGCAGGCGCGGAAGGACCGTTCGAGTGAGGCTGTCGACGAGATCGAGCCGTGCCGTCTCCGAGATGACGAACCACCCAGCGCCCCGCGCAGCATCCTCGATGGCGTTGAGCAGCACGGTCTTGCCGATTCCCCTCAGTCCTCGAATCAGGCTGGTGCGCTCGGGCGCCCAAGCGCCGCTCGTGAACGTGTCCGCGAACCGCGCCACGAGATCGTCGCGGCCGGCCAGGACCGGCGGAGTGCGCCCAAAGCTCGGGCGGAACGGGTTATCGCTCACGCACCGATCGTAGCTTTAGAGTCTTTAGAAAGACACCTGTCTTTAGACGCTTTAGAAGCGGACCCTCGCCGCCTCCGTGACGCATGCCGAAGTGGCCTCAGTCTCCCTTCAGCTGCAGCAGTCGCGCCTGGCCCTCCTCGCGCATGTCCACGACGTCGCCCCTGGCGGTCACGAAGTCGGTGAACGAGCGGTGGCCGAGCGACTTCTCGTTGAACACGGGGTCCATGCGCTTCATCTGCTCCTTGACGACGTTCGCGTGCAGCCACTCGTCGTCGTTCTTCTGGTGCAGGATGCGCATGGCTCGCTCGAGCAGTCCGGTCGCGGCGTCGCCGCGCTGCGCAGTGGTCATCGCGACCTCGTCGGTCTCTGCCGCGACGGATGCGCTCGACGCGCGCCGGCTGCGGCGACCCCGCTTGGGCGCCTCCTCGGCGACCTGCTCGGCCTCCGCCACGATCACCTCCGCCTCGGCGGGGGTCGGCTCGGGCGCATCCACCTCGGGCTCGGGCTCGTCGATCTCGACCGGCTCGATGCCGGGCAGCGCGTCGTAGTCGGCGAACTCGTCGCAGGCGGCGGCGAGCGACTTCGACGTGGAGCCGGCGACGCCGATGCCCACCATGAAGCGGCCGAGCCGCTTCGTGCGCTGGGCGAGGGCGATGTAGTCGCTGTCGCCGGCGACCACGACGACGTGCGTGATGTGGTCGAGGCGGAAGAGGTCCTCGACCACGTCGATGGAGAGGCGGATGTCGGCGCCGTTCTTGAGCGAGCGCGTGGTCGGGAACATCTGCACGAGGTCGACGGCGCGGCCGAGCAGCTGGTCGCGGTACGCGGCGTGCGCGGGCACCGACCAGTCGGCGTAGGCGCGGCTGAGCACGATCGAGCCGTAGCTGGATGCGTAGTCGATGATGGCGCCGAGGTCGACGGTCGCCTGCGAGAAGCGGGTGCGGGCCTTCGACTCGCGGCCGTCGGTGGCGAGCGTGCGCACCTTGTCGGAGTGGAAGGCGCCACGACCGTGGATCTGGTCGTAGCGCGAGATGAGGATGTTGTCGAAGTCGATGTAGACGGCGACACGCGCCTCGGTGTCAATGGGCATGCAGCCAGTCTGTCAGCCCACCACACGGTTCCCTGCCGGAAGACATCGGCGGAGTCGACGCAGAAGGGGGCGAGCCGCCGCTGGCGGGATTGCCCATCGTCACGGCGCCGACACGCCCGACCGGCCATCGCGGCTTGCGATCTGCCCGCATCCTCGGCATCGTGGCCGGCTCGCCAACGGAGAGGAGCAGCCATGCTCACCCTGACCGAGAACGCCCAGTCCATCATCACCGGCATCGTCGACGGCGCGCAGGCGCCGCAGACCGGCGGCATCCGCATCGCGCAGGATGTCAGCGGCGCGGGGCTCAACGTCACCGTCGCCGAGGCGCCGCAGGCCGAGGACCAGGTGGTCGAGACGTCGGGCGCGAAGGTCTTCCTCGACCCGTCGGCAGCGGTCGCCCTCGACGACAAGGTGCTGGACGCCTCCGCGACCCCGGACGGGCGAGTCGACTTCGCGATCGGCCAGCAAGCCTGATCCGCACGTGAGAAGGCCCGGGTCGGATGTCGACCCGGGCCCTCTCGCGTGTCAGCCCTCGACGGGCGGCGGCGGGCCGTAGGGGATGCCGCCGAAGGGCGTGCCGCCGGGCGCCATGCCCGAGCCGCCGTCGCCGCCCATGCCGGGCGCGATGTCGACGAAGCGGGCAAGGTGGCCGTGGAAGGCGACCGGGATCGTCTTCGTCGGGCCGCCGCGGTGCTTCGCGACGATGATGTCGGCCTCGCCGGGGCGGATGTCGCGGTCGTACGCGTCTTCGCGGTGCAGCAGCATCACGATGTCGGCGTCCTGCTCGATCGAGCCGGACTCGCGCAGGTCGCTGATCGCTGGCTTCTTGTCGCCGCGCTGCTCGGGACCACGGTTCAGCTGCGACAGCGCGATGACCGGCACCTGCAGCTCCTTGGCGAGCAGCTTGAGCGAGCGGGAGAACTCCGAGACCTCCTGCTGGCGCGACTCGACCTTCTTGCCGCTCGTCATCAGCTGGAGGTAGTCGACGACCACCATCTTCAGGCCAGCCTGCTGCTTGAGCCGGCGGCACTTCGCACGGATCTCGACGAGCGTGAGGTTCGGGCTGTCGTCGATGTAGAGCGGGGCGTCGTTGATGCGACCGCGCACCTGCGCGAGCGTCGTCCAGTCGCGGCCCTCGATCGCTCCCTTGCGCAGCTTCTGCAGCAGGATGCTCGACTCCGCCGACAGCAGCTTCATCGCGATCTCGGTGCGGCCCATCTCGAGCGAGAAGAAGACCGACGGCATGTCGTTCTTGATCGAGCACGAGCGCACGAGGTCCATCGCCAGCGTCGACTTGCCGAGGCCGGGTCGCGCCGCGACGACGATGAGCTGCCCGGGGTGCAGTCCGTTCGTGAGCTCGTCGAGCTCGCGGAAGCCCGTCGGCACCCCGGTCATGACGCCGTCGAGGCCCTTCGCGGCCTCGATCTCCTCGATCGCCGACTCGACGGCGAGGCTGAGCGGCACGTAGTCCTCGGACTGGTCCTCCCCCATCACCGAGTAGATCTCGGCCTGCGCGTGGTTCACGAGGTCGGTGACCTCGCCCTCCGAGGCGTAGCCCATCTGCACGATGCGGGTGCCCGCCTCGACGAGCCGACGGAGCACGGCCTTCTCGGCGACGATCTCGGCGTAGTACCCGGCGTTGGCCGCCGTCGGCACCATCGACGTGAGCGAGTGCAGGTACTGCACGCCCCCGGCGCGCGAGAGCATCGCGGTCTTCGTCAGCTCGTCGGCGACGGTGATGACGTCAGTCGGCTCGCCCCGCGAGTACAGCGACAGGATCGCCTCGTAGACGATCTCGTGCTTCGGCTGGTAGAAGTCGTTGCCGCGCACGGTCTCGAGGCAGTCGGCGACGGCGTCCTTCGACAGCAGCATGCCGCCGATCGCCGACTGCTCGGCGAGCATGTCGTGCGGCGGGGTCCGCTCGCTGTAGCGGCTCTCGTCGAGGCCGATCTCCGCAAGATCCGTCATGCACATCCCCCTCGTCCGCCCGACCATGGCGCAGGCCGCCCACGCCGATCGATCGAGGGAGCCTCGCACAGGCTAGGAGGGCTGGTGGGCCACGTCGAATCGGCCCTGTGGAGAGCCCTGTGGAGGGCTGTGGACAAGCGGGCGAAACGCCGAGGCATGGAGCAGTCCTGTTCTCCACCCCTGTGGACAAATCTGTGGAATCGAACTGTGGATAGCGACGCAAACAGCCTCTGACCGGGCATTTCTCTTTCCACATTCAGTGTGGGACGGATGGCTTCAAGTGCACGTTGAGGGTTGCCTGGACGTCGGGCCGCCGGGGCTGTGAGAGCCACTCGAGGGGATGCGAAGAGGCCCGCATCCACAGGGGATGCGGGCCTCTCCACAGGGACGCGAGGCGTCACTTCGCGGCGACCACCTTGAGGGTGATCGTGGCGAAGATGTCGTCGCGCAGTCGAGCCGTCGCCTGGTGGTCGCCCACCGAGCGGATCGGCGTCGGGATCTCGATGACGCGCTTGTCGACGGTGCCGTGACCGGCAGCCGCGACCGCGTCGGCGATGTCCTTCGTCTGGATGGAGCCGAACAGGCGCCCCTCGGCGCCGGCCTTGGCCGTCAGCGTGACGGGGTTGGCCTCGAGGCGGGCGCGGAGGTCCTGCGCCTCCTCGATCGTGGCGTGCTCGCGTGCGACGCGGGCTGCCTTGATCTGCTCGACCTGCTTCTCGCCACCGCGCGACCACATGACCGCGAGGCCCTGCGGGACGAGGTAGTTGCGAGCGAAGCCGGTCTTGACGTCGACGACGTCACCGGCGGACCCGAGGCCGGAGACCTCGTTCGTGAGAATGAGCTTTGCCATGGTTCAGCCCCCTCAGCGTCCGGCGCCGGAGTAGGGCAGGAGCGCCATCTCGCGCGCGTTCTTGATCGCCTTCGCGATCAGACGCTGCTCCTGCACCGACACGCCAGTGATGCGACGGGCACGGATCTTGCCGCGCTCCGAGATGAACTTCTTCAGCGTCGCGACGTCCTTCCAGTCGATGACGCCGACCTTGATCGCCTTCGCCGGAGCGAGCGGCTTTCCGCCCTTCGGGCCCCGCGGCTTGCGGTTGTTCTGCGGCTTGCCAGCCATGTGTCCTTCTTTCGTGCTCGGGACTGCCGTCCCGTGAGTGCTTGGTGCCGAGAAGCCTTAGAAGGGCGTCTCGTCGTTGTACGAGGTGCCGGGAGCGCCCCAGACGTCGCCGCCTGCGGCGGGCTGCGCCTGCTGCGCAGGCTGGCCCCAGGGCTCCTCCGCGACCTGCTGCGGCTGGCCGAAGCCGCCGCCGCCCTGGCCGCCGGAGCTGCGGCCTGCGCCGCCGCCCTGCGCTCGCGTGACCTGCGCGGTCGCGTAGCGGAGCGAGGGGCCGATCTCGTCGACCTCCAGCTCGATGACCGTGCGCTTCTCGCCCTGCTGCGTCTCGAACGAGCGCTGCTTCAGGCGGCCCTGCGCGATGACGCGGGAGCCCTTCGACAGGCTCTGCGACACGTGCTCGGCGAACTCGCGCCACACCGACGCGCGGAGGAACAGCGCTTCGCCGTCCTTCCACTCGTTCGCCTGGCGGTCGAACGTGCGGGGGGTCGACGCGATCGTGAAGTTCGCGACTGCGAGCCCGTTCTGCGTGTAGCGCAGCTCAGGGTCAGCCGTCAGGTTGCCGACCACCGTGATGATCGTCTCGCCTGCCATGGCTACTCGGCCTCGACCTCTGCGGGCGCCTCAGCGGCTGCCGGGGCTGCGGGGGTCGCGTCCACCGGGGTCGCAGGCGCGGCGGGTGCCGCGGCGGCCTTCGCGGCGGCCCGAGCGGCCTTCGCGTCGTTGTGGCGCTTGGAGTCGCCGGTCTGCGAGACGGCGGTGTCGGCGCGCAGGACCTTCGTGCGCATGACGGCCTCGGAGAGACCCAGCTGGCGGTCGAGCTCGTCGGTGGTCTTGGACTCGGCCGAGAAGTTGACGACGGCGTAGATGCCCTCGGTCTTCTTGTCGATCTCGTAGGCCAGGCGGCGACGGCCCCAGATGTCGACCTTGTCGATGGTCCCGCCATCGTTGCGGATGACGTTGAGGAACTTGTCGAGCGACGGAGCGACAGTGCGCTCGTCCACCTCCGGGTCGAGAATCACCATCAGTTCGTACTGCTGCATGCTTCACCCACCTCCTTCGGACTAGAACGGCTGCAGACGATCTGCAGCAGGAGGGTATGCATGTGCGGGATCAGAGTCCGCGCAACCTGGCGATCCTACCGCACCACGAGGTTCTGCCGCCATACCGGTCCGCGACGACGCGCTCACTCCTCCGCGACCGGGCTCCGCCGTCGTCGGCGTCGACCGACGCGTGCAGCGACGACCTGGCCGAGCACGGCGCAGAGGATCCCGACGATCGCCAGCACTGCGAAGAACCAAGGGTCCTCGATCTGCTCGCGGGTGATGATCCCGAAGCGGGCCAGCAGCGCGACGGCCAGTCCGATCACGAGGAAGCTCCCGACAGCGACGCCGACGCGGATCCCCTCAGCGGAGCGGTCCCCGTGGCGCACCTCGTCCCGCATCGAGCCGAGCAGCGTCCTTCCGAACGACTGGCGACTCGCGCTGCGCGCGCCAGGGATGCTCGCGGGATCGACCTCGCGTCGGACGAGCGCCGTGACGATCTCGGGCAGCCCCAGCGCCTCGACGATCGCCGCGGTCGTCACGGCAGGCGGATCGAGCGCGAGCAGGCGCTCGAGCGCCGCCCCGCGGCGCCCGAGCTGGAGCTCCGAAGCGACGGACTGCGGGAGCGCAGGCTCGAGTCGCTCGACCAGGTCGGACTGCGGGGCTCGCCACGCGGCGATGGCGTCGGCCGCCATGCCCGGGTAGCCCTCTGGCGGCATCACTCCCGCAGGTGGCGCTGCCCAGGTCATGGACCAGTCGGGCACCGGAGTCGGCATGAGGCGCCGACGGCTGCGCCCCGCGGCGTCGAGCCGCCGCTGGAGCCACGCGTGCAGCTGGATCTCCGACCCGACCTCCGCGATGCCGATGAGCGGCCGCAGCTCCGACGGCCACACCGCGAAGCGCCATGCGTCGCAGACGAGGAGCGACCGATCGCCGGCGGGGACGAGCACGACGTCGCCTGCGACCAGCGTCGCGAGCTCGGTCAACCAGCGGACCGCGATGTCCGCTGGCTCAGGCAGCACCGCGATCCACCGCACGCTCCTGCGGGCAGCGGCCTCCTCGCGTGCGGGAAGCACCTCCCACGGCGCGAAGTCCTGCGGCACCGACTCGGCGACGAGCGCATCCTCGTCGACCGACAGCTGCACAGCGGCATCGAGCCGGCGGTGCAGCCGCGCGGCCACCGTCTCTGGGTCGATCCCCACGGCGATGCCGTCGTCCCGCACCACCAGCGGGCGCCCGGCCGCGTCGCTGAGGAGCGAGGCGAAGCCCTGGCCGATGGACGCGGCGGCCTCGTCGTGCGCGACGACGCCGAGCAGTCGCTCGGCTCGCAGGCCGCTCAGGATCCGTTCGTGCACGGAGCCGGTCTCGTGCATTGCGCCGGTCTCGTCGCGCAGGGTCACGCCGACGGCGACGCTGGAGCCTGCAGCGACCGCCTCGTCGGTGGTCATGGGGGAAGCATAGGTCCCAGCCCGGTCAGGACAGGCTCACGCCGGGCGGGCAGCCCACCACTCGCGCAGGATCGCCTCGGCGCGATCGGGGCCGAGCGGCCCGTGCTCGAGGCGCTGCTCGAGCAGCATCCGGTACGCCTCGCCCACCTCGCGGCCGGGCTTCAGACCAAGGATCGCCATGATCTGCTCGCCGTCGAGGTCGGGCCGCACGGCGTCCATCTCCTCCTGCTCCCGGAGCTCCGCGATGCGGCGCTCCAGGTCGTCGTACGCGAAGTCGAGCCGCTCGGCCTTGCGACGATTGCGCGTGGTCACGTCGGAGCGGGTCAGGATGTGCAGCCGTTCGAGCAGCGGGCCCGCGTCGCGCACGTAGCGGCGCACGGCGGAGTCGGTCCACGCCTGCTCCCCGTAGCCGTAGAAGCGCAGGTGCAGCTCGACCAGCCGGGCGACCGCCTTCACGGTGTCGTTGTCGAAGCGCAGCGCCTTCAGCCGCTGCTTCGCGAGCCTGGCGCCCACGAGATCGTGCTGGTGGAACGTGACGGTGCGGCCCTCGATGCGGCGGGTCGCGGGCTTGCCGATGTCGTGGAGCAGACCGGCGAGCCGCGAGACCAGGTCGGGCGCGGCATCCGGGTTCCGTGACGCCTCGAGCTCGATGCCCTGCTGCAGCACGGTGAGCGAGTGCTCGAACACGTCCTTGTGGTGCGCGTGCTCGTCTGCCTCGAGCCGCAGCGCGGGCACCTCCGGCAGCACGATGTCGAGGATGCCCGCGTCGGTCAGCAGCCGGAGCCCCGGCACCGGGTCGTCGGTGAGCAGCAGCTTCGACAGCTCGTCGCGCACGCGCTCGGCCGAGATGTCGCGGATGCGCTCGGCGAGCGCGGCCATCGCGCTCAGCGCGCGCGGCGCGACGTCGAAGCCGAGCTGCGCCGCGAACCGCGCGGCTCGCATCATGCGCAGGGGGTCGTCGTCGAAGGAGCGCTCCGGAGCCATCGGCGTGTCCAGCACGCCCTCGAGCAGGTGCTCGAGACCGCCGCCGACATCGACGAGCTGCGGCACCGTCGCCTGGCTGCCGTCCCGGCGGGGCGTGATGACGAGCGCCATCGCGTTGACGGTGAAGTCCCGGCGCTCGAGGTCGTCCTCGAGCGAGTCGCCGAAGGCGACGGATGGCTTGCGCGAGACGCCGTCGTACGTGTCGGCCCGGTAGGTGGTGATCTCGACGTCCGCGCCGCCGATCCGCGCCGCGATCGTGCCGAACTCGCGGCCCACGTCCCAGGTCGCGTCGGCGAGCGGTGCGACGAGTGCGAGGATCTCGTCGGGCGTGGCGCTCGAGGCGAAGTCGAGGTCGGTGACCGGGCGATCGAGGAACGCATCGCGCACGGGGCCGCCGACGAGCGCGAGCTCGTGCCCCGCCGCGGTGAAGACCTCCGCGAGCTGCGCCGTGGGCGCGGTTGCGACGAGCGCGTGCAGTCGCGCGGTCGCCTCGGCCATGTCGGTCACGACGGATCATTCTGGCACGGGCGCGGCGGCGCCCTGAGGCGCTCATCGGCAGCGCGCCTACACTGTCAGCCATGCTGTCGGCAGGTCGCGTCGCGCGCCGGCGCGCGTCCGCGTGCGCCGCCGTGGCTGTGGCGACGGCGCTCCTGGCCGCCCCGATGCTCGCTCCGAGCACCGCGCACGCCGCCGCCCCGGCGATCGCCCCGGAGGAGGCGCCGACGCTCAGGCTCGCGCCGGTCGACCCGCTGCTCAGCACCGGTGAGGCGCTCGACGTCGAGGTCATGCTCGAGAACCCCGGTCGCGAGAGCATCCCCGCCACCACCATCGAGCTGCTGCTGACCACCGCTCCCATCAGCACCCGCTACGGGCTCTCCCGCTGGTTCGACGGGCAGGGGATCCTGGCGAGCTCCGTCGTCGCGATGGTCGACCTCCCCGCGGTGTCGGCGCTCGGCCGCACGTCGACGACGGTGAGCGTCGCACCGGACGTCCTGGGCCTCGACGACGCACCCTGGGGCGCGTACGGCCTCGCCGCATCCGCCCCCGACATGCAGGGCGGCACGAGCGTCGTCGTGCGGGATGCCCCCGGCGAGGCGAGTCCCACGCGGCTGGCGATCGCCGCCCCCATCGAGGCAGGCGTCGAGGAGTCGGGACTGCTGCCCGCCGATGAGCTCGAGTCGCTCACCGAGACCGGCGGCGCCGCACGCGACGCGCTCGACGCCGCACTGGCGGCCGGCGCGACCATCGGCGTCGACCCGGCGATCGGTGCGAGCGCCGAGGCACTCGGTGACGATGCGCCCGAGGCGGCCGACGAGTGGCTCGAGCTCGCCGACACATCCGACACCTATGCCCTGCAGTACGCGAACGCCGATCCGATCGCCCAGGTGCGCGCCGGCGCCTTCCCGCTCCGACCGCTCGGCATCCCGAGGGAGGACGACGTGCCCCTGCCTCCCGGCACCGGCACCGTCGGCGCGAGCGCGCCGGTGATCGACGCCACCCAGGCGGTGATGCAGCAGGCGGACCTCGAGGGACTCGCCGACGCGGGCACGATCGTGCTGTCGACCGCGAACCTCGACGAGACGCTCGAGGGCAGCACCCCGAACGCGCACGTGACCGTCGGGGGCGTCGACGTGCTGGCCGCCGACGCCGAGGTGCAGGAGCGGGTCCGGGACTCGGCGGCGACGGACGCGGATGTCGCAGCACAGGCGCGGGCAGAGCTCGTCGCCCTGCTCGCCACGATCACGCGCGAGCGGCCGAGCGACCCTCGCACGCTCGCCGCGGTGCTGCCGTCGACGACGCAGCAGTCCCCCGTCGCCGTGCTCCGGATGCTCGACGAGGCGGGCTTCGTCGACACCGTCGCGATCGACGACGCGCTCGACGTGCCCGCTCGCCCCGCCGATCTCGCCGCCGCTGACGACCCCGATCGCGATGCGGGGGCCGGACTCGTCGCGGCCGCGCTCGAGCAGGAGGCCGAGGCGGCGCGAGTGGCGAGCATCGTCGAGGAGCCCGCATCGCTGCTGGCCGGGCTGCGCCTCGCGCTCCTCGCAGCGCTCCCGGATGCCGGCCGTCCGGTGACCGACGCGGACCGCGCCGCGATCGAGAGCCTCGGCGGAGAGCTGAGCCAGGTGGGTGAGGCCGTCCACATCATCGGCGGCAGCGACATCCGGGCTGTCGGCGAGAGCGTCGGGCTGCCGATCACGATCGCCAATGAGCTCGGCGTGCAGGTGGAGGTGGTGCTGTCGGTGCGACCGCTCAACGCGCTCGTCACCGTGCCGCAGCCGCGCACGGACCTCACCCTCGCCCCGACCACGCAGCAGCGCGTGCAGGTGCCCATCGACGTCGTCGGCACCGGCACCGTGCTGATGGTCGCGCAGCTGCACACGCCCGACGGCGTGGTGCTCGGACCGCCCCAGACCATGCGCATCACCGCGCAGCCCACCATCGAGACCGCGGTCGCGGTCGCGCTGGGCATCGCGATCGTGCTGCTCATCGTGTTCGGCATCTGGCGCTCGGTGCGCAAGCGTCGACGAGGCGAGGCGCGCGGCGACGCAGACGATGCGGGCGACCGCGAAGCGGTCGACCGACCCGTGAAGGAGACCCTGTGAGCACAGGCAAGGCCAGCGCCATCATCGCGGCGGGCACGATGGTGTCCCGACTGCTCGGGTTCGCGAAGATGGTGCTGCTCGCCGTCGCGATCGGCCAGTCGGGGTCGCTGGCGGCAGAGGCGTTCGGCATGGCGAACCAGCTCCCGAACAACGTCTACGCGCTCGTCGCCGGCGGCGTCATGAGCGCGGTGCTCGTGCCGCAGATCGTCAGGGCGTCGAAGGGTGCCGACGGCGGAGCGTCGTACGTGTCGAAGATCGTCACGCTCGGCGGCACCGTCTTCCTGCTGCTGACGGTCGTCGCGACGCTCATCGCGCCGCTGCTCGTCGACGTCTACGCCGTGAGCGCCGGGGCGGACGGTCGCGGCTTCTCCGCGGAGCAGATGGCGCTCGCCGTGGCGCTCGCCTACTGGTGCATGCCGCAGATCTTCTTCTACGCCATCTACACGCTGCTCGGCGAGATCTACAACGCGCGCAGCCAGTTCGGGCCGTACACGTGGGCGCCGGTCGTCAACAACCTGGTGTCGATCGCCGGTCTCGGCGTGTTCATCCTGATGTTCGGGAACGACAAGATCAATCGGAGCATCGACGTCTGGGACTGGGATCGCGTCACGGTGCTCGGTGCCGTCACGACCGGCGGCGTCGCCGTGCAAGCGCTCGTGCTCGTGCTGTTCTTCCGCAAGACCGGCCTGGACTTCAAGCTCGACTTCGGCTGGCGGAGCGTCGGCCTCGGCGCGACGGGCAGGGCCGCGTCGTGGCTGTTCGGCATCGTGATCATCGGGCAGATCAAGGGCATCGTGCAGTCGCGCGTGGCCTCGCTCGGCGAGGGCGCGAACATCGCGACGATGCAGAACTCCTGGTACATCTTCTCGCTGCCGCATTCGATCATCGCGGTCTCCATCGCGATCGCGTTCTTCACGCGCATGTCGCACCACGCGGCGCGCACCGACATGCCGGGGATCCGGCAGGACCTCTCGAGCGCGCTGCGCTCGGTGGGCATGCTGACGACGATCTCGGCGCTCGTGCTCGCCGTCATCGCGGTGCCCTTCTCACGCATCCTGGAGGGCGGCTTCGATCCGACCCTCGCGATGCCGTTCACGATCTGGGCGTTCCTCGTCTGCCTCGTGGCATTCAGCGCCGAGTACGTGCTGCAGCGCGTCTTCTTCGCGCTCGGCGACACCCGCACGGCGTTCGTCTACGCGTGCGTCGGCATGTTCATCACGTTCGCGCTGCTGTGGTGGGCGTCGACGCTGCCCGCCGAGTGGGTCATCGCCGGCACAGCGCTCGCCGTCTCGATCGCCAATCTCATCTCGTGCGCCGTGTGGCTCGTGCTGGTGCGCCGGAAGATCGGCCAGTTCGGCTTCAAGCTCATCGGGCTCCGTCACATCCAGTACCTCGCGTACGGACTCGTGTCGGCGGCCGCCGGCTTCGGCGTCGTGCTCGCGCTCGGCGGCTACCGCGCCGGCGGCTTCGGCACCGTGAACATCGCGGGCGCCGTCACGACGTGCATCGTCGCCGGGGTGGTGATGGGCGCGATCTACTTCGGGCTGCTGTTCATCACGCGCAACCCCGACTTCCGAGCCACCGTCGGCATCGTGCTCGACAAGTTCCGCCGCGGACGCCCCGCGCCGGAGGCCGTCGAGCCGGTCTGAGGGCCGCCCCGCCGCTGGGCAAGCCCACAAGCTCGACGTCTAGCATGGGCGGCCCGGCACCGTCGTTGGCGCCGGTGATCGTCGCAGGGGGGATCCCATGGCCGTACGGCTCATCCGCGTCGCCGCACCGCTGCTCGTCGGCGCCGCCGCCGCCGTCGGCGCCATCGTCGGCGCCACGCTCACGCGCGAGCGCAAGCAGCACCTCGAGCTGGAGTCGGCGCCCCGGCCGCTCGCGGTCGAGGGATGGTGGTCGTCGGATGCGTCGTCGTCGCTCGCGCACGCCCACCCAGCCGTGCTCATCGTCGACGCCGACACCGCGCAGCTGGTCGACTCGTGGGACCGACGCAGCCGCGGGCGCGTGCACCGGCCCGTCGTGCGCAGGACTCCGGAGTGGCCGGCGACCGGGCTCATCGTGGTGGACGCCGCCACCGGCGACCTGCTGACGGTGCTCGACGAGCGCGGGCGCGCGGGAATGCCCGCCACCTAGAATCGGTTGACCCCAAGGATCCGCCCTCGACTCAGGAGACAAGAGTGCACGACCTCATCATCATCGGCTCCGGCCCCGCCGGCTTCACCGCCGCCATCTACGCGGCTCGGGCGAACCTGAAGCCGATCGTGCTGGCCTCGAGCGTCGAGATGGGGGGCGACCTGATGACCACGACCGACGTCGAGAACTTCCCCGGCTTCCCCGAGGGCATCCAGGGTCCCGACCTGATGTTCGCGATGCAGCAGCAGGCCGAGCGCTTCGGTGCGGACGTGCGCATGCAGGACGTCACCGAGCTCGAGCTCGACGGCGAGGTGAAGCGCGTGCACGTCGGTGACGAGGTGCTCGAGGCGCGCGCCGTGATCTTCGCGACGGGGTCGGCCTACCGCAAGCTCGGGATCGAGGGCGAGGAGCGCCTGTCGGGCCACGGCGTCTCGTGGTGCGCCACCTGCGACGGGTTCTTCTTCAAGCAGAAGCAGCTCATCGTGGTGGGCGGCGGCGACTCTGCGATGGAGGAGGCCAACTTCCTCACGAAGTTCGCCGACAAGGTCACGATCGTGCACCGCTCGGAGAACTTCCGCGCCAGCCAGGTCATGCTCGACCGCTCGAAGCTCAACGAGAAGATCGAGTTCCTCATGAACACCGTCGTCGAGTCGATCGAGGGCGACGCGCAGGTGAAGGCCGTCACCCTGCGCGACACCGTCTCGGGGAACACGTGGGAGATGCCCGTCGACGGCGTGTTCGTGGCGATCGGCTCCGACCCGCGCACGCACCTGGTGCACGACAAGCTCATGCTCACCGCCGAGGGCACCATCGCCGTCGACGGCCGGACGTCCCGCACCTCCGTCCCGGGCGTCTTCGCCGCCGGTGACGTGATCGATCCCACCTACCGCCAGGCCGTCACGGCCGCCGCGTCCGGCACCGTCGCCGCACTCGACGCGGAGCACTACCTGACCGCGCACGCCGTGCCGGTCCTCGTCGCAAGCCCTGAGGAGGCAGCACTGTGAAGGAAGTCACCACCGCATCGTTCGAGCAGGACGTGCTCAACGCCGACAAGCCCGTCCTCGTCGACTTCTGGGCCGCCTGGTGCGGTCCCTGCCGTGCGGTCAGCCCCATCCTGGAGCAGATCGACGGCGAGACCGAGAAGCTGGACGTGGTCAAGGTGAACGTCGACCAGGAGCCCGACCTCGCCATGCGCTACAACATCACGTCGATCCCCGCGATGAAGCTGTTCCAGGGCGGTCAGGTCGTGAAGGAGCTCATCGGCGCTCGTCCGAAGCCGGCGATCGAGCAGGAGCTCGCAGCCTTCCTGTGATCTGTCGCGAAGGGCCCCGGGGACGCGTCCTCGGGGCCCTTCGTCGTCGCTGCGTCAGTCCTGCGCTGCGGCGAGGCTGTCGCCGACGCCCCGCTCCCCCAGCTCGCTGAGGATGCGGTTGAGGTCGCCGACCGTCGCGAAGTCGATCGTCAGCTGACCCTTCGAGCGGCCGAGCGCGATGCGCACGCGGGTGTCGAGCCTGTCCTCGAGCCGGGTGGCGATCTCGTCGAGCCCGTGCTGCACGGCGCCCTTCGTGGGCGTGCGCCGCGGGCTGCGTGTCTGGACCAGACCGGCGGCCGCCTCCGCCGCGCGAACTGAGAGATCTTCATTGATGATCTTCGCCGCGAGCTGCTCCATGGCTTCCGTGGTCGACAGCGACAGGATCGCGCGCGCGTGACCGGCGGAGAGCACGCCGCTCGCGACGCGCGTCTGGATCGACTCCGGCAGCTTCAGCAAGCGGATGGTGTTCGAGATCTGCGGCCGGCTGCGGCCGATCCGCTTCGACAGCTCCTCCTGCGTGATGGAGAAGTCCTCCATCAGCTGCTGGTAGGCCGACGCCTCCTCGAGCGGATTGAGCGATGCTCGGTGCAGGTTCTCGAGCAGCGCGTCGCGCAGCATCGCGTCGTCGGGGGTGTCTTTGATGACCGCCGGGATCGTCTCGAGTCCGGCGCGCTGGCTCGCGCGCCAGCGCCGCTCCCCCATGATGAGCTCGTAGTGCGTGCCGTCCTCGCCGAGCGCCACGGGGCGGACCACGATCGGCTGCAGCACGCCGAACTCGCGGATCGAGTGCTCGAGCTCCGCCAGATCGTCCTCGTCGAACACGGAGCGCGGCTGGCTGGCGTTCGGTCGGATGTCGCTCGGCGCGACTGCCCCGAACGTCGCACCGGGAATCGCGAGGAGTCCCTCTCCCTCGTCCTCCTCGCCCGAGAAGAACACGTCGACGGGTCGAGCGCCCGGCTTGGACGCGCGTCGCGCTCGTCGCAGCGTCGCGGTCGGCTCCGCCGCCGGCGTCTCGGCTGCGTCGTCGTCGCGCGGCTCGGCCTCCGCCACCGGAGCGGGACCGGTGGGGATGAGGGCGCCGATGCCGCGCCCGAGTCCTGCCCTCTTGCTCATGCCGTTCCTCTGCGTGCGATCTCCGCGGCCGCCTCGCGGTACGAGAGCGCGCCCGGAGAGTTCGGGTCATAGGCGATCACCGTCTGACCGTAGCCGGGCGCCTCAGAGACACGGACCGACCTCGGGATGATGGCGTCGAGCGTCTCCTGCGGGAAGTGCTTGCGAACCTCGTCCACCACCTGGCGCGACAGCAGCGTCCGCCCGTCGAACATCGTCAGCAGCACCGTCGACAGGTCGAGCGTCGGATTCAGGTGCGCCTTGATGCGCTCGATCGTGTCGAGCAGCTGGGAGACGCCCTCGAGCGCGTAGTACTCGCACTGGATGGGCAGCAGCACCTCGGTCGCGGCGGTGAACGCGTTGATCGTGAGCAGGCCGAGCGACGGCGGGCAGTCGATGAACACGTAGTGCGGTGCGTCGCGCACGTCCGACAGGTAGGCGTCGAGCGCCATGCGCAACCGGTGCTCGCGCCGCTCCATGCCGGCGAGCTCGAGGTCAGCGCCCGCGAGGTGGATCGTCGACGGCACCACGAACAGCCGCTCGTTCTGCGGGCTCACCGCGATCGCCGACGCGAGCGACTCTCCGTCGATCAGGACGTCGTACGTGCTGACCACGTCGGCATGGTGGTCGATGCCGAGCGCGGTCGAGGCGTTGCCCTGAGGGTCCAGGTCGAGCACGAGGACTCGAGCCCCGCCTTGCGCGAGCGCGGCAGCGAGGTTGACGGCCGTCGTCGTCTTGCCGACCCCACCCTTCTGGTTCACCACCGTGAAGATGCGCGTCCGCTGAGGCAACGGCAGCTCGACTGCCGACAGTGCCTGTCGTCGGCGCGCCATCGCCGCCAGTTCGCGGGCGATGGGAGTCGTGTCGAACTTTCCCGTGGTCACGCATGCCCTCCTGGTCGATGTTTCACGTGGAACATCGAGGCGTAGGTCGAGGTCCCGGGACGTGATCCGAGACATCCAGTCTGGCGTGGATCGGCGCGATCGCAAAGTCAGGGCGCACCTGGCGCCCCTGGACGAGCGCCAGGTGGCGACCGAGTTCTCCACAGGCCTGTGGAGAACGCCGTTATCGTTTCCTGGGCCTCCACTCGAGCGTGAAGCTTCTGGGGTACAACCAGAAATCCGCGGAATCACGCGGAAGTCTGGCCTCATGTAGCGCCCGGTGCCGCTCGATCACGCGGCGGCACACGCGATGGTTATCCACATCTCTCCACAGGGGCAACGATGCCCGCGGTGCAGGGAGCCGCCGTGCTTCCGGGCTCAGGGTGAAGATCCTTCATCGCGCACGCGCGGAGACTCCCAGCAGGGACCTTAGTCACCTCGGTACTGGCACAGCCGGCGATAGACGTCCCGACGAGGCGCCCGGGTCCAAGAGCGTGATTCACGTGGAAGAGCTCCGTCGGAGCCGGGACGCGGCGGCGGACGCGAGAACACCAGCGCTGGCGCAACGGCGCGCGAACACTGGTTTCACGTGAAACATCGCCTACGGCGGCGCGTACCCCGTGCTCCGCCTCCGGCCGTGCCGGAGATCAGGCGAATGAGTGCTGCAAAGAAACCGATCGCGCCCGGCACCTGGCGCGAGACGCCGCCCGACGTACCGCACCGTTCCACGTGAAACATCGCAGGCAGAGCGCATGCAGTTGCGCCGCATCCGTTGGCACTGTGTACCACCAAATCGCGCCAAACGGCCCCGGGTAGTCACCGGTCGAACGGTTCCACGTGAAACATCGCGCGACGGGCTCGCATCCACTGTCGGACGCGGCCCCCGTGCACACGGTTGCACCGCATGCGATGGTGACGGAGATGCGACTGCGTGCGCACTATGCACAACCGCAGCGCGCCAAGCGACTCGAGGTAGTCGCCGTTCGAGCCGTTCCACGTGAAACATCGCACGATCGCCGTGCATCCGGTTCTGCCGGCACCGGCGGCGCATGTGCACCGGCTGCGCGAGCACCCGTGTCGGGACGCCCAGGTTTCACGTGAAACAGTGCGCCGGTCGCGCTGCGCGCTGATGGGGCAAGCAGGACCCAGGTCCATCGCACCGATGACGCGCCGGGCGCCGCAAGACGGCCGACCGTGCTCGCGCAAGTCGAAGCCGGTCCGGTTCTTGGATCTCTGCCCGCGTGGGTCGGCAGACTGACGTCAGGAGTCCTGTCGTCAGGGGCGCACAACGCCGGTGCGCCCTCCGCGGTCGTGTTTCACGTGGAACAGCGCTAGCCGCCATGCTCAATAGTGACGGTGCGCATCGACTCCGTACTCCGACCGTCGGGTTGAGGAGCGACATCGCGCCGGAAGAGCACCGGAAGCGTCAGACCGCTCCGCGGCGTGCACATCCCAGCGGAGGTGTTCCACGTGAAACGCCGAGGCGACGGAAATCCCCCGACGACGCATCGCGGGGGCGGTCAGAGCCGAACGGCTCAGGGATCGACGACTGCGCGGACGACGCGCGTGACGTCCAGCCCGTGCTCGCCGCCGAGCTCGAGCACTTCCACCGACTCGAGGCGGTGCTTGCGGATCACCTTCTGCGCGGTGACGATCTCGTCGCCCGCGCGGCTGCCCTTCATCAGCAGCAGCTCGCCACCGCTGCGCACAAGACGCGCCGTCAGGGGAATGAGCGTGCGGAGGGCCGAGACGGCCCGAGCGGTGACCTGGTCGAGGGGGAGGAGCTCGCCCGAGCCGGGCAGGTCCTCGGCGCGGGCTCGGAGGACACGCACGTTGTCGAGCCCCAGCCGGTCCGCTTCAGACTGGAGCCAGTCCGTGCGGCGCTCCATCGGCTCGATCAGCGTCATGTGCACGTCCGGTCGAGCGATCGCGAGCACGAGCCCTGGCAGCCCCGCGCCGGACCCCACGTCGCCGACCCTGCCCGCGAGCAGCGGGGCGACGAGCGCAGAATTGAGAATATGTCGACTCCATAGCTGCGGCAGCTCACGCGGGCCGATCAGTCCGAGCGTCTCGCCGTTCTCCGCGAGCGACGCCGTATAGGCCCGCGCGAGCTCGATGCGCTCGCCGAACAGCAGGCGAGCAGCCGCCGGCTCATCCTCGAGCGCCGGGGGAGCGGCGTGCTCCATCCGTCAGGCGGGGAGGACGACGATGTGACGGCCGGCGCCCTCGCCCTCGGAGTCGCTCGACAGTCCCGCCTCGCGCACGAGGTCGTGCACGAGCTTGCGCTCGTAGGACGACATGGGCTCGAGGGCCACTCGCTGCTGACCGTTCTCGATCGCCGCGACGGCACCGTCGACCAGCGACTGCAGCTCCTCTGCGCGCGCATCGCGCGAGCCCGCCACGTCGAGCACCAGCCGCGAGAACTCACCCGTCTGCTGCTGCACGGCAAGCCTCGTCAGCTCCTGGAGCGCGGCGACGACCTCGGGCTTCGCCAGGCCGGCGAGGTCGTCACCCGCCTCACCCACCACGATCGTCGTGCGCGTCTCGGTCTGCTCGATCTCGATGTCGCCATCGAGGTCTGCGATGTCGAGCAGCGCCTCGATGTAGTCCGCGGCGATCTCGCCCTCGTCCTGCTGGTCCTGCCCCTCGACCTCGACGGTCGACTCCTGGTCCGTCATGCTCAGCCCTCTCGCTGCGACTTCGGCTTCTTGCCACGCGGCTGCTGGCGCTGCGTCCGCAGCTCGATCTCTGCGGCGGTCTCGGCGTGCTCCTCATCGACCGGCGGCAGGCCCATGCGCTGGCGCTTGCGGGCCATGCGCGCCTCACGGGCGAGTGCCGCCTCCGAACCGGGCGTGGGCAGCTTGTTGATGATGATGAGCTGCTGCACGAGCGTGTAGATGTTCGAGACCAGCCAGTAGAACATCGTGCCGAGCGGGAACAGCCAGGCTGAGACGAGCAGGAACACCGGGATGATGTACAGCAGGATCCGCTGCTGCTTGTACATCGGCGACTCCTTCATCGCCGGCGTCTGGTTCTTCGTCATGATCTGCAGCTGCGTGTAGAACTGCGTCGCGCACATGATCAGCGTGAGGATGATGGCGGTGATGATCACAGGGATGCTGCCCTGCTCGAATCCGGCGGCCATCGTCATGTGCAGTGGCACGACATCGAAGAGCGTCGACTCGCTGAAGAGCGTGGCGAGCTCGGTCGAGAGCAGTCCGACGCCGGGCTTCTTCATGTTCGCGTCGGTGAGCACCTGCACGAGGCCGAGGAAGATCGGCATCTGGATGAGCAGCGGGAGACAGGACGCGAAGGGGTTGGTGCCCGCCTTCTTGTAGGCCTCCATGGTCTCGCGCTGCATCGCCTCGCGCGAGAACTGGTCCTTCTTGCCCTTGTACTTCTTTTGGATGCGCTGGATCTCGGGCTGGATCTCGAGCGACTTCCTGGAGGAGACGATCTGCCGCACCGTGAGCGGGATCATCGCGCTGCGGATCACGAGCACGAGCCCGACGATCGACAGGACCCACGTGAGACCGGACCCGGGGTCGCCGCCCAGGGCGGTGACCAAGGTGTGGAATCCGACCAGGATCGCCTCGATGACCCACTTGATGGGCCACATCAGCAGGGCGAAGATGTCCAAGCTGTCACTGCTCCTTGCGAGCGAGGACGAACCCCGCTCGAGTCGTTGCGAACCGCGAGTGCGGCTCAGGGATGTCATCCACTCCACCGGCCGCCCAGGGGTGGCAGCGCAGGATGCGTCGAGCGCCCAACCAGATGCCGCGGACCACTCCGTGCTGCTGGATGGCCTGGAGGGCGTAGCTCGAGCAGCTGGGGTAGTAGCGGCACACGTCGCCGTAGAGCGGTGAGATCACCGCGCGATAGGCGACGAGGATCGCGACACAGATGTTGCGAGGAAGCAGTCCCAGCCTCATCAGGCTCCGACTCATGACCGACGCACCAGCAGCGGCGCAATGCCGGCCCTCAGTGTAGCGAAGTCGGCGCTGCCCGCCGCTGGCAGTGCACGGATGACGATGTCGGCCGTCTCGATCGAGTCGAGCTCCGCTCTGACGATCTCGCTGAGGCGCCGCTTCACGCGGTTGCGGATCACGGCGTTGCCGACCTGCTTGGACACGATGAACCCGAAGCGGCTGACTGCCGCTTCGGGCTTCGCGCGGTGCACCACCGCGAATGGGCCGCCCGCGCGGCGACCGGTGCGCACGATGCGACGGAAGTCGTCGCCACGCACGATCCGGTTCGCCTTCGCGAGCACCTCTTCGGCTACGCCGACAGCTCGGTGCGGCCCTTGGCGCGACGCGCGGCCAGGATGGCGCGACCGGCACGCGTGCGCATGCGGAGGCGGAAGCCGTGCTTCTTGGCGCGACGGCGGTTGTTCGGCTGGAACGTGCGCTTGCTCATGGTGATTCTCCCGTGGTCCGGCGCGAGCGCGCCGTAAGTCGTCTGGTCGAGCTGCGAGGCTCGACGATGCGCCGCACGACGGGCGCGGCAACCTGGCAATCATACGCGAGTCCTGGCATTCGGTCAACGGAGGCACGACGGCGGATGCGCCACGCCGTGCCCATGATGCCGGGACTTGCGAGGTGTGCGCTATGCGTGCAGACTCTTGGGATCCGCGCCGCGGCAGGTGCCCGGGGAGCAGCGCGAAGCGCGGATCTCTCATTCGCTCACCTGTGGATAATGGTGTGGACAGCACACCCCGTCCACAGCACCGAACAGGAACCGCATCCCGATGGCCCCGGACCCCCGAACCGGACAGCTCTGGTCCTCCGTCCTGGCGACCCTCGAGGGCGATGCGCGGATTCCCCCGTCGTTGCGCGGGTTCTTGGACCTTGTGGAGCCGCAGGGAGTCATGGGTTCGGTGCTCTACCTCGAGGTGCCGAACGACCTCACGCGCGACATGCTCGAGCAGCGGCTGCGCGTTCCCATCACCGACTCACTTGTGGACAACGCTGTGGACATCGCGTCGTTCAAGATCGTCGTGAACCTCGAGCTCGAGCGCGAGGAGCCGCTGCCGGACGTCATCGACGACCCGGGCTCGGAGCCCACCGTCTCGCCGATCGCCTCGTTCGAGCGCGAGCCCTCGGAGCAGTCCTCGCGCCGTGTCGACTCGCGGCTCAACCCGAAGTACGTCTTCGACAACTTCGTCATCGGCGGTTCGAACCGGTTCGCGCACGCCGCCGCGCTGGCCGTCGCCGAGACGCCGGCCAAGGCCTACAACCCGCTCTTCATCTACGGCGACTCGGGCCTCGGCAAGACGCACCTGCTCCACGCGATCGGCCACTACGCCGAGGGCATGTACCCGGGCATCCGGGTGCGCTACGTGTCGAGCGAGGAGTTCACGAACGACTTCATCAACTCGATCGCCAACAACCTGAACCAGTCGTTCCAGCAGCGCTACCGCGAGGTCGACGTGCTGCTCATCGACGACATCCAGTTCCTGCGCGGCAAGGAGTCGACGCAGGAGGCGTTCTTCCACACCTTCAACACGCTGCACGACCACAACAAGCAGGTCGTCATCACCTCGGATGTCGCGCCGAAGCACCTGCAGGGCTTCGAGGGGCGCATGGTGAGTCGCTTCGAGTGGGGGCTCATCACCGACGTGACCCTGCCGGACGTCGAGACCCGCATCGCGATCCTCCGCAAGAAGGCGGAGGCCGAGCGCATCCAGATCCCGGCAGAGGTGCTCTCGGTCATCGCCGACAAGGTGCAGTCGAACATCCGGGAGCTCGAGGGCACCCTCATCCGCGTCACCGCCTTCGCGAGCCTCAACCGGCTGCCCGTGACGATGGAGCTCGCCCAGACGGTGCTCAAGGACCTCTTCTCGTTCGACGAGGAGGCAGTGGTGTCGCCGAGCGACATCATCAGCCACACTGCCGCCTACTTCCGCCTCACCGTCGAGGATCTGCACGGCTCGTCGCGATCGCAGACGATCGCGCTGGCGCGGCAGATCGCGATGTACCTCTGCCGCGAGATGACGAGCATGTCGCTGCCGAAGATCGGCCAGCTGTTCGGCAACCGCGACCACACCACGGTCATGTACGCGAACAAGAAGATCGAGAAGCTCATGCAGGAGCGCCGCTCGGTGTACACGCAGGTGACCGAGCTGACGTCGAGGATCCGGTCGGTCTCAAGGTAGGGCGCCGTACGCCCCTTCCCGGGATCGAGTAGCTGCCGTGAGGCGGCACTTCTTCCCGTTGATCGAGTAGCTGCCGTGCGGCGGCACCTCTTCCCGTTGATCGAGTAGCTGCCGTGCGCCAGCACGGCCGCGTATCGAGATCGCGCCGGCGTCGACGGACGGGTCTCGATACGCGGCCGGCTTCGCCGGCTGCTACTCGACCTTGCTGCCTCCGCGCTCAACGCGACTGCGTCGCATTGAGCGCTTCGGCATCAGAACCTTCAACGTGCAGTTCATGTGGTTCGGGTGTGGACGGCGTCGGCGAGCCTGTGGACAACGGCGACGGGAACTGTGGACGGCGGACCACCATGCCCGCGCCGAGTCCACCGATCTGTGGATGCGCGTCAACAGCCGCTCAACAACTTCCACTCTTGTAGTTCCCAATCGGGCGACGGCGAGGAGGTGAGTCATCCACAGAACCCACAGGGGTTATGAATGACAGGTTTCGATGATGATGATCCGGCGAGTCACCAACCATGAGCGTCGAACGGCGTCGGCGCTGGGGTCGGCGGATGACAACCCTGTGCCAGAATCGACAGCGCCGTGCACGCCCTGCCGTGCGGCCTCTGCCCAGCAGGGCCACGTGCCACCGAAGGAGGATGCCGAGTGAAGTTCGTCATCAATCGCGATGTCTTCAGCGACGCCGTGTCGTTCGCCGTCAAGCTGCTCCCGCAGCGGCCGACGATGCCCATCCTCAGCGGTGTCCGCATCGAGGCCACCGCCGAAGGCGTGGTGTTCTCGTCCTTCGACTTCGAGTCGTCGGCACGCACGTCGGTGCAGGCCGCGGTCGACACCGAGGGCGTCGTGCTCGTCTCCGGCAAGATGATGAGCGACATCGCAGCGAAGCTGCCGCAGCGCGAGGTCCGCATCGAGGACGACGGCCAGAAGGTGTCGATCCGCTGCGGCAACTCGAACTTCTCGCTCGCCAAGATGCCGCTCGAGGAGTACCCGACGGTCCCGACCGTCGAGGGCCGCACGGGCGTCGTCGAGGGCAAGGCCTTCGCGGAGGCCATCTCGCAGGTCGCGATCTCGGCCTCCCGCGAGGACGTCACGCCGGTCATCACGGGCGTGCAGCTCGAGGCCGCCGACAACGTGCTGACGCTCATCGCGACCGACCGCTACCGCGTCTCGGTCCGCAGCATCCCGTGGGATGCCGGCGCGCAGACCGATGCACTCACGTCCCTCGTGCCCGCCCGCACCCTCACCGAGGTCGGCCGCACGTTCGGCGGCGCAGAGCGGATCGAGATCACGATGAGCGAGGCGGGGGAGCGGCAGCAGATCGCCTTCTCGACCGCCGACCGCACCGTCACGAGCCTGCTCATCAAGGGCAACTACCCGCCCGTGCGCCGGCTGTTCCCTGAGCAGGTCGAGCATCACGCCGTCGTCAACACCGCGGAGCTCGTCGACGCCACGCGCCGCGTGCAGCTCGTGCTCGACGCCGAGGCGGCCATCCGCTACACGTTCAGCGACGGCCAGGCACAGCTTGAGGCGATCGGCTCCGAGCAGGCCCAGGCCTCCGAGATCATCGACGCCGTGCTGCAGGGCGACGAGATCGTGCTCTCGATCAAGCCGCAGCTGCTCATCGACGGCATCCAGGCGACCCACTCCGAGTTCGTGCGCATCGCGTTCACGCACTCCGAGAACACGAACAAGCCCGGCCCGATGCTGATCCGCGGCCAGACCTCGCGCGACGACGCCGAGGCCACCGACTTCAAGTACCTGCTGCAGCCCAACCTGCTGCTGCGCTAGCCGCGAGCTCGAGGGAGCACCATGACGCACATCGGCCTGATCGGACTCGGCAAGATGGGCGGCAACATGCGCACCCGACTGCGCGCCGCCGGCATCGAGGTGACCGGCTTCGACCGCAATCCCGAGGTCACCGACGTCGCGAGCGTCGACGAGCTCATCGCGGCGCTGCCGGCGCCGCGCATCGTCTGGGCCATGGTGCCGGCCGGTGAGATCACGGATGCCGTGGTCACCGAGCTCGGCGAGAAGCTGTCCGCCGGCGACCTCGTGATCGACGGCGGCAACTCCCGGTTCACCGAGGACGAGCGCCACGCGGCGCAGCTCGCCGAGCGCGGCATCCGCTTCGTCGACGTGGGCGTCTCGGGCGGCGTCTGGGGCCTGGAGAACGGCTACGGCCTCATGGTCGGCGGCGACAAGGCCGACGTCGACGAGCTGCTGCCGGTGTTCGACGCGCTCCGACCGGAGGGACCGCGCGAGGAGGGCTTCGTGCACGCCGGCCCCACGGGCGCCGGGCACTACGTGAAGATGGTGCACAACGGCATCGAGTACGGGCTCATGCAGGCCTACGCGGAGGGCTTCGAGCTGCTCGAGCGCAAGGAGCTCGTGCACGACGTCGCCGGCAGCTTCAAGGCGTGGCAGCGCGGCACGGTCGTGCGCTCCTGGCTGCTCGACCTGATGGTTCGCGCGCTCGACGAGGACGACGACCTCTCCGAGATCGAGGGCTATGTCGACGACTCCGGCGAGGGGCGCTGGACGGTCGAGGAGGCGATCGCGAACGCGGTGCCGATGCCGGCGATCTCGGCCTCGCTGTTCGCGCGGTTCGAGTCCCGGCAGGACGACAGCCCGGCGATGAAGGCGGTCGCCGCGCTGCGCAACCAGTTCGGCGGCCACTCGGTCAAGAAGGCCTAGGTGCGCGTCAGCCGACTCGCGCTGACCGACTTCCGCAACTACGCCACGGCGGACGTCGCGTTCGAGCCCGGCGCCAACCTGCTTGTCGGGCGCAACGGGCAGGGCAAGACGAACATGGTCGAGTCCCTCGTGTGGATCGCGACCGGCTCGAGCCACCGCGTGCCGACCGACATCGCGCTCATCCGCGCGGGGGAGCAGCGCGCGATCATCCGCTGCTCGGTCACGAACGACGAGCGAGCGTTCCAGCTCGACGTCGAGCTCAACGCCAAGGGCGCCAATCGCGCGCAGGCGAACGGGCAGAACCTGCGCATCCGTGACCTGCCCCGCTACCTGCAGGCGGTGCTCTTCAGTCCTGAGGACCTGCAGCTCGTGCGCGCCGACCCCTCGGGCAGGCGCCGCTTCCTCGACGAGCTGGCCGTCATGCGTGCTCCGCGCCTCGCCGGCGTGCACAGCGACCTCGACCGGGTGCTCAAGCAGCGCAACTCGCTGCTGAAGAGCGCCCGCGCGGCGCGGCTGCGGCCCGACGACCTCACGACGCTCGAGGTGTGGGACGGGCGCCTCATCGATCTCGGGCTCGAGGTGATGCGCACTCGCCGGGCGCTCGTCGCCGACCTCGCGCCGCACGTCGACGCCGCCTACCGGGTGGTCGCGGGGGATGAGCATGCGGCGCGCATCGCGCTCGTGACGAACGTGCCGGATGACGCGGACGCGTTCCGATCGCTGCTGGCCGAGCGCAGGCGGGACGAGCTCGAGCGCGGCGTGAGCCTCGTCGGGCCCCACCGCGACGACCTCGAGCTGCATCTCAACGACCTCCTCGCCCGGCACTACGCGAGCCACGGGGAGTCCTGGTCGTTCGCGCTCGCGCTCAAGCTCGCCTCCGCGGAGCTGCTGCGCGACGGCTCGGGCGGTGACCCCGTGATGATCCTCGACGACGTGTTCGCCGAGCTCGACGCCGGGCGACGGCAGCGCCTCGCCGAGGCGGCGGGCGCCTTCGAGCAGGTGCTGATCACCGCCGCGGTCGAGGACGACGTGCCGGGTGCGCTGCGCGACCACCGCATCCGGATCGACGCCGGCTTGGTCGTGGAGAGCGCTGCGCTCGACAGTGCCGCGGCGGACAGCGCCGTGGTCGACGCCGCGGGGGTGGACGATGCGTGAGCTGGCGGCGAGCGAGCCGGAGCGGGTCTGGCTCCGGCTCAAGGCGAAGTTCGGCGACCCGGAGCTGGTCTCGCGCGACGGCCGCCGGAGGTCGAGGCGCGAGCCGGGCGCCTCGGTGCCCTTCGGGAAGGGCCGCGACCCGCGTGCGCTCGGCGACGTGCTGGTCGGATTCGCAGACGACCGGGGCTGGACCGCGACACTCGCTCGAGCGGACGTCATCACGCACTGGAGCGAGCTCGTCGGCGAGGAGAACGCCGACCGCACCGAGCCCGTGTCCTTCGACGAGGGCGTGCTGACCGTGCGCTGCGCGTCGACGGCGTGGACCCAGCAGATGCGGATCCTGCGAGCGGAGACGACCACGCGCATCCTGGCCCGCTTCCCGGACTGCGGCCTCGAGCGGGTCGAGTTCGTCGGCCCGAGCCTGCCCAGCTTCTCGCGCGGGCGGCGCTCGGTGCCGGGTCGCGGACCGCGCGACACCTGGGGGTAGCCGCCGGATCGACCCCTGCAAGGGTGAGTAGGCTGTCTGACATCTACGCTCGAGGAGGAGCAATGCCGAGGCCTTCGCGCACCCAGGACGCCGTCGACCAGCTGTTGGACGCGATCATCGCCGGCACGCTGACCGCGGGGGAGCAGCTGCCGCCCGAGGGTCAGCTCGCCGCCGAGTTCGGCGTCTCGCGGCTCACGCTCCGCGAGGCGGTGCGGCTGCTGCAGGCCCAGGGCGTCATCGTGCAGGTGCCCGGCAGCCGCCACCGCATCGCCCCCGTCTCCGAGTGGACGGGCATGGATGCCGTGGTGCGCCACGCGCGCAGCGCGGGGCAGCGACGCCGGTCGTCGTTCGAGCTGCTCGAGGTGCGCGTGATGATCGAGACCGGGGCCGCGCAGCTCGCGGCCGAGCGCCGCACGTCAGAGCACCTGGACGCGCTCCAGGCCTCGCTCGACCGCATGGTCGAGCACCACGAGGCCGGCGACGTCGAGGCGTTCGTGGCTGCCGACCTCGAGTTCCACGACACGATCCTGCACGCGGCCGACAACCGCATCCTCATCGCCGCGATGCTGCCGCTCACGTCGATGCTCGAGGAGACGCGCGGCGAGACGAGCGCCGTGCCCGACATCCGCGAGCACGCGATCGCCGAGCACGGCAGGCTGCTCGACGCCATCCGCGACGGCGGTTCGATCGCCGCCCGCGACGCGATGTGGCACCACATGATGCAGACACGCGACGACCTCGTCTCGCTCGTGCAGGATTGAGCGTGCGCGGTTGACATCCGGGCGCTCGCGCCCGATCATGTCTGATATCAGACAACGAGCGGTCCGCTAGGGCCCCGCGAACGAAGGAGTTCACGTGCACCTGGACGACCTGCTGGCGACTGCTCCTGCGGCGCTCGACATCCCCGCGGCCGCGGTCGCGGCCTCGCGCAGCGACGATCTCGTGTTCGTCGTGCTCGACGACGACCCCACCGGCACGCAGTCGGTCGCGGGGCTGCCGGTGCTCACCCGCTGGGAGGACGACGACCTCGACTGGGCGCTCGCGCAGTCCGCGCCCGCGGTCTACGTGCTGACCAACACCCGCTCGCTCGACGAGGACGACGCCGCGGCGCGAGGCCGCGAGGTCGTGGCTGTCGCTGTCGCCGCTGCCGCGCGCGCCGGCAAGCGCGTCTCGTTCGTCAGCCGCAGCGACTCGACGCTGCGCGGGCACTTCCCGCTCGAGACCGACGTGCTGAGCGCCGCGGCCGCCGAGCACACGGGCGCGGCTCCCGACCTCGTCATGCTGGTGCCCGCGTTCCCGGACGCCGGCCGCATCACCGTCGACTCCGTCCACTACTGGGTCGTCGACGGCGAGGCGACCCCGGTGGGCGAGACCGCCTTCGCCGCGGACGCCACCTTCGGCTACCGCTCTTCGGACCTCAGGGACTGGGTCGAGGAGAAGACAGCCGGACGCATCCGCCGCGACGACGTCGCCGCGCTCACGCTCGACATCATCCGCGCGGGCACGGAGGCTGTCACCGCCTTCCTGCGCGACCTGCCGGCCGGCACGGTCGTCGCAGTCGACGTGGTCGACGAGCACGACATGCGGCAGGTGGCGCTCGCGCTGCACGCGCTCGACAAGGAGGGGATCACGAACCTGCTGCGCATCGGGCCTCCCTACCTGCGCGCGCACATCGGCCAGGACATCGCGAGCCCCGTCACCGCCGACCGCATCGAGATGGTGCACGACCGCGGCGGGCTCGTCGTGGTCGGCAGCCACGTGCCGCTCACCACGGCCCAGCTCGCCGCGCTCCAGGCCGACCGGCCCGACACCGTGACGATCGAGCTCGACGTGCGCTCGCTCATCGACGAGCGCCGCGAGGCCCACCTGGACGAGCGGGCGGATGCGGTGGCGAGCGCGATCGAGTCGGGCACGGTGATCGTCCACACGAGCCGCGAGCTCGTCACCGGTCGCGACGGGGAGGAGAGCCTGGAGATCGCACGCCGCGTGTCATCCGGGCTCGTGGAGCTCGTCGCTCGCGTGCTCGAGGCGGCGCCGCCCAGATTCGTCATCGCCAAGGGCGGCATCACATCGAGCGACGTCGCGTCCGAGGCCCTGCAGATCCGTCGTGCACAGGTCGTCGGCCCGATGCTGCCCGGCATCGTCTCGCTCTGGCAGCCGCAGGTCGGCCCTGCTGTCGGCATCCCCTACGTCGTCTTCGCCGGCAACGTCGGCGAGCCCGGGTCGCTCGCGCTCGTCGTCCGCACACTCGCCGACTGACCGCCACCCCACTCGAGGAGAGCACCATGACCACCACCGTCGCAGTCATCGGCCTCGGCGCCATGGGCCTGCCCATGGCCGCGAGGCTCGCGGAGCGGTTCGACACCCGAGGCTTCGACATCGCGCAGCAGCGGCTCGAGCTCGCCGCTGAGCACGGCGTGACGCCGACCGACTCCGCTGTGGCCGCCGTCGCCGGTGCACGCGCGGTGATCGTCGCTGTGCGCACGGGCGAGCAGCTGCGCGACCTGCTGTTCGGCGACGCCGGGCTCGCCGGGCACCTCGACGAGGGCGCGGTCGTGATCCTCACGAGCACGGTCGGGACCGATGGCATCGCGGAGATCGCCGAGCGGCTCGACGCCGTCGGCGCCGCCCTCGTCGACGCCCCGCTCTCCGGCGGCCCGGTGCGCGCGGCCGAGGGCGACCTGCTCATCGTGGTCGGCGCGACGCCCGCCGCGCTCGAGGTCGCGAGGCCGGTGCTCGAGCAGCTCGCGTCGACGCTCTCGGTCGTGGGCGACCGGCCGGGGGACGGGCAGGCGCTCAAGACCGTGAACCAGCTGCTGTGCGGGGTGCACATCGCCGCCGCCGCCGAGGCGCTCGCGCTCGCCGACGCGCTCGGCCTCGACCGGGAGCGCACGCTCGAGGCGCTCACCGCGGGTGCGGCCGGCTCCTTCATGCTCGGCAACCGGGGCCCTCGCGCGCTGCAGGCGTACGACGAGGGCGGGGCGGCCGTGCTGAGCCGGCTCGACATCTTCGTGAAGGACCTCGGCATCGTCGGCGACGCCGCCCGGAAGGCGCATCTCGCGGTGCCGGTCGCGGCCGCCGCGGAGCAGCTCTTCCTGCTCGGCGAGGCGCAGGGGCTGGGCGAGCTCGACGACTCCGCGGTCATCCGCGTGGTCGCGCCGACGCGTCGGAGCGACGCCGACCGCTGACGCGTCGACCGGGTGCACGGCGAACACGTCGGGCGCCGACGGTTCTGACCGGGGGATCGTCCTCCCGCAAGAGCGTGCCCGGAACGGCCGTTGAAGGCCTCCTGAGCATCAGAACTCGACTTCGGCGGTGTGTTCTGTCCTCGGAAGTCGAGATCGTGGCTCAGAGGCGCGTTCGTCGCGGCGCTCCGACGCGATCCGGGGTAGAATCGGAGGGTTGCGCTGCCCCCGGTGGTGGCGCGGAAGGCGGACGCAGGAGCGATGGCGAACGAGCAGGATGCACGGCCCGAGGATCAGACCCGAGAGCAGCGCGAGCAAGGCGACTACGGCGCCGACCAGATCCAGATCCTCGAGGGTCTCGAGGCGGTGCGCAAGCGCCCCGGCATGTACATCGGCTCCACCGGTCCTCGCGGCCTCCACCACCTCGTCTACGAGATCGTCGACAACGCCGTCGATGAGGCGCTCGCCGGCCACTGCGACAACATCGAGGTGACCATCCTGCCCGACGGCGGCATCCGGGTGGCCGACAACGGCCGCGGCATCCCGGTCGACCCGCACTCGAGCGACCCCTCGAAGTCGACCCTCGAGGTCGTGCTCACGGTGCTGCACGCAGGCGGCAAGTTCGGCGGGGGTGGCTACGCGGTCTCCGGCGGCCTGCACGGCGTGGGCTCGTCGGTCGTGAACGCGCTCTCGTCGAAGCTCGAGGTCGAGATCCGCCGCCAGGGCCACGTGCACCGCCAGTCGTTCTCGGTCGGCGAGCCCGACGGCCCGCTCGTGACGGGTGAGAAGGCCGACACCACCGGCACCACGCTCACCTTCTGGCCGAGCACCGACATCTTCGAGACCGTCGAGTTCGACTACGAGACGCTCGCGAAGCGCTTCCAGCAGATGGCGTTCCTCAACAAGGGGCTGCGCATCGCGCTCGAGGACCTCCGGCCCGAGGCGCTGATCCAGCCCGACGGCGACGACAGTGCGGCTCCCGTGCAGCGCTCCGACGAGTTCCTCTACGAGCAGGGCCTCAAGGACTACGTCGCCTACCTCAACGAGTCGAAGAAGTCGGAGCCGGTGCACCCGGAGATCATCGACTTCGAGTCGGAGGACAAGGAGCGCCGCATCTCGGTCGAGATCGCGATGCAGTGGACCGGCTCCTACCAGGAGGCCGTGTACACCTACGCGAACACCATCAACACGCACGAGGGCGGCACCCACGAGGAGGGGTTCCGGGCTGCGCTCACGACGCTCGTCAACCGCTACGCCCGGCAGACGAACCAGCTCAAGGAGAAGGACGAGAACCTCACCGGTGAGGATGTGCGCGAGGGCCTCACCGCGATCGTCTCGGTGAAGCTCGGCGAGCCGCAGTTCGAGGGCCAGACGAAGACCAAGCTCGGCAACACCGAGGCGAAGTCGTTCGTCCAGCGCGTCACCGGCGAGCAGCTCGGCCACTGGTTCGAGTCGAACCCCGCCTCCGCCAAGGAGATCATCCGCAAGGCCATCCAGGCCGGCATGGCTCGGCTCGCCGCGCGCAAGGCTCGCGAGCAGACGCGCCGCAAGGGCCTGCTCGAGTCGAGCGGCATGCCCGGCAAGCTCAAGGACTGCCAGTCGAAGGACCCGACCATCTCGGAGATCTTCATCGTGGAGGGCAACTCCGCAGGCGGTTCGGCCGTGCAGGGGCGCGACCCCTACCGGCAGGCGATCCTGCCGCTGCGGGGCAAGGTGCTCAACGTCGAGAAGGCGCGACTCGACCGCGCGCTCGGCAACGCCGAGATCCAGTCGATGATCACGGCGTTCGGTGCCGGGCTCGGCGAGGACTTCGACCCCGAGAAGGCCAGGTACCACAAGATCGTGCTGATGGCCGATGCCGACGTCGACGGGCAGCACATCACGACGCTGCTGCTCACGCTGCTGTTCCGCTACATGCGGCCGCTGATCGACAAGGGCTACGTCTACCTCGCAGCTCCGCCGCTGTTCAAGATCAAGTGGTCGAACGCCGAGCACGAGTACGCCTACAGCGACCGCGAGCGCGACGCGATGATCGCGAGCGGCGCCGCCGGCGGCAAGCGCATCCCCAAGGACAACGGTGTGCAGCGCTACAAGGGCCTGGGCGAGATGAACTACGCCGAGCTGTGGGAGACGACCATGGACCCGAAGACCCGCACCCTGAAGCAGGTGACGATGGACGACGCCGCCGTGGCCGACTCGATCTTCTCGACCCTGATGGGCGAGGACGTCGAAGCGCGCCGCTCCTTCATCCAGAAGAACGCGCGCGACGTCCGCTTCTTGGACATTTGAGGCCGCAGCGCTCAATGCCGCGGAGCGGCGTTGAGCGCGGAGGCCTCAAGGTCGAGTAGCACGGCGAAGCCGCGCGTATCGAGACCCCCGGAACCTCCCTCCCCGACGTCACCCCCCACGCATCCGCACTCGCAGAACCGAGGCACCCATTGACTGACACCACCCCCGCCGAGCCCATCGACCGCGACGCGCCGGACCACGGCGCCATCGAGCAGGTCGATCTGCAGCTCGAGATGCAGCGGTCGTACCTCGACTACGCGATGAGCGTCATCGTCGGACGCGCGCTGCCCGAGGTGCGCGACGGCATGAAGCCCGTGCACCGTCGCGTCATCTACGCGATGTACGACGGCGGCTACCGTCCCGACAAGGCGTTCTCGAAGTGCTCGCGCGTGGTCGGCGACGTCATGGGCCAGTTCCACCCGCACGGCGACTCGGCGATCTACGACGCGCTCGTGCGCCTCGTGCAGCCGTGGAGCCTCCGCTACCCGCTGGCGCTCGGCCAGGGCAACTTCGGCTCCGCCGGCGACGACGAGGCCGCCGCCCCTCGATACACCGAGACGAAGATGTCGCAGCTGGCCATGGAGATGGTGCGCGACATCGACGAGGACACCGTCGACTTCCAGGACAACTACGACGGGCGCACGCAGGAGCCCGCCGTGCTGCCGGCGCGGTTCCCCAACCTGCTCGTCAACGGCTCCGTCGGCATCGCCGTCGGCATGGCCACGAACATCCCCCCGCACAACCTGCGCGAGGTCGCGGCGGGCGCGATCTGGCACCTCGAGCACCCGGATGCGTCGAAGGAGGAGCTGCAGGCGGCGCTGCTGCAGCGCATCCACGGTCCCGACTTCCCGACCGGCGCCCAGATCCTCGGCACCAAGGGCATCCAGGAGGCCTACCGCACGGGTCGCGGCTCGATCGCGATGCGCGGCGTGGTGACGGTCGAGGAGATCCAGGGGCGCACGGCGCTCGTGGTCACCGAGCTGCCGTACCAGGTGAACCCCGACCGCCTCGCGGTGCGCATCGCCGACCTCGTGAAGGACGGCAAGCTGCACGGCATCGCGAACCTCGAGGATCAGACGTCCGGCCGCACTGGCCAGCGCCTCGTCATCACGCTCAAGCGCGACGCGGTCGCGAAGGTCGTGCTCAACAACCTCTACAAGCACACGCAGCTGCAGGAGAACTTCGGCGCGAACATGCTCGCGATCGTCGACGGCGTGCCCCGCACGCTCTCGATCGACGGCTTCATCACGCACTGGGCCGACCACCAGGTCGAGGTCATCGTGCGCCGCACGCAGTTCCGCCTCGCCAAGGCCGAGGCGCGCATGCACATCCTCGAGGCGTACCTCAAGGCCCTCGACGCGCTCGACGAGGTGATCGCGCTCATCCGCCGGTCGTCCACGACCGAGGCCGCGCGCGACGGGCTCATGGAGCTGCTCGAGATCGACGCCGAGCAGGCGAGCGCGATCCTCGAGATGCAGCTGCGGCGGCTCGCTGCCCTCGAGCGGCAGAAGGTGCACGACGAGGCCGAGGAGCTCACCGTGCGCATCGCCGACTACAAGGAGATCATCGCGAGCCCCGTGCGACAGCGCGCGATCATCGTCGAGGAGCTCACCGAGATCGTCGACAAGCACGGCGACGACCGCCGCACCGAGATCATGCACGGCTACGGCGGCGACGTGTCGATGGAGGACCTGATCCCGGAGGAGCAGGTCGTCGTCAGCCTCACGAACGGCGGCTACATCAAGCGCACCCGCATCGACCAGTACCGGGCGCAGCACCGCGGCGGCAAGGGCGTGCGCGGCGCGCAGCTGCGCAGCGACGACGTGGTCGAGCACTTCAGCGTCAACTCGACGCACGACTGGATGCTGTTCTTCACCAACCTCGGCCGCGTCTACCGCATGAAGGCCTACGAGGTCGCCGAGGCCGGCCGTGATGCGAAGGGGCAGCACGTCGCGAACCTGCTCGCCTTCCAGCCGGACGAGCGGGTGCAGACCGTGCTGACGCTGCGTGACTACGCGCAGGCCGAGTACCTCGTGCTCGCGACGCGCGACGGCCAGGTCAAGAAGACCCGTCTCGAGCTCTACGACACGAACCGCACGGGCGGCATCATCGCCATCAACCTCGCCGAGGGCGACCGGCTCATCTCGGCGATGCTCGCGGATGCATCGGACGAGATCCTCGTGGTGACGAAGTCGGGTCGCGCCGCGCGCTTCGCTGCCACGGACGAGGCACTGCGTCCGATGGGCCGCAACACCGGCGGCGTCAGGGGCATCCGCCTCCGCGACGGCGACGAGGCGCTCGCGGCGATGGTGATCGGCGCCGAGGGCTACGTGTTCGTCGTGACCGAGCAGGGCTTCGGCAAGAAGACGCCGGTCGCCGACTACCCGTCCAAGGGCCGCGGCACGCAGGGCGTGCTCACCTTCTCGTCGGGCGACCACGACCGCGGCGCCCTCGTGGGCGCGACGATCGTCGGCGACGGCGAGGAGCTGCTCCTCATCCGCGCGTCCGGCAAGGTGATCCGCTCGCACGTCGATGAGGTGCGAGCGACCGGCCGCACGACCATGGGCGTGCAGTTCGCCGAGAAGTCGACCACCGACTTGGTGATCTCGATCGCCCGCAACATCGAGCGCGAGGTCGAGGAGGAGGCCGTCGCCGACGAGGTCGCCCACGTCGAGGACGCCGCCGAGGCCGCTGCCGAGGCCGTGGATGCAGCGGTCGCCGAGGCGGATGGCGCTATCGTTGACGCCACGGACGCGGCCGCGCCCGAGGCCGTCGAGGCCGATGAGTCCACCGAGGAGACCGACGGATGAGCATCGCCGAGAAGCTGACGAGCAAGACGCCTCGGCGCGGCGGATCCAGCAAGCAGGTGCGCCTGCGGCTCGTGCACATCGACTTCTGGTCGGCCATGAAGGTGTCGGCGGTGCTCGGTCTCGTGCTCGGCATCGTGCAGCTCGTGGTGACGTTCGTCATGTGGACGCTGCTGCAGGTCGTCGGCCTGTTCGGCAAGATCGACGAGGTGCTCCAGGACATCCTGGCGCAGCCCGAGTTCGCCATCACGTCGATCATCTCGCTGCCGCAGGTGATGATGTTCACGCTGCTCGTCGCGGTGCTGAACTTCGTCGTGATCACGGTGCTGGGTGCGGTCATCGCGGTGCTCTACAACCTCTCGGTGCGCATCACCGGCGGGCTGCAGGTGGGCTTCGCCAACCAGTGACCGGGTCCCCCGTGGCCGGCACAGTGCCGAGCATCGCGATCCTTCTGGTAGAGTCGATGCTTGTGCTCGGGGCTATAGCTCAGGCGGTTAGAGCGCTTCGCTGATAACGAAGAGGTCCCTGGTTCGAGTCCAGGTAGCCCCACCACGCACAACTCCCATGGCTTCGCCGCCACGGGGCCTTAGCTCAGTTGGTAGAGCGCCTGCTTTGCAAGCAGGATGTCGGGAGTTCGATTCTCCCAGGCTCCACAGTCAGACCCCCGGCCCCGCAGCCGGGGGTCTTCTGCGTCCCCGAGCCGCGCGCGTACCCTTGCCTTCCGCGACAGCGACAGGAGGCTCGACCATGGAATTCACGCCCCGCTCCGCCATCGTGACCGGCTCCGACTCGGGGATCGGCCGCGCGACCGCCGTGGCGCTCGCGGCCGGAGGCATGGACGTCGGCATCACGTGGCACGAGGACGAGGCCGGCGCCCAGCGCACCGCGGAGGAGGTCCGCGAGCACGGCCGCCGCGCGGTGGTCGCGCGCCTCGACACCACCGATCTCGAGGGCGTCGGGGGAGTGGTCGACGACCTCGCCGAGCGGCTCGGCGGCCTCGACGTGTTCGTCAACAACTCCGGCGTCGGAGCGAGCGTGCCCTTCCTCGACCTGTCGATGAGCGAGTGGCGCATGGTGCTCGCGACCGACCTCGACGGGGCGTTCGCCTGTCTGCAGGCCGCCGCCCGGCGCATGGTGGCGGGCGGCGGCGGCGGTCGGCTCATCGCCGTGACGAGCGTGCACGAGCACCAGCCGCGCGTGGGCTCGAGCGCGTACGACGCCGCGAAGCACGGCCTCGGCGGCCTCATGAAGACGATCGCGCTCGAGCTCGGCCAGCACGGCATCACGGCGAACTGCGTCGCTCCCGGCGAGATCGCCACGGCGATGACCGGTCAGGAGGACGAGGATCCGCGCTCCACCCACCGGCCTGGCGTGCCGCTGGGACGACCCGGTGACGCGCGCGAGGTCGCCGCCGTCATCGCGTTCCTCGCCTCCCCGGCGGCGGCATACGTCACCGGCGCCTCGTGGCCCGTCGATGGCGGGATGCTGCAGATGGGCCCGCAGGCGGGCTCGCACCTGACCGGAGACGAGTGGCGGGAGGGCTGAGCCGACCCCGAGCGCACCCGTGTCCGCTGCGGCATCCGGACGGATGCGACAATGGGCGGGATGGATCAGCGCAAGGACTGGCGGCAGCGCCTGGTGAGCGCGATCCGCACCGACCCCGCGTCCCGCCCGATGACCGAGGCGCTCCTCACCATCGATGAGGTGTATGCCCGGAAGGTCATCGACCTCGCGATGCGGATCGCCGAGGCGCTCACCGCCGTCGGGGCGTCGGCCAACGATGTGGCGCTGGCGACGATCCGCGTCGCGGGTGCGCTGGGCATCCGTCCCGTCCACGTCGACGTCACCTACAACTCGATCGGCGTCTCGTACCACCGTCACGACACCGACCTGCCGATCACGCTGCTCCGGGTGGTGCGAGCGCCCGTGCCCGACCACTCGAAGCTGCAGCGGCTGCAGGCCCTCGTCGCCGAGATCGAGGGCGGCCTCGAGCTCGAACAGGCTCGCGCGAGGTTCCACGGCATCCGCCGCACGCCGTTCATGTACCGGCCTGCGTTCATCGTGCTCGCCCAGGGCTTCCTGTCCGTCGGCGTCGCGCTGCTGTTCGGCGCCTCGCCGACCATCACGGTCGTGGCGTTCATCGCGGCGTGCAGTGCGGCGATGGCGCAGCGGCTCATGTCGCGCCTCCGGGTGCCGTTCTTCTTCTCGCAGATCGTCGGCGCCTTCGTCGTCACGGCCATCGCCGCTGCGACGAGCCGGCTCGCGCACCTGGGGGTGCCCCTGCTCGAGGACGCCCGGCCCTCGATCATCGTCGCCGCCGGCATCGTGCTGATGCTCGCCGGCATGTCGGTGGTCGGCGCCGCGCAGGACGCGATCGACGGGTTCGCGCTCACGGCGGGTGGCCGCATCCTCGACCTGGCCCTGCTGACCCTCGGCGTGGTGATCGGGATCGTCGGCGGGCTGTCGGTCGCGCAGGCACTGGGCATGGGCTTCGCCGTCTCGAGCGATGCCACGTCGCTCGGCAGCGTGCCGCTGCAGTTCATCGGCGTGCTCGTCATCGCGGTGTCGGTCGCGATCTGGAACGGCGCCGGCCTCCGCACCGTCGTGGTGAGCGCTGCGCTCGGCTGCATCGCCTGGGCGGGATATCTGGCCGGCTACGCCGCCGGGCTGGGCATCTCGGTCGCGAGCGCGCTCGGCGCGCTGGTCGCGAGCTTCATCGGCATCCTCATCGCCCACCGCCTGCACGTGCCATCGATCGCCGTCACCACCGCGGCGATCGTGCCCATGGTGCCCGGCTCCGCCGTGTTCCGCGGGCTGCTCGAGCTCGTCGGGTCGCAGGGCGACCCCGAGCGCCTCGTGCTCGGCGTCGCGACGCTGATCGGCGCGGGCGCGGTCGGCATCGCGCTCGCGGCCGGGTCCTCGCTCGGCCTGTTCCTCGGCGCCCCGCTGCGAGACACGATGGAGAGCCGCGTGCGGTCGCGCGGGCGCATCCGCTGACGCGCCCGGAGCGAACACGGATCGCGCGCACAGCAGATTCCTACTATCGTGTCGGGGTCGCGGAGGCGTAGATCTGACGTGCCGGCGGCGTAGCGGAACGACGGATGGAGATGCGATGAGCGAGACGACGACCCACGAAGAGCCTCCCCACAAGCCTCGTCGAGAGCGCTCGAACCGTCGCCCGAAGCCGCTCCACCCGGCGCTCGACGTGCCGCCCGTGCCGGCGAAGGACGCCGTCGGGCGCCCGCTCGACCGGGTCGTGTTCGGCGTCGCCGCCGCCGTCGCACTCGCGTTCGTGCTCTGGGGCGCGGTCGCGACCGAGTCGCTCGGCACGGCGTCCGCCGCCGGGCTCGGGTGGGTCGTGGCGAACACGGGCTGGCTCTTCGCGCTCGCCGCGAGCGGCTTCGTGATCTTCATCGTCTGGATCGCCGCGAGCCGCTTCGGCCGGATCCCGCTGGGCGACGACGGTGAGGACCCAGAGTTCAGCACCGTCTCGTGGATCGCCATGATGTTCTCGGCCGGCATGGGGATCGGTCTCATCTTCTTCGGCGTGACGGAGCCGGTCAGCCACCTCGTCACGCCGCCGCCCGGCACGGGCGGCGGCACCGAGGCGCACGCCGTCCGGACGGCGATGGCGACGACGATGTTCCACTGGTCGCTGCACCCGTGGGCGATCTACGCCGTCGTCGGCCTCTCGCTCGCCTACAGCGTGTTCCGCAAGCGGCGGGCGCTCACCGTCTCGGCGGCGTTCACGTCGTTGTTCGGCAAGCGCACGGTGGAGGGCCCTGTCGGTCGCACGATCGACATCTTCGCGATCTTCGCGACCCTGTTCGGCTCGGCGACCTCGCTCGGCCTCGGCGCGCTGCAGATCGGCTCGGGCCTCGAGATCGTCTCGGGCGCGGGACCGCTCGGCAACGGCGCGCTCGTGGTCATCATCACGGTGCTCACGGTGCTGTTCGTGATCTCCGCGGTCTCGGGCGTCTCGCGGGGCATCAAGTGGCTCTCGAACATCAACATGGTGCTCGCCGGCGTGCTCGCCCTCTTCGTCTTCGTCGTCGGCCCGACCGTCTTCATCCTCAACCTGCTGCCGACCACGGTCGGCGGCTACTTCGAGCAGCTCGCCATGATGGCGGCGCGCACAGAAGCGGCGAGCACCCCCGAGACCGCCGCATGGCTCTCCGGCTGGACGATCTTCTACTGGGCGTGGTGGGTCAGCTGGACGCCGTTCGTCGGCATGTTCATCGCCCGCATCTCGCGCGGCCGCACGATCCGCCAGTTCGTCACGGGTGTGCTGCTCGTGCCGACGGTCGTCTCGCTCGTGTGGTTCGCCATCTTCGGCGGGCTCGGCATCGATCTCGAGCTCGCGGGCGTCGATCTCGGCAGCTCCGGCACGCCCGAGGCGACCCTCTTCACGGCGCTCGCCGAGCTGCCGCTCGCGCAGATCACGGCCATCGTCGTCATGGTGCTCGTCGCGATCTTCTTCGTCTCCGGCGCAGACGCCGCCTCGATCGTCATGGGCACGCTCTCGCACCGCGGATCGCTGCGACCCTCACGGAAGACGGTCGTGTTCTGGGGCGTCGCGACCGGCGCCGCCGCCGCCATCATGCTGCTCATCGGTGGCGAGGACGCACTGACGGGGCTGCAGCAGGTGACGATCATCGCCGCGCTGCCGTTCGTGGTCATCATGATCGGCATGGCCATCGCGCTCTCGAAGGACCTCTCGCAGGATCCCGTCGTCGTGCGACGCGCCTACGCGTACGCGGCGGTCGAGCAGGCGGTCGTCGCGGGAGTCACCGAGCACGGCGACGACTTCCAGCTCACGGTCGAGCAGACGCCGCCGGGCGAGGGCGTCGGCGAGCTCGTGCCGACGCAGGCCATCGAGCCGACCGCCGACCCCGCCGACCCGGCACCGGGACCGGATGCGCCGGGCTGGAAGGCCGCGGACCGCGATGCAGCGCGCGCATCGGCCGCGCCACGTGACGCGCAGATCGTCGACGAGCACCGGCCGCCGGCGCAGTGACCCGGCCCTAGGATGGCCTGATGCGCATGCGAGTGGCCGCCTACGCCCTCATCACGAGGGGCGATGGCGATGCCGGTGAGATCCTGCTGCCGCACTGGAACGAGGGCGGCATGAGCGGGTGGACCCTCCCCGGTGGTGGCGTCGAGCCGGGGGAGCACCCCGCCGACGGCGCGGTGCGCGAGGTCAAGGAGGAGACCGGCTACGACGTGCGGCTCACCAGCCTGCTCGGCGTCGACTCGGCGGTGCTCTCGACGAGCCTCCGCGGCGACGAGATGCAGGCGCTGCGCATCCTCTACCGCGCCGAGATCACCGGCGGCGAGCTGGAGGTCGAACGCGACGGCACGACGGACGACGTCGCCTGGCACCCGATCGCGTCGGTGCCGCAGCTGCGGCACGTGCATGCCGTCGACTGGGCGCTGCGCCATCTCCACGACGCCGGCTCCCCGCTGCGCTGACCCATGCATCCGCTCGTCGTCGTCGGCCTCTGCGCCATGGTCGCCAGCTGCTTCGTCAGCGGGATCGACGCCATCCGCTCCATGCGCTCCGGACGCGAGCCGGAGCGGCGGATGCGCGCCTTCCTGATCGCCGGCGGGCTGCTGCTCGGCGGCGGCATCCTCGTGCTGATCGGCGTCAGCCTGGGCTGACGCACCGACGACGAAGGGGCCCGCGCCTCTCGGCAGGGCCCCTTCGATCGATCAGGGTGTGCTGGCGTCAGGCCTGCGGAGCGCCGGCCTCGGGCCCGTCGGCGAGACCGCCGGAGGGCTGGTCGACCGGTCGCGGCGGTGCGTCGATCGCGGAGTCCTCAGCGTCGGGGATCCACAGGTCGTCGTCGGCCCGCAGCGTCTGCCACGCGGCGTAGCCTGCGCTCACGACCGCGACGGCGCCGACGCCGATCAGCAGCCACTGCACGGCGTTCGGCCCGGTCTTCACGGGCTTGGCCGGCACGAGCTCGGGCATCGTGGCGTAGCGGCGCACGTTCTCGATCGCTTGACGCGGTCGTCCTTTGCGACCTGCGCCATCGCCGCGACCGAGCCGAGGCCGGATGCGATGACCGGCACGACGGAGGCGTTCCAGCCTCGCGAGGCGCGGGACAGGCGGTCGCGACCCAGGTCGACGCCGCGGTGCACGTAGCGCTCGGCGGTGGGGATGAGGGACTCGGCACCGTAGGCGCGGGCCTGGTCGCGCGCCTCACGCGCGATCTGGGCTGCGTGCTGGCTGACGACGCGCTGCTCAGCCCAGAGCTTGTCGGCCTGCTTGCGGAGCTTCTTGATCTCCTTCGCGCGCTTGCGCGTGAGTTCGAGCGACATGTTGTCCTTCCGTGGTCGAAGCCTGGGCGTCATCCTTGCAGGTTTTCCTGAGCACGTCACCCAGTCGCGGGCGGTTTCGCTCTCGTCGAACGGGCGCATCCCACGACGCTCGCAGAGGCTCGCTGTGGGAGGATCGAGCCATGGCTCATCACACCGCTGTCGCGACGATCCGGACCACCCTCGGCGAGATCAAGGTCAACCTCCTCGGTGACCACGCACCCAAGACCGTGCAGAACTTCGTCGAGCTCGCCACGGGCGCGCGCGAGTGGACGCACCCCGCCACCGGCGAGAAGTCGACCGCGCCGCTGTACGACGGCGTCGTCTTCCACCGCATCATCCCCGACTTCATGATCCAGGGCGGCGACCCGCTCGGGCAGGGCACGGGTGGTCCCGGCTACCAGTTCGACGACGAGATCCACCCCGACCTCGGCTTCAACGCGCCCTACGTGCTCGCGATGGCGAACGCCGGCAAGGTCGCCGGTCGCGGCACGAACGGCTCGCAGTTCTTCATCACGACGGTCGCCACCCCGTGGCTGCAGGGCAAGCACACGGTCTTCGGCATCGTCGAGGACGAGGCATCGCAGCGCGTCGTCGACGCGATCCAGGCGGTCCCCACGGACGGCCGCGATCGCCCGCTCGAGGACGTCGTGATCGAGTCCGTCGAGATCGCGCAGGCCTGACCCCCAGGTGAGCGCCGCGCCGCCAGCCGACCGCTGCTACCGGCACCCCGACCGCCGCAGCTGGGTGCTGTGCCAGCGGTGCGGCCGGACGGTCTGCGGCGAGTGCCAGCAGCAGGCGCCGGTCGGCGTGCGCTGCCCCGAGTGCGTGCGAGAGCTGCGCACCGAGCAGCAGACCATGCAGCGCGCGACCCGGCGGGCGGCAGGCGCACCGCGCACCGCCGTCGGTCGTCGCGCGCGCCAGTGGCTCGCCCAGCCGGCGCCCGTCACGATCGCCATCTTCGCCGTGACGGCGCTCGTCGGCGTGCTCCAGATCCTGCCCGGCGAGCTCGCCTCGGCGTTCGCGTACTTCCTGCCCTACTCGCTCTTCGAGCCGTGGCGCTTCGTGACGTACGCGCTCGTGCACGCCGGCGTGCTGCACTTCGCCTTCAACATGCTCGTGCTGTGGATGGTCGGGCCTCCGATCGAGCAGCGGATCGGTCGGCTGCCCTTCCTCGCCGCCTACGTCGTGAGCGTGGCGGGCGCCGCTGTCGCGGTGGCGTGGTTCACGCCGCTCTCCGCGGTGGTGGGCGCATCCGGCGGCATCTACGCGCTGTTCGGCATGCTCATCGGCATGCAGCGCATGGTCGGTCGCGTGCAGCCGTCGCTGCTCATCATCGTGGGCATCAACCTCGCGATCACGTTCCTGTTCGGCGGCATCTCGTGGCCGGCGCACGTCGGCGGGCTCGCGATCGGCCTTGCCATCGGCTTCGGGATCGGCCTCGCCGACAAGCGGATGCGGAGAGCCAGGACGTCGACGAGCTCATGGATCGTCATCGTCGGCGTCGCGGCGCTCCTTGCAGCGCTCTTCGCCGCTCGCGTCGCGACGCTGCTCTGACGCGAGGTTATCCACATTTCTCTCCACAGCTGTGGAGAACTACACCGGTGTAGTTCGCTACTTCCAGCGAGTGGTCATGATGAAGCCGATGAACATGATGCCGAAGCCGACGACGATGTTCCAGGAGCCGAGCGCGGGCACCGGCAGCGTCGTGCCCGAGATGTAGTACACGATCACCCACAGGAAGCCGACGAGCATGAAGCCGAACATCACGGGCTTGAACCACGCCGGGTTCCGCTGCTCGTCGTGCGGGGATCGCGCAGCTCGGGCTCGCGCCGCTGACGCCTTGTCGACGGACTTCTCGCTGGGGCTCATGGCAACCCATGCTAATGCAGTCGACACCTAGGATTGTCCCGTGACCAGCCAGCAGCGCGCGGACGGGCGGCGCCCCCGGCGCCGCGCGACCGCGGCGAGCGTGCTCGGTGAGCTGCTCGTGACGGCCGGCGTGCTGGCGCTCGGCTACGCCGGTTGGCAGGTGTGGCTGTCGGACGCCGTGATGGGCGGCGAGGCGCAGCAGGCGGCGCGCGTGTTCGCGGCGCAGCTGGGCCCGGTCGACGCGGCCCCGAGTGCCGCGGTGGCGCTCCGCACCGATGAGCCGCCCGCCGAGACGGCGGTGGCCGACGGCGAGTCCTTCGCCGTCATGCACATCCCGCGGCTGGGGCAGTTCCAGCGGGTCATCGGCGAGGGCACGAGCCGCGACGTGCTCGACTCGCTCGAGCAGGGCCTCGCCCACTACGCCGACTCCGCGCAGCCGGGCGCGCTCGGCAACTTCGCCGTCGCGGGCCATCGCAACGGCCAGGGCGGGCCGTTCACCCACCTGGATGAGATGCGGGTGGGCGACCGGATCTACGTGCAGACGGCCGAGGCCTGGTACGCCTACGAGTTCCGCAACCACGAGTACGTGCCGCCGACCGCGGTCGGTGTGGTCGCGCCGGTGCCGCAGCAGCCGACCACGCCCGCCGACGGGCGATACCTCACCCTCACCACGTGCAACCCGGAGTGGTCGGCGGAGGGTCGCCTCATCGCGTACGCGACGTTCGTCGGCTGGCAGAGCGCCGAGGACGGCATGCCGCTCGAGCTCGCCGACACGCTCGGAGCGGCCTGATGTACGCCGCGCTGTGGCGAGCGCTGCCGGGCCCCTTGGCGCTGCGGCTGCTGATCGCGCTGGCGCTCGTCGTCGGCGCCGCCCTCCTGCTCGTCTTCCACGGCTACCCGTGGGTAATGCAGACCTTCTTCCCGACCCCTGACCCCCTGATCCAGTGAGCGCACGCATGACCCGCATCCTCGTCGTCGACAACTTCGACAGCTTCGTCTACACCCTCGCCGGCTACCTGCAGGAGCTCGGCGCCGAGGTCGAGGTGGTGCGCAACGACGAGGTCGATGCGTCGACCATCGGCGACTGGGACGCCGTGCTGCTCTCGCCCGGTCCTGGCGCTCCAGGCGACGCCGGCGTCTCGATCCCGATGGTGCACGCCGCCATCGAGGGCGGCACGCCGCTGCTCGGCGTCTGCCTGGGGCACCAGGCGATCGCCGAGGCGCTCGGCGGCGTGGTCACCCACGCGCCGGAGCTCATGCACGGCAAGACGAGCCTCGTCGAGCACGACGACTCGACGATCTTCCGCGGCCTCCCGAGCCCGCTGACGGCGACCCGCTACCACTCGCTCGCGGTCGTCGACGGCACGGTGCCGGATGCCCTGCGCGTCACGGCACGCACGACCGGTCCCGCCGGGGTCATCATGGCGGTCGAGCACCGGGACGCGCCGGTCTGGGGCGTGCAGTTCCACCCCGAGTCGGTGCTCACCGAGGGCGGGTACCGCATGCTCGGCAACTGGCTCGAAGCCGCTGGCCTCACCGGTGCCGCCGCCCTCGCCGCGGGGCGGGCGCCGCTCGTCACGCTCGCGCCGCCACCGGACCACGTGGCGTAGCGGCGTCAGCCGCTGAGCCCGCGGCGCGGGCCGACAGATCAGCCCGCGGCGTCAGCCCTCGTCGTCCTCGTCGCCGCCGCCGCCATTGCCGCCGCCGTTGCCCCCGCCGTTGCCGCCGCCGTTGTTGCCGCCCTGGTCGGTCTCGGCGGGCGGGGGCGGCGGCGGCGTCGGCGTCGTGGGCGCGGTCGTGGGCCTGGTCGGAGGGGCGGGCGCCTGCCGGGGCGCCTGGCCGTTGCAGTAGAGCAGCGTGATCGTGCTGCCCTGCGGGTGCGCCCCGGGGGTCAGCGACTGCTCGACGACGTCGCCGCCGCGGCAGCGGCTCGTGAAGCGCTGCACCACCTCGAGGCCGAGGGCCGAGAGCTCCTCCGCGGCTGCGGCGACCGGCCGGTCGAGCACGTTCGGCACCTCGACGAGGCCGGAGGAGAGCACGAGGTTGATCGTCGCTCCTCGCGCGACCGCGGTGCCGGGGCTCGGGTCGGTGCCGATGACGAGGTCCTGCGCGATCGTGGGGGAGTTCTCGCGCGTGACGGCGCCGATCTCGAATCCGGCCGCCTCGAGCGCCTGCCGGGCTTGCGCCTCGCTGAGGTTCGCGACGCTCATGAGTGGCGCGGGCGGCGGGCCGTTCGAGACGACGAGCGTGACGGCAGCGCCCGGAGCGACGGTGATGCCCGCATCCGGCTCGGAGCGCAGCACGGTGCCGGCCTCCGCCTCGTCGATGACGCGACGCAGCTCCGGGGTCAGGCTCGCCTCCTCGACGGCGGCGACCGCCGCCTCCTCCTGCAGCCCTGCGACGGTCGGCACGACGGTCGAGAGGCCTGCGATGGGGATGCTCCCGCCCAGGCTGAGCGCCCAGACGACGGCGCCGACGACGAGCACGGCGATGAGGGCGACCGCGCCCCAGAGCCAAGCGAGATGCGGGCTCCGGGAGCGCTGCACCGGCTGGTCGATGTCGGGGTCGGCGTCGTCCGCGGCGAGCGCTGCGAACATCGTCGTCGCCGCGCTGATGTCGAGCGGCGCGGTCTCGGTGCGCTCGAACGGCACGAGCACGCCGGCGAGCGCGTCGTCGAGCGCCTCCTTGAACTCGGTCGCCGACTGGAACCGGTCGTCGCGCTTCTTCTCGAGCGCCTTCGCCACGATCGAGTCCATCTCGGGCGTGATGCCGGGCGTGATCGACGAGGCGAGCGGCGGCTCCTCGGCCACGTGCTGGTAGGCGACGCCCACCGCGGTGTCGGCCTCGAAGGGCGCGCGGCCCGTCAGGAGCTCGAACAGGACGACGCCGGTGGAGTAGAGGTCGGTGCGGGAGTCGACGGTCTCGCCGCGCGCCTGCTCGGGCGAGAAGTACTGGGCCGTGCCCAGGATCATGCCGGTCTGCGCGACGTTGGCGCTCGTCTCGCTCACCGCACGCGCGATGCCGAAGTCCATCACCTTGATCTGCCCGCCGGGCGTCACCATGACGTTGCCGGGCTTGATGTCGCGGTGCACGATGCCGGCGCGGTGCGAGTACTCGAGCGCGGTCAGGATGCCCTTGGTGATGCGGACGGCCTCGGACTCCGGGAGAGGGCCCTCGGCGATGATGTCCTTCACCATGCGGCCGTCGACGTACTCCATCACGATGTACGGCACGGCGGCCGGCTCCCCGTCCGGTCCGACGGCCGGTTCCTCGCCGGCGTCGAAGACCCGCACGACCGTCGGGTGCGACATCCGGGCGGCCGACTGCGCCTCCTGCCGGAAGCGCGTGCGGAACTCCGGATCGAGCGAGAGCTCCGGCTTGAGCAGCTTCACCGCGACGTGCCGGTCCAGCCTCGTGTCGCGGGCGCGGTGCACTTGCGCCATGCCGCCCTGACCGATCAGCTCGCCGATCTCGTAGCGGTCGCCGAGGGTGCGCAGCGACGCGATGATGCTGTCGGTCATGCGCTGCTCCTTCCCTCGTGCGCGGGCTGTCGGGGCGACCCCGCTCACGCCGGGATCGGTCGATTCTACGTCACGCGCCCGCTCAGGGCCCGTCCGTGGGCTCGACCGGCAGCGTGGGCAGCGGCTGAGTGGGCTCGGGCGGCGTCGTCTCGGTCGGTGCGGGCGCCGGCGTCGTCGGCGTCGTCGGCGCGGTGGCCGTCAGCGTGAGCGTCGGCGAGGCGCCGCTCGTCAGGCTGTCGCCGCCGGCGATGTCGCAGCGGTACGCGTACGACACCGTCGTCTGCCCGCTCGGCACGCTCGTGAAGTCGAGCTGCGCGTTGCCCGTCGGGATCGCCTCGTTCTCGCCGTCGGGCCAGACGACATTCACGGTGTAGTCGCCGAGGGTGTAGCCGGCCGGGCAGCTCGCCGGGTCCCACACGACCGAGAGCGCCGAGCCGGCGGTGACGGCCGCGGGATCCGAGCCGTCCGCGGTCCGCGGCGCCGAGGTCGGATCGGTGATCTCGGCCTGCGGTGCGTAGACGGTGCCGGTGATCGTGGACCCCTCCGGGACCAGGCCGGTCGGGTTGACGTCGTAGACCTCGCCGACGACCTCGGAGCCCGCGGCGGGATTGCCCACCTGCACGTTGGCGACGAGCCCGAGGTCCTCGATCGCGTTGCGGAACTCGTTCTCGTCCATGCCGAGGAACGTCGCCTCGTCGATCTCGACCGTCGCCGCCGTGCTCTGGGTCGGCGGCTGCGAGGTCTCGCTCGGTCCGGGCGGTGTCTGGCTGCCGTTGAACAGCATCACGGCGATCGCGATGCCGGCGGCGACGAGCAGCACGGCCAGGATCACGACGGGCCAGATCCACGGGTTCGTGCGACGGCGCTCCTCCGCGTGCAGCGTGGTGGCGCTCGTGACGGGCAGCGCCGCGGTGGCGGGGCTCGACTGCGTCGTGATCACGCGCGTCGCGGCCTGCGTCGGCGAGTCGATCGTCGCGAACGAGTCGGTCGACGCGATGCCCGGCACGATGGCGGCGGCACCGGCGATGTCGCCGCGGCGCAGCATCGTGGCGGCGCGCGAGAGGTGCGCGGCGGAGGTCGGTCGATCGGCCGGCGTCTTGGCGATGCACGACAGCACGAGGTTGCGCACCGGCTCCGGGATGGTGCCCGGCAGGTCCGGCGGCGCGTCGTTGATGTGCGCCATCGCGATCGCGACCTGCGACTCGCCCGTGAAGGGTCTGCGGCCGGCGAGCGCCTCGTACGCGACGATGCCGAGCGAGTAGATGTCGGTCGCGGGCGCGGCCTGCTGCCCTGAGGCCTGCTCGGGGGAGAGGTACTGCACCGTGCCCATCACCTGGCCGGTCGCGGTGAGCGGCACCTGGTCGGCGATGCGCGCGATGCCGAAGTCGGTGATCTTGACCCGGCCCTCGGGCGTGATGAGCAGGTTGCCCGGCTTGATGTCGCGGTGCACGAGCCCCGCCTGGTGGGCGGCGTGCAGCGCGGCCGAGGTCTGCGCGACGATGTCGAGCACCTTGTCAGCCGAGAGCGTGCGGTCGCGGTCGAGGATCGCGCTGAGCGGCTCGCCGGGGACGAGCTCCATCACGAGGAAGGCGCTGCCCTCCTCCTCGCCGTAGTCGAAGACGTTGGCGATGCCCTCGTGGTTCACGAGCGCGGCATGCCGGGCCTCGGCGCGGAAGCGCTCGAGGAACCCGGGATCCCCCATGTACTCGTCCTTGAGGATCTTCAGCGCCACGGTGCGGCCGATGACCTGATCGGTCGCCTGCCACACCTCGCCCATGCCGCCGATGGCAATGCGGCTGGCCAGCTGGTATCGCCCACCGAAGGTGAGTCCGCTGGATGGTCTCATGAGTTCAGCACCGCCTCGATCACTGCTCTCCCGATAGGTGCGGCGATCACGTTTGAAGTATCACCGACGATGTTCTCATCCGGGACGACGACGACCGCCACCGCCACGCTCCGTTCGTCCAGCTCGCCGTAGCCCGAGAACCACAGGTTGAACGGCTCGTTGTTCTCACCGGTCTCCGCGGTGCCCGTCTTGCCGCCCACGGTGACCCCCTGGATCCGCGCGTTCGTCGCGAGGCCCTCGCTCACGGCGAGCTCCATCGCCGCGCGCATCTCCGCGGCCGTCCCCGACGAGATCGGGTTGCCGAGGATGGTCGGCTCCGGGTCGTCGAGCACGTCGAGGTTGGGCGCGAGCACCCGGTCGATCATGTTCGGTCGCATGAGCGTGCCGTCGTTGGCGATCGCCGCGGTCGTCATCGCGATCTGCAGCGGCGTGACGCGCACGTCGTACTGGCCGAACGAGGTCAGCTGCACCTGCGACGGCTCGAGGTCGGTCGGGTACGTGCTCGGCGTCACGGGCAGCGGGATGTCGAGCTGCTGGCCGTAGCCGAACGCGGCGGCCTGCTCGGCGATCGCCTCCTCGCCCAGCTGCTCGCCCAGCATCGCGAACTGGATGTTGCACGACAGGATGAGCGCGGTCTCGAGCGTGACGGTCTCGCCCGGGCCGCACGTGGTCCTGGATGCGTTGCGCACCTCGGCCGTCGACCCGGTGAGGGTGAGCGACTCGGGGTTGGGGAACTCCGTGTCGAGCTCGAAGCGCCCGGACTCCAGGGCGGCGGCAAGCACGAGCACCTTGAACACCGAGCCGGGGTAGTACAGGTCTCCGCCGATCGTGCGGTTCTGCAGCGGCGCGCCGGGGTCGGCGATCAGCTGGTTGTAGGTCTCGGTCACCGCGGGGATGCTGTGCAGCGCGAACGCGTTCGGGTCGAAGGTCGGGCTCGAGTACATCGCGAGCACGTCGCCGGTCTCGGTGTCGAGCGCGACGACCGCTCCCTCGCGGTCGCCGAGCGCCTCCGCGGCCGCCTGCTGCGCCGCGCTCGAGATCGTCAGCTCGACCGAGGATCCAGCCGGGTCCTGCCCGGTGAGGGTGGCGACGATCTGGTCGAAGAACTGGCTGTTCGCGCTGCCGGTGAGCTCCTCGTTCATGGCGCCCTCGATGCCGGTGTTGCCCTGGCCGAGCGTGTTGTAGCCCGTCACGGATGCGTAGAGCGGCCCCATCGGGTATTGGCGCTGCCACTCGTACTGGTCGTCGGACGGCGTCGAGAGCGCGACCTGCACGCCGTCGACGACGATCGATCCGCGCTCGACCGCGAAGGAGTCGTAGAGCGTGCGCGTGTTGCGGGCGTCGTCGTGGAGCCCGTCGGCCTGCACGGCCTGGATCATCGTCGACGACGCGAAGAGCCCGACGAACATGATGAGCAGCAGCGTGCTGACGCGCCGGATGGGTCGACGCATGCTCTGCTCCCGATCGGTGCTGGTCATGCGATCCCCCTTCCGCGCACCGAGTCGCTCAGCCTCAGCAGCAGCGCGACGATGAGCCAGTTGGCCAGCAGCGACGAGCCGCCGGCGGCGAGGAACGGCGTCGTGAGGCCCGTGAGCGGGATGAGCCTCGTGACGCCGCCCACGACGATGAACACCTGCAGGCCGATCGCGAAGGCGAGGCCGACCGCGAGCAGCTTCGTGAAGTCGTCGGGCCCCTGGAACCCGATCCGCACGCCTCGCGAGACGAGCACGAGGTAGAGCGCGAGGATGGCGAAGATGCCGGCGAGCCCGAGCTCCTCGCCGAGCGAGGGGATGATGTAGTCGCTGTTGGCGTACGGCGTGATGTGCGGCCTGCCGAGCCCGAGCCCCGTGCCGAGCAGCCCGCCGTGCGCCATGCCGAAGACGCCCTGCACGATCTGGAACGATCCGCCCTGCGCCTCGTACACATCCGGGTCGAAGGCGTGGGTCCAGGCGTGGATGCGCCGCTGCACGTAGCCCAGCAGGAAGTACGCGGCGATGCCGCCGAGGGCGACGAGGCCGACGCCGATCACCATCCACGAGCGGCGGCCGGTGGCGACGTAGATCATCACGAGGAAGAGCCCGAAGTACAGCAGCGAGGTGCCGAGGTCGCGCTGGAAGACGAGCACGAGCATGCACATCGCCCAGACGACGAGGATGGGGCCGAGGTCGCGCAGTCGGGGGAAGCGGATGCCGAGGAATCGCTTGCCCACCACCGAGAGCGAGTCGCGCGCGGTCATGAGGTAGCCGGCGAAGAAGATCGCGAGCGCGATCTTGGCGAGCTCGCCGGGCTGCAGCGACACGAGGCTGCCGATGCCGATCCAGACGGTCGCGCCGTTGATCGTGCGGCCGATGCCGGGCACGAGCGGCAGCATGAGCAGGATGATCGCGATCGCCATGGCGAGGAAGCGGTAGCGGGCGAGCACCCGGTGGTTGCGCACCACGACGATCGTGAGGATCGCGACGACGATCGCGAGTCCGGTCCAGACGATCTGGCGCATCGACGCCGCATCCCAGCCCGTGACCCCCTCGGCGATGTCGATGCGGTAGATCATCGCGATGCCGAGCCCGTTGAGGGCCGTCACGACCGGCAGGATGATCGCGTCGGCCTCGCGGGCGACGACGCGCAACGCGATGTGCAGCGCGAGCGTGAGCACGCCGAGGCCCGCCGCGAGCTGCAGCGGGAACAGGTCGACGCGCTGCAGCGCACCGAGCTGCACGAGCGCCATGGCGCCGCCGGCGATGATCCAGGCGACGACGAGCAGGAACAGCTCGAGGTTGCGCAGCTTCGCGGGATTGCGGATGCGCACCTTGATCGCCTCGGTGACGTCGCGCAGCTGCACGATGCCCGTGTGCAGCGCGCCCGGAGCGGTGCGGTCGGACGCCGTCGTCTGATGCGTCATGGTGATCGCTCCAGTCGCTCGATGATGGCCTGCGCGTCGGCGAGCGAGCCGGCGGAGATCGTCTGCTCGACGTTGCGCTGGTTGAAGGGGCTGAGCTCGTCGACCGCGATGTCGGTCTCCTGCACCTGCGCGGCGAGCACGAGCGGGCCGATCTGCTGCTGGATGCCCTGGTAGATCGCGACGTTGCCCGCGTCGTTGACGCCGACGAAGTAGCGGTCCTGCGTCCAGGAGTAGAAGAGCAGCGAGAGCACGGCGATGCCGATGACGGCGAGCGAGGCGCCGACGCTCCAGCTGAGGCGGCGGTTGCGACGCATGCGGCGCTGCTCGGCGAGCAGCTCCTGCAGGAACTCCTCGCTCTCGGGCTCGAAGTGCTCGAACGCGGGCTGCTGACGCGACTGGAGGGGGTGGAGCAGCAGCTGCGAGAGGCTGACCGAGGTGCGCTCCGGCTCGACCGCCTCGTACGAGATGGGCGCGGCCGCGGAGCCGACCGTCGTCGGCTCGATCGACGACTGGCGCCGCTCGTCGATGTCGCACAGCACGACGGTGACGTTGTCGGGCGCGCCGCGGGAGAGCGCCTCGTTCACGAGGCGCTGCACGGTCGACGGGGTGTCGAGGCCCTGCTCGAGGATCGAGCGGATGCGCTCCTCGTCGACGTAGCTCGAGAGGCCGTCGGAGCACACGAGCCAGCGGTCGCCCGGCAGCGCGTCGTGCACGGCCGTGTCGATCTCGGGGTTCGTCTCGACGTTGCCGAGCACCCGCATGACGACGTTGCGGCGGGGGTGGTGCTCCGCCTCCTCGCGCGTGATGCGCCCCGCTTCGACGAGCCGCTGCACGAACGTGTGATCGGTCGAGATCTGCTCGAGCGCGCCGACCCGGTAGCGGTAGATGCGGCTGTCGCCGATGTGCGCCATGCCGACCCGGTCGCCGATCAGCAGGATGCCCGAGCCGGTGGTGCCCATGCCCGAGAGCTCCGGGTGCTCGACCATCGCCTGCTGCAGCGCGTCGTTGCCCTCGCGCAAGGCGTCGGCGAGGGCGTCGGCGGCCTCCTCGGCGCTCGCGTACTCGCGGTCGGCCTCGCGCGCCTTGCGCGTCACGATCGCGCTCGCCACGTCGCCGCCCGCGTGCCCGCCCATGCCGTCCGCGACGAAGAACAGGTGCTTGCCGGCATAGCCGGAGTCCTGGTTCTCCGTGCGGATCCGGCCGACGTGGCTGATCGCGGCGGCGAGCGGTGCGCTCAAGCTCAGCGCCTCAGCTCGAACGTGGTCGTCCCGATCCGCACCGAGCTGCCGACCCGCACGGGAGTCGACTCGGTGATGCGCTTGCCGTCGACGTACGTGCCGTTCGTCGATCCGAGGTCCTGCACCATCCACTGGTCGCGCCAGCGCACGATCTTCGCGTGCGAGCTCGACGTGTAGTCGTCCTTGATCTGCAGGCCTGCGCCGCTCGAGCGTCCGATCGACAGGCCGGTCTCCGGCAGGTCGAGCTCGAGACCGGAGCGGGGGCCCGACGTGATGACGATGCGGCCCGCTCCGGCATCGGGTGCGGCGCTCGGCGCGGCGCGCGGCGTGGCGGTCGTGGGGGCGTCGGCGGCGGGCGCGGCGGTGGCTCCGGCGGAGGCCGCCTCCCGCGTGCGCTGGCTCTGCACCGCGACCCGCTGCAGCGGCGTGAGCCGCGGCCCGAAGAGGTCGCTGCGGAGCGAGTACAGCACGATGAAGATGAACAGCCAGAGGAGGGCGAGGAAGCCGATCCTGATGATGATGAGGGTCAGCTCACTCACGCGCGCCCCTTCGGCTGCGCCAGCACGCGGTAGACGATGCGTGTGGCGCCGATGTCGATGATGGAGTCGGGCTCGAGCAGCGCGCTCTTCAGCGCTCGGCCGTTGAGGGTCGTGCCGTTCGTGGAGCCGAGGTCGCTGACCTGGGCGCGGGTGCCGTCCCAGACGATCTCGGCGTGCTTCCGGGATGCGCCGGCGTCGTCGACGGTGATGTCGGCGTCCGAGCCCCGGCCGATGATGGTCCGGCCCTTGCGCAGCGCATGGCGCTTGCCCTTGATGTCGACGACGGCCGTCCAGACGACTTCGCCCGACTCGCTGTCGGAGACGATCTCGAGCATGCCGGTCGTCTTGCCCGAATCGGGCTCGAGGCCGAGGTCGACCGGGCCCGCGAACGAGTAGCCCGACTGGCGTGCGTGCGTCTGCACGGTGCTGGTGAGCTCGTCGAGCAGGGCGTCGCCGAGCCGGCGCAACCGCTCGAAGTCGGCGGGAGCGAGGCGCACCGTGAGCCGGTTCGGCACGAGGATGCGGTCGCGCGAGACGACGGACGCGTTCGTGTCGAGCTCGCGCTTCAGCGCGCTCGCGATCTCGACGGGCTCGACGCCCGAGCGGAAGGTCTTCGCGAAGGCGCCGTTGACGGCCTTCTCGAGCCCCCGCTCGATCGAATCGAGGAATCCCATTGTCTGATCACCGTCCCTATGCCGCCGTTAGCGTACCTGCCGAGCCTAGGAACCTGATATTCTCGTGTGGTTGCCCGGTTCCGACCGGGTCTCGCGCGAGTGGCGGAATTGGCAGACGCGCTGGCTTCAGGTGCCAGTGTCCGCAAGGACGTGGGGGTTCAAGTCCCCCCTCGCGCACGATCGGCCCCGGGCTCCACCCCGGGGCCGTTCCTCGTCTCCGCGCGCGCTACGGCGTCAACACCACCTTGATGCAGCCGTCCTCCTTCTTCTGGAACGTCTCGTAGTACTCGGGTGCCTCGTCGAGGGGGACGAGGTGCGTCGTGAGGTCGCCGGTGCCGAGCGGGTCGGACGGGTCCTCGACGAGCGGCAGCAGCGTGTCGCGCCACGACTGCACGTTGCACTGCCCCATCCGGAGCGTGAGCTGCTTGTCGAAGAGCGTCATCATGGGCATCGGATCGGCCGAGCCCACGTAGACGCCGCTGAGCGAGACGGTGCCGCCACGGCGCACGGCATCGAAGGCGGTGTGCAGCGCCGAGAGCCGGTCCAGGCCCGCGTGCCGCATCATGGGCTTCGCCAGCAGGTCCGGCAGCGCGCCGACGAGCTGCTGCGCGGTGGCCGCGCCGGGCGCGCCGTGCGCCTCCATCCCGACCGCGTCGACGATCGCGTCCGGGCCGCGACCATCCGTCAGGTCGCGCAGCGCATCCGTCGCATCCGCCATGTCGAGCGTCTCGACCCCGTAGCGCTCGGCCATGGCGCGTCGCTCGGGCACCGGCTCGACAGCGATGACGCGATGGCCCAGGTGCCGGCCGATGCGCGCGACGAACTGCCCGACGGGACCGAGGCCCATCACGCCGAGCGTGTCGCCCGGCTGGAGGCCGGCGTACTCCACGCCCTGCCACGCCGTGGGGAGGATGTCGCTGAGGAAGAGGTACCGGTCGTCGGCGAGCTCCGTGCCGACCTTCGTCGCGTTGAAGTCGGCGAACGGCACGCGCAGCCGCTCCGCCTGGCCGCCGGGGACCGAGCCGTAGAGCGATGTGTAGCCGTATAGCGACGCGCCGGTGCCGGAATGGCGGTTCTGCGTCGTCTCGCACTGCGTCGTCAGGCCCTTCGAGCACATGTAGCACTCGCCGCACGCGATCACGAACGGGATGACGACGCGGTCGCCGACCTGCAGGCTCGAGACCGCCGAGCCCACCTCCTCGACGATGCCCATCGGCTCATGCCCGAGGATGTCGCCCTTCTTGAGGAACGGCGCGAACAGCTCGTAGAGGTGGAGGTCCGATCCGCAGATGGCGGTGGAGGTGATCCGGATGACGACGTCGGTCGGCTGCTCGATGCGGGGGTCGGCGACCTCCTCGACCGAGACCTTGCGCTTGCCCTGCCAGGTGAGTGCTCTCATGCCAGCACGCTATGCGGGTGGGGTACGCCGTCGGTACCCCACCCATCCGATTCACAGGTGCTTCAGCGGTCCTTCGCGACCTTGCCGATCAGCTCCTCGCCGATCGCGAGGCGTTCCTGGTCGTCGTCGCCCGGCACGCGGTCGCCGCGCAGGCTGCGTCCGGCGGTCTCGTTGAACGTCAGGATCGCGAGCAGTCCGACGATGCCCGCCGCCATCATGTAGAAGCCAGGCACGAGCGTCGAGCCGGTCTGCTCGATGAGCGCCTCGTTGATGAGGCCGGCGGGTCCTCCCAGCAGCGACGTCGCCACGTTGTAGCCGAGCGCGAAGCCCGCGTAGCGCACCGTCGTGGGGAAGAGCGCCGGCAGCGACGCCGAGATGTTGCACAGCAGCATCACGAGGAAGAGCCCGAAGATCGCGAGGCCGAGCACCTGCAGCAGCAGATTGCCGGTGTTGAGCAGCAGGATCGCGGGCACCGAGAACACCGTGAAGCCGATGGCGGCGGTCAGCAGCAGCGGCCGCCGGCCGATCCGGTCGGTGAGCGCCCCCATGGGGATGATCACCGCCATCATCACGAGCTGCACGCCCACGAGCATGAGCCCCGCCTGCGTCCCGTCCATGTCGAGCGACGTCTGGAGGAACGTGGGCATGTAGGTGAGCACGAGGTAGAACGCCGTGTTGATGAGGATGGTGATGCCCATGATCTTCAGCAGCTGCTTCGGCTGCTGCGTCACGAGGTCGCGCAGCGTCTGCCACGCGCTCGTGCGGGTGTCCTGCTCCTTGGCCTCCTCGAAGACGGCCGACTCGTGCAGGCGAGCGCGCATCGCGATGGCGACGAGGCCGAGGGGCAGGGTGAGCAGGAACGGCAGGCGCCACCAGCCCGCCTCCATGCCCTCGGTGCCGACGATCCACTCCAGCGCGGTGACGAGGATCGCAGCGAGCGAGAAGCCGAGCAGCGTGCCGAACTCGAGGAACGAGCCCCAGAAGCCGCGGCGGTCGTCGGGGGCGTGCTCCGCCATGTAGACGGCGGCGCCCGCGTACTCGCCACCGGCGGAGAAGCCCTGCACGATGCGCAGCAGGAACAGCAGCACCGGCGCGAGCCAGCCCACCTGGTCGAAGGTCGGCAGCAGGCCGATCGCCGCGGTGGCGACCGAGATCATCATGATCGTGAAGACGAGCACCTTCTGACGCCCGATCCGGTCGCCGAGCGGGCCGAGGATGGCGCCGCCGAGCGGGCGGACGAGGAACGAGACGGCGAAGCCGAACAGCGTCCAGAGGATCGCCTCCTCCGAGCCGCCGAAGATCTGCGTCGACAGGTGCACGGCCAGGTAGCCGTAGATGCCGTAGTCGAACCACTCGATGGCGTTGCCGGCCATCGCGCCCATCACCGACTTGCGCACGGTCTTGCGCTGGATCGGCGAGAGGTCGATCTCGCGGGTGATGGGTGGCGGAGTGCGGTGCGCAGGTGCTGTCTGCTCGGTCATGGCCGTATCCCTTTCCGGATGGGGTGGATCGTGCGGGCGGTGCAGGGTCAGTCGTGCTCGGGGTCTCGGCGGTCGGTGTCGTCGGTGTGCAGGTGGACGAGCATGCGAGTGTACGCGCGCGCCGCCGCTCCGAGGTCGGCGATGCGCACCCGCTCGTCCGGCTGGTGCGCCTGACCGGTGATGTCGCCGGGGCCGACGATGATCGTGGGGCAGCCGTGGTGCCGGGCGATGAACCCGCCCTCGCACGCCGCCGTCCATGCCTCGACGGGCGCGGCCGCGCCCTCGGCGACCAGCGCGTCGACCGCGGTCGCGACGAGCGGATGCGTCGGGTCGGTCTCGAAGCCCGGCATCTCCATGAGCAGCGACGCCTCGGCGCTGCATCCGTCGTCTGCGAGCGCCTCCCCGATGCCGCTCCGGAGCTGCGCGAGCGCCTCGGCGCCCGCCTCGCCCGGCATGAGCCGTCGGTCGACGAGCAGCGTGCAGCGGTCGGGCACGATCGACGTGCCGTGGCCGCCCTCGATGCGGCCGACGCTCCAGGTGGCCGAGCCCAGCAGGCCGGAGGCGCCCGCGCGCATCCGCGCGTGGTCGCCGGCGATCCAGTCGACGATGCGCGCGGCGGTGGTGATGGCGCTCGCACCGTCCTCCGGGCGCCCGGCGTGCGCGGCTCGACCCGCGACCTCGACCTGCAGGTTGGCGGCGCCGCGGCACGCGATCACCACGGCCATGTCGGTCGGCTCCGCGACGATGCACGCCCGGTGCACGGCGTCGGGCGGCGTCGCGGCGAGGTGCGCTTGGATGCCGGTCGCGAGGTCCTCCTCGTCGACCGTGACGAGGAGCTCGAGGGGTGCGTCGGGGAGCACCCGATGCACGGCGGCCATCGCCTGCAGCGCCGCCGCGATGCCGCCCTTCATGTCGGCCGCGCCCCGGCCGGTCAGCCAGCCGTCGGCGACGCGCGGGTTGAACGGGTCGGCGGCCCACCCCTCGCCCGCGGGAACGACGTCGCTGTGCCCGAGCATCAGCACGCCGGGTGCGGCCTCGGTGGCGTCGGGGCCGAACCGGATCGACAGGTTCGGGCGGCCGGGCGCCACGAGCTGCCTGCGGCTGCGGCCGCCGAGCCGCGATGCGATTGACTCCAGCACCCGCACCGCCACCAGCTCGGTGCCGCCCGGGTTCTCGCTCGCCGCCAGGATGAGCGACGAAGCATCGGCGACGACGGTCGCCTCGTCGACGAGCGCGAGCGCGCGCTCGACCGCCGCGGCCGTGGCGTCGCGCACGGCCGTCACGCCCCCTCCCGCACGATCAGCGCGCGCGGCGCGCTCGTGAGCACCTCGATGCCGTCGGCCGTGACCGCGATCGACTCGCTGAGCTCGCAGCCGTAGCCCGACATCCACATGCCGGCGATGATGTGCAGGCACACGCCGGGCTCGAGCACGGTCTCGTCGTCGCCGCGCACCGAGACGGTGCGCTCGCCCCAGTCGGGCGGGTAGCCGATGCCGATCGAGTAGCCGAGCCGCGACGGCTTCTCGACCCCGTGCTTCGCGATGTGGTCGCGCCACAGCGCGTGCACGTCGGCGACCGCGCGGCCGGGGCGCAGCCCGTCGAGCACGAGCTCGAGCCCCTCGGCAGTGATGTCGGCGAGGCGCTCCAGCCGTGCATCGGGCCGGCCGAGCGTGAGCGTGCGGGCGAGCGGAGCGTGGTACCGGCGGTGGGCGCCGGCGAGCTCGATCGAGACGGCCTCGCCAGCGTCGAGGCGGCGCGCGCTGAACGTCATGTGGGGCGTGTCGGCCGATTCGCCGGTCGGCAGCATCGGCACGATCGCCGGGTAGTCGCCCTCGGCGCCCTCGACGCCCGTCGCTTGCGCGAACTGGATGGCGGCGGCCACGTCGTTGAGGCGGGCGCCCTCGGCGACGGCGTCGATGCCCGCCTGCATCGCGGCGGAGGCGACGCGGCCGGCGGCGCGCATGAGCTCGAGCTCGACGGGGCTCTTCACGAGCCGCACCCAGTTGACGAGGTCGTGGGAGTCGACGAGCTGCCACTCGGGAATGCCCCGCTCGAGCGCGTGGAAGGCGCGGACGGAGAAGAAGTGGGCCTCCGACTCGTAGCCCACGCGCCCGCGGGTCGCGAAGCCGTGCTCCCGCAGCCGCTCGGCCGCCCAGTCGAACGGGTGCGCGTGCCGCTGGTGCACGAGCGACTCGGGGTAGCCGAGGATGCGCTCGGGCGGCGTGCTCGCGGTGCGGTGGGCGCCGCCCGCGTCCATCGCCCGCATGATGAGCAGCGGCTCACCGGCGAGCGGCACGAACAGCAGCTGCGGCATGTAGAACGACCAGGCGTCGTAGCCGGTCAGGTAGTGGAGGTTCGCGGGGTCGACGACCACCAGACCGTCGAGGCCCGCGCGCTGCATCCGCTCGCGCGTCCGGGTCAGCCTGGCGTCGAGCTCGTCGGTGCTGGGCGGCATGCCGAACACCCTACGTGCCCGCGCTCCGCGTCACTCCCGCAGGGGCACGAAGGCGTACCGCCCCCCGTCCTCGCGCACTCGAGGTACGCCGTCCCGCACGTCGACGACCGTCATCCGGCCGGCGACCGGCGCGACCATGCGCCCGCCCTCGGCCAGCTGCGCGGCGAGCGCATCGGGCATGCGGCCGAGGTCCGCCGAGACGAGGATGCGGTCGAACGGCGAGTCGTCGGGGAGCCCGAGGATGTGCGGAGCCGCCTGGCGCACGCGGGCACGGCTGCCGTGGGCGGCGAGGTTCTCGTTCGCGACGTCGACGAGCTGCGGTACGAGCTCGACGCCGAGGACGTCGGCACCGAGTCGCTCGAGGATCGCGGTCGTCCAGCCCGATCCCGCGCCGACGTCGAGCACCCGCTGGCCCTCGTGCACGTCGAGCAGCTCGAGCATCCGGGCGACCGTCGAGGGCTGCGAGTTCGTCGCGTCCCAGCCGATCCCGACGGGACGGTCGACGTCGGCCAGGTGCCGCACGACGGCCGGCAGGAACGTCGCGCGCGGGGTCTCGGTCATCGCGGCGCGCACGCGCCGGGCGGCCTCGGGCGGGACCGGGAGCGCGTCCATGCGAGTGACGCTACCGGGCGGCTCAGGCGAGCGACACCTTGCTGTTCCACGAGCGAGCCGTACGCCAGACCATGAGCGGCACCAGCACGAGCAGCGCCGGCACGAAGCCGATCGGCATGAGCTGCAGGTCGATGTCCTGCAGCATCGCGGTGAGCATGTCGACCGGCAGCAGCTCCAGCTCGCCCGACGTGGTGATGCCGAGCCCGAACGGGATCGCGAGGATCATCACGAGCATCACGAGCTGCGTCGCGGTGTGCAGCGCGAACCACACGAGCACGGGACCGCCAAGGCCGAGCCGGTGCATCCGCTGCTCCGACCCGAGCGACGCGGCGCTGAGCAGTGTCACCGTGTTGAGGCCGTACAGCAGCAGGAGCAGCACCGGAGCGGCGACGGCGGTGAGCCAGGGCGATGCCTTGAAGGCCAGCGCGAGCGCGTCGCCGACGAGCGGGAAGATGTCGAGCGGCTCGAGGCCGACCTGTGCGGCGGTGCCGAACCACACGACCAGGCCGATCGCGAGCGTGCCGGCGAGGCCGGCGACGAGCACGACGGCGCCCCACACCACCTTCGCCCAATAGATGCGCGAGCCGCGGACGGGCAGCGTCTGGGTGAAGTAGCCGATGCGGCCGTAGCTGCTGCGCCAGTAGTCGACCGCCTGAGCGAGCTGCAGCGCGGGGACGAGACCGAACGTGCCGGCGAGTCCGAGCAGCACGCCGAACTGCGACAGCACCGGCCACCCGGTGGCAGCGGTGAGCGCGCCGACGACCCCGACCGCCGACGCGGCGCCGGCGATGGTCAGCAGGAGGGCGCGGGTGCGGATCACCTCGTGCTTGATGAGCGTGCCGATCATCGGTAGACCTCCCTGAACAGCCGGTCGATCGAGACGCCATGCTCGGCACGCAGGTCGTCGACCTGGCCGGCGAGGGCGACGCGACCGCGGCGCATGAGCACGACGCTGTCGAGGATGGGCTCGAGGTCGTGGATCAGGTGGGTGGAGACGAGCAGCAGCGAGTCGGCGGAGAGGTTGCGCAGCACGCCCTGCAGGATGACGTCGCGAGCGGCCGGATCGACGCCGGAGATCGGCTCGTCCAGGAGGAAGACGCGCGCGTCCCGCGCCATGGCGAGCGCGATCTGCACCTTCTCGCGCATGCCCTTCGACATCTCCTTCAACCGCATCGATGCATCCAGACCGAAGAAGCCGATGAGGTCCCGGGCCCGCTCGGGGTCGAAGGCCTCGAAGCAGTCGTCGTAGAGCTCGATGCACGAGCGGACGCGAGCGCCGTCGGGCAGGAAGCTGACGTCCGGGAGGTAGGAGACGCGCGACTTCGACTCGGGGCCTGGCGCGTGGCCGGCGATGCGGACCTCGCCGCTGTAGTCGGCGAGCACGCCGGCGAGGACCTTCAGGAGCGTCGTCTTGCCGCTGCCGTTCTCGCCCAGCAGGCCCACGACCTGGCCGTACGGGAGGGTGAGGTCGAGCCCGTCGAGGGCCCGCAGGGGGCCGTAGGTCTTGACGAGGCCACGCAGCTCGATCGCGTCGGTCATGGTCTCATCCCGCCGATCCGTCGGCGGTGGTGCTGTCGCGGTCATGGTGGTCCCATCTCTCTGTCAGGAGGGTGTGCGCGTCCGTGATGCCGAGCCCGACCGCGATCGCGCGGCGCGCGAAGTCATCGGCGGCATCGGCGGCGAGCCGCCGTCGCAGGGTGCGGATGCGCTCGGTGTCGTCGGTCACGAAGCGCCCGGCAGTGCGCTCGGAGCGCACCAGCGCGTCGCGCTCGAGCTCGCCGAAGGCCCGCTGCACCGTGTTCGGGTTCACCTGCAGCTCGGCAGCGAGCTCGCGGACCGCCGGGATCCGTGATCCGGCTGGCCATTCGCCGGCGACGATGCGCCGCGAGAACTCGCCGATCAGCTGAAGCCAGATCGGCTGCGCAGTGTCGAAGTCCATCGGCGTCCTTGTCTTACTGTATTAGGTAACTAATACAGTACAGCGCGGCACAGCGCGTCGCAAGCGCGGCGTGGCGGAGGCCGGCGGTGCCGGTCGCGATGGCGATGCCGTGGAGGTCGCACGCGGGCAGAGAGAAAGCGGTGCGGACTGGCACATCGGCGCTTGCTCTATCGCAAGTGATGGTGAAGGCGCCTGGTCGGTCCGCACCGCTTGACTTGCCCGTGACTGTACGCCGCCGGGCGGCGGCGCGCAACGCTCTCGGGCGCCTGTGGAGGATCCGCGCTCAGTCGGGGAGCGCGGCTCGCGGCTTCCGGATGCCGGGGTGCGACGCCGGGATCGACGCGAACAGCACCCACCCAGAGACCGCGATGCAGACGATGATGAGCGGGTAGGTGAGCGCGGCGCGCATGATGGCGAGCCAGGTCGTCTCGTCCAGCCACCACAGCACGCCGAAGACCGCCACGCGGACGACGTACTGGAGCACCCAGATCCACGAGGCGAGCCGGTAGGCGCGCAGCAGCACCGGATCGCGGCGCCAGCGCGTGCGCGTGCCGATCAGGCCGCCGACGATGACGCCGAGGAGCGGCCAGCCGAGCGCGATGGAGACCATCCAGGCGAGGGCGCTCGCGGCGTTGGACAGCAGCTGGATGAGGAAGAAGTTGCGAGCCTCGCCGGAGTAGGAGGCGATCATCGCGGCGACGACGGTCATGAGCATGCCGATCAGGACGGCCTTTGGCCTCCGCCGCTCCACGAGGGCATAGACGAGCGTCGAGGCGCTCGCGAGCAGCGACCACAGCACGGCTGCCGCGAGGTCGCCGCTCGTCACGAGCCATCCGACCAGGAAGGCGAGGGGCGGCACGCTGCCCTCGAGCGCCGCCTTGCTGCCGCCCAGCAGCCGGGCGAGCGACTCCTCGCGCGTCGGGTCGCCGTCCTCGTCGAAGCCGGCGACCGGCCGCGAGGAATCAGATAGCGGCATGGAGGAAGGCTAGCCTCACCCGCTCGCGCGCACCAGGGCGGTCAGTTGCTGCGCCAGCCCCGCGGACCGCGGGAACCCGCCGGGTACTCGTGCATCGGCACCGCATCCGCGCGCCATGCCTCGAGCACCGGCTCGACGATGCGCCAGCACTCCTCTGCGGCATCGCCGTGCACCGCGAGCCGGGGGTCGCCGTCGAGGATCGAGGCCAGCACCTCGCCGTAGGGCAGCAGTGCGCCGCCTCCGAGCTCGCCGCGCAGCACGGTCTGCTCGAGTCGGAACGGGTCGCCCTTGCCGTTCGTGGTCAGGTGCAGCTCGAAGCCGTCGGGCTTGAAGTCGATGACGAAGCGGTCAGGGCTGCCGCGGCCGGAGAGCCCCGTCGGCACGTGCGCCGGCTCCTTCCAGTGCACGATCGCCCGCTTGCGCACGCCGGCGAGCGACTTGCCCGAGCGGAGGATGAACGGCACGCCCGCCCAGCGCTGGTTCGCGATCTCGATCTGCACCTCGGCGAGCGTCTCCGTGCCGAGGGCGGGGTCGACGCCCTCCTCAGCGACGTAGTCGGGGACCTCGCGGCCCTCGACGCTCCCCGCCGTGTAGCGGGCGCGGCGCGAGTGCCGGAGGGGGTCGACGACGCTCGCGGCGCGCAGCACCTGGCTCACGGCATCGCGCAGGTCGCGCTCACCGACGCTCGCGATCGGCTCGATGGCGAGGAACGCCATGACCTGCAGCAGGTGCGACTGGATCATGTCGCGGAGCGCGCCGTTGCGGTCGTAGTAGCCGGCGCGGCCCTCGAGCGTGACGGTCTCGTCGTACAGGATCTCGACCTTCTCGATGCTGTCGCGATCCCACGTCGGCTCGAGCAGCCGGTTCGCGAAGCGGAGGCCGATGAGGTTGAGCACCGTGTGCAGGCCGAGGAAGTGGTCGATGCGGAAGACCCGCTCCTCCGGCACGATGCGCGTGACGAGGGCGTTGAGCCGCTTCGCGGACTCGAGGCTGTCACCGAAGGGCTTCTCGATCGCGAGGATCGTGTCGTCCGGCACCCCGACCTGCTCGAGCGTGCCGCACACGAGCGCCGTCACGTGCGGGGGCAGCGCGAAGTAGATGACGAGTCGCTCGCACTCGATGCTCTCGAGGAGCGCGCGCAGGGCGGCGGGATCCGTCGCGTCCGCCGCGACGTAGCGCGTGGTCGCGAGCACCTGCTTCGCCGCGGCGCCCTGCGCGCCACCGACGCCGAGCGCGGTGCGCACGCGGTCGTGCCAGTCGGCCGGGGCGAGCGCGCGCAGATCGGCGCCGACCACCTGCACGCGCCTCGATGGCTCCTCGCGCAGCAGCGTCGCGATGCCGGGGAGCAGCAGGCGACTCGTGAGGTCGCCGGATGCGCCGAGGATGAGCAGGGTGGTCGCGCGACTCGGTGCCATGCACCGATCCTCGCACCCGCGGCTGTGTCGCTCGAGGGTGCGGGGACGCGGTCGCGGTCAGCCGCGCATCACCAGATGGTGCCGCCGCCGATCGAGATGCCGCCGTAGGTGAGGAGCACGAGCACGACCGCCACGACCGCCGGGGCGATGCCCCTGCCGCCGGCGTGGCGCGACTTGAACAGGGCGATGACGGCGAGGATCGCCGCGATCGCCGCGAGGCCGCCACCGAGGATGAGGCCGATGAACAGCGGGATGGGCATGAGGACGAGGCCGAGGAGGCCGATCCAGAACGCCCACCACGCCCAGGGGTTCGAGCGCTTGGTCTGCATGCCACCATCCTCCCAGCGCGAGGCTCGATGCCCGCTGAGGAGCTCAGTCAGCATCCTCAGGGGCGGCTGTCGTTGCCGTCAGGGGTTTGCGAACACTGTTGCGCATGCGTCGGCATGGGTCTTTGCTGGGGCGCAGGCAATCGCAACGACGGCTGTGCGAGCCCGACTGCACTGCCAGGCGCCGCTGATGGCGCCGCAGCCGGGAGTGGACGATGCGCGCAGAGGATCGACGGCGTCACCCGCCCCGATCGCGCGCGCCCGGGTTCGCTCGGCGCTCGCGGCGTCGCGTCGCGCGCGTGCTCGCCGGCGTGCTCGCCGCCTCCGTCGGCCTGATCGCGCCGCTCGCCCTCGCGCCGGCGATCGTCACCGCATCTGAGACGGCCGCGGTCGCGGTCGAGCCGAACGCGACCGAGGGGCCGACGGCGCAGCTGGCCCCGGAGCCCTCGGTGCCGGCCGAGCCCTCGGTGCCCGCCGAGCCCTCGACACCGGCCGAGCCGTCGACGCCGGATCCGACGCCTCCGGGGGATCCGGCGACTCCGGACCCCGGCACGGCGCCCACGGCCGCGACGCTGACGCTGCGGGCGCAGGTGGACAACGGGGATGGCGGCGGCGCCGCGAACACCGACTGGACGCTCGCCGCCGACGGGCCGACCCCCATCCGCGGCGTCGCGGAGTCGTCGGCGATCATCGCAGCCCTCGTCGAGCCGGGCGTGTACGCCCTCTCGACCAGCGGCGGCCGCGCCGGGTACGGCGCTCCGCTGTGGAGCTGCGAGGGCGGGGCCCTCGATGGCTCGACCGTGACCATCGGCGAAGGCGACGCCGTCGTCTGCACGGCCACCCACGATGACGCCGCAGTCGACCTCGCGCTGACGATCGACGACGGCGACGCCGTGGTCGCCAACGGGGGCGCCTTCGAAATGACGATCACGGTGCGCAACATCGGCGGCCGCGACGTCGACCTGGACGAGCCCGTGACCGTGACGGCGGCGCTGCCGGCCGGCGCTACCCTCCTCGACAGGGGCGGTTGCACGGCGGGCGGGCAGACCGTCACCTGCAGCATCGCCCCGATGCTGCTCGTCGCCGGTGGGACCGCGCTCATCACCATGTCGGTCCGCCTCGAGGAGGATGCGCTCCCGGGCGGCTACCGGACGCTCGCGGTCGTGACGACCGCCGACGACCGCCCGGCCATCATGACGTGCGAGAGCCGCTCGAACAGCGTCGACTGTGAGCGCACCGAGCTGCGGTACCCGACGCTCACCCTCGTGCAGGCCGTCAGGAACGACGACGGCGGTGACGCCTCGGTCGCCGACTTCGCGCTCAGCGCCCAGGGCGCCGTCGGCATCGCGGGGACGTCCGGCACACCGTCCGTCACCGCGGCATCCGTGCCTGCAGGCGCCTACCGGCTCGCCGGTGCAGCCGTAGCGGGCTACGCCTCCGGCAATTGGGTCTGCGTCGGCGGCGCGTTGTCCGGCGCGACGCTCACGATCACCGGCATCGCCGACGTCACCTGCACGATCCTCGCCGACGACCGCCCGGTCGACCTCCGGCTCACCACCGACCGGCGGGACGAGGTGGTGAGGGCCGGCGGCGACGCACGCCTCGCGCTCACCGTGTCGAACGCGGGCGCTCGCGCCCTCGACGCCGATGAGAGTGCCACCATCAGCGCGGAGCTGCCCAGCGGGCTGACCTACAGGTCGAGCGAGCATCCGTGCTCGGCCGCCAACACCACCGTCACGTGCACCGTCGCCGCGGCAGCGCTCGCCGCCGGCGCCTCCGTCACGATTGAGATCGTGGTCGCGGTCGCGCCCGCGCTGCCCACCGGCACGTACCGCACGGAGGCGACCGTCTCGACGGAGGACGATCCCGGCCCGGCACCGGGCGGCTGCGAGCGCCCGTCGAACAACGTCGCCTGCGCGGAGACCGCGGTGGGCAGGGGGGTCGTGGCGGCCGAGAAGTCGGTGTGGGAGCAGGCGGACGACGGCTGGCTGGCGTCCGACGGGGCCGTCGGCTTCGGCGACCTCGTGCAGTTCCGCATCGTCGTGCGCGCCGAGGGCGACGCCCCGAGCACCGGCGTCGGCATCGTCGACCAGCTGCCCGGTGGACTCCTGGCCGACGGCGCGGCGACGTGCTCGGTGCCGTGCAAGGCCGAGCTGGATGCAGTCACGGGCACGCACCGCATCGCGATCGGCACGATGGAGCCCGGTGCAGTGGTCACGGCCACGATCGCGGCCCGCGTGCCCGGCGTGCCGTCGCAGGCCGACGGGACCGTCGTGCGGGTGGCGTTCGACAGCGTCGCTGCGGTCTCGAGCGACAGCCTCGAGAGCGCCTCCACCAACGTCGTGACGGTGCGCGCGAGCCACGCGCTGCCGTCGCGCGCACGCACGGGAGGCGACATCCCCATCGGCGGCATCAGCCTCGCGCTCGCGCTGCTCGTCGCCGGCGGTCTGCTGCTCGTCCGATCCCGGGAGCTGAGCCTCCGCTGACCCGATCGTCGACCCCGAGCCCTCGCTCGTCGTGACCGGGCGGGGGCTCGGCCCTCTGTCCGAGCAGGATCGGCCGTGGCAGGCTGGGGCCATGACCCGCGAGCTCCACATCACCGGCGACGACGACGCCGACCGGCTCCTCTCGGAGGACGACTTCGCGCTGCTCACGGGCATGCTGCTCGACCAGCAGGTGCCGATGGAGACCGCGTTCGCTGGGCCCGCGAAGCTGCGCGACCGGCTCGGGCAGCTCGACGCCGCCGAGGTCGCGCGCATGGATCCGGACGCCTTCCAGGCCGCGTTCGCCGAGAAGCCCGCGGTGCACCGCTTCCCGGGGTCGATGGCGAAGCGGGTGCAGCAGCTGGCCGCGGTGGTCGCGGAGGAGTGGGGTGGCGACGCTGGCGCCATCTGGCGCAGCGGTGATCCCGACGGCGCGGAGGTGCTGCGCCGCCTGCAGGCGCTGCCGGGCTTCGGCGAGCAGAAGGCGCGCATCTTCCTCGCGCTGCTCGGCAAGCGCTCGGGCTTCGACGGCGCCGGGTGGCGGGATGCGTCGGCGCCGTACGGCGAGGAGGGCGCGAAGCGCTCGGTGGCCGACATCGTCGACCAGGAGTCGCTCGCCGAGGTGCGGAAGGCGAAGCAGGCGGCGAAGGCCGCCGCGAAGGCCTCCGCCGGCTGACCGTGTCGAAGCCCCGGCTACCCGACCAGCGGCGGCTGCCGCAGCAGCTCCCGCACGTGCGCGAGCGCGGGCGCGACGGACTCGAGCGCCTCGCGCTCATCGGCCGGCAGGGCGCCGATCGCCCGCACCACATCCGTCGTCCAGGCCTCGGCGATCGCCTCGTGCTCCGCGACGCCATTGGGCGTCGCCCACACCCGCACGACGCGGCGGTCCTCCGCGCTCGTCGCGCGCTCGACGAGGCCGCGGTCGCCCAGCGAGCGCAGCGCGGCGCTCGTGTTCGACTGCTGCAGGCCCAGCGCGCGGGCGAGCTCGCCGACGGTCGAACCCGGCACGTCGACGACCTGCTTCAGCAGCGCGATCTCGGTCGTGGGGATCGGCCCGACGTCGGCGCGCTCGGGCGCGCGGCGGTGGATCGCCCAGGCGATCTCGCGCAGGGTCATCGCCAGCCGCTGCTGCACGGCATCCTCGAGCGCGGGCGCTTGCGGATCTCCGGCCGTCGCTCCCATGGGGTCCAACTCTAGGCTTCCGCCGGCGCGCGGATCAGTACGGCTGGGCGAGGGTGTCGAGCACGAGGTTCGTCGCGGCGATGTTGTCGAAGCCCGGCTTCTGGCCCTTCTCCCACTCCGCGATCGCGAGGCACGTGTCGACGACGAGCTTGCACCGCTCGTAGCGGCGGGCCGTGTACGCGTCGAACGCGGCCTCGAAGTCGTCGTGGCGCTGCAGCTCCTCCGCGAGCACGATCCCGTCCTCGATCGCCTGCGCGGCGCCCTGTCCCAGGTGCGGCGTGACGGTGTGCACGGCGTCGCCGATGAGCACGACCCGGCCGCGGTGCCACGGGGCGGGCGAGATGAGCGACTCCTCCGGGCGGATGACGATGTCGGCGTCCGCCGTGAGGAACTCGTCGCGGAAGCGGCCCGTGAGCCAGCCGAAGCCCTCGAGCTTCTCGACGAGCGCGGGATAGATGGCGTCGCCCTTCGGGCGCTGGTCGCGCTCGCACTCGATGTTGAGGAAGAAGTAGGCGAGGTCCTTGCCGATCGGCACGAAGCCGGCCATGCCGCCGGGGCCCGGCTGCAGCAGGATGCGGTCGATCTCGGGCAGGCGGGGCATGTTCACGCGGAAGGCGCTCTGGCCGATGTAGTGCGGGCGCAGCTCCGCGTCGAGCACGTGCTCGCGCACGAGCGAGCGCACGCCGTCGGCGCCGACCACGAGGTCGAAGCGGCGCTCGCGCCCGTCCGACGCCTGCACGGTGACGCCGTGCTCGTCCTCCTCGAGCGACACGAAGGTCGTGGAGTAGACGACCTCGACGCCGACCTCGATCGCGCGGGCGGTGAGGATCTCGTGCAGCCGCGGGCGGGTGATGCCGTTCATGGCCGGGTAATCGGCGCCCGCGATCTTCGTCGCCTTCATGTCGCGGATCTTGTTGCCGTCGACGTCGTGCATCGAGCCCCACTCGGAGGCGCCGTAGCCGTCCGCCATGCACGCCTCGGCGCAGCCGATCGCGTCGAGCGCCCGCATGGCGTTCGCCGGCTGGATGATGCCGACGCCCCACACCGAGGAGTGCAGGTCGGCCTGCTTCTCGATGACGGTGACGTCGAAGCCGGCGTTGGCCCGGAGGGCGATGGCCGTGGCGAGCCCGCCGATGCCGCCGCCGACGACCAGGATGCTGCGTTCGTTCACGGGAGTCCCTCACCTCGGCCTGCTGGTGCACCGTTGCACCGGAACGACAGGCTGCCGGTCTGCCGATCGGCATATATATCGTCACATAACGGTCGGCGAGGATGGGTTCCGTCGGCTGCATCCTCACGTTGCGGCCGGTGCACACCGGAGCCGCTTCGCGCCCCGGCTCCGCGTTGAGCACGGGCTACGCTGGCCGCGACGGCGGTCCGAGGGAGTCACCGAGGGAGTCATGATGCGTGCGCTGATCCAGGATCGGTACGGACCGGTCGATGCCGTGCGCCTCGGTGAGCGGCCCGTGCCCCGGCCCGGGGAGGGCGAGGTGCTGGTGCAGGTGCGAGCCGCGTCGCTCAACGGCTCGGATCGCGAGAACCTCGCCGGCCGTCCCGCGTACGCGCGCTTGGGCGGGCTGCGGCGCCCCAGGCATCCCGTGCCCGGCTCCGACATCTCGGGCGTCGTCGTGGCGCTGGGGAGCGGCGTGACGGCGCTCGCCGTCGGCGACGAGGTGTTCGGCGAGCTGCGCGGGTATCGCGGCGCCCTGGCGGAGCACGCCGTGGCGGCGGTCGACACGCTCGCGCCGAAGCCGGCCGCGCTCTCGTTCGCGCAGGCCGCGGCGATCCCGCAGGCCGGGTGCATCGCGCTGCGCGCGACGGCGGGGCTGCGGGAGGGGGACCGGCTGCTCGTCAACGGCGCCGGCGGCTCCGGCGGCGCGTTCGTGCTCGCGCTCGCGAGGCGCCTGGGCGCGCACACGATCGGAGCGGACCGTCGAGCCAAGGCGGAGCACATGCTGCGCGTGGGCGCGCTCGAGACCATCGACTGCGACGCCCACGACCGGGCCGACGACCGCGGCAGCTACGACCGGATCGTCGACCTCGTGGGGCACCGCGCGCCGCACCGCGTGCACCGTGCGCTGCGTCCGGAGGGCGCGTATCTCCTGGTGGGCGGGCAGACGAGGGTGCTCCTCGCCACCGTGATCGCCGGCCCGCTCCTCGGGCGGGTCACGGGCAAGCGCGTGCGCGTGCTCGCGGTGCCGCAATCGCGTGCGCTGCTCGAGGAGGTCGCCGGCATCCTCACGGCCGACGACGTGGAGCGGGCGATCGAGCGGACCTACCCGTTCGACGATGCACCGGCGGCGCTCGCGCGCCTGGCCGCGGGGGAGACCCGTGGCAAGCTCGTCGTCGAGATGCCCTGACCGGTCGCTAGTCGTCGAGGATCGCCACGACGTCGCAGTGCACGAGCGCACCGCCGCCGAGCGTGGCGGCCATCGCCTGCCGGGCCGGCCGCGACGACGCATCCGGGAACATCGCGAGCCACTCGCGATTGAGCGCGTCGCGGTCGTCCGCGTCCGCGAGCCAGAACGTGAGCTTGACGATGTCGTCGGTCGAGCCGCCGGCCGCGGCCATGAGCGCGCGGATGTGCGCGAACACGTTCGCCATCTGCGCGTCGAGGCCATCCGCCATCTCGCCGCTGCGGGCGTCGCGTCCCGTCAGCACGCCGGAGTAGAGGTGCGGGCCGATGCGGCTCGCCGCGGGGATCGGGTTGCGATGCGAGAACCCGGGCATGTGGATGCTGACGCGGCGAGCCATGGACCTAGCGTGCCGCAGGCGTCGGCACAGGCTCGGCGATGACGGTGTTCTCGATCGCGCCGAGCTCCTGGATCTCAGCCCGCACGACATCGCCCACCCTGAGGAAGCTCCCGGTCGGTGCGCCGATGCCGGCGGGGGTGCCGGTCGCGAGGATGTCGCCCGGCTTGAGCGTCATGACCTGCGTCAGGTAGGCGATCTGCTCGTAGATGTCGTAGATCATGTCGTTCGTCTGGAAGTCCTGGCGCACCTCGCCGTTCACCGTCAGGCGCATGCGCAGGGCGAGCGGGTCGTCGATCTCGTCGTCGGTCGTGAGCCACGGGCCGATCGGCCCGTGCGTGTCGAACGACTTGCCGAGTGTGAACGTGGGGGAGCGCTTCTGCAGCCAGTCACGCACCGAGACGTCGTTCGCGACGAGGTAGCCGGCGATGACCGATCGCGCGTCCTCGACGGCGACGTGGCGGCACTCGGTGCCGATCACGACGGCCAGCTCGATCTCGTAGTCGAGCGCATCCGACACGAGCGGCTTGTGGATGTCGTCGAACGGGCCGACGATGCACGACACCTGCTTGTTGAACCACAGCTGGCTCGTGGGCGTCGGGATGCCCGCGGCCGCAGCCTCCTCGGCGTGCTCCTTGTAGTTCATCCCGATGCCGAGGAACTTCTGCGGGTCGTCGATCGGCGCTTCGAGCCGCACGTCGGTGAGCGCGTGCGTGGTGCCGACGGCCGACTCGATCGCCTCGCGCAGCGCCGCGAGCCGCGGCAGGATGGCGCGCAGCGAGGTGCCGATCGCGCCGCCCTGCCCGTCGGGCGCGTCGCTGACGTCGGTGAGGGTGTCGCCGTCGACGCGGCCGATGCGGATGGGGCTGCCGGGGATGCTGAATCGTGCGAGTCTCATGGTGGTTCCTGTCTAGCCGTGGTGGGTCGGCTGCTGCCCGATCGGCTGGTGACCGCTCGGCCGCTGCGGGGTCGGCTGCCGCTCGGAGGGCAGCGGATCCCACGCCTGTGCGGCGGTGGGCGTCATCTGGAACGAGACGAAGCGCCAGCCGAGCGCCGCGTCGTCGGCGCGGACGAGCACTTGGGTGGCGACGCCGCCGAGGGTGCGCTCGCCGCCCTCCTTGGTGCGCAGCCGGTTCACGAGGTCGCCGGTGATCACCGCGACGTCGCCGACGACGCGGATCGTGAGCTCGCCGCGCGACGTGCCGAGGTAGGGGCGCCGCGTCGCGACGTGCTCGAGCAGCTGCGCCTTCGAGTGCACGAGCCCGGGCGCGTGGATGTGCACGAGCGACTCGTCGAAGAGGTCGTCGAGCGTGGCGAGGTCGCCCTCGAGCAGCGCCTGCAGCCTGCGCTCCTCGATGGCGCGCAGCGCCGCGACCGTCTCGGCGTCGGCGAGCTCGACCCCGCTCACAGGAGCCCCTCCGACGACCCGCCGTCGACCTGGATGTTCTGGCCCGACATGTAGCCGGCCTGCGCGCTGCAGACGAACGCGCACGTGTCGCCGAACTCCTCGGGCCGGCCGAGGCGCTTGGCCGCGATGGTCGACGCGATGCGGCGCCGCGCCTCGCCGCGGTCCACGCCCTCGCGCTCCATCAGCCGCTGTGCCATGAACTCCTGCCTGGGCGTGTCGATGCGCTCCGGCAGCAGGTTGTTGATGGTGACGTTGTCGGCGACGACCTCCTTCGAGATCGACTTGCTGATCGCCGTGAGCGCGGCTCGCGCCGATGCCGACAGCCCCATCTCGTACGAGGGGCGCTTCACCATCGCCGAGGTGATGTTCACCACGCGCCCGAACCTGCGCTCGCGCATCCCCGGGATGTAGTGGCGCATCAGCTCGACCGCGGGGATCATGTTCGCCTGCATGGCGCCGACGAGCGACGCCTCGTCCCAGTCCTCGAGCTCGCCCGGCGCGGGTCCCGCGTTGTTCGTGACGAGGATGTCGACGTGCGGCAGTGCCGCGGTGATGCGCTCGCGCCCCTCGCGCGTGGTGAGATCAGCCGCGACGACGTCGAAGGCGGCACCCGGGACGGCAGCGCGAGCGAGTTCCGCGGCCTTCGCGAGCTTCTCCTCGTCGCGCCCGTTCAGCGTGACGCGCACGCCCTCGCGGGCGAGCGAGAGGGCGCACGCGAATCCGAGGCCCTGCGACGAGGCGGCGACGAAGGCACGCCTGCCCTGGATTCCCAGTTCCATGTCCGTGTCCGTCGCAGCGCTAGGAGGCGTGCTCGGCGGAGGCTTCCCAGGTGCGGAAGCCCGTCGCCTCGACGGCGTCGATGCCGGGTCGCGGCTGGCCGACGAGGCGGTGGTAGCCGCTGAAGATCTCGTCGGCCTCCGCGAGCGGCAGCACCTGCTCGATGTCGTCGAACGGCTTGCCGTCCGTGCGCTCGGCCACCATGCGGCGGATGACCTCGTAGCCCTCGCCGCGCATCGACATGACGATGCGGTTCACGCCCTCGCGGCGCAGCGCGTCGTACGCCTGGAAGGCCTCGTGCGGGTCGTCGTGCTTCGCGAGCTGCTCGGCGACGACGCGCGCGTCGAGGAACGCCTGGCAGACGCCGTTGCCGCCGCGAGGGAACATCGCGTGCGCGGCGTCACCGAGCAGCGTCACGCGGCCGTCGACCCAGCTGTCGAGCGGCTCGTGGCGGATGAGCGGGAACAGGTAGACCTCGCGGGCGTCGCGGATGAGCTGCTGGATGTCGACGTAGTCGATGTCGACCGTCTCGTACAGGGGCACGATGTCGTCGACCGAGCCGATCTGGTTCCAGTCCTCGATCGTCTCCTCGCCCTCGCGCTCGACGACCCAGTTGATCAGCTGCTTGCCGGTGCCCTCGAAGTCGTCGGCGATCGGGTAGACGATCATCGTCGAGATGCGGGGATCGCCGATGTGCAGGATCGTGTGGCCGTTGCGGATCGGCTCGCGCAGCGTCGTGCCGCGGTACATGGTGATGCCGGAGTAGACGGGCTCGGCCTGCGTCGGGTGCATCTGCCGGCGCACGGGCGACTTGATGCCGTCGGCGGCGATGACCGCGTCGTGGCGCACCTGCTCCCTGCGGCCGTCGCGGTGCTCGATGTCGAGCGTCACGCCGGAGTCGTGCTGCGCGTAGGCGACGACGCGCGCGCCCAGCACGACGGCATCGGCGCCGAGGCGCTCGAGCACCGTGCGGTAGAAGAGCATCTGCAGGTAGCCGCGGTGCACGAATCGCTGCTCGTGCGCGTAGCCCATGTGCACGCCGCACTTCTCCGCGTAGATCTCCTGCCCGTAGTGGTTGTAGAAGATCGAGTCGACCGCGTCCACCGACATGGCGCGGAACTCCTCGAGCAGACCGAGCTCCTCGAGCTCCTTCGTGCCGTAGACCTTGATGTCGACGCCGACGCCGAGCGGCTGCAGCTCGACCACCGACTCGTAGATGGTCGGGCGGATGCCCTGCTGGTGCAGGCGCAGCGCCGTGACGAGGCCTCCGGGGCCGGCGCCGATGATCGCGATGTCATGCATGTTCGTCCTCTCGTGTGGCGCGCGTCGTCGCGCGCCGCTTGCTCGTGGGGCGGCAGCGCTCAGGCGCCGCCGCCGATCGGGTCGATCGCGTCGGCAGTGCCGAACCGGTCGGCGAGGAACTGCCGGGTCGACTGCCACGCGCGCTCGGAGGCGCGCGCGCTGTAGGCGACGCCCGGCGGCATCCCGGGCAGGTCCGATCTCGGGTTGGTGAACGCGTGCTGGACGCCGCCGTAGAGGTCGAGCTCCCAGTGGATGCCTGCGGCGGTCAGGTCCGCCTCGAGCGCGGCGCGCTGCTGCGCGGTCGCCATGGGGTCGTCGGCGCCGGTGCAGACCAGCACGCCGATGCCGCTCGTGGGTGCCGACCAGTCCCGGTCGAGCAGGTCGAGGCCGCCGTGGATGCTCACGGCACCGACCACGTCGCCGCCGGTGCGCACGTGCTCGAGCGCGCCGGCTCCGCCGAAGCAGTAGCCGAGCGAGACGAGCCGCGAGCCGTCGACCTCCGGCTGCTCGGCGGCGGCGCGGTGCGCGGCTGCGACCCGGCCCATCCACTCGCCGCGGTCGCGCACCATGGCGCCGATGTCCGGGCCGCCCGCCGGCGTGTGCCGACCGCCCCAGACGTCGGCCGCGAACACCGCGACTCCGAGCTCCGCGTGACGGCGCGCCTGCGCGACGGTGTCGGCGCCGAGGCCGAACGCGTCGTGCAGCAGCACGACCGTCGGCAGCGACGCGGCGCCCTCCGGGGCGATGAGCATGCCGAGCATCTCGGTGCCGCCGTGCGTGTAGGCGACGTCTCGAGCGATCAGTGGTCGCATCGGGCACCTCCCGCGGGGCAGGAGGTGCCAGGACGGCTCACGCGGAGTGGGCCTGCTTGAACCAGTCCGTCACGAAGTTCAGGAAGATCTTGACCCGCTCCGGGGTGCTGTCGCCCGGGGCGTGCACCGCGTACAGCGAGCGCGACGGGGGCGGCCGCTCCGGCAGCACTTCGACCACCTCGGCCGCGCGCGGCGACGAGGTCACGAGCGTGCGCGGCACGTGGCCGATCCCGCAACCCAGCTCGATCATCTGCTCGATGATCGAGTACGCGTTCGCGGTGACCGCGGGATCCTGCACCCGCAGCCTCGTCGCATCCGCGCCCTGGCCCAGGTGCCACACCGGGTCGCCCGTGTGGGTCAGCAGGTCGTGGTCGCTCAGGTCGACCGGCGCCGCCGGCGAGCCGCGCCGCGCGAGGTACGCCTGCGAGGCCGCGAGCATGAACGGCAGCTCGGTGATGCGCCGCACCTTGACGCGGGAGTCGGCCGGGTGCCGCGCGTGGAACGCGATGTCGAACCCCTGGTCCAGGAAGTCGTGCAGCCGGTCCGAGACCCCGCCCAGCTGCAGCTTCACCCGGATGCCGGGGTGCTCGTGCCGGAAGGCGCCGATCGCGAGCCCCAGCTCCTGCAGGCCGATCCACTTCGGGCTGATGATCGACAGCCGGCCCTCGGCCGAGCGCTTCGTCTGCGACAGGCCGGCGTCCTGCTCCTCGATCTCGGCAAGGATCCGCTCGGCGAACTCCGCGTACTGCGCCCCGTCGCTGGTCAGCGTCACCGAGCGTGCGGTGCGGTTCACGAGCCGCACTCCCAGCTGCTGCTCGAGATCGGCCACGTGCCGCGAGACGAGCGACGGCGAGATGTTGAGCTCCGCTGCCGCTGCGCTGAACGACGGCGCGTGCGCCACCGAGACGAGCGTGCGCATGACGGCGAACCGATCCACGATCACACCCCTTCGAGTCGGTGGCGGCCGGCCGGGCCGAGGCGGCGTCGACGCACCGCTTCGAAGCGTACCCGCGCATGCTGCCCCTCCCTCGTCGAGCGTGACCGGAGCCGAGATGGCGGCCGGATGCCTTGGCAGGCTAACCGCGAGGGGGTCGCCGGGAGCCCTCGATCGGTGCAACCTCACCGTGCACGCACCGCACCGACATCCGCTCATCTCCGGCCCTACTGTGACGAGCATGACGGTCGTCGACATCAACATCCACCACCTGCCGGAGGACCTCTTCTCGAACGAGAAGATCCTGAACGGGTTCCTCAACAGCGCTCCGCGCGGCTTCGGCGAGATCGCCACCGTGAAGACGATGGAGTCCGGCAAGCGGCAGCTCATCCTCGAGAAGCCCAAGGGGTTCCAGAACCTCAACTACGTCGAGGGCGACTACTCCGCCGAGGCGAAGCTCGCGGCGATGGACGAGGCCGGCGTCGACTACGGCATCATGCGCGTGCCGGTGTGGCAGGAGTGGCTCGACCTCGAGACCTGCAGGGCCGTGAACGACAACGCGGCGGAGATCGTCGAGCGGTCCGGCGGCCGGCTCTTCTCGACCGCGTGCGTGCCGCCGTGGGGCGGCAAGGAGAACATCGACGAGCTCAAGCGCACCCTCGACAACGGCGCGGTCGGCGTGCAGCTCGCGTGCCACTACGGGCAGCTCTACCTCGACGACGAGGCGTTCCAGCCCTACCTCGAGGTGCTGAACGAGCTCAACGTGCCGGTCATCGTGCACCACACCCCGCTGCCCGTCGAGTGGAAGTCGGTGGTCGACTACACCAACCTGCGTCGCGAGTACGGCCGCATCGTCGACCAGGCGACCGCGGTGGGCCGCGAGCTCTTCTCGGGCATGTTCGACCGGTTCCCGAACCTCCGCTTCATCCACACGATGCTCGGCGGCAACTGGTTCGCGAACACCGCGCTGCTGACGCCGCATGCCCCCAGCAAGCCGGAGGCGATGCAGCGCCTCGACGCGACCGGCGGCGACAAGATCCAGCAGTACCTGCGCGAGAACATCTTCTTCGACCTCACGCATCCGCACTCGTGGGGCAAGACGCAGATCGAGGCGGCGCTGAAGATCAACGGCGCCGACCACTACATGTTCGGCTCGTCGTTCCCGGTCTTCTACAGCTGGATGAGCCAGGGCGTCGAGTTCATGAACCACGAGGTCGAGATCTCGGATGCTGACCGCGAGGCCGTCATGTCGGGGAACGCGAAGCGCATGTTCAACCTCCCCATCTGACCCGGCGGCGGGCGTCGGCGAGATCGCGGTGTTGCCGACTGCCCATTTCGCTGTACAGTGTGCCAACTGAACTGACGAGGCGAATACCTTTCCCCGCCTCACCATTCATCCGCGGCTCCCGCCGCACCCGCACGGTCGCGCAACGACGCGCAGACAGGAGCAAGGCCCATGGCCGACACCTCGACGACGACGGCTCCCGCCGTGCCGCAGCCCGCGGCGCAGCGCAGGCCAGTGCGCTTCCGCGAGCTCTCATCGCGGCTCTCGGTGATCGGCGTGTGGATCCTCATGGCGGCCCTGTTCGCCGCGCTCATCCCGCAGACGTTCCTCACCGCTGGCTCGTTCCGCACGATCTTCGGCGGCCAGACGGCCCTCGTCTTCCTCGCGGCCGCGCTGCTCGTGACGCTCATCGTCGGCGAGTTCGTCGACATGTCGATCGCCGCGAACTTCGGCCTCGCCGCGATCCTCGTGCCGGTGCTGCACGTCACCCATCACTGGGACGTCTGGCTCGCGGCGCTCGCGGCGATCGTGGTCGCGACCCTCGTCGGGCTCGTCAACGGCCTGCTGGTGGTCAAGGTGGGGGTCAACACCATCGTCGTGACGCTCGGCATGGGCACGTTCCTGCTCGGCATCGCACTCCTCGCGAGCAACCTCCAGCCCGTCAGCGGCCTGCCCGCCTGGTTCGGCCAGCTCGTGCTCGTCAACGTCCTCGGCCTGCCGGTGAGCTTCTACCTCGGACTGCTCCTCATGCTCGGGTTCGCCTACGTGCTCGCGTTCACGCCGCTGGGCCGCAACATGCGGTTCGTCGGCGAGAACCGCGAGGTGAGCCGGCTCGCGGGCGTGCGCGTGACGCGCATCCGCCTGGGGGCGTTCATCACCGCCGGGCTCATCGCAGGGCTGGGCGGGGTCATCACGTCGGCCGCGACCGGCGGCTTCGACCCGAACGTCGCGAACGTGTACCTGCTGCCCATGTTCGCCGCGGCGTTCCTCGGCACCGCGATCCTGCAGCCGGGCCGGTTCAATCCGCTCGGCACGCTCGTCGCGGTCTACTTCCTCGCCACCGGCGTGCTCGGCCTGCAGCTGCTGGGCGCGGCCTCGTGGGTCTCGAGCGTCTTCTACGGCGGTGTCCTCGTCATCGCGGTCACCATCTCCACTGTCCTCAACCGGGCCCGCTGAGCCTCCCCAGGGCTCATCCATCGCGGGTCTTCCTCTCCACGCAACGACGCCAAGGAGTCAACCGATGCACACCACCACCCGAGCGCGCCGAGCGCGTGCCCTCACCGCGGTCGGCGCAGCCGCCGTGCTCGCGCTGAGCGCGTGCTCTGCCGCGGCGCCCGCCGAGACGACCGAGCCGACCGCCGCCGAGACCGGGGCACCGGAGGCTCCCGAGACGGAGGCGCCCGGAGCCGACCTCGACGCCGCGCTCGCCGAGCTGCTCGAGCCGCGCGACGAGTACCCCGTGCCGGATTCGCCCGCCGGTGACGTCGCGTCGCTCGCCGGCTCGACGGTCTACTACGTGCCGCTCACGCAGCAGGCGCCGCAGTTCGCCGTCACCGGCGTGGCCGTCACCGAGGCGTTCGCCGCGGTCGACGTCGAGGTGCAGATCTGCAACGGCAACGCGACGCCGACCGACGTGAGCGCGTGCATCACGCAGGCGACGCAGGCCGGCGCGAGCGCGATCATCACCGACGCGGTGCCCTACGGCATGGCGGCGAACGCGCTCGACGCGGCCCAGGCCGCGGGCATCCCGGTCGTGCAGAACAACAACGCCGCGACGCCCGAGCACCCGGCCTCCGACACGCTGCTGTACTCGCCGGACGGCTCGGCCGAGCAGGTCATCGCGCAGATGCAGTGGGTCGCCTCGGACTCCGACGGCGCCGGCACGGTGCTCATCAACAAGGCGGCCGACGGTGCGTCGGTGCCGGTCACGACCGCGGCGCTCGCCGAGGCCGAGGCCGAGTGCCCCGAGTGCACGGTGGTCGTGAACGAGGTGACGAGCGCGAACTTCGGGCTCATCGCGCCGTCGACGAGCTCAGCGCTGCTGCGCGAGCCGGACGTCGAGTACGTCCTCGCCCAGTACGCGATCCACCTGCAGCCCACGCAGGGCGGTGTCGAGCAGGCCGGCCGCGCTGCCGACACGAAGGGCATCACGGGCGCGTCGCAGCTCGGCGCGCTCCAGCAGCTCGCGTCCGAGAACTTCCTCTACGCCGCGACCGGACAGGCCTCGGTCTTCCAGGGCTGGGTCTCTGCCGACCTCGCGATGCGCGCGGTGCTCGGCTCCGAAGTGCCGGAGTACGAGATCCCGATCCGCCTCTTCACGCGCGAGACGATCGGCGACGTGAACCTCTCGCCCGAGGCCGAGGCGTCGGGCGAGTGGTTCGGCCCGGCGACGTTCCGCGAGGCGTTCCTCGCCAACTGGGGCGCCGAGTGACCATTGCCCACTGGCCGGAGCCGCGGGCGGTCTCGCCCGCGGCTCCGGTCCCGCGCCTCGCCGTCGACTCGCTGTCGATGACGTTCGGCAGCACCCGCGTGCTGCACGATGTGCACCTGCAGGTGCAGCCGGGCGAGATCCACGGCCTCGTCGGGCAGAACGGCTCCGGCAAGTCGACGCTCGCGAAGGTGCTCACGGGCCTGAACCGGCCCGACCCGGGCACGACCGTCGCGATCGACGGCGTCGAGCTGCCGCTGCCCATCCGCCCGCATCAGGCGCGCGACTACGGCATGTCGGTCGTGCACCAGAACCTCGGGCTCATCCCCGGCATGACGGTCATCGAGAACATGCGGATGGGCCGGCTCGAGGGGTCGCGCGTGCTGCGGCGCATCGACTGGGAGAAGGAGCGCGCCGAGGCGACGGCGGCGTTCGAGCGCATCGGACGGCTCGTGCCGCTCGACTCGCGGGTCGGCTCGCTCGGCGAGGAGGATCGCACCGCCGTCGCGATCGCGCGCGTGCTGCAGGATGCGACCCCGGGCTCGGGCCTCATCATCTTCGACGAGTCGACACGGGCGCTCGGCCGCCGCGCGCTCGAGAGCTTCTATCGCGACCTCGACGACATCGTGGCGACCGGCACCTCCGTGCTGCTCATCACCCACCGCCTCGAGGAGGTCGTCGACGGCGCAGACAGCGTGACGGTGCTGCGCGACGGCCGCATCGTCGAGTCGGGTCGCCGGGTGGAGGGCATGACGGAGCAGGAGCTCACCGCGCTCATCCTCGGCCGCGACATCATCGACCTGGGGGAGCGGCTCGTGCACGCGCGCGACCCGCGCACGCCCGTCATGCAAGTCGAGGGCCTCACCGGCCTGCGCATCCACGACCTGACGATCGACGTGCACCAGGGCGAGATCCTCGGCCTCACGGGACTCGGCGGCTCCGCCTACGACGACGTGCCGTACCTGCTGAGCGGCGTCGCGCCGGCGCTGCAGGGCACGATCGAGCTGCCCGACGAGACGATCGAGCTCGCCGGCCTCAGCCCCGCCGACGCGATCGAGCACCGCATCGCGATCGTCCCGGAGGGCCGCGAGCACGCGGGACTCGCCATGGGCATGACGGTGAGCGAGAACACCGCCTTCCCGCACAGCGCCCGCCGCCGCGGCGGGCTGCGGCCGCTGCGCCGCGCTGCCGAGCGCGCGCTCGCCGAGGAGTGGATCGAGCGGCTCGACGTGCGCCCACCGCGCGCCGACGCCGTCGTGGGCACGTTCAGCGGCGGCAACGCGCAGAAGGTGTTCATCGCCAAGTGGCTCGCGACCGACCCGAAGGTGCTGCTGCTGCACGAGCCGACCCAGGCGGTCGACGTCGGTGCGCGGCAGACGATCGTCGAGGCCGTCCGCGAGTCGGCCAAGGAGCGCTTCGTCATCGTCGCGGGCAGCGACGAGAACGAGCTCGCGCTGCTGTGCGACCGGGTGCTCGTGTTCGTCGACGGCCGGCTCGACCAGGAGCTCACCGGCGAGCTCACACCCGACCGGATCGTGCAGGCGATCTACTCGGGGAGCGCGCGGGCGAAGCTCCGCCAGCGGACCGAGACCGGCACGCTCATCATGAACACCCCGGAGCTCGAGGCCGCGCTCGCGGCCGAGCCAGCCCCCAGGACGCCGGAGGACGGATGACCGACCGCGCCGAGGACCGGCTCGACGACTTCTTCTCGACCGCCCGCGTGACGGCGAGCGACGAGGCGATCGAGCTCGGCGACGACTACCGGGCGCACCTCTACCCGCTCGACGACCCGACGCTCGCGCCATGGCGCGGCATGGGCTACCAGCAGTTCGCTGACGCGCGCCGCGACGACCGCTTCCTGCAGCAGCTGCTCGCCGACTGGAACGCGCTGCTCGACGAGCCGTTCCGGGGCGTCACGTCCGACGGGACGGTGCGCGAGGGACTGTACGTCCTGCCCGAGCACGCCGCTGACGACGGCGAGCTCGTCGCGGCGGCCGAGGACGCGTTAGCGGCGCTGTCGGAGGCCGAGCGCGCGACGTTCCGCCTGCCGCTCGACGCCGCCCAGTGGCGCGCGTGGAGCAACCCGGAGTTCGTCTTCCACCGGGTGGGCCTCCGGCTCGAGGACCTCGACGATCCGCAGGTCGATGCGATCATGCGCCTCGTCGAGGCCTCGCTCAGCAGCGGGGGCTTCGCCCGGGTGCGCGAGGCGATGGAGCTCAACGGGCTGCTCGGCGAGATCACCGACCTGCCCTCGATCCTGAACGATCGCTCCTACTGGGTCGCGCTCTACGGCGACCCGGCCGTCGGTGGAGCGTGGGGCTGGCAGCTCTTCGGCCATCACGTCGCCGTCAACTTCGTGACGGTCGCCGGCCGCCACGTGGCCGCGCCCGTCTTCATCGGCGCCGAGCCGGCGCTCGCCCCCGACCAGGGCGTGCAGCTGTTCGCGGCGCGCGAGGAGGTGGCGCTCGGGCTCGCCGGCTCCCTGACCGAGGAGCAGCGCGCATCCGCCGTCGTCTACGAGTCGGTGCTCGACCCCAGGATGCCCGCCGACCGGCTGCATCCGGCCGACGAGCGGCACCTCGCCGGCGCCTTCCGCGACAACCGGCTCATCCCCTACGAGGGCATCTCCGCGTTCGATCTCGACGACGACCAGTGGGCGCTCGTGCGCGAGATCCTCGAGGACTTCCTGCTGCTGCTGCGCGACGACCAGCGCGCGATGACGCTCGCCGACATCGACGAGCATCGCGACGAGACGTGGTTCGCCTGGTACGGCGCGACCGACGGCACGCAGCCGTTCTACATCCGCATCCAGAGCCCGGTGATCGTCGCCGAGCTCGACCATCACGCGGGCGTCTGGCTCAGCAACCGGGTGCCGCAGCGCTTCCACGTGCACACCATCCTGCGGCTGCCGAACGGCAACGACTACGGCCGCGCGTACATCGAGCAGTGGCGCGCGCGGGGCTGAGGCCTGCGGGGAGCGGCCTACGACCAGCCCGGCGTCTCGGCCGGCGCCGGAGCGAGCCAGCGCTGGCGCCTCTCGGGCGGCTCCCACCCCTCGCCCATGTAGATCCGCTCGCGGGAGATGCGATCGCCGGTGAACTCCAGCAGGCCCACACCGAACATCGTCGGGCCGCCGTCGTAGCTCGCTGACAGCTCGACGACCGCCAGGTCTTCGCGCACGGTCACTCGCAGCACTTCGAACGCGACCTCCGCTGGGTAGGCGGCGCGCCACCGAGTGAACGTCTCCCGCCCCTCGAACCGTTCCCCGGACTGCGGGAACTCCAGGACGGCGTCGTCACGGTAGAGCTCGGCCGCGTGGTCGACGTCTCCGCCGGGGGTGTCGAAGTAGAGCCGGAGCTTCGCGAGCATCGCCGCTGGATCGCTCTAGAGGCACCTCCTCGTGCCTGAGAGGCTACGTCCGCGCCGGCGACGCGACAAGGGCAACAGGGGCCGCGACCCGCGCGAGCAGCCGCGCGATGGTCGCGTCCGCCGCGGCGCCGGCCCGCACGAGCACGAGCGCGCGGAGCCCGCGCGGCTGAGGCTCGAGCCGCCGCACCGTCACGTCGAACCGCGCGAGGCTCGACCGGTCCGGGTCGGGCATGATCGAGCGGGCGACGCCCGCCTCGATGAGCGGCACCGCGGTCTGAATCGTCTCCACCGTGCGGATGCCGCTGGGCACGACGCCGTGGAGCGCGAGGGCCGCGTCGACCGCCTCCGGCAGGCTCGGCACGCCGGCCGTCCGTCGGGGGAGCACGAGCTGGGCGCCGGCGAAGGCGCCGAGCGGGAGGGGATCAGGCGCGTCGTGCTCCTCGGGCGGCAGCACTCCGACGAGCGGGATCTCGCCCCAGTCGACGATGTCGAGCTCGCCGCGATGCCGCTCCGCGAACCGCGCGGGATCGGCGACCATGACGGCGGCGACGTCGACCGCGCCCTGCTGCAGCAGGTCGATGGCCGTCCATGGCGGCGGGTCGACGAGCCGCAGCTCGACTTCGGGCGCCTCGCGCGCGTGCTCGCGGACGAGCCCGGGGATGCGGTGCCACATGAGCACCGGCACGGCCGCGATCGTGAGCGTGCCCGTCGTGCCGGCACCGAACCGCCCGAGCTCGCGCACGACGTCGTCGAGGTCGCCAAGGATGCGGGTCGACGCGTCGAGCAGGTAGCGGCCTGCGCTCGTCGGTCGCACGCCGCGCGGCGTGCGCACGAGCAGCTCGACGCCGACGGCGGTCTCGAGCTGGCGGACCGCGACGCTCAGCGTCGGCTGCGACAGCCGCAGCTGCGCCGCGGCGGCCGAGAGCGAACCCGCCTCGACGACGGCGGCGAAGTACCGCAGCAGTCGCAGCTCCATGTGTATGAGCGTATCGGCGCGCATCCGATATAGACAGTCTCTATCGCAGGGCCAGCGGATCGCGGCGTTCCGCTCGCTCGAGAGCACTGCGAGCCTGGACGCATCGAGCGCTCGAGGAGGAGCCCCCATGCTGCCCGTCACGAACTTCGACCCGCCGTTCACCATCACGCGAGCGAGCCACGTCTCGCTCGCCGTCACCGATCTCGAGGCGAGCCGCGACTTCTACCGCGACGTCATCGGGCTCGTCGTGACGGAGGAGTCCGACGACGCCGTCCACCTGCGTGGGCTCGAGGAGGCCGCGCACCACTCGCTCGTGCTCGAGCGCGGCGAGCAGGCGAAGGCGCTGCGAGTCGGTCTGCGCGTGCGCGGCGACGAGGACATCGTCGCCGCCGAGCGCTGGTGCCGCGAGCACGGCGTCGAGCACGAGCGCGTCGAGCGGCCGCACCAGGGCCCGACGCTGCACCTCACCGACGCCGTGGGCACGCGCATGGAGCTGACCTCGTCGATGGAGACGGTGCCGCGCAAGATGCAGGAGTTCCACGAGTTCGTGGCGGGTGCCCCGCAGCGGCTCGATCACTTCCAGGTCGTCACGCACGACGTGCAGTCCGCGACCGACTTCTGGACGAGCCTCGGCATGCGCATGGCCGAGTACACGGCGACCGACGGCACGGATGAGCTGTGGGGCACGTGGATGGAGGTGAAGGGCAACACGCATGACCTCGTGTTCACGAACGGCCGGGGCCCGCGCCTGCACCACTTCGCCTACACGGTGCCGGACGCCACGGCGCTGCTGCACGCGGCCGACGTCGCGGGCAGCCTCGGCTTCGGCGACGAGATCGACCGCGGACCCGGTCGCCACGGGATCTCGAACGCGCTGTTCCTCTATCTGCGCGACCCGGATCAGCACCGCATCGAGCTGTTCACGACCCACTACCAGTTCATCGATCTCGAGGAGGAGCCGATCCGCTGGGACATCAGCAACCCGCGTCGCTCGCAGCTGTGGGGCATGCCCGCTTCGCGCCGCTGGTTCTTCGAGGCGAGCGAGTTCCCCAGCCAGCCGGTGCACGAGCCGCTGCTGCAGGCGACGCCCGCGACGCTGGAGGACGTGCTGAGCCTGCATTGAGCAGGATGCGTGCGCGCAGGGCCCTCGGCGGGTAGCGTTCCGCTCGACGCCAGGAGGACGACGATGACCGAGCTCACCGAGACCAGCGCGGGCGACCGCATCGGATTCGACCGGTACGGTCCGGCGTCGAGCCTGGTGCCCGGCGTCGTCTTCATCGCGGGAGCCGGACCGTCGCGGGCGACGGATGCGACGACCACCGAGACGGCGCGGCTCGTGGGGGAGCGAGGCGTGCGGGCGGTCGTCTACGACCGCTTGGGGCGCGGCGACAGTCAGGCGGAGGGCGACCTCACGCTCGAGCGCGAGCTCGCCGCTGTCGCGGCGGCGATCGATGCGGTCGGCGGCAGCGCGATGCTCGTCGGCCACTCGTCGGGCTGCTCCATCGCGCTCGCAGCCGTCGATGCCGGCCTGCCCGTCACGGCACTCGCGCTGTGGGAGGCGCCGTTCTGGCAGTTCGAGGGCGGCGCCGCCGCGTTCGAGCGCGACTTCCTGCGCCACCTCGACGCCGGCGACCTCGAGGCGGCGCAGGTCGAGTACATGCGCGACATGCCGCCCGAGTTCCTCGAGCAGGCGCGCGCGATGCCGGAGTGGCCGCAGATCGCGGCAGGCAGCCGCACCTACCGGGCCGACGCGCGATCGCTCGCGTGGATGGAGGAGGTCGAGCCTGCTGCCCGCTGCGGCGGCATCACGATGCCGGTGCTCACGATGGTGGGTGCCCAGACCTTCCCGGGCATGACGGAGACGGCCGAGCGGCTCGCGGCGGCGATCCCGGGTGCGACGTTCCGCGTCATGCCCGGCGCTTGGCACGACTGGGAGCCCGCGCCGATGGCCGACGCCCTCGTGACGCTCGCGGCCACCGCCTAGCGTCGCTTCGCCCGCCCGCGCGGCAGCAGCTCGACGGTCGGCAGCCGCGGGCTCGGCAGCGTCGTACCCGAGCCGTCGTCGACGAAGCCGAACCGGGGGCGGGCGTCCTCCGACGCATCCCGCTCCGCCATCCACGCGTCGCGGGCGCGCTCGACCGCGGCGTGGTCGCGCCCGACGAAGTTCCAGAACATGACGAACTGCTCGGGGTGCGGCACGCCGCCCAGCAGGATCGCGATGCCGTCGGCGCGCTCCGCCGAGACGATCGCGGATGCGCGGCCGGGCTCGAGCACGCCGATCTCGCCGACGCCGATGGGCACGTCGTCCAGCGCGATGCCGGGTCCGAGCGCGAGCACGCCGTGCTCGAAGGCCGGCTCGAGCTCCAGCTCCATCTCGGAGCCGCCGGGGATGCGGAGCTCGGCGCCGAGCAGCGGCGAGAAGGTCGGTGCGGCGCTCGCGGCGCCCGCGTATGAGCCGACGAACACGCGCACGACGCCGCCGCCGGGCAGCGCGACGGAGGGAACCGCGTCGATGCCGGCGAACGACGGCTCGATGTCGTGACGGTCGAGCGGCAGGGCCGTCCACAGCTGCACGCCGTGCAGCACGGCGGTGTCGGGCGTCGAGTACTCGCTGTGCGAGATGCCGCGCCCGGCGGTCATGACGTTGACGCCGCCGGGCCGCACGGTGTGCCGCGCGCCGGTCGAGTCGGTGTGCGCCACGGCGCCCTCGACGAGCCACGAGACCGTCTGCAGTCCCGTGTGCGGGTGCGGCGGCACATCCATGCCGGGTCCGCCCTGCATCGGCGTCGGGCCGAACGAGTCGGCGAAGCACCACGCACCGATCATGTGGCGGTGCTTGTTGGGCAGGCTGCGCAGCACCGGCATCGCCCGCGGGCCGCCGAGCGGCACCTCGCGCGGCAGCAGCAGCTCGACGCCGGCCGCGTGCGCCGCGTCGATGCAGGACCGCTCAGCGCCCTCGACCAGCAGCGCCTCGTCATTGCTCATGCCCCCACGGTACGCCGGGCGCGCCGCGACCGGGCCTGTGCACGAGCCGCGCCGGATGCCACGATGGGGCCCGTCATCGGAGCGGGGAGGCTGCCATGGACTGGCGCGTGAAATCGGTCGAGGCATCGATCGCGGATGCTGGTGACGAGGAGCGCAGCCTCAAGCGCAGCCTCGGCACCTGGGATCTCGCGCTCATGGGCGTCGCGGTCGCGGTCGGAGCCGGCATCTTCTCGGTCGGCGCGCAAGCCGCGGCGAACTTCGCGGGTCCGAGCGTCATCCTCTCGTTCGTGCTCGCCGCCATCACGTGCGGCCTCGCCATCATGTGCTACGCCGAGTTCGCGTCGACGGTGCCGGTCGCGGGCAGCGCCTATACGTTCACGTACGCGACGCTCGGCGAGGTGCTCGCGTGGATCATCGCGTGGGACCTGATCCTCGAGATGTTCACGGCCTCGGCGGTGATCGCGAAGTACTGGGGCGTCTACCTCGGCGAGGCGCTGCTGGCGTTCGGGCTGCCGTTCGCGCCGACGATCACCGTCGCGGGGATCGAGGTCAGCTGGCCGGCCTTCCTCATCGTCGCCATCTTCACCGCACTGCTCGTCGCAGGCACGAAGCTCACGGCGCGGGTCGGTGCCGTGTTCACGCTCATCAAGGTCGCGATCGTGCTGTTCGTGATCGTGGTCGGCTTCTTCTTCGTGCGCGTCGCGAACTTCACGCCGTTCATCCCGGAATCGCGTCCCGTCGAGGGCGGCGGGGACGCGTGGACGCAGTCGCTCTTCTCGTGGATGACCGGCGCGCCCCCCGCCCAGTACGGCGTCTTCGGCATGCTGGCGGCGGCCGCGCTCGTGTTCTTCGCGTTCATCGGCTTCGACGTCGTGGCCACGAGCGCCGAGGAGGTGAAGGACCCGCAGCGCACGCTGCCGAAGGGCATCTTCCTCGGGCTCGGCGTCGTCACCGTGCTCTACGTCCTCGTCTCCGTCGTCATGACCGGCATGGTCTCGTACGAGCAGCTCGCGCAGGAGGAGGAGCCGTCGCTCGCGACCGCCTTCCGACTGGTCGGCCAGGACTGGGCGTCGGCGATCATCTCGGTCGGCGCGCTCGCCGGGCTCACGACCGTCATCATGGTGCTGCTGCTGGGGCAGGCGCGCATCGTCTTCGCGCTCAGCCGCGACGGGCTGCTGCCGCGCTGGTTGTCGAAGACGGGCTCGCGCAAGACGCCCGTGCGCATCCAGATCATCGGCGGCGCGGTCGTCGCGCTCGTCGCCGCCTTCTTCGAGGTCGGCCTGCTCGAGGAGATGATCAACATCGGCACCCTGTCGGCGTTCGTGCTCGTCAGCATCGCCGTCGTGGTGCTGCGGCGCACCCGCCCCGACCTGCCGCGCGGCTTCAGCGTGCCGCTGTCGCCGTGGCTGCCGATCCTGTCGGCTGCGCTGTGCCTGTGGCTCATGTTCAACCTGACGACCCTCACCTGGGTGCGGTTCCTGGTCTGGCTCGCGATCGGCATGCTGATCTACCTGCTCTACGGCCGCCGCCACTCGCGTCTGCGTCAGCAGGGCGCGAGCGAGCTGCCCCTCGTCACGCCGCAGGGCGCGTAGGCGATGCTCGTCGAGCATGATCGAGGGATGCTGCGCCTCACGACCGTCATCGGTCGCGCCCTCGGAGCCGGCTTCGCGACGCTCGCGGCCGTGCGTCGCCCGCATCCGATCCACCCGCACGGGGTGCTGCTGCGCGGCACCCTGCGGCGTACGGGCAGCGGGCTGCGCACCGGCATCCGCTGGATCGACGAGCCTGACCCGAAGCCGGTGACCGTGCTGGCTCGCGCCTCGCGCTCGGCCGGTGTGCCGCCGCCGCTGCCCGACGTCATCGGGCTCGCCGTGCGCTTCGAGACCGACGCCGGCACTGCCGATCTGGAGCTCGCCTCGACGGGCGCCGGCTGGCCGTCGCGCTTCTGCCTGCTCGTGCATCGCTCGCCATCGCGTGCGCACCTCAGCTCGATGCTGCCGTATCGGTCGCCGAGCGGGCCGGTGCTCATCGCGGCCCGCACCGTCACGCCCGACGACCTCCCGACGACTCCCGAGGCGCTCGCGGAGCGCCTCGGATCCGAGCCGTGGCGGCTGGTGCTGCTCGTCGCGCGCCCCCGCGGGCGGTGGCATCCGTTCGCCGAGCTCGAGCTGCAGCGCCAGCCGGGACCCCTCGACCCGCTGCTGCGCTTCGACGCCGGGCGGCATCCGCTGCCAGGCGCTCAGCACTACGCGTGGGTGCAGCGGCTGCGGCAGCCGTCGTACGACCGGGTGCAGCGCCGCAGCTGAGGCGGGTTCTCCACAGGCCGTGGATCGTTCGAACACACGTTCGATCCGCCGGGTAGAATCGGAGCCATCGAAGGCCGCCGGTGGGGGTGGCGCTGAGGGGGTTCCGATGGGGGAGCTGGTGCGGGGCAGGTCGCCGGATGCGGCGGCGCTGCGGGCGGCGCTCGATGGCGTGCAGGACGGGATCGAGGCGCTGCTGGCGGGCTTCGAGGGGCTCGGGGATGCGCAGCGCTGGGATGCGCTCGCGGCCGTGGGCGAGCTCGCGAAGTGCGCCGATGGTGCGGCGGTGCGGCTGGCGGGGCTGCTGGAGCAGGCGGCGCCGGCGCTGGACGCGCCGTCGCTGGCGCGCTCGTTCGGGTACCGGAGCACGCCGGACGCGCTGCGCCACGAGCTGGGCGTCACGGCCGGGCGGGCGAAGGCGATCGTGCGGGTGGCGCTGGCGGCGACGCCGCGCTGGTCGCCGTCGGGGCTGCCGTTCGAGCCGCGCTACCCGCACGTCGCCGCGGCGCTCGCCGCGGGGGCGATCGGCCTCGATCAGGCGCGGGTGATCGTCGAGCGGCTCGAGGAGGGCTACCTGCGGGTCGCCGACGACGACCTGCTCGCGGCCGAGGCGTCGCTGGTCGCCGACGCGACCGCGACCCGCCCCGCCGACGACGAGGCGCATGACGACGGCGAGGAGCGTCTGGATGAGCGGCGGGGCTATGACGACACGCCGCCGTCGCCGCCGGAGCTGCTGGCGACGGTCGCGCGGGCGTGGCTGCAGGCGTTCGACCCGGACGGGGCGGAGCCGCGCGAGGAGCAGCAGCTCGCGTCCCGGTCGTTCACGCTCAAGCAGAGCGCCGACGGCATGTTCCGCGGCCGGATCGTCCTGCCGCCCATCGACGGGGCGGCGGTGCACGCGGTGGTGGCCGCGTACCGGTCGCCGCGCACGAGGATCGACGTCGAGGGCGCCCGACCGGTCGACGACGACGACCGCACCGACGAGCAGCGCGCCGCGGACGTGCTCACCGGCCTGTTCGGCGCGCACGCCCGCTCCGGCGACGCGCCGCGGCCGGGGAAGGCGTCGCCGACGCTGCTGGTGGCGGTCACGCTCGCCGACCTCGCCGCGCACGCCGCCGGCCAGCCGGGGGTGTGCGAGATCGTCGAGACGGGCGAGATCGTGCCGGTGCAGCTGGCCGCCCGGATGACGTGCGACGCGTTCATCCAGCCCGCGCTGATCGACGACGACGGCCACGTCCTCAAGCTCGGCCGCCGCAAGCGGCTGTTCAACAGGGCGCAGCGGCTGGCGATCATCCTGCGCGACCAGCACTGCCTCGGTTGCGGCGCACCGGCGTCCTGGAACGACGTGCACCACGTGCGCACCTGGGCCGACGGCGGCGCCACCGACATCGACAACGGCGTGCTCGTCTGCTCCCGCTGCCACCACGAGGTCCACTGCGGCCGCCTGCAGCTCGAACGCGCCGGCACCCGCTGGCGCATCCGACGCGCCCTCTTGCCACCCGTCCGACGCCCCCGCGGCACCCGCCGCACGGACGCCACCGTCAGGATCGGCGCGCTGCAGCGCTGAACCGCGGGATGCGCCGCGGGTCCGATCAGATGCCGAAGAGCTGCTTGCCGAAGACGATGACGATGATGCCCGCGAGCGCGAGCAGCGTGCACAGCGACAGCAGCGCGATCGCCAGGGCGGTCGAGCCGGGGCGCCGGCTCTCGAGCGAGCGGATCGCGAGCCCGTAGACCAGCGGGATGCCTGCGCCGAGCAGCAGCCCGACGCCGAGCACCGAGACGATCGAGACGGCGAGCGCGCCGAGGTCGAAGCCCATCAGTTGTCCTCTCGCGGGGGCTTGGGTCGCTTCTTGCGCTTCCGCGGCTTCGACACGGGCGCGATGCCTGACGCGACAGCGCTGAGCTCCCGGTCGATCTCGCGCTTGCGCTCCGCCTTCGGCTGCTCCCACTCGTCGCCGACGTTGTGGTGGCCGACGTGGCTCGCGCGGGAGCGCAGCCACATGACGGCGCACGCGGCGATCAGCAGCGCCGTCACCACGATCGAGCCGCCGAGGTGCCCGAACAGGTTGGCGATGCCGAAGCAGACGGCGCCGACCGTTCCGGCGGCGGGCAGAGTGATGAGCCACGCGATGAGCATGCGGCGAGCGACCGACCAGCGCACCTTCGCGTCGGTGCGCGCCATGCCGGAGCCGATCACCGATCCCGACGCCACGTGGGTCGTCGACAGCGGCAGGCCGAGGTGGCTGGAGGTGAGGATGATGGATGCGCTCGAGAAGTCCGCCGACATGCCCTGCCGGGGCGAGATGTCGACGATGCCCTTGCCGAGCGTGCGGATGACGCGCCAGCCGCCCATGTACGTGCCGGCGGCGATCGCGACGGCGCAGACGACCCGAACCCACAGCGGCATCTCGGCCTCGGGATCGAGCGTCCCGTGCGCGACGAGGGCGAGGAAGATGACGCCCATCGTCTTCTGCGCGTCGTTCGTGCCATGGGCGAGCGACATGAGCGATGCGGCGCCGATCTGTCCCCAGCGGAAGTCGGTGCGCTCCCGGCGCTCGCTCAGGCTCGCCGTCACGCGCTGCACGAGCCAGGTGCCGCAGAACGCCACGAATCCCGCGATGACCGGCGCGAGGAGCGCGGGGATCAGGATCTTCTGCGTGACGCCGCCCCACAGCACACCCGTCACGCCGAGCGCGGCGATCGTCGCCCCGATGAGGCCACCGAAGAGCGCGTGGCTCGACGACGACGGCAGCCCGAACAGCCAGGTGAGCACGTTCCAGACGATGGCCCCGGTGAGCCCGCAGAGCACGATGAGCATGAGGCTCTCGCCGTCGACGCCCGTCAGGTCGACGATCCCGGAGCCCACGGTGCGCGCCACCTCGATCGAGAGGAACGCGCCGACGAGGTTGAGGATCGCCGAGAGCGCGACCGCCGGTTTCGGCTTGAGCGCGCCGGTGGCGACCGAGGGAGCCATCGCATTCGCGGTGTCGTGGAAGCCGTTCGTGAAGTCGAACGCGAGCGCGACGATCACGACGATCGCGAGGATGGCGGTCTCCTGCATCGCGCCAGTCTCCACTACGCGGGGCCAGCGTCCAAACGGCGCTCTAGCATCGAAGCATGACCTCGCCGCAGCCGCCGTCCTCGCAGCCGCCGGGCTGGTATCCCGACCCGTACTCGGCGACCGACGGCGTCGAGCGCTGGTGGAACGGCATCCAGTGGCTCGCCGAGACGCGTGACCCCGCCGCGCCGCCCGCGTGGGCCCCGTCCCAGGCGCAGGCTCCCGAGCGGACCGAGCCTGAGCTCGCGAGCTGGGGAGCGCGCGTCGCCGCCTACCTGCTCGACGTCATCCCGTTCGTCGTGCTCGTCATGCTCGTGCTCGGTACGTTCGGCTGGTTCGACCTCGTCGGGCGCGCCGCCGAGGGCGACGAGTCGGCGCTCACGGCGCTCGAGGCGATGAGCGCGCCCGGCAGCCCCGCGTCGATCGCGAGCGTGCTGGTCGGCGCGATCGCCTACTTCCTCTACAACGTCGGCTTCCACATGGCGAAGGGCCAGACCCCCGGCAAGATGCTCATGGGCATCCGCGTGCGGATGCGCGACGTCGATCGGCGGCCCGACGCCCGTGCCGCCGTGCTGCGCTGGGTGGTCCAGCAAGGCGGTCCGCAGCTGCTGAGCAGCATCGCGGGGCTGGGCTTCTTCGCCGGCGTCTTCAGCATCGTCGATCACCTCTGGCCGCTGTGGGACCCGCGCAAGCAGTCGCTGCACGACAAGGCGGCACGCACGATCGTCGTCCGCGCGCCCCGTCGTCAGCGCCTCAGCTGAGGCTCAGCCAGTAGAACGACTGCGTGCCGAACGTGAGCGAGAACCGCCCGTCCTCGGCGACGGTCGGGAAGGCGCCGCCGCCGAACAGGTCGTGCAGCCGCGCGCCGGCGAACTGCGGCGCGTCGATCGTCACGTGCACGGGGTTGTGGCTGAACGAGAACACGCACAGCACCCGCTCCGCGCGCGGCCCCGCGTAGCTGCCGTCGCCCTCGTAGGAGCGCACGAACGCCAGCACGGCGTCGTTGTCGCTGTCGAGCACCGTGATGTCGCCGAGCCCGAACACCGGGTGGGCGCGCCGCACGTGCAGCACCGATCGCATCCAGTGCAGCAGGCTCGACGCCTGCGCCATCTGCGACTCCACGTTGACGGCGGCGTAGTGGTAGACGAGCGACTGCACGACGGGCAGGAAGAGCTTGCCGGGGTCGGCGTCCGAGAAGCCCGCGTTGCGGTCGGGCGTCCACTGCATGGGCGTGCGGGATGCGTCGCGGTCGTCGAGCCAGATGTTGTCGCCCATGCCGATCTCGTCGCCGTAGTACAGGAAGGGCGAGCCGGGCAGCGACAGCAGCAGTGCATTGGCGAGCTCGAGCTCCGCACGGGAGTTGTCGAGCAGCGACGCGAGCCGACGACGCACGCCGATGTTGGAGCGCATCCGCGGGTCGTAGGCGTACCAGCCGTACATCGCCTGCCGGTACTCCTCGCTCACCATCTCGAGCGTGAGCTCGTCGTGGTTGCGCAGGAACACGCCCCACGCCGAGCCCGGCGGCACGTCGACCTGCTCGGCCAGGATGCGCTTGAGCTCGACGGCGCTCTGCGCGCGCAGGGAGTAGAAGATGCGCGGCATCGTCGGGAAGTCGAAGGCCATGTGGCACTCGGGCTCCTCGGCGGTGCCGAAGTAGGCGGCGGTCTCGGCCGGCCACTGGTTCGCCTCGGCGATCAGCACCCTGCCGGGGTACTCGTCGTCGACGAGCCGTCGCAGCTGCTTGAGGTACTCGTGCGTGGCGGGCTCCGACTCGCCGTTGCCGCCCTCCGACTCGTAGAGGTAGGGGATCGCGTCGAGCCGGATCGCATCGACGCCGAGGTCAAGCCAGAAGCGCAGCACGCCTTCGATCGCCGCGTGCACAGCCGGGTTCTCGAAGTTGAGGTCGGGCTGGTGCGAGAAGAAGCGGTGCCAGTAGAACTGCCGTCGCACGGCGTCGAAGGCCCAGTTCGACACCTCCGTGTCGACGAAGATGATGCGAGCGTTGGGATAGCCCTCGTCCGTGTCGCGCCACACGTAGAAGTCGCCGAACGGGCCGTCCGGATCCTGCCGCGACGCCAGGAACCACGGGTGCTGATCCGAGGTGTGGTTGATCGGGAGATCGATCATCACGCGCATGTTCCGCGCGTGCGCCTCGGCGACGACGTGGCGGAAGTCGTCGATCGTGCCGTACTCGGCCAGCACCCCCGTGAAGTCCGAGACGTCGTAGCCGCCGTCGCGCAGCGGCGAGCTGTAGAAGGGCGGCACCCAGATGGCGTCGACGCCGAGCCACTGCAGGTAGTCGAGCTTCGAGGTCAGCCCCTGGAGATCGCCGAACCCGTCGCCGTTCGAGTCGAAGAACGAGCGCACCATCACCTCGTAGAACACGCTCTTGCGGTGCCAGTCGCGATCGAGCGCGAGCCCTGGCACGTTCGCGCCGATGATCGGGATGGGCGAGGTGAAGCTGGAGGTGAAGCTCACGGCCGCTCCCGGTCGGGTGGTGCGGTGGACGAGCGGATGACGAGCACCGGCGCGTAGCTCGTGTGGCTCCGGTCGGGCTCGGTATCGGGCTGCCCGTGCGGATGGAGCGCGAGCGCCGACATGATCCACGCGATCACGTCCTCGCCGTGCTGGGCCGGGTCCTGCCGGATCGTGGTGAGGCCGAACGCGGCCGCCATCGGCACGTCGTCGACGCCCACGACGCTGAGCTCCTCGGGCACGCGGATGCCGAGCTGGTGCGCCGCGAGCAGCACGCCGAGCGCGACCTCATCCGTGCCGGCGACGATGCCGGTGGGGCGGTCCGCCCGCGCGAGGATGTCGCGCGCCGCGAGGTGCGCGCCCTCGAGCGTCGTCGGCACCGTCACGACCGGACGCTTCCGCAGGTCGTGCCTGGCAGAGACCCGCTCGAACGCGCGCCTGCGCCGGTCCGACGATGACGCGTCGTACGGCTGCACCTCGGTCTCGCTCGAGATGTGCAGCAGATCGCGATGGCCGAGCCGCACGAGGTGCTCGGCCGCCTGCTCGCCCGCGGCGTCGTCGTCGAGGCAGAACGAGCGCGAGTGCGGCGTCGGCTCGCCCACCGTCGCGACCGGGATGCCGAGCTCCGCGAGCCTCGACAGGTCGCCGCCCACGAGGCTCCAGGTGATGGTGACGAGCCCGTCGACCTCCCCGCGGCTCATGAACCGCTCGAACTTCTCATGGCCGCCGCGCCCGAACGCCCCGAGGTCGTACAGCAGTACATCGTGCTCGTGCGCATCGGCAGCGTGCGCGATGCCGTGCAGCACCGAGCCGAAGTACCAGCGGTCGACGGATGGGGTGAGCACGCCGATCGTGCGGGTCAGGCCCGTCGCGAGGCGTCGCGCGGCGCCTGAGGCGCGGAAGCCGAGATCGCCCGCGGTGCGCTGCACCCTGGCCCTCGTGGCGGGGGAGACACCGTCCGCGCCGGAGAGGGCTCGCGAGGCGGTCGCCTTCGAGACACCGGCGGCGCGCGCGACGTCGTCGAGCCTGGGCATCGCGCCTCCTTGCGCCTCGGCGGGCTTCGACGCCCGGCCATCGATGGAACCGGTTCCGACACTAGCGCCCCGACCGACGGGCGGACCAAGGGTCGCCGCGGTGATCGTGATCGAATCGAAACATTGTCATGTGGGTGGGACCCACGCGCGGTGCGCTAGGTTCGCTCGCAGTGGAACCGGTTCCGGCTCCCAGCACGACGCCGTGCTCCGTCGCGGCTCGTGTCCCCAGGCACTGAGCGTACGAAGGAGTTCACGTGAAGCACGCACGCAGGATCGCGGTGCCGCTCGGCATCGCCGGCGTCACCGCACTCGCCCTCACGGGCTGCGTCGGCGGCGGCAGCACCGCCGATCCGTCCGCCGCACCCGGCGCTTCCGGCGCCGCCTCCGCGGCCGAGGGCTGCGAGGCCTACGCCGACTACGGCACCTTCGAGGGCGCTGAGGTCAACGTCTACGGCACCATCCTCAACGAGGAGCAAGAGCGCCTCAACGAGTCGTGGCTCGAGTTCGAGGACTGCACCGGCATCGACGTCGTCTACGAGGGCTCCGCGGAGTTCGAGGCGCAGATCAACGTGCGCATCCAGGGCGGCAACCCGCCCGACCTCGCGTTCTTCCCGCAGCCGGGCCTGCTCGCGTCGGTGGTCGGCACGGGCGCCGTGCTCGAGGCTCCCGAGTCCGTGGCAGCGAACGCGCAGGAGTACTGGAACGAGACGTTCCAGGGGTTCGGCACCGTGGACGGCACGTTCTACGGCGCCCCCCTCATGTCGTCCGTCAAGGGCTTCGTCTGGTACTCGCCGACGGTCTTCGAGGAGAACGGCTGGGAGATCCCAACCACCCTCGACGAGCTCGACGAGCTGACCGCCACCATCGCCGAGTCGGACGTCACCCCGTGGTGCGTCGGCTTCGGCTCGGGTGAGGCGACCGGCTGGCCCGGCACCGACTGGCTCGAGGACTACGTCCTGCGCCTGCACGGCCCGGAGGTCTACGAGCAGTGGGTCGCGCACGAGATCCCGTTCGACGACCCGCGCATCGTCGAGGCGCTCGACCGGGTCGGCGACCTCATCAAGAACCCGGACTACGTCAACGGCGGCATCGGCGACGTGTCGACGATCGCGACGACGGACTTCGGCGAGGCGGGTCTGCCCGTGCTCGACGGCGAGTGCGCCATGCACCACCAGGCGTCCTTCTACGAGGGCTTCTGGAGCGATGACAACTCGGTCGCGGTGGCCGAGGACGGCGACGTCTGGGCCTTCATCCTGCCCGGCACCGAGCCGGACGCAGCCGCAGTGACCGGCGGCGCCGAGATCGTGGCGGCGTTCAACGACTCCGAGGAGGTCGTCGCGACGCAGACCTACCTGTCGAGCCCCGAGTGGGCCAACAGCCGCGTCTCCCTCGGCGGCGTGCTCTCGGCGAACTCCGAGCTCGACCCGGCGAACGCCTCGAGCGACCTGCTCCGTCAGGCGTACGACATCCTGCAGGACCCGAACACCACGTTCCGGTTCGACGGATCCGACTCCATGCCTGGCGCGGTGGGCTCGGGCACGCTGTGGACGGGCATGGTCGACTGGATCTCCGGTGCCGACTCGCAGTCCGTGCTGTCCGCGGTCGAGCAGAGCTGGCCGCAGTAGTTGGATGACGCGGGTGCGGGGGCCGCTCGCGGCCCCCGCACCCGCATACCCGCCACGCTCGGCGAACGGATGAGGTGACGCATGGACGCGATTGATGTCTTGGGCAAGGTGCTGCAGGTCGTCGTCGGATTGGCCGCTTTCGGGGTCGTGATGGCCCTGCTGCTGGCCTTCCTCGACCGACCGGAGGACAAGCCGCGGCTGACCAGCTGGCGCGAGGCGATCCGATTGGGCCTGCGGCCCCGCGTGATCCTCATCGCGGCCTTCGTCCTCATCGCCGTGCTGGCACGGGTGCTCTACGGCACGGTCTCCTGGATGACGGAGGGCCTGACCAACGCCGCCATCATCCTCGGCGTGGCCGGTGTCGTCGGCGTCGTCCTGCAGTGGCTGCTGGATCGGCTGGTGCTGCAGCGCGCACGGCCCGCCGTGCGAAGCGCGGTCATGCGCATCATCGGCGCGGTGCTCACCGCCGCGGTCGTGCTCATCGCGCAGGCGTCACCGAGCATCCCCGCGCTCGAGTGGGTCACGCCCGCCCTCGTGCTCGCATCGACCATCGTCGGGTGGCCGCTCGTCGGCGCACTCCTCGTGACCGCCGCGATCGCGTTCCTCCCGGACCGCATCCGCCGCAGTGCACGGCTCGTCGCGTGGCTCGTCGCAGCGGCGGCCGTCGTGGTGATCTCCCTGGTCACCGAATCGGTGGAGGGGCAGCAAGTCGCCGTCTGGCCGTGGGCCGCGGCAGCGGGGCTCAGCATCATCGGGCTGCTCGGCTACTTCGCCGATGAGCACGACGACTCGAAGCCCATGCTCGTCTTCCTCATGCCGGCGGCGCTGCTGCTCTCGATCGGCCTCGTCTACCCGGCGATCCGCACGACCCTCCTGGCCTTCACCGACAAGACCGGCTCCTTCAACGGCGTCGACAACTTCGTGTGGATGTTCACGCAGCCAGAGGCGCTCATCACGCTCGCCAACACGGTCGTGTGGGTGATCCTCGTACCGCTGGTGTCGACCGCGATCGGCCTCGCGTACGCCGTCTTCATCGACAAGAGCCGCGGCGAGCGCATCTACAAGGCGCTGCTGTTCATGCCGTTCGCGCTCTCGATGGTGGGCGCGAGCATCATCTGGAAGTTCATGTACACCTACCGCGGCGCCGAGCAGGACCAGATCGGCCTGATCAACCAGATCATCGTCTGGTTCGGCGGGGAGCCGCAGCAGATCCTGCAGAACAGCCCGTGGAACACGCTCGCGCTCATCGTCGTCATGATCTGGATCCAGACCGGATTTGCGATGGTGGTGCTCTCCGCCGCGATCAAGGGCGTGCCGACGGAGCAGCTCGAGGCGGCAGAGATCGACGGGGCCAACCCGTGGCAGCGCTTCACCAACGTCACCGTGCCCGGCATCCGCACCTCGCTCGTGGTGGTCATCACGACCATCTCGATCGCCACCCTCAAGGTCTTCGACATCGTCCGCACCATGACGGCGGGCAACTTCAACACGTCCGTCGTGGCCAACGAGATGTACACGCAGGCGTTCCGCTCGGGCGAGCCCGGGCGAGGCGCGGCGCTCGCGCTCATCCTGTTCATCATGGTGATGCCGATCGTCATCTACAACGTCCGCGTCCTGAACCAGCAGAAGGCGATCCGATGAGCTCTGTGGCATTCACCCCGAACCCCGAGGTCACCCCCGACCGGGTCGCGCCGGCCGTGCAGACGCGAGCCGATCGCGTGAAGCGCCGTCTCACGAGCCCGTGGGCGACGATCGCAGCCCTCCTCATCGCGGTCCTGTGGACGATCCCGACCTTCGGCCTGTTCCTGTCGTCGTTCCGTCCCGCCGACCAGATCCGGACGAGCGGCTGGTGGACCTTCTTCTCCGACCCGCAGCTCACGCTCGACAACTACACCGAAGTGCTCTTCTCCGAGTCGAGCTCGTCTCCGGGGCTCGGCGAGTACTTCATCAACTCGCTCGCGATCGCGATCCCCGGCACGCTCATCCCGCTGGTGCTCGCGTGCCTCGCGGCGTACGCGTTCGCGTGGGTGAAGTTCAAGGGCGCGTCGACCCTCTTCGTGATCGTGTTCGCGCTCCAGATCGTGCCGCTGCAGATGGCGCTCATCCCGCTCCTGCAGCTCTTCGTCACGTTCCTGCAGCCGTTCCAGGACGCGCTGCACGAGGCGGTGCCGTTCATCAGCGACCGGCAGTTCCTGCCCGTCTGGATCGCACACGCGATCTTCGGGCTGCCGCTCGCGATCTTCCTGCTCTACAACTTCATCGCAGCGATCCCCGGTGACGTCGTCGAGGCGGCGCGCGTCGACGGCGCGGGCCACGGCCAGATCTTCTTCCGCATCATCCTGCCGCTCGCGACGCCGGCCATCGCGTCGTTCGCGATCTTCCAGTTCCTCTGGGTGTGGAACGACCTGCTGGTAGCGCTCGTGTTCTCCTCCGGCACGCCGGATACCGCGCCCATCATGCAGCGATTGGCGGAGCTCTCGGGGTCGCGAGGCGAGAACTGGGAGCGGCTCACGGCGGGCGCGTTCATCTCGCTCATCGTGCCGCTGATCGTGTTCTTCGGCCTGCAGCGCTACTTCGTCCGAGGTCTGCTGGCCGGGTCTGCGAAGGGCTGAGCCCCCAGCACTCAGGGTCGAACAGCAAGAGGGAGGGGCGCCGCCCCTCCCTCTTGCTGTTCCGAAATCGTTCGCCTTGGCGTCGCCACGGACCCGTGGCTCTTCGACGTCTACTCGTCCACCGGCTCCACGAGCCGCAGCTGCGCCCGCTGCCGTGGCATCGTCGCGCTCGTCCCCGAGATGGCTGCTTTGACGATCCGCACCGGCTCGCGGACACCGATCGGCTCGACAGCCGCCAGGTGACGCTCGGCTCGCTCGACGTGTGCGCTCCGCGGCCGGATGTCGAGCGCGCGGTGCGCGACGACGGCGCTCGCGGCGCTCGCCGCGTGCGGGCTGCAGGCTCCGGGGAGCGGGATGGGCGCTGCGACGTCCTCGATGCCGTAGCCCGCGTACGCGGCCGGCAACCGCCCGTCGAACGCCTCGGCCGCGGCGAGCAGCTGCTCGGCGAGCGATCGGGCCTCGTCCTCGTAGCCCGCGCGGAGCAGGCCCTCGATCGCGACGGCCGTCTCGTGCGGATGGATGGCACCGCCGCGGTCGAGCATCGGCCAGTAGCAGGCGTCGTCGGCCGCGAGGGAGCGGAGCCCGAAGCCCGAGGCGATCCGCTCGTCGAGCAGCAGCTCGACGACGAGCGCCTCCTCCTCCTCGTCGAGGATCCTGGTGCCGAGCAGGTGCGCGAGGTCGGCGCCGATCCGGTCGAGCGGTGCGCCGTGGCGGTCGAGCGCCGTGCCGGGCTGCCGCGATGCGCCCTCGCCGCTCCAGAAGGCGGCGCGGAAGCGGGTGCGCAGTCGAGCTGCCCACGCGCGCCACTCGTCGCCGTCGTCGCCGAGCGCGTCCAGCAGGTCCGCGGCTCCGACGGCGGCCCGGCACGCGGTCGCCTGCACCGCGGCGCTCACGTCGCCCGCGTCGGGGTCGACGAGGAATCCGTCACCGGTGTGCTCGGCCAGCCAGCCGAGCGCCGCGTGCAGCGCCATGCGCAGCTCCCGAGCGGTCTCCGTCGGCATGCCAGCGACCCACGTGTCGTGCAGCAGCACGATCCAGAGCGGCGTGGCGTCGATGGATGCGTGGAAGAAGGCGGCCGGCGCCTCCCCGTCTTGGCGGAGCTCGTGCGGGATGCGCCCGGGCTCCTCGCCCGTGACGGGGTCGTGGAGCACTCCCTGCCGGGTCGCGAGGGTGCGGAGCGTGCCCTCGGCGATCGCTGCGCCGAGCGGCAGCGTGAGCCGTGCGGCGACGAGCGCCTCGCGAGCGAGCAGCGACATCTGCCACGGAGCCGCCGCGGCGGGGAAGGGTCCATGCCCCACGTCGAGCGAGAGGGCCTCGAGATCGGCGACCGCGCGCACGGCCCACCGGTCGAGCGCGGGCCGACCGGTGGTGCGGAGCTCGGGGAAGGATGCGGTGAGCGGGCTGTGCGCAGCCAGTTGTGGGTCGTCGATCTCGACGTCGAGCGCGAGCGTCGCCCAGTCGCCCGGCGGCACCACGACGCTGCGGGACGCGATGACGCGATGCCCGTCGATGTCGATCGCGCCGCGCGTGGTCGAGCAGCGCAGCGTCCTGTGACCGTCGGTCGCGACCGCCGCGCCGTCCTGGATGCGCACCTCGATCGGCATCGCCGCGGGGCGTCCGGCGCGGACCGACGCGATGGGCGCGAGCTCGAGCTCGATTCGCAGCTCGATGGTGGCGGTGATCTCGACGTCGCGGCCGTTGACGATCGTCACGCGCTCGACGAGCTCGCCCGGCTCGACACCGCGCATCCGCTCGACCAGCACGCGCGGCGCGGTCGCGTCGCCGTCGAGGCCGCGGGCGACGCCGCGCAGCACCGTCCAGCCGCGCTCCTCGGCGGTCGCGAGGTGCTCGACGGGCTGGCCGTCGACGAGCAGCTCGAGGCCTCGGATCCAGCGCCACTCGCCGTGGAAGAGGCCGTCGGCCGGGCCTCGCATCGTGCCGTCGCGGTGCGACCACGCCTGAGTCGGCGCCGACAGCGCGACGAGCTCTTCGTGGAGGAGCAGTGGCGGCCTGCCGCCCTGCGCCTCGAGCTCCTGCTGCATGAGGGTTCCTAACGTCGCCGGAGTGCGGCAGTCGTCACGCTAGCCCGGGGGACGAACGGCGGTGCCCAAGGCGTCCTCAGTCTTGGCGCACGACAGCCTCAACCCGGCAGGAGCCGCCGCGGCGCTCGAGGGGCGCCCCGATACGGGCGGTCAGGGCGTGGGTGTACGGGCGTCGTACGCGAGGAAGGAGCGCTGGACGCGCGTCACGACCGCGATGAGCACGATGATGAGGAAGCCGCCGATGAGCGGTGGGCACCACAGCGCGACGAGGCTCGCGGCGGCACCGGCGTAGAGGTCGCCGATGCGCGGACCGCCGGCGACCACGACCGTGAACAGGCCCTGCGTGCGCCCGCGCATCTCGTCGGGCGCCGCCGTCAGCATCATCGTCGAGCGGAAGATCGCGCTGATCTCGTCGCTCGCACCCATCCCCGCGAGTGCCAGCGCGGCGACCGCGAGCGCCGGCCACGCGACCTGCGTCCACTCTGTGCCGACCGGGCCGCCCCAACCGAGCGCCATCGCGAGCAGCACGGCGCCGAAGAGCGCGACGAAGCCGCCGTAGATCGAGATCGCGCGCGCCACCGCCAGGCCGTGCCGGTGCACGTGGGCGACCGGCCCCGAGAAGAGGCTCGCGAGCAGCGTGCCGACGGCCGCCGCGGCGGTCAGTACCCCGACCGTGATGGGCCCGCCGCCGATCGCGATCGCGCCGACCGCCGGCAGCAGCGCGAACGGCCGCCCGAACGACATCGCGATGATGTCGACCAGGAACGACATGCGGATGTTCGGCGCCTGCCGCAGGAAGCGCCAGCCGTCGCGCAGCGACTCGAGGCCGGGCTTCGCGACGACCCCGAGCGGCGGCAGTCGCGGGAGCCCCAGGATGCCGACGAAGCCGGCCGTGAAGAGCACGGCATCGATCGCGAAGGTGATCGGCAGGCCGACGGCGGCGACGAGCACGCCCGCGAGCGCCGGCCCGAGCGTCAGCATGATGCCGATCGCGATGCCGTTGAGCGCGGTCGCACGAGAGATGAGGTGGGCGGGCAGGATCCGCGGGGTGACGGCGGAGCGCGTCGCGCCCGACACGGTGGCCGCGACGGTGTTGACGGTCGTGAGCACGTAGAACGGCCATACCTCGGCGCGCTGGCCGTCGGCGATGAGCGCTGCGTCCCAGCTCGAGAGCGCCACGAGCCCGAGCACCGCGACCCAGCCGGTGAGGCTCGAGACGATCAGCACCCGGCGGCGGTCGAAGGCGTCGGCGATCATGCCGCCCCACAGCCCGGCGATCACCATCGGCAGGAGCGCGATGCCGCCCACGAGGGCCACGGCCATCGTGCTGGCGGTCATGTCGAAGATCTGCAGGCCGACCGCCACGATCGTCATCTGCGCGCCGATGCCGCTGATGGCGTTGCCGATCCAGAGCCGCGCGAAGACGGGGGATGCCTTGAGCGGCGCGAGGTCGACGAGCCTGCGGCGCTTCACGGGGGCGGGTGCACCGCCCGACTCGAGCGGGTCGGTCTCGACGCCCGCGGGCGGCAGGATCGCGTGATCGCCTGTGGAGGTGCTCTCGGTCACCGGGCGTCAGGCGACGTCGTCGATGCCGTACAGCGCGTCGATCGCCGACAGGAAGTCGTCGTGGCGCCCCTCCGCGGCGAGCTCCCGCGCACGCACGGTGGGCTTGTGCAGCAGCACGCCGGCGAAGTGGCGCAGCGCCTGCTCGGCTGCGCGCCGCTCCTCCTCGCTGCCGCGCTTCGCGATGCGGGCGAGCTCCGCCTCCATCGCGTCCTCGACGTGCTGGCGCAGTGCCGCGATCGCGGGGCCGATGCGCCGCTCCTCGGTGCCGCGCTCGAAGCGGCGCGCTGCCTTGCGCACGAGGTCGCGCGCATCGGCCGCTGCAGTCAGGTGCTCGAGCGGCGCGTGCAGGCGGATGGTCTCGAGGTCGAGCACCTCGACGCCGTGCACGGTGGCCACGTCGGGATCGACGTTGCGCGGCATGCCCATGTCGATGACGAGCTGCGCACGGCGACCGTGCTGCACGGGGCAGCCGGCCTTCGCGTCGTCGCCGGAGTGCATCGGGCATCCCGCCGGTCCCTCGCCGAGCGCGACGGGGCAGGTGGCGGGGTCGTGCGCGGAGCCGGGGAAGTCGTGCGTCGCGAGCCGCGCGCGACCGGCGTGCAGGAGCGCGGCGTCGACGACGTGGTGATCGGCGCTCGTGCAGGTGACGATGACGTCGGCGGATGCGGCGGCGAGCGCGGCGTCGCGCGCGTCGACGTAGCCGATGGCGTGGCTGCGCGCGAAGCCCTCGCCCCGGTCCGAGGGGCTCCAGACCTCGATGTGCTTCGCACCGCGGCGCCGCAGCTCGGCGAGCGAGACGCCCGCGAAGCGGCCGGTGCCGACGAGCAGCACGCGGGCGTCGGCGAAGTCGACGCGCGCGCTCGCGAGGTCGAGTGCGAGGCGGACGATCGACCGGCCGGCCTCGCCGAGGCCCGTGCGGTTCTTGATGCCGCGCTGCGTCTCGGAGGCGCGCTGGAAGAGGCGCTCGAGGTGCGGCGACGTCGTGCCCGCCGCCTGCGCCGACTGCAGCGCGCGACGCACCTGTCCGGCGATCTCGCCCTCGCCGACGACGACCGACTCGAGGCCAGCGGCGACGGCGAAGAGGTGCTCGGCCGCCTCGACGTCGGCGAGCGGCGCGAGCGTCTCGGGCTGGTGGAGGCCGAGCGCGTCGGCGGCCGCGGCCTGCGCGATCGCGGCGGCGGCATCCGCTTCGGCATCGACGTCGAGGTAGACCTCGAAGCGGTTGCACGTCGACACGACGACCGCGCCGTCGACGGCGGGGTGCGCCGCGAACGAGCTGGGCAGCTGGGAGGCGTCAGCCGTCGACAATGCCTCGAGGGCAGTGAAGTCGGCGTTCTTGTGACTCGCCGTCAGGCAGATGAGCACCAGACCATCCTACCGCGTACCCCGACCGTGCGCCGCCTCCGGGGATGGTGGGATGATAGGTGGGATGCCTGCTCTGCGCGAACACCACCCGCTCAACACCCGCACCGCACAGTCCCGACTGGTGCGGGCGTACCGCGGCGATCGCCCCGACGTGACGCCGGTGTGGTTCATGCGGCAAGCCGGCCGATCGCTGCCGGAGTACCGCGAGCTGCGTGCGCGCACCGACGGCCCCGACCGCGACATGCTCGACACGTGCCTCGTGCCGGAGCTCGCGAGCGAGATCACGCTCCAGCCCGTGCGCCGCCACGGCGTCGACGCCGCCATCTTCTTCAGCGACATCATGGTGCCGCTGCGGCTCGCGGGCGTCGATGTCAAGATCGAGCCGGGCGTCGGCCCGGTCGTGGCGCAGCCCATCCGCACCCCGGACGACGTCGACCGCCTGGTCGCGCTCGATCCGGCGGGCCTCGACACGGCGCTCGAGCCCGTGCGCGAGGGCGTCCGCCAGACGATCGCCGGCCTCGCCGAGATCGGCGACGGGTCGACGCCGCTGATCGGCTTCGCGGGCGCGCCGTTCACGCTCGCCGCCTACCTCGTGGCCGGCCGACCGTCGAAGGACCACCTCGAGGCGCGCACGCTCATGCGCGCCTTCCCCGACGCGTGGGATCGGCTCGCCCGCTGGACCGCCGACGTCACGGGCCGCTTCCTGCGCGCGCAGGTGCAGGAGGGCGCCTCCGCCGCGCAGCTGTTCGACTCGTGGGCGGGCTCGCTGCCGCTCGAGCAGTACCGCGAGCACGTCGCGCCCGCATCGCGGATCGCGCTCGACGCCGTGCGCGACCTGACCGACGCGACGGGCCGCCGCGTGCCGCTCGTGCACTTCGGCGTCGGCGCTGGCGAACTCTACGGCGCGATGGACCTCGATGTCGACTGCGTCGGCGTCGACTGGCGGGTGCCGCTCGACGTCGCGCTCGAGCGCATCGACTCCGAGGTGACCGTGCAGGGCAACCTCGATCCGGCCGTGCTGGGCGCGCCCTGGGAGATCGTCGAGGCCGCCATCGACCACGTCATGATGGCCGGCTCGGTCGCCCGCGCACACGTGTTCAACCTCGGCCACGGGGTGCCGCCGTCGACCGACCCGACGGTGCTCACGCGCATCGTGGAGGCGGTGCACGCTCGGTGACCGATCAGGCTGGGCAGACGGATGCGTCGCCGCTGCCCGAGGGCCGGCGCTGGGACACGATCGTGGCCGGCGCCGGAGTCGCCGGGCTGACGGTCGCGCACGAGCTGGCCGGTCGCGGCTACCGGGTGCTCGTGCTGGACGCATCCGACCGGCTCGGGGGCGTCGCCTCGCGCATCGACGTCGACGGCCTCGCGCTCGACGCGGGCGCGGAGTCGTTCGCCACTCGCGGCGGCGCCGTCGCCGAGCTGGCCCGAGCGCTCGGCCTCGGCGACGAGATCGTCGGCCCGAATCCCGCCGGCGCGTGGCTGCAGCTCGCGGACCGCGCGGTGCCGCTGCCGAAGGCGACGCTGCTCGGCATCCCCTCGTCGCCGCTCGCGCGCGACGTCATCGACGCGCTCGGCTGGGGCGGCGCGCTGCGCGCCTACCTCGACCGGCTCATGCCCGTGCTCCGCATCGGCAAGGACGACGCGCTCGGCCCGCTCGTGCGGCGACGGATGGGCCGCAAGGTGCTCGACCGGCTGGTCGCGCCGCTCGCCGGCGGGGTCTACTCCGCCGACCCCGACCGGCTCGACGTCGCGACGGTCGCGCCCGGCCTCAACAACGCGCTCACGCAGGCCGGCTCGCTCTCCGGCGGGGTCGCGGTCGTGCTCGAGGAGCGCGCCGTCGCCGTCGCTCGCGGTGACGCCGCGCCGAGCAACGCGAGCAGGCCCGGCTCGGCCGTGCAGGGCATCCGCGGGGGCATCCATCGCCTGACCGCCGCGCTCGCCGGCAGCGCCCGAGAGCACCGCGCCGAGCTGCGCACCGGCACCCGCGTGCGGTCGGCGGCGCCGACCCCGACCGGCTGGCGGGTCGAGACGGATGCCGGCGCGCTCGACGCGTCGTCGCTCGTCGTCGCGCTCCCCGAGGCACAGGCGCTGCGCGTGCTCGGCGAGCTGGGCGGCTTCGCGCCGCTGCGGACCGATGCGGCGGGCGTCACGGTCGAGCTCGTCACGCTCGTGTTCGCCCCCGGCGCGATCGAGGGCGACCCGCGCGGCACCGGTGTGCTCGTCGCGGCCGACGCGCACGGCATCCGCGCGAAGGCCATGACGCACGCGACGGCGAAGTGGCCGTGGCTGCGCGAGGCCGCGCAGGGCCGCGAGATCGTGCGGCTCTCGTACGGCGCGGGCGATGCCGCCCCGGCGACGGAGGGCCTCGACGACGCCGCTGCCGCGGCGCTTGCACTGCAGGACGCCCGCGCCATCTTCGGCCGCGACCTGCCCGCGCCCGTGGCGAGCGCGCGCGTGCGCTGGGAGCAGGGCCAGCCGACGAGCGTCGTCGGTGCGCGCGCCCGGCAGCTCGCGCTGCGCGCCGCCGCCGACGCGCACCCCAACCTGACCGTCGTCGGCGCAGCGGTCGCCGGCACCGGCCTGGCGCAGGTCGTGCCCGACGCCCGCGCGGCAGCGCTCGGCGTCCGCCGCGAGCGCTTCGCGGTGCCCGGCACGCCGTGGACGGACGATGTGACGGCCGACGAGCTGGAGACATCAGCGGACGGCGACGCGCGCAGCGCGACCGCCGTCGGAGCACGAGACGAAGACGAGCGAGGAGAGGCATGAGCGAGCACACGCAGCAGCAGCAGCAGACGCAGGGCGACGGCTACACGATCTGGAGCGTCCACCGCAGGGCCCAGGGGTCGGCGACACAGAGCGCGACCGCGGGGACCGGCGGGACGCCGCTCGCCGACGAGGTCGCCGCGCTCGAGGCCGAGGGCGTCGTGGTGCGCGGCATCTACGACGTCTCGGGCCTCCGTCACGACGCCGACATCATGGTGTGGATGCACGGCAGCGACCCGCAGGCGCTGCAGGCGGCCGTGCGCCGCGTGCGCCGCAGCCGAGAGCTCGCGGGGACGACCCAGTCATGGGGCGCGATGGGTGTGCACCGCGACGCCGAGTTCAACAAGAGCCACGTGCCCGGCTTCCTGCGCGGCATTGAGCCGAAGGGGTGGCTGACCGTCTACCCGTTCAACCGCTCCTACGACTGGTACCTGCTGCCGCCCGAGGACCGCAGCCGGATGCTCGCCGAGCACGGTCGCGCCGGGGCCGCCTACCGGGGCGTCGTCGCCAACACCGTTTCGGCGTTCGCGCTCGGGGACTACGAGTGGCTGCTGCCGCTCGAGGCCGACGAGCTCACCGATCTGGTGGACATGATGCGCGAGCTGCGCAACACCGAGGCGCGACTGCACGTGCGCGAGGAGATTCCGTTCTACACCGGCCGCCGGATCGCGGTCGACGAGATCGAGGAGGTGCTCGCGTGAGCGACACGACGACCAGCGGGTGCTGCGGCGGTGGGTGCTGCGGCGGCACGCAGCAGCAGACCCAGCAGCAGCAGGCGCAGGAGCAGCAGGCGGAGCAGCAGCGGCGCGAGACGAAGGCCGCGGCCGCGACGGGCGTGCACCTCGAGCCCGGCGCGGCCGTGCCGAGCGCGACCCCGGCTGCGCAGGCCGGGCCCGAGCACGTCGAGGAGCCGGTCGCGTACGACGGCATCCTGCTCTCGGGCTTCGGCGGTCCGGAGGGGCAGGACGACGTCATCCCCTTCCTCCGCAACGTCACGCGCGGCCGAGGCATCCCCGACGAGCGCCTCGAGGAGGTGGCCGGTCACTACCGCCACTTCGGCGGCGTGAGCCCCATCAACGACCAGAACCGCGAGCTGAAGGCCGCGCTCGAGGGCGCGCTTGCCGCCGCGGGCCTCGACCTGCCCGTCTACTGGGGCAACCGCAACTGGGCGCCCTACCTCGACGAGGCCCTGCGCGAGGCGGCGGACGCCGGCGCGACCCGCCTGATCGCCATCCCCACGTCGGCGTACTCGTCGTACTCGTCGTGCCGCCAGTACCGCGAGGACTGGGCGGATGCGCTCGAGGCGACGGGGCTGCAGGCATCGATGCAGATCGACAAGGTGCGGCAGTTCTTCAACCACCCGGGCTTCCTCGCCCCGTTCGTCGACGGCGTGCGCGCCACGGTCGCCGAGGCGCGCGACGCGGGCTTCGCCGACGCCGACATCGAGGTGCTCTTCGCGACCCACTCCATCCCCACCGCCGACGCGGAGCGCTCGGGCGCCCCCGACCTCCACGAGTGGGGACCGGGCGGCGGCTACGAGGGCCAGCACCTCGCGGCGGCCGAGTACGTCATGGCGGAGGCCGCGCCCGGCGTCGCCTGGCAGCTCCTCTACCAGTCGCGCTCCGGTCCGCCCTCGCAGCCGTGGCTCGAGCCCGACATCAACGACGCGATCGAGGCCCTCGCAGGCGATGAGCAGCGCGGCGCGAAGGCCATCGTCATCGTGCCGCTCGGCTTCGTGAGCGACCACATGGAGGTCATGTGGGACCTCGACGAGGAGGCCATCGAGACGGCCACCGAGGCAGGCCTCTGGGTGCGTCGCGCGCCGACGCCGGGCGTCGACCCGCAGTACGTGGGCGCGCTCGTCGACCTCGTGCAGGAGCGGCTCGAGGGCCGGCCCGCTGCCGAGCGCAAGGCCGTCACGTCGATCCACCCCTGGTACGACGTCTGCCGCCCCGGCTGCTGCGAGAACCCCCGCCTGGGCTTCCGGCCCGCGATCGCCGGGCTGCAGCCGTGAGCGCGCTCAAGGTCGGCACGCGCGGCTCGGAGCTCGCGATGGCCCAGTGCGGGGCCCTCGCCGCGCGCTTCGACGCCGAGGTCGAGCTCGTGCCGATCACGACGCAGGGCGACACCGACCGCTCGTCGCTGCTGCAGATCGGCGGCACGGGCGTCTTCGTCTCCGCGCTGCGGGATGCGCTGCTCGACGGCCGCGTCGACGTCGCGGTGCACTCGATGAAGGACCTGCCGACGGCACCGGCCGACGGGATCGAGCTCGCCGCCGTCTCGAAGCGCGAGGACGCCCGTGACGCCCTGTGCGCGCGCGACGGGCTCACGCTCGCCGAGCTGCCGGAGGGCGCGCGAGTCGGCACCGGCTCGCCGCGCCGCATGGCGCAGCTGCGGGTCGCTCGGCCCGACCTCGAGGTCGTCGACATCCGCGGCAACGTGCCGACGCGCCTCTCGCGCGCGCAGGGCGACGCGCCCGACCTCGACGCGGTGGTGCTCGCGCTCGCGGGCCTCAAGCGCCTCGGGCTCGAGGATCGGGCGACCGACATCCTCGACCTGATCGACTTCCCGACGGCGCCCGCGCAGGGTGCGCTCGCGGTCGAGATCCGCGCGGGTGACGCGGCCAGCCGCGCCGCGGTGGCGAGGACCGACCACGCGTCGACCCGCGCGGCCGTCGACGCGGAGCGCCGCGTGCTCGCGGGGCTCGAGGCCGGCTGCTCCGCGCCGCTCGCCGCGCACGCGGAGGTCGCCGACGGGATGCTCTTCCTCTCGGCGATCGCGTACGCGACCGACGGGTCGAGCAAGGTCGGCGCATCCCACGCCTTCACGCTCGACTCGACGAAGGCGCCGGAGCTCGCGGAGGCGGCGCGCGACGTCGCCGATCGCGCCGTGGCCGAGCTGCTCGAGGGCGGCGCGGCCGACCTCGTGCACGAGGCGCGCGCCTAGGACGAGCACTCGGGAGCGTCTGCGAGGATGCCCACCACCGATCACCGATTGCGAGGCAGCCATGCGCGTCCTGATCCCTCGCGGCGGCAGCTGCGGCGACGAGGTCGCGCGGCTCGTCACCGAGGCGGGCTTCGAGCCGCTGATCCTGCCGCTCGTGCGCATCGATCCGGCCGAGGACCAGGCGCGCCTGCAGCTGATCCTCGGCCAGCTGTCGGAGGGCCGCTACGACTGGCTCGTCGTCACGAGCCAGTCGACCGTGCGGGTGCTGCCGCCGGTGCCGTCATCGGTGCAGGTCGCGGCGGTCGGCTCGGTCACGGCCGCATCCCTGCGGGAGCGCGGCGTGCCGGTCGCGTTCATCCCCACGAAGCAGTCGGCGGCCGGACTGGTCGACGAGTGGCCGATCCGCGAGGGCAGGGTGCTCTGGCCGCACGCGCTCGACGCGCGTCCGACGATCGCCGACGGCCTCCGCCAGCACGGCATGCAGGTGACAGAGGTGGTCGCCTACCGCACGGTGCCCGTGTTCGAGTCGGGGGAGCAGCTCGTCGAGGCGGCCGTGCAGAGCGGCTCGCTGCCCGCGATCGATGAGATCTCCGCCCGGCGGCAGCAGGAGCTGCAGCCCGCCGGCCGGGACGGCCAGGACGCCGTGCTCACCGCGGTCGAGCCGGCCGAGACGCCCATCGATGCGGTGCTCGTCACCTCCGGCTCGGTGGCGAAGCAGGTCGCCCGGCTCGGGCTCGCCGCCGACACGCTCGTCGTGGCGATCGGCGAGCAGACGGCCGAGGACTGCCGCAAGCACGGCCTGCAGGTCGCGGGCGTCGCCGAGCGACCGAACGCCGAGTCGCTCGTCGCCGCCCTCGCGGCATCCGCGCACTGATCCCTCGACGTCGCGGGTGGTCGCTCGCCGGTCATTTCGCCGCCACCACCCGCGACGTCGAGGAAGAGGGCGGCGTAGCCTGGCCGCATGGCCGACTCGAACCCCGCACTCAACGCGCTCGCCGCATCCGGCCTCGAGCACGAGATCACCAGGCACGGTCGCATGGGATCGCTCGCCGAGGCGGCCGCCGCCCGCGGCGTCGAGCCGGCGGACATCATCAAGACGATGGTGGTGCGCCGCGCCGAGGACGACCACCTGCTCGTGCTCGTGCCCGGCGACCGCACCATCGCGTGGCCGAAGCTGCGCGAGCTGCTGGGCGTCAGCCGGCTCTCGATGCCCGACGCCGATGCCGCGTTCACCGTCACGGGCTTCCGTCGTGGCACGATCACGCCGTTCGGCACCGCGCGTCCGCTGCCGGTCATCGCCGACGAGCGCGTGCGGGGCCGCCGCGTCTCGATCGGCGCGGGCGAGCACGGCGTGGCCGCCACGGTCGACGGCGACGCGCTCGTCGCGCACCTGCAGGCGCAGGTCGCCGACGTCACCGATCCCGAGGGCTGAGCGCCTCGGGGGAGCCGTCGGGCAGTGCCCGCAGCACCTCGAGCACCTGCTCGGCGGGCATCTCGCACGGACGCAGCAGCGTGCCGGACTCGGTGCGCCACACGTTCGCGCTCATTCGGCGGGCACCCCCGAGCTCCTCGCCGTCGATCGTGCTCGAGCGACCGCCCGCACGGTCGACCCGCGTGATCCCCCACGCGCGCTCGCCGATGAGCACCCTGGTCCAGCCGAGCGGCACGCGGGCCACCAGCGCATCCAGCTCGTCATCGCCCGTCATGCGGCAACGCTAGCCGCCGTGTGCTTCCGCTGCCGCTCGAGCTCCGCTAGCCTGTTCCGGCAATCGTCGGCGGTGTCAGCGCCGACGCCCTACGCCAGGAGGCAGCCGAGATGATCGAGATCCGCGGAGCCGCGACACCGCGCTGACCCGACGACCACGCATCGTCGACGCATCCGTCAGCGCTCATCCGCTCTCGGAGGATCTCTCTTGGCACACCCGCTCATCGCGCTCTCGCGCGTCACGTTCCACTGGCCCGACGGCACCCCGGTCTTCGGCGGTCCCGACGGCGTCTCCGGCGCGCTCGGCCACGGCCGCACGGGCCTCGTCGGCCGCAACGGGGCCGGCAAGTCCACACTGCTGCGGCTCATCGCCGGCGCGCTCACCCCCGCGACCGGCGACCTGACCGTCCACGGCACGGTCGCGACGCTGCCGCAGCAGCTCGCGCTCGGGCCCGGCACGGTGGCGGATGCGCTCGGCATCGCGGCCGCGCTCGACGCCATCGAGGCGATCGAGGCCGGCGACGTCGCACCGCACCGGTTCGACGCGGTCGGCGACCGCTGGGGGATCGAGGCGGAGGCGCTCGCCGAGCTCGCCGCGCTGGGCCTGCGCGGCGATGCCGGCCTGCTCCGTCGGCCCATCGCATCGCTCTCCGGCGGAGAGGCCGTGCTGGTCGGGCTCGCGGCCATCCGGCTGCAGCGCGCCGACATCGCGTTGCTCGACGAGCCGACGAACAACCTCGACGCCGAGGCGCGCGGCCGGCTGCACGACGCCGTCTCGGGCTGGCGCGGCTCGCTCGTGGTCGTGAGCCACGACATCGAGCTGCTCGAGCGCGTCGACCGCATCGCAGAGCTGCACGCCGGGACGGCGAGCGGTCGCGGCGCCGGGCTCCGCACCTTCGACGGCCCGTACTCCGTCTACCGCGAGGCCGTCGAGGCCGAGCAGGCGGTCGCGGAGCGCGACGTGCGCGATGCCGAGCAGCAGCTGCGCCGCCAGCGGCGCGACCGGATCGAGGCGGCCGCGCAGCGCTCGCGGGCCGAGGCGGCCGGGCGTCGTGCGGCCAGCGCGGGCGGCATCCCGAAGATCTACGCCGGGAACCTGCAGAACCGATCAGAGGTCACCTCGGCGAGGTCCCGGACGCTGCACGCGGGGCGCGAGGCGGTGGCCGCGGCGGCGCTCGAGGCGGCCGTGGAGCAGCTGCGAGAGGACCGCGCCATCCGCATCACGCTGCCCGACACCCGCGTGCATGCCGGTCGCGATGTGCTCCTCCTGCGCGCGGCGACCGGACCGGTGCTCGTCCGCGGGCCAGAGCGCATCGCGCTCACGGGACCGAACGGCGCGGGCAAGACGACCCTGCTCGAGGCGATCGCCGGTGCCTCGGCGCCTGACGCGAGGCCGGCGCCCGTCGCCGCGGTGACGCACCGCATCCGTGAGACGGCGCTGCTGCCGCAGCGCATCCGCTTCGGCGACGAGGACGCCACGCTCGTCGACGCGGTGCGCGAGACGGCGCCCGCTCGGCCGCCGCAGGAGGCGCGGGCGCAGCTGGCCCGGTTCCTGTTCCGGGGCTCGCGCGCCGAGCATCGCGTGCACGAGCTCTCCGGCGGGGAGCGGTTCCGGCTCGCCCTCGCGCGACTGCTGCTCGCGGACCCGGCGCCGCAGCTGCTGCTGCTCGACGAGCCCACGAACTCGCTCGACCTCGACAGCGTCGACCGGCTCGTCGAGGCGCTCGCCGCCCACGAGGGCGCGCTCATCGTGGTGAGCCACGACGAGGCCTTCCTCGACCGGCTCGCACTCACGCGCCGGTGGGCGATCGAGGAGGGCTCGCTCGTCGACCGTCCCGCGTGAGCGGCGTAGCATCCGACCATCACCCGTCCGCGCAGCGTCCATCCTTGAAGGGGCAGCCATGCACGTCGATCCCGCGACGCTCGACGCGGCCGTGGAGAAGAGCGCGTTCACCGGCGTCGCGACGGTCGACGTCGGCGACCGGCGCACGCTCGAGCGCTGCGAGGGCTTCCTGCACCGGGCGCTGCGCGTGCCGATGACGCCGGACGCGCGCATCGCGATCGCGAGCGGCAGCAAGGGGTTCACGGCGCTCGCGGTCATGCGCCTCGTCGAGGACGGTGGACTGCGGCTCGACCAGCGCGTGCGCGAGCTGCTCGGCGACGACCTGCCGCTCATCGACGACGCCGTGACGGTCGAGCACCTGCTCACCCACACGTCGGGCATCGGCGACTACCTCGACGAGGAGGCCGACTGGGAGCCGTCGGACCACGTGCTGACGCTGCCCGTGCACACGCTCACGACCGCCGAGGCGTTCCTGCCGATGCTCGACGGCCACGAGGCGAAGTCCTCGCCGGGCGAGCGGTTCGCGTACTGCAACGGCGGCTACATGGTGCTCGCGGTGCTGCTCGAGCGGGTGACGGGCGAGTCGTACCACGAGGCCGTGCGCCGCCTCGTGCTGCGCCCCGCCGGTCTCGAGCGCACCGGCTTCCTGCCGCTCAACGCGCTGCCGGCGGATGCGGCGCCCGGGTACGTGCTCGACGAGGGCGACCTCGTCAACACGCTCCACCTTCCCGTGCTCGGCAACGGCGATGGCGGGGCGTTCACGACCGCCGGCGACCTGCACCGGTTCTGGCTCGCGCTGCAGGCCGGCCGCATCGTCTCGCGCGAGACGCTCGCCACGATGGTCGAGCCGCGGCACGACGTGCCCGATGAGCGCAAGCGCTACGGCATGGGCTTCTGGCTGCACCCGACGCACGACGCGCTCATCCTCGAGGGCTACGACGCCGGCGCATCCTTTCGCTCCACCCACATCGTCGCGTCGCAGACCACCGTGAGCGTGCTCGGCAACAGCTCGGAGGGCGGCTGGCCGCTCATCTACGCCCTGCAGGACGCGATCGACGCCGAGCTGGGCGCATGAGCGACGCCGGCATGGATGATCCTCGTGTGCTCGGCCCCGACCTCGCGGCGACGCCGTTCACCGCCGACGACATCCGCGAGGCGAATCCCGACGGCCGCCGGCTGCTCGTGCGCACGCGGCTCGGCGGCCTCGTGACGTTCCACTGCGACAGCTTCGCAACGGGCGACGCCGACGGCTGCGCGCTCACGCAGGTCGTGACGGATGCGTCGGGCACGCCCGTCGACGAGCCGCGCACCGCGAGGGTCACCTGGCGCGAGCTGCAGGAGCACGCCGCCTTCCCGGCGGCGGCCACGACGATCGCGAGGGAGCGCATCGCCTCGCCGCTCGGCGAGCTCGAGTGCCTGCGGTACGAGGTGCGGCGCGAGGCGGGCATCGCGACGTTCTGGTTCGCGCCCGAGCATCCCGGCATGCCGGTGCGCTACGAGACGGCCGACGGCGCGCTCGTCGAGGTGGTCGCGGTCGACTGACCGGGGGTCCGGTCCGTCGAACTTCCCCGAACTCCGAGCTTTCGCCGCGAAGCCCCGGACTTCGGGGAAGTTCGACGCGATCCGTCTCCTACGCGCCCGGCACCACGACCGCGCGGCCGCGCACGGGCTTCTCGACCTCGACCAGCTCGGGTCGCTGCCCGAACGCCGTGTACTGCACTGCCTGCATGATGCGCTCCTTCGATCGTGGTCGAGGCGCCGTCGTCGAGCGACGCCGGCGCCTCGCTGCACCTCCACCCTAGGCACGGCGCATGCTCGACGGCATGGCACCTCCGGGTGCATCGTTGGGCAGACGACAGGGCGGGAGGCTCCGATGGTCGAGCGAGTGGATGTGGTGGTGCTGGGGATGGGTCCCGGCGGCGAGGTGCTGGCGTCGCGCCTGCTCGACGCCGGCAAGCGCGTGGCGGTCGTCGAGCGCGAGCTCATCGGCGGGGAGTGCGCCTACTGGGCATGCGTGCCGTCGAAGACGCTCCTGCGGCCCGCCGAGGCGGCGTCGGCGGTGGATGCGACGGCCGGCGCGACCGGCGCCAGGCTCGACTGGCCGAGGGCGAGCGACTACCGCGACACGATGATCCGCCACCTCGACGACGGCAAGCAGGCAGCGGAGTACGCAGAGCGAGGCGCCCTCGTCCGGCGCGGCGAGGGGCGGATCACGGCGCCGGGGCGCGTGCGCGTCGGCGATGAGGAGCTCGCCGCCGACCACATCGTGATCGCGACCGGCACCGTGCCCGTCGTGCCGCAGCTCGAGGGCCTCGACGACGTGACGGCGTGGACGAACCGCGAGACGTACACGGCGACCGACCTGCCGGCTCGCGCTGTCGTGCTGGGCGGCAGCGCCGTCGGCATCGAGACCGCCACCTTCCTCGCGCGGTTCGGCGTCGCGGTCGTGCTCGTGCAGCGAGGGGAGCGCCTGCTCAAGCGCGAGGAGCCGCGGGTCAGCGAGCTCGCGCTCGCGCAGCTGCGCGCGATCGGCGTCGACGTGCGGCTCGGCGCCGCGCCCACCCGCGCTCGCCGCGACGAGGACGAGACCGTGCTCGAGCTCGACGACGGCACCGAGGCGCGCGGCGACGTGCTCATCCTGAGCACGGGCCGCCGCGCGCGCACCGACGACCTGGGCCTCGACGCGGTCGGCATCGAGCCCGGAGAGCGCGGAGAGGTGCGGGTCGACGAGCACTGCCGCGCGGCCGAGGGCGTGTGGGCCATCGGCGACGTCACGGGCGCGATGCCCTTCACGCACGTCGCGAAGTACCAGGGGAGGATCGCCGCGGACGCGATCCTCGGCCGGCCGCGGCCCGCCACGTACGACGGGATCCCGCGCGTCGTGTTCGGCGATCCCGAGATCGCCGCGGTGGGGCTGACGGCGGCACAGGCCGACGAGCGCGGCATCCGCTCGGCCGCGACCGAGCTCGACCTCGCGGCGTCGCTCGCGAAGCCCTGGACGTGGGAGGAGGAGCCCGGCGGGCACCTGGGCCTGCTCGCCGACGCGGACGCCCAGGTGCTCGTCGGTGCCTGGGCCGTCGGCCCCATGGCGGGCGAGTGGATCCACCATGCGGCGCTCGCGGTGCGCACGCGCATCCCCCTCGACGTGCTGCGCGACCAGGTCGCGCAGTTCCCGACGTTCCACGAGGCGTACCTCGCCGCTCTGGAGCGCCTCGAGGCGTAGCGGCGGGGCCCCCGGCTGAGGCGACCGGGAGAGTACCCTTGAGGGGATGCCTCCCACCCTCCGCCCCCGCAGGCTGCGGCAGAGCGCTCCCATGCGCCGCCTCGTGGCCGAGACCCGCATCCACCCCGCGCAGCTCGTGCTGCCGATGTTCGTGGCTGAGGGGCTCGACGAGCCCCGCCCCATCTCGTCGATGCCCGGTCAGGTGCAGCACACGCTCGACTCGGCCGCGAGCGAGGTCGAGCGCGCGATCGCGGCCGGCGTCGGCGGCATCATGCTGTTCGGCGTGCCGACCGAGAAGGATGCGGTGGGCTCCGGCGCGACCGACCCCGACGGCATCCTCAACCGGGCGACGCGCTTCCTCGCGGAGCGCTTCGGCGACGCGACGGTCGTGCAGACCGACCTGTGCCTCGACGAGTTCACCGATCACGGCCACTGCGGCGTGCTCGCGAGCGACGGCTCGGTCGACAACGACGCGACGCTCGCGCGCTACGCCGGGATGGCGCTCGCGCAGGCCGAGGCCGGCTCCCGCATCCTCGGGCTCAGCGGCATGATGGACGGCCAGGTCGAGCACGTGCGCGCCGCGCTCGACGCCGCCGGCCACCTCGACACGGCCATCCTCGGGTACTCGGCGAAGTACGCGTCCGCGCTGTACGGCCCGTTCCGCGAGGCCGTCGACTCGAGCCTGCAGGGCGACCGCAAGACCTACCAGCAGGACCCGGCCAACCGCCGTGAGGGCCTGCGCGAGGCACTGCTCGACATCGCCGAGGGCGCCGACATCGTGATGGTGAAGCCGGCCAGCCTCTACCTCGACGTGCTCGCCGACGTCGCCGCCGCATCCGACGTTCCCGTGTGGGCCTACCAGGTCTCCGGGGAGTACGCGATGGTCGAGGCCGCCGCCGCGAACGGCTGGATCGACCGCGACCGGATGATCGCCGAGAGCCTCACGAGCATCGTGCGCGCCGGCGCCGACGTCGTGCTGACCTACTGGGCCATCGAGCAGGCGCAGCTGCTGGGCACACAGGGACTGGGGGCACGATCATGAGCACGAACGCCGAGCTGTTCGAGCGGGCGAAGCTCGCCATCCCCGGGGGCGTCAACAGCCCCGTGCGCGCCTTCGGCTCGGTGGGCGGCACACCCGCGTTCCTCGTGCGCGCCAAGGGCGCCCACGTGACGGATGCGGAGGGCCGCGACCTCGTCGACCTCGTCGCCAGCTGGGGTCCCGCGATCCTCGGCCACGCGCATCCCGAGGTCGTCGAGGCGGTGCAGGACGCCGCAGCGCACGGGCTGTCGTTCGGCGCGTCGACGCCCGCGGAGGCGCTGCTCGCCGAGGAGGTGGAGCGCCGCGTCGGTCCGGTCGAGCGGCTGCGGCTCGTCTCGACCGGCACCGAGGCGACGATGACGGCGATCCGGCTCGCGCGCGGGGCGACCGGCCGCGACCTGCTCGTGAAGTTCGACGGGCACTACCACGGCCACTCCGACGGCCTGCTCGTCGCCGCCGGCTCGGGCCTCGCGACGCTCGCGATGCCCGGCTCCGCCGGCATCCCCGCTTCCGTCGCCGCGACCACGGTCGTCGTGCCGTACAACGACCGTGACGCCATCGAGCGGCTCTTCGCCGAGCGCGGCGATCAGATCGCGGCCATCATCGTCGAGGCGGCGGCGGCCAACATGGGCGTCGTCGAGCCGGATGGCGACTTCAACGGCTTCCTCGCCCGCACCGCGCACGCGCACGGCGCGCTGCTCATCAGCGACGAGGTGCTCACCGGCTTCCGCGTCCACCGCTCCGGCATGTGGGGGCTCGAGGAGTGGACGGGCGACGAGGCCCCCGACCTCATGACGTTCGGCAAGGTGATCGGCGGCGGCATGCCGCTCGCGGCCCTCGGCGGCCGACGCGACCTCATGGAGCTGCTCGCCCCGATGGGCCCGGTCTACCAGGCGGGCACGCTGTCGGGGAACCCGGTCGCGGTCGCGGCCGGGCTCACGACGCTGCGGCTCGCGACCGACGAGGTCTACCGGCGGCTCGACCACGCCGCCGACGTCATCACCGGCGCGCTGACGGATGCGCTGCGCGCGGAGGGCGTCGCGCACGCCATCACGCGCGTCGGCAGCCTCTTCTCCGTCGCGTTCCGCGAGGGCGCCCCGCGCGACTTCGACGAGGTGCGGGCGCAGGACGCGTTCCGCTACCCGCCGTTCTTCCACGCGATGCTCGATGCGGGCGTGAGCCTGCCGCCGAGCGTGTTCGAGGCCTGGTTCGTCACCGCCGCGCACGACGAGGCGGCGCTCGGGCGCATCCTCGAGGCCCTGCCGGCTGCAGCGCGCGCGGCTGCGGGGGCTCGCGCCGCCTGACCGTACCCCTGGTCCGCACGGCGCTCGCGGACTACCGTGGCGGCATGGCGAGCGTGCCGATCTGCCCGAACTGCGGCTCCGCCCTGCGCGAGATCGTGTGGGGGTACGGGACGATCGCCGACGTCGAGGACGCGGGCGACGTCGTGATCGGCGGATGCGTCATCGACGTCGACGACGTCGGTCGCGTGGCGGCGATGCAGTGCCCGATCTGTGGCACGCGCACCGATGCGGAGGGCGTCGCGCTCGAGGCTCCGCAGCCGCCGGCGACGACCGAGCATCCCTTCGACGTGAGCTTCAGCAGCCCGCCGCGCGAGAGATGGGAGGTCACCATGACGGATCCAGGCCCAAGCGGCCACGGTGGACAGGAGACGCCGGACGCGGAGAGCGCGCCCGGTGCGCCGGACGGCGGCGGTCTCGGCTTCGTCGACGAGGACTTCGGCGGCTCGCGCCCGGGCGGCGACGGCTGGCGCGAGCGGGTCGAGCCGTACGCCTCGCGTGACGACCCGCTGCCGCCACCCTCGGCCCCGGCGCCCGAGCGGGTCGAGCCGTACGCGTCGCGGGAGGACGCCGTGCCCGGCGCTGGGCAGGCGACGCCCGACCGCGTCGAGCCCTACGCGGCGCGCAGCGGCGACCTGCCGCCCGCCTCCGCCCCGTCCCGCGAGCACGTCGACCCGTACGCGTCGCGCGACGACGTGGTGCCGCAGGCGACCGGTGCGTGGCAGGAGCGGATCGAGCCCTACGCCGGTGCACCCGGCGAGGAGCCCGCGCCTGCCGCCGAGGCGGCGGCGGAGCCGCCGGCACCCGGCGAGGCGATCGATGCGCGGTCGCTGTTCACGAGCGACTTCACCGACGCCGAGGAGGAGGGCTGGCCGCCGGGCAGCCGCGACGACTGACGCGCCTCGACCCGATCGATCGTCAGAAAAGCCGCGCGCGCCCCGAGTCGATGCCGCGCATCTCGTCGTAGTCCAGCACGACGCAGCGGATGCCGCGGTCCTCGGCGAGCGTGCGCGCCTGCGGCTTGATCTCCTGCGCCGCGAACACCCCCGTGACGGGGGCGATGCGCGGGTCGCGGTTCAGCAGCTCGAGGTAGCGGGTGAGCTGCTCGACGCCGTCGATCTCGCCGCGGCGCTTGATCTCCACGGCGACGGTCGCGCCGCCCTCGTCCTTCGCCAGGATGTCGACCGGTCCGATGGGCGTCATGTACTCGCGCCGCCACAGCGCGAAGCCGTCGCCGAGGCGCTCGATCTGCTCCGCCAGCAGCACCTGCAGGTGCGCCTCCACGCCGTCCTTCACGAGCCCCGGGTCGACGCCGAGCTCGTGGCTCGAGTCGGCGAGCACCTCGTGCACCGAGACGATGAGCGAGTCGCCGGTCTTCTTGTGCGTGACCGTCCAGATCTCGGTGACGCCCGCATCCCGCTGATCCTCGTCGGGCTCGGTCGCGTTGAAGACGGCGGGCGGGCTCATCCAGTTGAGCGGCTTGTACGAGCCGCCGTCCGAGTGCACGAGGATCGAGCCGTCGGCCTTGAGCATGAGCACGCGGGGAGCGAGCGGCAGGTGCGCCGAGAGGCGGCCCGCGTAGTCGACGGAGCAGTGGGCGACGACGATCCTCACGACCGCACCTCCTTGATGTGGTCGCGCTCGCGCGCGACGTGACTGGTGAGCAGCGAGAGCAGCACGAAGGCGAGCACCGCGAGCAGCGCGAGCCGCAGCCCGACCGCCTCGCCGAGCAGCCCGAGCAGCGGCGGGCCCGCGAGGAAGGCGAGGTAGCCGATCGCCGAGACGGTGCCGACGCGCGCCGCCGCCAGGCGAGGCTCGTCGGATGCGGCACTCATGCCGACCGGGAAGCCGAGGCTCGCGCCCAGGCCCCAGAGCAGCACGCCCGCGACGACGAGCACGGGATGCTCGGCGAAGATGACGAGCAGCAGTCCCACGACCGCGGCCGCTGCGGTCGCGCGCAGCATCGGCACTCGGCCGAACCGCGCGAGCAGCGGCACGCCCAGCAGGCGTCCGGCCGTCATGGCGGTGAGGAACAAGGCGAGCATGAAGGCGCCGCCGCTGTTCGAGAAGCCGTGCCCGTCGACCATCGTGAGCGCGAGCCAGTCGTTGGCACTGCCCTCCGTGAGCGCCATGCCGAGCACGAGCAGCCCGAGCAGCAGGGTGCGCGGGTCCTTCCAGACCGCGAGCCGCTCCCGCAGCGTCACTGGGGCCTCGTGCTCGTCGACGACGTCGTTCGGCAGGAACCGGTGGACGGTGAGGCCGAGGACGACGATGACGCCCGCGACGATCGTCGCCTGCCACCCGAGCCCGATGCCCAGCACCTCGCACAGCCCGCCGACCCCCGCGCCCGCGACGGTGCCGAGCGAGTAGAACGCGTGGAAGATCGGCATGATGGGCTTGCCCACGGCCCGCTCGTTCGCGGCGCCCGAGATGTTCATCGCGACGTCGGCGATGCCGGTGAGGCTGCCGCCCGCGAGGAAGCCGACGAGGAGCAGCGGCACGTCGCCCGCGTCCGCCGCCCAGCCGGCGAAGGCGAGGCCGATCGAGACGGCGATCATGCCGTACGACGCGGCGACCCGCGTGCCGACGGCGTGCACGACGTGGCTCGCGGCCAGCAGGCCGACGAGCGAGCCGATCGCGATGCCGAGCAGGATGAGCCCCATCTCGCCCGTCGAGACGTCGAGCACGTCGCGCACGTAGGGGATGCGCGCCAGCCAGCTCGCGAAGCCGAAGCCCATCGCGAAGAAGATCGCGAAGACGGCGTTGCGCCAGGCGGTCACGGAGTGCACCGAGCCATTCTGCCGTGCCGCACGGAGCGCCGCGGCCATCGCTTGCGAACTTGCGCAAGAGTGCAAGACCGTCGAGCATGGTGCCATGCGCCGAGCCCTCGCCCATCCCGCCTATCGCCGTCTCTTCCTGGCACAGGTGATCGCGCTGGCTGGCACGGGCCTCGCGACGGTCGCGCTCGGGCTCCTCGCATTCCAGCTCGAGCCCGCGGGCGCCGCCGGCGTGCTGGGCACCGCGTTCACCATCAAGATGGTCGCGTACGTCTTCGTCGCCCCGCTCGCCGCAGCCCTGCTCGCGCGTCTCCCGCGACGCGCGGTCATGGTGGGTGCCGACATCGTTCGCCTGCTGGTCGCCGCCTCACTGCCATTCGTCACCGACGTCTGGCAGATCTACGTGCTCATCTTCGTGATGCAGGCGGCATCGGCGACGTTCACCCCCACCTTCCAGTCCGTCATCCCCGACGTGCTCGAGCATGAGGAGGACTACACCGCCGCGCTCTCGCTCTCTCGCCTGGCCTACGACCTCGAGGCCGTGCTCTCGCCGGTGCTCGCCGCCGTGCTGCTGCTGCTGGTACCCGCGAACGCCCTCTTCTTCGGCACGGCGCTCGGCTTCGCCGCCTCGGCGCTCCTGGTGCTCGCGACCGCCGTGCCGGCGCGGCACGTCGAGCCGGACGCACCCGAGCTGCCGTTCGGTGACCGGGCGCGCCACGGCATCCGCCTGTTCGTGCGGACTCCGACGCTGCGGCCGATCCTCGCCCTGAATCTCACGGTCGCCGCCGCTGGCGCGTTCGTGCTCGTGCAGACGGTCGTGATCGCGAAGAGCTCGCTCGGGCTCGGCGACGAGGCGGTGGCGCTGCTCCTGGCGGCGAACGGCGCCGGCTCGATGGCGGCGGCGTTCGCCCTCCCGCGGATGCTGGAGCGCGTGAGCGAGCGGCGAGTGATGCTGGGCGGTGCCGTGCTGCTGTCGATCGCCACCGCGCTCGCGGCGGCCGCCGTGACGGTGCCCACGCTGCAGGGCGCCGTGCTCGTCGGGGCACTGTGGTTCGCCGTCGGCATCGGTTGGGGAGCCGTCGAGACGCCGGTCGGCAGGCTCATCCGTCGCGACGTCGACCCCGCGGACCGCGGCGCCGCGTTCGCCGCGCAGTTCTCGCTCTCACATGCCTGCTGGCTCGTCACCTACCCGATCGCCGGCTGGCTGGGGGTCATCGGCCTGCCCGGCACGGCTCTCGTGCTCGCCGGTGTCGCCGTCTTCGCGACGGTCGTCGCGTGGCGGCTGTGGCCCGCGAATGCCACGGCACGGGCGTCGTCTGGCACCATGCACGCATGACCGCGCCCAGCGCCCCGAGCACCGCCCGAGCGGCTGCGGCGTCCTCAGCGCCGAGCGCGGAGGAGATCGCCACCGCGGCTGCGGTGCTCAAGCTGCTCGCCGACCCGACGCGCCTGGCCATCCTCGCGATGCTCGACGGTCGGGAGCTGCCGGTCGGCGCGATCGCCGCGGCGTTGCAGCGCCCGCTGCCCGCCGTCTCGCAGCACCTCGCGAAGCTGCGTGCGCACGGGCTCGTGGTCGCTCGACGTGACGGCAGCTCGGTGCACTACGGCCAGCCCGACGCCCACGTCGCGCGGCTCGTGACGAACGCCCTGCACCACGCCGAGCACCTGCTGCACGCGACGCCGCCGCACCACGCGCGGTGAGGCACCCGCGCTGCCGCGACAGGAGTAGCGTCAGCGCCGTGGTGGACACGGTCATCGAGACCCCTGTCATCCAGACCACGGGTCTCGACAAGCGGTTCGGGCACGTGCAGGCGCTCGACGGGCTCGACCTCGTCGTGCAGCGGGGCGATGTGCACGGCTTCCTCGGCCCGAACGGCGCGGGCAAGTCGACCGCGATCCGGGTGCTGCTCGGGATGCTCCGCCCGTCGGGCGGCGAGGCGAGCGTGCTCGGCATGGACCCATGGCACGACGCGGTCGCGATCCACCGCCGCGTCGCGTACGTGCCGGGCGACGTGACGCTGTGGCCGAGCCTGACGGGCGGCGAGGCGATCGACACGATCACGCGGCTGCGCGGTCACCGGGCACCCGCAGCCGACCGCGCCAGGCTCATCCGCGCCTTCGACTTCGATCCGCGGCGCAAGTCGAAGACCTACTCGAAGGGCAACCGGCAGAAGGTCGCCCTCATCGCGGCGTTCGCGAGCGAGGCCGACCTCTACATCCTCGACGAGCCGACCAGCGGGCTCGACCCGCTGATGGAGAGCGTCTTCCAGGCGGAGGTGCGCCGGGTCGCCGATCGCGGCGCGACCGTGCTGCTCTCGAGCCACATCCTCAGCGAGGTGGAGCGGCTGTGCTCGCGGGTGTCGATCATCCGCGACGGCGCGATCGTCGAGGCCGGCACCCTCGACGAGCTGCGGCACCTGCAGCACACGGTGGTCGCCTACCGGGGTCCGGCTCCGATCGGCGTGCCGATAGCCGATGTCGCGGTCGACGGCGATCGCGTGCGCGGATCGATCGCGGGGGAGGACGTGCCTGCCGTGCTGCGCTGGCTCGGCGAGCACGGGGCGCGCAGCGTCACGCTCTCGCCGCCGAGCCTCGAGGAGCTGTTCCTGCGCCACTACGGCGATCAGCCGCGGGTCGATCGGGCGCGCGCCGAGCGCGCCATCGGCGAGCGGCATGCGGATGCGTCGTCCGCTCCGGCGGCGGGTGCCGAGTCCGCGCGGCCCGCGGGCCACGGCCGCCACTCGAGGTGAGCATGCAGGGCGTCGGCATCCTGCTCGCGGCAGCGCTGCGGCGCGACCGCCTGACCCTGCTGCTGTGGGTGGTCGGCGTCGCCGGCCTGTGGGCCGCCGGCGTCGGCGGCGTCGGTGCCGCCTTCGACGAGGAGGCGCGCGGCGGGATCGTGGCGCTGCTGTCGGCGCAGCCCGCGCTCCTGATGTTCCGCGGTGCTCCGGCCGGCACGACGCTCGGCGCCGTGATGTTCGTCTCGACGTACAGCTACCTCGCCGTCATGGTGGCGTTCATGATGACGTTCTTCGCCGTGCGGCACTCCCGCGGCGACGAGGACGCGGGACGCGCGGAGCTCGTGCGGGGCACCGCGGTCGGCCGCTGGGCGCCGCTCGTCTCGACGGTGCTCGCAGGCGCGATCGAGCTGCTCGTGGTCTGCGGCGCCACGTTCGCTGCGTCCGTCGCGCTCGGGCTGCCAGCACAGGGCTCGGCCATGCTGGCAGCGGCGCTGTTCGGCGTCGGGATCGCGGCGATGCTGGTGGGCCTGCTCGCCGGCCAGGTGTTCCCCACGTCGCGCGCCGCGAGCGGCGCCGCGTCGATCGTCGTCGGCGTCTGGTTCTTCACGCGCGGCATCGGGGATGCCCTGGGGGAGCCGAGCGCCGACCTCACTCGGGTGGAGTCGGCGTGGCCCAGCTGGGCATCGCCGATCGGCTGGGGCGCCCTCGCGCATCCGTTCGCCGACGAGCCCTGGGCTCCCGACGGCACCCCGCTGCTGCTGTTCCTCGCGGCCGCCGCGGTGCTGGGCGCGGTCGTGGTCGCCCTCGAGTCCCGGCGCGAGCTGGGCCGGTCGCTGCTGGCGGAGCGACCGGGGCGCGGTGCCGGCAGCGCGCTGCTCGGCTGGCGTCCCGCCGGTGCGCCCGTCGGGCTCACCGGGCGCCTGCTGCTGGGCGCGTCGGTCGGCTGGGCCGTCGTGGGGCTCGTCATGGGCCTGCTCGCGGGCCGGATGGCGCCGATCGTCGCCGACGCGCTCGAGAGCAACCCCGCGCTGGGAGCCATCGTGACCCAGCTCGGCGAGGAGGGCGGCGGCGACACCGAGGGCACGTTCATCACGGCGCTCGCCGGCATCCTCAGCGTCGTCGCGAGCGCGGCGGCGATGCAGGCGGTGCTGCGGCTGCGGCACGAGGAGCAGGCGCACGGCGAGCTGGTGCTCGCGACGCCGGTGCGGCGCTCCGGCTGGCTCGGCAGCCACCTGCTGCTCGGTGCGCTGACGGCGCTCGCGATCCTCGCCGTCTTCACGGTCGTCACCGGCGCGTCGCTCGCCGCGAACGACGACGACCGCTGGGGCCAGCTGGTCGACATCGCCGTCACGCACCTGCCGCTCGTCGCGATCTACCTCGCGGTCGGGGCGGCGCTCGTCGCGTTCCTGCCGTCGACCGTCGCCTGGCTCGGCTGGGTGCTGCTGATCGGGCTCATGCTCGTCGGCGAGTTCGCGCCGCTGTTCGGCGACGCGTGGGAGTGGATCGAGAACCTCAGCCCCTTCCACTGGGTGGCGAACCCGCTGGCGGCCCAGCCCGACTGGACGGGCAGCTGGTGGCTCCTGGGCATCGCGGCCGCGCTGCTGACGGCGTCGGCGCTGCGCTTCCGCCGGCGCGACGCGCTGGTCTGAGCCGCGCCGGTGCGGCCGTCCGTCACCCCTGGCGCAGGAGTGCCGCCGCCATCGTCCGGGTCATGATGGCGACGTACGCGTCGGCGTCCCATCCGCCGCGGTGCACGAGCCGGTCGTAGAACTCCCCGGAGAAGACGAGGAGCAGATCGCGGGCCTGCGTCACGCTCAGATCGGGTCGCAGGTGCTGACCGGCCTCGAGCGCGCGTGCATTGTGCAGCATCCGCTCGGCGCGACCGCGTTCGATCTCGTCGAGCAGCTCGGCCGCCTCGGGATCCACCTCCGCGGCCGAACGCACGAGCGCCAGCACAGCGGTGGCCCGCGGCGCGACCTCGAGCGCCAGCCGCAGCCAGCCCTCGACGATCTGCCTCCCGGTCGCGGCGGACGCGGCGAGCGCGTCGGCCCGCCGCTCGGCGTGGTCCTGCCCGACCCCGGCGATCGCGTCCTGCCAGATGGAGCGGACGAGACCCGCCTTGCCGCCGAACGACTTGTAGATCGTCTCAGGCGACACCCCGGCCTCGCTCGCGACCGCCGCGACGGTGGTGCGCGAGAAGCCTCGCTCGGCGAAGAGGGATCGAGCGGCTTCGACGATCCCCGCCCGGCGCTCGGCCGCGCGACGGCGCCGCTGCTCCGCGTCATAGCGCCTCTTGACAGGGCGAGCTTCCACGAGGATCCTCCGTATCGAGTACATAGCACTGTATCGAAAACGGGCAGCGCGTGGGAGCCGAGGGACGGTGACGTGATGGTGCAGCAGTCGGAAGGCCCATCGGGGCAGGCGGCAGACGTGGTGCGGAGCCTGCATCGCGCCACTGCGGCGCACGACCTCGACGGCATCGTGTCCCACTTCGCCGCCGACTACACGCTCGAGGACCCCGTCCATCCGGATCGCAGCTTCCGCGGCGCCGATCAGGTGCGACGGAACTGGACTCGCCTGCTCGCCGCCATGCCGGCCCTCGTCCTCGAGGAGCGCGGGCTCGTGGCCGACGGCTCGACGGTGTGGACCGAGATCGCCCTCCGCGCCGGTCCGGGGGACGGCGAGGAGCAGGGCCTGCGCGGCGTCATGATCTTCACCGTCGAGGACGGTGCGATCACGGCCGGCAGGTTCTACCTCGCGCCGATCGTCCGCGACGGGCTCGACGCCGACGCCGCGGTGCACGCCATCGCCGCCCGGAGCCTGCGATGATCCTCGTCGCCGGCGGCAGCGGGCGCCTGGGTCGGCTGGTCGTCGGGGAGCTCGCCCAGCAGCACGACGTGCGGGTGCTCGCGCGACGCGCCACGACGGCGGCGCTCCCGATGGGCGTCCGAGTGTCGTCGCTGGACGCCGACGTGCGCGATGCGTCGGCGGTCGCCACCGCTGCTCGTGGCGTCGCATGCATCGTGATCGCGTCGCACGGGGTCGAGAGCCGCGAGCGCGACGGACTGGCGTCGGTCGACATCGATGGTGCTCGCGCCGTCGTCGCCGCCGCGAGGCAGGTCGGATGCGCGGTGGTCCTCACGTCGATCGTGGGTGCCGCCTCCGACGCGACGCTGCCCATCGCCCGCTCGAAGTGGGCCGCGGAGCGGATCGTGAGCGAGTCGGGGGTGCCGTGGACGATCGTCCGCTCGGCCGCCTTCGCGCAGACCTGGGCGATGATCCTGACTATGTCGGCCGGTCGCTCCGGTCGGCCCAGCATGATCGGTCGAGGACGGGCCGGACACCGATTCGTCGACGTCCGGGACGTCGCTGCCGTCGTCGCGCGAGCCGCGACCGACGAGGGGCTGCGCGGTCGGACGCTCCAGGTGTCCGGGCCGGACGTGCTCACGCCGTCGCAGCTGGCGGCGATGGTGCAGCAGGCGAACGCCTGGTCGGGGCAGCCGCGCCACCTGCCGCTGCCGGTCGCCCGGGCCATCGGCGCCGGCCTGGCGCCCTTCCGCCCCGATCTCGCCCGCCGCGTGGCACTCGGGATCGCCATGGAGGAGCCCCAGCCGCCGGACGGCCCGGAGGTGGAGGTCCCGGAGTGGCTCTCGATGCGTCGCATCACCCCCGAGACGATGCGCTGGTCACCGGAGGTCGAGGCCGCGCCCGCACGCTGAGCCGGCGGTGCTCAGCGCGCCGCGCCCGTGCGCACCCACGCGTCCGAGCGCGCTCGCAGGCCGAGCGTCACCGCCCGCGCGCCGAGGTAGCCGAACGAGAACGCCGCCCAGATGACAGCGAGCGCGTCCCAGCCGGGCACGAGCGCGAGCAGCAGCAGCGGCAGGTAGACGGCGAGGTTGATGAGGCCCGTCCAGGCGAGGTAGCGCACGTCGCCCGCGCCGATGAGCACGCCGTCGAGCACGAACACATACCCGGCGATCGGCTGTGCGAGCGCGAGCAGCACGAGCGCCACGGGCAGCGACGCGAGCACGCCCGGGTCGCTCGTGAAGACGCCGCCGAGCACCCACGCGAGCGACAGCAGCAGCGCACCGACGACGCAGCCGAAACCCACGCCCCATCGCTGCAGTCGCCGGGTGACGGCGTGGGCGTGAGCGGCGTCGCCGGCGCCGAGCGCCTTGCCGACCATCGCCTGACCCGCGATGGCGAGCGCGTCGAGCGCGAACGCGAGCGTCGAGAAGAGCGTGAACGCGATCTGCGTCGAGGCGAGGGTGGTCGTGCCGGCCTGCGTCGCGATCGCCGTCGTGGCGAGCAGCGCGGCCCGCAGCGACAGCGTGCGCACGAACAGCCAGCCGCCCGTCGAGGCGGTGCGGCCGAGGTCGGCCCAGTGGATGCCGAGCGGCACGCGGGCGCGCCTCGCCTCGCGCACGGCGAACCAGAGGAAGAACGCCGCCATGCCCCACTGGGCGATGACGGTGCCGAGGGCGCTGCCCGCGACGCCGAGCCCCGCGCCGTAGATGAGCACGACGTTGAGCAGCGCGTTCGCCGCGAAGCCCAGCGTCGCGACGACGAGCGGCGTGCGGGTGTCCTGCAGGCCCCGCAGCAGGCCGGTCGCGGCCAGCACGATGAGCATCGCGGGCAGCCCGAGGATCGAGATGCCGAGATAGACGGCCGCGTGCTCCGTGACGGCCGATGCGGCGCCGAAGAGCGCGACGACGGGTTGCGCGAGCGGGGTCGTCAGCAGCAGCACGGCGCCCGCCACGACGGCGAGCCAGATGCCGTCGACGCCCGCGCGGATGGCGCCGGGGCGGTCGCCCGCCCCCAGCAGCCGCGCGACGGCGGGCGTCGTGCCGTAGGCGAGGAAGATCAGCAGGCCGACCACCGTCGAGAGCACCGCGACGCCGATGCCGACGCCGGCGAGCTGCTCGGCGCCGAGGTGCCCGACGAGCGCCGTGTCGACCAGCAGGAAGGCCGGCTCGGCGATGAGAGCGCCCAGCGCCGGGACGGCGAGCCCGAGGATCTCCCGATCCAGCGCATCCGCCCGCTTCCGCACCCGCCAACGCTAGCGGCCCGGCGCGCCCTAGGCTGGCGGCATGACGACCCTCCCGTCCGGACTGCCCGTCGACGACTTCAGCGACCGCATCCGGCCACAGGACGACCTGTTCATGCACGTGCACGAGCGCTGGCTCGAGCGAACCGAGATCCCCGATGACCGAGCGCGGTGGGGCTCGTTCGCCGTGCTCGCCGAGGAGGCGGAGCGCGCGGTGCGCGAGATCGTCGCCGAGATGCAGGAGGCGGAGCCGGGCACGGATGCGCGCAAGGTCGGCGACCTGTACGCGTCGTTCCTCGACGAGGGTGCCGCCGACGCGAAGGGCATCGACCCCATCCGGCCGCTGCTCGAGCGCGTCGAGCAGGTGACCGACGTCGACGGCCTGCTGGCGCTCGTCGGTGAGCTCGAGGCGATCGGCGGCCCGAGCATCGCCGGCCAGTGGGTCGACACCGACCCGGGCGACCCGACGCGGTACATCGTGCAGATGGGCCAGGGCGGCCTCGGGATGCCCGACGAGTCGTACTACCGAGAGGACGGCTTCGCGGAGGTGCGCGAGGCCTACCTCGAGCACCTGACGACCATGTTCGGCCACCTCGGCTCGGATCGGGCGGAGGCCGAGGCGGTGACGGTGTTCGCGCTCGAGACCGAGATCGCGACGCACCACTGGGATCGCGTCAGCTCCCGGGACGACGAGAAGACGTACAACCTCCAGCGGCCCGTCGACGCGCACCCGCGGCTCCAGCCGTGGCTGCGCGCCATCCACGCGCCGGAGGGCACCTTCGACGAGGTCGTCGTGCGACAGCCCAGCTACTTCGAGGGGCTCGCGACGATGCTCGTCGACGAGCGGCTCGACGAGTGGAAGGCGTGGCTGCGCATGAGCATCCTGCATGCCTTCGCCCCGTACCTCGCGACCGGCATCTCCCGCGACCAGTTCGCCTTCTACGGCACCGTGCTGACGGGCGCGACGGTGCAGCGCGAGCGCTGGAAGCGCGGCATCGCGCTCGTCGAGGGCATGCTGGGCGATGCGGTGGGGAAGATCTACGTCGAGCGGCACTTCCCGCCGGAGGCGAAGGCCGCGATGGACGTCCTGATCGACCACCTCGTCGCCGCCTACCGGGAGTCGATCTCGCAGCTCGAGTGGATGACCGAGGGCACGCGCAAGCGCGCGCTCGAGAAGCTCGAGCAGTTCACGCCCAAGATCGGCTACCCCGTGCGGTGGCGCGACTACGCCTCGCTCGACATCGGCGCCGACCTCGTCTCGAACGTGCAGGCGGCGACGCGGTTCGAGCACGATCGCGAGCTCGCCAAGATCGGCAAGCCGATCGACCGCGACGAGTGGTTCATGAACCCGCAGACGGTCAACGCCTACTACAACCCGGGCTTCAACGAGATCGTCTTCCCGGCCGCCATCCTGCAGCCGCCCTTCTTCGACGCGACGCGCGACGCCGCATCGAACTTCGGCGCGATCGGCGCGGTGATCGGGCATGAGATCGGCCACGGCTTCGACGATCAGGGATCGAAGTACGACGGCGAGGGACGCCTCATCGACTGGTGGACCGACGAGGACCGCGCCGCGTTCGAGGAGCGCACGGGCTCGCTCATCGCGCAGTACGACGCGCTCGAGCCGGCAGCCGCGCCGGGCTACAAGGTGAACGGCGCGCTCACGATCGGCGAGAACATCGGCGATCTCGGCGGCCTCGGCATCGCGTGGAAGGCCTACGTCGAGTCGCTCGGCGGCGAGGAGCCGCCGGTCATCGACGGGTACACCGGCGCCCAGCGCTTCTTCCTGTCCTGGGCGTTCGCGTGGCAGCTGAAGATCCGTCCCGAGGAGGCCATCCGCCTCGTGTCGCTCGACCCGCACTCCCCGAACGAGCACCGCACCAATCAGGTGGTGAAGAACCTCGACGCGTTCACGGAGGCGTTCGACGTGCGTCCCGGGGACGGGCTGTGGCTCGATCCGGAGGCCCGCGTCACGATCTGGTGACTGCTGCGGTCGGTCAGACCCGCGCGGGCGCTCGGAGCACGGCGCTGAGGTCGTCGAGCGCGCCCGGCACCACCCGGTAGTACGCCCAGCGCCCGCGCTGCTCGCGCTCGAGCAGGCCGGCGGCGACGAGCACCTTCGCGTGGTGGGATGCGGTGGGCTGCGAGACGTCGATCGCGTCGGCCAGATCGCACACGCAGATGTCGCCGTCGGTGGCGGCGAGCATCGAGAGCATGAGCAGCCGGGAGGGGTCCGCGACCGCCTTGAGGCGCGCGGCGATGGCCTCCGCCTCGGCGCGCTCGAGGGCGGGCTCTCCTGGAGTGCAGCAGACGGTCGTGCGCATGTGGCCATCCTGCCACATCGACGTCCATCGATGTGATACACATTGATCGTCATCGATAGGAGAGGAGGTGCGCGATGGACGAGCAGATCCTTCAGGAGGCTCGCCGCGAGTGCTGCGGCGACGGCTGCTGCTGAGCGGTGCGGCGCGAGCGGCGCCGGGCGCGCGCGGCCCCCGGCCGAACTGGGGGCCCACCCGGGCGGGCCCCCGCGGGGGGCGGGGGGGTCGGTGTGGGCGCGACTTCCAGCACGGCTGGACATCCAATGGCAGGAGCGAACATGCGCGGCAGGATCCTCTTCGTGGTCGGTCTCGGCGCGGGCTACGTGCTCGGCGCGAAGGCCGGACGTCAGCGGTACGAGCAGATCGCGAGTGCGGCCGACAAGGTCTGGAACTCGCCCTCGGTGGCGAAGCAGCGCCACGAGGTGCAGCACTTCGTCGAGACGAAGGCGCCGAAGCTCGTCGAGACGGCGAAGGATGCGGCCGGAGATGCGGTGAGCAAGGTCAAGAGCCGCAAGGACGGACGCCGCGGCGGGCACTCCTCCGAGGTCGCGCGCCCCGAGGACGTCTGATGCTGCAGCGGAAGTCGCTCGGCGATCTCCTGGCGGAGACGCCGCAGATGATCGTCGATCTCGCGAAGGCCGAGGTCGAGCACCTCAAGGAGGAGTTCGCGGGCAAGGCGAAGGGCCTCGGCGTGGGCGCCGCACTGCTGGCTGCTGCCGGCTTCTTCGCCATCTTCCTCTTCGCCTGGCTGCTCATCGCCGCCTTCGAGGGGCTCAACGTCGCGCTCCCGCCGTGGCTGTCGGCGCTCATCATCTGCGCCCTGCTGCTCGTGATCGTCGCGATCCTGGCGCTGATCGGCCTCGGCTCGATCAAGAAGAACAAGGACCTCGCCGACCTCGAGGCCGTGGACAGCATCAAGGACGACGTCAACATGGTGCGCGGCCTCGGCCACGCGGCCGATGGCACCGACCCCCTCGATGACCTGCCGGCGCCGACAGGGTCTGGTGCGACCGTCGCCGCGCCGAGGACGCCGGGCGCCACCGCAGCGCGGAGCACGCCGGGCGCCACCGCAGCGCAGAGCACGAACGGAGACATGCGATGACCGAGCAGCGCGAGATCGACCGCAAGCGCGAGGAGCTGCGCCAGCACCTCAACGAGATCGAGGATCGCGTCAACCCGAAGAAGGTCGCGAACCGCTTCGTGGGCAGGGCCCAGGACTCCTACAACGACGACCCGACCCCGTGGATCGCCGGCGCGGCCGGGGTCGCCGTGCTCATCGTCGGCGGCATCGCGCTCGCCATCTTCGGCCGCAAGTAGCCCGGGCGGCTCGGTGCCGAGCGGCGCGACGCAGGCGCGCTCACCGCTCGAGCACGACCGCCAGCCCCTGCCCGACGCCGATGCAGATGGCCGCGACGGCCACGCCGCTCCCACGCCGCGCGAGCTCGTGCGCAGCGTGGCCGATGATCCGGCCGCCCGAGGCGCCGAGTGGATGGCCCATCGCGAGCGCGCCGCCGTGGATGTTGAGCTTCGCGGGATCGAGGTCCGGCCAGCCCTGCAGGTCGCCGAGCGCCTGCGAGGCGAACGCCTCGTTCAGCTCGACGAAGTCGACGTCGGCCCACGTCCTGCCCGCGCGGGCGAGCGCCTTGTTGGCCGCCTCGATCGGCGCGAGCGGGAAGTCGTCCGGGTCGACGCCGTGCGACGCTCGTCCCGCGATCCGCGCGAGCGGCTCCCGGTCGAGCGCTCCTTCGGCGCCGACGAGCACCGCGGCGGCGCCGTCGTTGATCGACGACGAGTTGCCCGCGGTGACGGAGCCGTCCTCCGCGAACAGCGGCCGCAGTCCCGCGAGCTTCTCGATCGACGTGTCGGATCGGATCCCCTCGTCGCGCGCGAGCTCGGCGCCGGGGACCTGGACGATCTCGCTGTCGAAGACGCCCGCCTCCCACGCCTCCGCGGCGAGGCGATGCGACCGCACCGCGAACGCGTCCTGCGCCTCGCGCGAGATCCCGAGCTCGCGAGCCACCTTCTCTGCCGACTCGCCGTTGCTGATCGTCCAGTGCATCGGGAGTGCGCGGTTCACCATGCGCCAGCCGATCGCGGTGTTCCACATGGTCGGGTTGCCGGTCGCGGGCCACGGCTTCGGCGACTTCTCGACCACGAACGGCGCTCGGCTCATCGACTCGACGCCGCCGGCGAGGACGATGTCGGCATCGCCGGCCTCGACGGCACGCGCGGCCTGCACGACGGCCTCGACCGAGGAGGCGCACAGGCGATTGACCGTCACGCCGGTCACCGAGGTGGGGAATCCTGCGAGCAGCGCACCGAAGCGCGCGACGTTGCGATTGTCCTCGCCGGCCTGGTTCGCGTCGCCGAAGATGACATCGGCGATGCGCGCCGGATCGAGCCCGGTGCGCTCGACGGTCGTGCGCATGACGAGCGCTGCGAGGTCGTCGGGACGGACGCCCGCGAGTGCTCCGCCGGCGCGGCCGAAGGGGGTGCGGACGGCGTCGTAGACGAAGGATGCGGTCATCTCACGCCTCCTGCTGCACCGGCTCGGCCACCGGCTCGAGCGGCAGGCCGATGAGCTCGGACAGCGAGGCGAGCGTGTTCTCGCCGAACGCCTCACGGAGCGCGAAGCCGTCGGCCGTGACGTCGAAGACCGCGTGGTCCGTGTAGACGCGGGTGACGCAGCCGACGCCAGTGAGCGGGTAGCTGCACGCGGCGACGAGCTTCGGCTCGCCCTGCTTCGTGAGCAGATCCGTCATGACGTAGACGTCCCTGGCGCCGATCGCCAGGTCCATCGCCCCGCCCACCGCGGGGATCGCGCCGGGCGCACCGGTCGACCAGTTGGCGAGGTCGCCGTGCTGCGAGACCTGGAAGGCGCCCAGCACGCAGACGTCGAGGTGCCCGCCGCGCATCATCGCGAAGGAGTCGGCCTGATGGAAGAAGGCCGCGCCCGGCAGCGCCGTGACGGGCTGCTTGCCGGCGTTGATGAGATCCGGGTCGATCAGGCCAGCTTCGGGCGCGGCTCCCATGCCGAGCAGGCCGTTCTCGGTGTGCAGGATGATCTCCTGATCGGTGGGCAGGAAGTTCGCCACGAGCGTCGGCGCACCGATGCCGAGGTTCACGTACGACCCCTCGGGGATGTCTGCGGCGATGCGCTGGGCGAGCTCGTCGCGGCTGATGCGCGTGGTCACTGGTCCACCTCCACAGGAGCGGGGGCGCCGACGAGCGGTCGCCCTTCGATGTCGACGCCGCCGACGAAGGCGCCGTCACGCAGCCAGGCGCGCCCGCCGACCTCGACGACGCGGTCGACGAAGATGCCGGGGGTCACGACCGCCTCGGGGTCGAGGGCGCCGAGCGGCACGATCTCGTCGACCTGCGCGACGGTGGTCGTCGCCGCGGTCGCCATCAGCGGGCCGAAGTTGCGGGCGGTCTCGCGGAACACCAGGTTGCCCCAACGGTCGCCGCGCAGCGCCGAGATGAGCGCGATGTCGGCGCGGATGGGGTACTCGAGCACGTAGGTGCGCCCGTCGATGACGCGCGACTCCTTGCCGGCGGCGAGCTCGGTGCCGACGCCGGTGGGGGAGAAGAACGCGCCGACGCCGGCTCCGGCGGCTCGGATGCGCTCCGCGAGGTCGCCCTGCGGCACCAGCTCGAGCTCGATCCGACCGGCTCGGTACAGCTCGTCGAAGACGAACGAGTCGTGCTGGCGCGGGAAGGAGCAGATGATCTTCCGCACCCGACCGGTCGCCAGGAGCGCGGCGAGGCCCGTGTCGCCGTTGCCGGCGTTGTTGTTGACGATCGTCAGATCGGTCGCGCGGTGCTCGATGAGCGCGTCGATCAGCTCGACGGGCTGGCCGGCGCGGCCGAACCCGCCGATCATGACGGTCGCGCCATCCGTGATGCCCGCGACGGCCTCATGGACGTCAGGCACGGTCTTGTCGATCAACGCTGGCCCCTTGGTGTTCGCTCTACGAACAGGTGTTCGCAGTACGACACTACCGGTTCGGCGGATGCGGCGCCAGCGTCACGCCTCGTCGCGCAGCACCTCGTTCGCGAGGCGGAAGGCCGTGTTGGCGGCAGGCACCCCGCAGTAGACGGCGGACTGCAGGATGACCTCCTTGATCGCGTCGGGGGTCAGCCCGTTGCGCAGCGCGGCGCGCACGTGCATGACGAACTCCTCGTGATGGCCGAGCGCGATCATCGCGGTGAGCACCGCGACCGACCGCGAACGCCGATCGAGTCCCGGGCGCGACCACACGTCGCCCCACGCGACGCGGGTGATGAAGTCCTGGAAGTCGCCGGTGAACTCGGTTGTGCTCGCGATCGACCGATCGACGTGCGCATCGGAGAGCACCTCCCGCCGCACGACCATGCCCTGCTCGTAGCGCTCCGCGTCGCTGAGGCCCTCGCCCATGGGCCTCTCACCCTTGCGCCCGGTCATCGCGCGCTCCCGTCGAAGAAGTCCCGCAGCAGGCGCGCGGTCGCGTCCGGCTGCTCGGCCGGAGGCAGGTGCGCCGCATCGGCGACCATCGCGGCGGTGCCGTGCCGCACGCCCGATGCCAGCTCGTCGGCCTTGGGCGCGGGCGCGACGGCGTCGTGCTCGCCCCAGATCGCCACGACCGGCCGATCGATCTCGCCGAGCCTGTCTCGCACGTCGAAGCCGGCCAGTGCCTCGCAGCAGTGCGCGTACGACCCGTCGTCGGCGCCCTGCAGCGCGTGCAGCAGTCGGCCGGTGAGCTCGGGCTCGCGCTCGATCGACCCCGGGGCGAACCACCGCTCGGCCGAGCCGCTGATCAGCGACGATGTCGACTGCGCACGCACCTGCGCCGCCCGGTCGTGCCACGCCTGCGGGTCGCCCAGCTGCGCGCCCGACGCGATGATCGCGGCGCGCTCGACCAGCTCGGGGTGCCGCAGCAGCAGCTCGAGCCCGGTCGCGCCGCCGAGCGACACACCCGCGTATCGGATGCGGTCGGTCCCGTCCTCACGCACGGCGTGCGCCACGGCATCCGCGAGCTCTGCGACGGTGAACGGCGCCTGCGACGCGGGGGATGCGCCGTGGCCCGGCAGATCCCACGCGAGCAGGCGGTAGCGCTCGCCGAGCGTCTGGACGGTGTGCTCCCACAGGATCGTGGACGTGCCGAGCGACGGGCCGAGCACGAGCACGGGAGCGTCGTGGGCACCGCCGAGGTGCGTGAGCGTGAGCGTGGGGACGGTCATGGGGCCTCCGTGTCGCCGGGGTCGGTCGCGGTCGCAGCAGCGCCGGCGATCGCATCGTCGACGAGCTCGCCGGCGAGCCCGGTGTAGTCGCGCGGGTCGATGAGGCGCTCGACGTCCACGCCCTCGATCCCGGCGTCGGCGAGCGCCAGTCGGACGGCCTGGGCGAGGTCCGCTCCGTCGCTGACCGACGTGACGATGGCCCGGACGCCGTCCGGGCCGACGAGCGGGCCGAGGACGACCGAGAGCCGCTCGGCGATGATCAGGCCGCGCGTCGCGCCGAGGTTGCGGTCGACCGCATCCGCGTCGACGCGCAGCCCGGCGGCGAGCGCCGCGGCGTGCGCCGCAGCTCCGAGCGCGAGGCGCAGCAGCTCGCGCAGGGTCGGCCACTCGGCGTGCCACGCTCCGTCAGGGCGCTCGTCGCCCGCGAGCCCCGACGCGATGTGGAGCGTCGCCCCCAGCTGCGGTGCGCGGATCGCAGCGGAGCGGATGAGCACCGATGCCGCGGGGTTCCGCTTCTGCGGCATCGCCGACGATCCGCCGCCGGATCCTTCGGCGATCTCGCCGATCTCGGTGCGGCTGAGCGTGGCGACGTCGGTCGCGAGCTTGCCGACGGCGTCGACGGCCTGGACGAGCGCGTCGCCGAGCTCGGTGATCGGCCAGCGCGTGACGTGCCACGGCGCATCCGGCACCGCGAGGCCGACGGCCTCGGCGAACGCGGCGACGAGGTCCCGGACGGTGTCGGCGGCGTCGGCATCGCTCGGCTGCGCGCTGCGCGGGCGCTCGAGACCGCCGGCGAGCTCGGCGAATGCGGCGAGCGTGCCGCCCGCTCCGCCGAGCTGGGCGGGGAGCGCGTCCCTGGTGGTGCCGAGGCGGTCGGCCGCCCGCCGCACGCCGCGGAGCCAGGTGGCGGCGCGCAGGCCCATGGTCGTCGGGACCGCGTGCTGGGTGAGCGTGCGCGCGGCGGCGACGTGGTCGCGGTGCGCGTGAGCCAGCGACCCGAGCGCCGCCTCGGTCGAGCGCAGCGCCCCCAGCACCTCGCCGGTGGCGTGGCGGGCGATGATCATGAGGGCGGTGTCGAGGATGTCCTGGCTCGTCGCGCCGCGGTGCACCCACGTGCGCGCCGGCTCGGGGACCTCGGCGCGCAGCGATGCCACGAGCGGGATCACCGGGTTGCCGCCGGCGACCGCAGCAGCAGCGAGGCCGTCGAGCTCCACGCCGTGGCCGCGGCAGCCGAGCCCGGCCCCCTGCCAACCCAGCGTTTGCGAGACGGCGTCGACCGCGCTCCCGGGCGCGAGCCCGACCGCGCCGTACGCACGCACGAGCGCGACCTCCGCCGTGACCAGCGCGTCGAGCACCGCGGCATCCGTCACCGATGCGTCGGTGCCGACGGTCACCGGTGACAGCAGGCCACCATCGATCGCGGTCACGTTCCTCCTTGCATGCTCCGGCCGAGCGTACCCGGGCGCCGATCGCGTCAGAACCGGATGAAGACGGTCTCGCCCTCGCCCTGCAGCCGGATGTCGTGCCGCAGCGATCCGTCCGGCAGTCGCCTCGCGATGAGCGTCGACCGCTCCTCGGCCGTGAGCGATCCCAGCAGCGGATCGGCGTCGAGCAGGTGCGGGTGCTCCGGCAGGTAGATGCGCGTGTGCAGCTTGTCCGGGAGGCCGCGCGCGTAGATGATCACGGCGAAGAACGGCGCCCTGCCGTCGGTGGGGCCGGGGTTGCGCGTCCAGAACTCGAAGCGGCCCTCGTCGGTCGTGAAGGACCGCCCGAAGCCGGTGAAGGTGTGGTCGTCGCGTCGACGGCTGCCGCGGGCTCGGGGGATGGCGCCGTGCTCGTCGACCTGCCAGATCTCGACGCACGCATCCGGGATCGGAGCGCCCGCCCCGTCGCGGACCGTGCCGCCGAGCACGATCGCGCCGGGGCTGTGCGGGAAGGCGACCTCGTGCATCTTCGGGTACTGCAGGCCGAACGCGAAGAACGGTCCGATCGTCTGCCCGGGCGTGGCCTCGAGCGGAGCGCGCCCGCGGAGCCCGCGGGTCGAAGCGGTGGCGTCGGTCATCAGTGCTCGTCCTCCGGCTCGAACCAGGTGGCGTCCGGGCCGTCGACGACGATGTCCCAGCGGTAGCCCATCGAGAACTCCGGGACGGTGAGGTCGTGGTCGTACGACGCGATCAGCCGATCGCGGTCGCGCTGCGACCGGATCGAGTTGTAGATCGGGTCGAGCGCGAAGAGCGGGTCGCTCGGGAAGTACATCTGGGTGATGATGCGCTGGGTGAACCCCGACCCGAACAGGGAGAAGTGGATGTGCGCCGGTCGCCAGGCGTTGATGTGGTTCTTCCACGGGTAGGGGCCAGGCTTGATGGTCGTGAACGAGTACTCGCCGTCGTCGTTCGTGACGGTGCGGCCTGCGCCCGTGAAGTTGGGGTCGAGCGGCGCGGGATGCTGGTCGCGCTGGTGGATGTAGCGGCCCGCGGCGTTCGCCTGCCAGATCTCGATCAGCTGGTTCCGCAGCGGGCGACCCCAGCTGTCGAGGAGGCGGCCCTGCACGGTGATCCGCTCGCCCAGCGGCTGGCCGGCGTGCTGCAGCGTGAGGTCGGACTCGATCAGGGCCACGTCGCGCTGGCCGTAGGCCGGCGACCACAGCTCGATCGACTCAGGATCGACGAGGCGGGGGTTCTTCGTCGGGTGCCGCAGGATGCTGGAGCGGTACGGCGCGAAGTCCACCATGGTGACCGGGACGTCCTCGCCGGCGGCGATGCGCGCCTCGGCGGCGGCGTGCAGGTCGGCGATCTCGCGCACGATCTCGTGCTGCGACGGCATGTCGGCCGATGCGAGCAGCGACTCAGGCGCCGCGACCGCGGGTTCGACGATGGCCGCGGACGAGAAGGCCTCGTCGTTCGGCTCGATGAGCATGGGCATCTCCTTCGACGCCGGCGATCACGGCGCCGGACCAGGGCCTTCAGCGTCGCACCCTCGAGCGCCGCAGGCCGTCTCGATGCTCACTCACTGAGAGTCGGGCTCGAGCGCGCTGCGCAGGTCGCGGGCGGCCTGCACGACCAGCGGACCGAGTCGATGCGGCTCGGCGCGATCGAGGCGGACGACCACTCCGATGGCGACGGGCGGCAGTCCATCCACTCGGGCGAGCGCAGCGGCGACCGACATGTTGCCGAGCGTCATCTCCTCCCGCGTGATGGCGAAGCCGCGGACGCGGGTGCGCGCCAGGTCGGCCCGCAGCTCGGGCTCCGAGACGATCGACCGCGTCGTCTGCGGCAGGAGCGGGCGCCGGAAGTACTGCCGCAGCCACGGCTCGTCGCGCGTCGCGAGCAGCGCCCTCCCGACGCCGGTGGTGTGCAGCGGGTCGCGGCTGCCCGTCCGGCTGATCGTCGGGATCGAGGCCCGGCCGGTCACCCGTCCGACGAACAGCGCGTCGCTCGTCTCGGGTGTCGGCCCGTCGAGCACGGCCAGATGCACGTTCTCGCCCGTCGCCTCGTACAGGCGCATCATGTGCGGCAGGGCCGTCTCTCGCAGCCGGAGGGAGAGCGGCGACAGCTCGCCGAGCTCCCAGAGCCGCGCGCCGATCGCGTACCGGTGGCCCGGCCTCCGCACCAGCAGGCCGCGCGAGACGAGCGTCGTGAGGAGCCGGTGCAGGCTCGACAGCGCGATGCCGGTCCGCTCTGCCAGCGCCGCGGCAGTGAGCTCGGGGGTGTCCTCGTGGAAGCAGGCCAGCACCCGCAGCGCGCGGTCGAGCAGCCCGTCGGTCACATCGGCACTGTAGTGCTGCCCCTCGCGCACTCCCCGGCTTGACAGTGTCAGACAGCGGCTCGTACCGTTCCGTGGAAGCACACTCGTTCGCAGAGCGACTGCTCGATGTGCGCCGATCCCTCACCTCACCGTCGACGCTCCGGCATGGTGCGAAGGAGAACAGATGTCGACGACGGGCCCCACCGAGCACAGCGGCGAGTTCGTGCAGTCGCTAGACCGCGGGATCGCGGTCATCCGCGCCTTCACGCCCGAGCACCCGCAGCTGACGCTGAGCGAGGTCGCGCGCGAGACCGGCCTCAGCCGGGCGTCGGCGCGCCGATTCCTGCACACGCTCGTCGACCTCGGCTACGTCGGCACCGACGGCCGCAGCTTCCAGCTGCGGCCGCGGCTGCTCGAGCTCGGCTACGCCTATTTGTCGACGCTGGGTCTGCCGGAGGTCGCGCGCTCGCACCTGCAGGCACTGTCTGACCAGACCGGGGAGTCGTCGTCACTCGCGGTGCTCGACGACACGGCGATCGTGTACGTCGCGCGCATCGCGGTCTCGCGGATCATGTCGGCAGCGATCGGCGTCGGCACGCGCCTGCCGGCGTTCGCGACCTCGATGGGCCGGGTGCTGATCGCGTTCGCGCCCGACTCGGTGCGCGAGGAGTTCCTGGAGCGGGTCGAGCTGCCCGCGCTGACGCCGCACACGATCACCGATCGCGATGCACTGCGCTCCGAGCTCGACCGGGTGCGGACGCAGGGCTGGGCGCTCGTCGACCAGGAGCTCGAGGAGGGGCTCCGCTCGATCGCGGCGCCGGTGCGGGATGCATCCGGCCGGGTCGTCGCCGCGGTGAACGTCGCTGCACCGGCTCGGCGCGAGACGGGTTCGGGGCGGTCGGAGTTCCTGGACCCGCTGCTCGCGGCCGCGGCGGGCATCGAGCGCGACCTGGCGCAGACGGGCGTGCGGGTCCGCTGACGCGGGCGCGCAGCGCCTCCGCCTACGCGGCGGCCTCGACGGCCTGCAGCTCCCGGCGGTCCACCGTCAGCTCAGCGAGGTCGACGCGCACGGCCGTCTCGGGCGCCATGCGGTTCCAGCCGTCACCGGTGAGCCCGCTCGACGTCACGGCGATCGACCCGTCCTCGGAGCGCCGCCACGACAGCTGGTAGTAGTGGTCGATGTGATCGGCCGGCAGGTCGTCGCCCAGGCCGGACTCCTCGAAGAGCTCGAGCGGGATCGGCGCGCCGTCGTTCGCGTGCACGGCGATGAGCTCGCGCGGCGAGAGGACGAGCAGGTTGAGCGCCGAGGTCGGGAACTCGCGGCGCAGCTCCGTCACCGTCGCCGTGACGGCGTCGAAGAGCAGCTCGCCGGCATCGTGCCGCCGCAGGATGAGCGCGAACACGACCGCCGTGTCGGTCTCGCCGCCGACGCGCGCGAGCTCCTCATCCGTCACCTTCGCCCGCAGGCGAGAGAAGGGGGTGACCGAGCCGTTGTGCGCGAGCACGATCTCGTCGACGCGGAACGGGTGCGTGTTCTGCACCCGGCTCGCGAAGCCCTCGGTCGCGAGGCGGAGGTGCGTCAGGCGCGCTCGTGACGGGGTGTCGCCGAGCGCGTCGGTGAGATCGGGGTTGTCGAGGCCGCGCACGGGGTCGCGGTACCGCCGCACCTCGTCGCCGTCGAGCCACGCGGTGCCCCAGCCGTCGGTGTGCAGGCGACCGAGCCGCTGCCACTCCGTGGCGGCGCGGGTGCCGATCACGTCCTTCGTCGTGACAGGCGAGGGGGCGACGTGCGCCAGCAGTCTGCACATGGTGGTTCCCCCCTCTCTCCGTCTGATCCATCCTCTCGCATCCCACGGCCCGATGGGCGGATGCGTGTCATACGGGGTAACAGCGCGTCGTCCACAGCTGTTCCAGGTCCGCGGTCGCGCTGCGGCGGCCGCCGCTAGCCTGCGTCGCGTGCGGGCGGATGTCGGGTGCGGGAGAATGGTGGGATGACCGTCGCGCTGACCCCTGAGCAGCTGGCGATCTATGACCGCATCGAGGGCGGCGACGACCACCTGTTCATCACCGGCCGTGCCGGCACGGGCAAGTCGACGCTGCTGCGCCACCTCACCGAGCACTCGAAGAAGCAGATCGTCGTCTGCGCGCCGACCGGCGTGGCCGCGCTGAACGTCGGCGGCCAGACGATCCACTCGCTCCTGAAGCTGCCGCTCGGCGTGATCGCCGACGCGCCGCTGCGGCAGAGCGCCGAGCTCAAGCGCCTGCTCGGCAAGCTCGACCTGCTGGTGATCGACGAGATCTCGATGGTGAACGCCGACCTCATGGATGCGATCGACCGGTCGCTGCGGCAGGCGCGCGGCGTGCGGTCGGTACCGTTCGGCGGTGTGCAGGTGGTCATGTTCGGCGACCCGTACCAGCTCGCGCCGGTGCCGGGCGACGGCGAGGAGCGCGCGTACTTCAGCGACCACTACGAGTCGATGTGGTTCTTCGACGCGCGCGTCTGGCGCGAGGAGTGCGACCTCGCGGTCGTCGAGCTCGTCCACATCCACCGGCAGACCGACCTGGAGTTCAAGCAGGCGCTCAACGCCGTGCGGCACGGCACCGTCACCGCCGACATCGCCCAGCTGCTGAACGACGCGGGCGCGCGCACGCCGCCCGGCGACGACGTGCTCACGCTCGCGACCCGCAACGACACGGTGAACCGCATCAATTCGCGCGAGCTCGCCCGGCTCCCCGGCCGGCCGAAGACGGCGACGGCCGAGATCACCGGCGACTTCGGCGGCCGCCAGTACCCGGCCGACGCCGAGCTGCAGCTGAAGCTCGGCGCGCAGGTGATGTTCCTGCGCAACGACGCCGAGGGGCGCTGGGTCAACGGGTCGCTCGGGAAGGTCGTCGATATCGGCGGGACCGTGTGGGTCGAGGTCGACGGCGAGCAGCACGAGGTCGAGCCGGCCGTCTGGGAGCAGTACCGCTACTCCTACTCGCCGACGACGAAGGAGATCAAGCGCAACGTCGTCGCCGAGTTCACCCAGTTCCCGCTGCGGCTCGCGTGGGCAGTGACGATCCACAAGTCGCAGGGCAAGACCTTCGATCGCGCGGTCGTCGACCTCGGCACGCGCGCGTTCGCCCCGGGTCAGACGTACGTCGCGCTGTCGCGGCTGACCTCGCTCGAGGGCCTGTACCTCTCGCGGCCGCTCCGACCCGCCGACATCATCGTCGACCAGCGCGTGCGCCGCTTCATCCATGAGGTGCGCGAGCGCGACGCCGCTCGAGCTGCCCGTGACGACCTGCGGCGCGAGCGCGCGTCGGCCACCGATGCGCCGCCGGCCGAGACGGCCGCCGAGGAGGACCGCCGCGATCGCGTCGACGCCGGCTTCGCCTCCGACGCGCCCCCGCCGTTCTGACGGCGACGGTGCGCGTCAGCCGATGACGGTCGGCTGGCTGTAGTCGAGCACCGGCAGGTCGGCGAGCTCGCGCAGGAAGCGCGTCGCAGCTCGCCGCTCGGCGCTCGTCATCGCGGCCGCGACGGCGAAGCGGCGCGAGTGGTCGCGGCCGACCGACGACGTCGCCGTGTCGCGGGTCTCGTCGGTGACGACGATCGACAGCGCCCGGCGATCGGTCGGGTGCGCCTCGCGGCGGATGTGCCCGGCGTGCTCGAGCCGGTCCAGCAGCTTCGTCACGGAGGGCCCGGTGATCCCGAGGTGCTCGGCGAGCATCGTCGAGGTGACGATGCGACCCTCGCGCCGCGCGATCATGAGGTAGCGGATCGCGCGCATGTCGTTCTCGCCCAGCTTCATGAAGCGGCGGCTCGCCTCGCTGTGCGCCTCAGACGCCTGATGCCAGCGACGCAGGGCGTGGAACAGGTCCATGACCTCCTCGACGTCGGCATCGGTCAGCCCCAGCTCGCGCACGAGCTCGGCGGATGCGTCCAGTCGCCGGGGGTCGAGCACGCCCCGCTGGTCGGCGGGGTCCTTCTCCTGGCGCATCATGGCTCCATACTACGACGAAAGACTCATAGTTGCGTAGGCTCATTATTTGCTACGCTCGGCACATGACGACCCATGCGCACGCGGAGCGGGAGCTCGTGGTCCTCCTGGACGAGCGGCGGCAGCCCATCGGCACCGCCCCGAAGGCGACGGTGCACACGCAGTCCACCGCACTGCACCTGGCGTTCTCCTGCCACCTCGTCGATCGTGACGGGCGGATGCTCGTGACCCGTCGCGCGCTGAGCAAGATCGCGTGGCCTGGCGTGTGGACGAACGCGTGCTGCGGCCACCCCGCCCCCGGCGAGCCGATGGAGGCCGCGGTGCGCCGCCGTCTCGCGCACGAGCTGGGCGTCGACGTCGAGGGCCTCGAGCTCGCGCTGCCCGACTTCGCGTACCGCGCGGTCGATGCGAGCGGCATCGTCGAGAACGAGGTCTGCCCGGTGTTCGTGGGCCGCATCGTCGGCGACCTGCAGCCCGACCCGACGGAGGTCGCGGAGTGGCGGTGGGTCGAGCCCGATCGCCTGCAGGCCGGCATCCGCGCCACGCCGTGGGCCTTCAGCCCCTGGCTCGTGCTGCAGGCCGAGCAGCTGCCCGTCCTGACGAGCGCCGCATGACCGCCGTGGACGCGCCGAGCCTGCTCGCCGAGGTCGAGCAGCGCATCGCCCTGCTCGCTGCCCCGACCGGTCAGCACCCCGTGCAGGTCGCCGCGCAGCACGCGGTCGGCGGTGGCAAGCTGCTCCGCCCGCGACTCGTCGTCGCGGCAGCCGGCGAGAGCGCCGACCGCGACGCCGTCATCGCGGTCGCAGCGGTCGTCGAGCTGCTGCACGCGGCGCTGCTCGTGCACGACGACGTGATCGACGCCGACGACGAGCGCCGCGGCATGCCGTCCGTCGCGCGCGCGGCCGCGGATACCGCGGCCGCCGCCGGCATCCCGGCGCCCGCAGCCCAGCGCATCGGCATGACCACCGCCATCGTCGCCGGCGACGCGCTGCTCGTGCGCGCCATCGCGGCGCTCGCGAGGCTCGACGTGCCCACCCCGGTGCGCGCGCGGCTCGCCGACATCGTCGAGCGGGCCATGGTGAGGGCGGCCGAGGGCGAGCACGACGACGTGCTCTTCGCGGGCGCCGTCCCCGACGAAACGGCGATCGACCGCATCCTCGAGGGCAAGACCGCCGACTACTCCTTCCGCGCGCCGCTCGAGCTCGGCGCCGTGCTGGGCGGGCGCGACGAAGCGGCGATCACGGCGCTCGGCGCCATCGGGCTGCGGATGGGCGTGCTCTACCAGCTGCGCGACGACGTGCTGGGGGTCTTCGGCGACGAGGCGCAGACCGGCAAGAGCGTGCTGAGCGACATCCGCGCCGGCGCTCCGACGCTGCTCTCGGCGCTCGCGAGCCGCGATCCCTCGTGGGAGCGCGTCGGTCACCACTACGGCGACCCGACGGCCGACGAGGGTGCCGCGGCACGCATCCGGGCCGTGATGCGGGGCAGCGGCGCGCTCGCCGAGGTCGAGCGGCGGATCGAGGCCGAGTGCGAGACGGTGCGCGCGATGCTCGCCGTGGCGCCGGTGGAGGAGCGCTTGCGCGCCGAGCTCACGGCCATACTGGAGCGATGCGCGGAGCGCGGGCGATGACCGGACTCGACCTCTACACGGCCACTGCGCGCCGAGCGAGCTCGGCCGTGATCGAGGCGTACTCGACGTCGTTCGGCATGGCGAGCCGGCTGCTGCCGCCCGCGATGCGCGGCGACATCCAGACGGTCTACGCGCTCGTGCGGGTCGCCGACGAGATCGTCGACGGGCCGGGCGCCGAGTCCGGTCTCGACCCTGCGGCGTGCCGCCGTGTGCTCGACAGTCTCGAGCAGGAGGTCGAGCGCGCCATCGCGACCGGCTTCAGCGCCGATCTCGTGGTGCACGCGTTCGCCGAGACGGCCCGCCGCGTGGGCATCGACAGCGGCCAGACCGCCCCGTTCTTCGCCGCCATGCGACGCGACCTCGACCCCGTCGCGTTCGCCGACGACCGCGAGCTGCGCCAGTACGTCTACGGCTCGGCCGAGGTCGTCGGCATCATGTGCGTGCGCTGCTTCACCGTCGGGCATGCGCTGCCAGACGCTGAGGCCCGGCGCATCGCACGCGGCGCCCGCGCGCTCGGCAGCGCCTTCCAGGTCGTCAACTTCCTCCGCGACCTCGGCGCCGACGCGCAGGGCCTCGGCCGCACCTACCTGCCGGGCCTCGACCCCGCGCATCCCACCGACGAGTCGGTCGGGCGGGTGCTCGACCGCCTCGAGGGCGAGCTGCGCATCGCCCGGGGCACGATCGCGAGCCTGCCGCGCGAGGCCCGCCCGGCCGTGACGGCCGCGCACGACCTCTTCGCCGCCCTCGCCCGGCGCATCCGCGCGACCCCGGCTGCCGAGCTGCCGCATCGGCGCATCAGCGTGCCCCGTACCGAGAAGGCGGCGATCATTGCCCGCGCCGCGCTCGGCGCCGGACTCGCGCGCGCCTCGGCAGGCTCGCCGCGCACCGCGCGGCCGGAGCCCGCTCGATGAGTCGCATCGTCGTCATCGGCGGCGGCATCGCCGGGCTGGCGAGCGCCGGCCTGCTGGCCCGCGACGGTCACGAGGTGACGCTCGTCGAGCAGTCGGCGGCGCTCGGCGGCCGCGCCGGCGTCTGGCGCTCGAAGGGCTTCACGTTCGACACCGGTCCGTCCTGGATGCTCATGCGCGAGCCCTACGAGCACACGTTCCGGCTGCTCGGCTCGAGCCTCGATGCAGAGCTGGAGGTCGTGCGCCTCGACCCCGCCTACAAGGTGCTGTTCGAGGGCGAGCCGGAGGCGCTCGAGATCTCGGGCGACCTGGCGACCACCATCGAGCGCGTCGAGGCGATCGAGCCGGGCGCGGGCGCGCGGCTGCGCGCCTACCTCGACTCGGCGAGCGAGACCGCGGCGCTCGCGACCGGTGGGCTGCTGTCGAACCGCTTCGACTCGCTCGGCGCCTTCGCGGGTCTCGGTCTCGGCCGGCGCTTCCCGACCCTCGCCCGGCTGCTGGTCGAGTCGCTCGAGTCGCGCATCGCCCGCTCCTTCCGCGACCGGCGGCTGCGGCAGGCGCTCGGCTATCCCGCGGTCTTCCTCGGCACCGAGCCGAAGTCGGCGCCATCGATGTACCACCTCATGAGCCACTTCGACCTCGTCGAGGGTGTCTGGTACCCGCAGGGCGGCTTCGTCAGGATCGTGGATGCGCTGGCTCGGCTCGCGTCGGAGGCCGGCGCGACGCTCCGCACCGATGCGCGCGTGCGCCGGATCCTCGTCGACGGCGACGCCGCGCGCGGCGTCGAGCTCGCCAGCGGGGAGCGCATCGCCGCCGACCTGGTCGTCTCGGCGGCCGACGGGCACGCGACCGACACGAAGCTGCTTGCGCACGTGCCGGGCGTCGCCGAGCGCGCCCGTCGACGCTGGTCGCGGGGCGTCGCCGGACCGTCAGCCGTGCTCGTCATGCTCGGCGTCGAGGGTCAGGTCCCTGAGCTCGAGCACCACACGCTGCTGTTCACGCGCGACTGGGAGGAGGGGTTCGGGCGCATCTTCGGCAAGGCCGCCCACGACCCGGCCGACGGCGTCACGGACCCCGCCTCGCTCTACGTGAGCCGCACATCCGCCACCGATCCCTCCGTGGCGCCGGCGGGCCACGAGGCGCTGTTCGTGCTCGTGCCGGTGCCCGCCGACGTGCGGCTGGGGAGCGGCGGTGTCGACGGCGCGGGCGACCCGGCCGTCGAGGCGATCGCCGACCGCGCCATCGCCCAGATCGCCGGCTGGGCAGGCATCGACGACCTCGCGGGCAGGATCGTCACGCGCCGCACCATCGGCCCCGCCGACTTCGCGAACGACTTCGACGCCTGGCGCGGCACGGCGCTCGGCCCCGCGCACACCCTGCGGCAGAGCGCCTTCCTGCGCGGCTCGACGAAGCACCCGAAGGTGCGCGACCTGCTGCTCGCCGGCTCGACCACGGTGCCCGGCATCGGTGTGCCGATGTGCCTCATCTCGGCCGAGCTGGTGGTGAAGCACGTGCGAGGTGAGCGCTCGGTCGGACCGCTGCAGCCGCTCGCCGGCGCCGTGGAGGACGCCCGATGAGCCTCGCGTACCTCGCCGCGATCGCCTTCGCGGCCCTCGGCACGGGCGCGATCGACGCGCACTACCGGCTGGCGATCTTCCGCGACGCCCGGCGCACGCTCATCGCCGTCGTGATCACCGCCGCAGTGATGCTCGCGTTCGACCTCACCGCGATCGCCACCGGCAACTTCCGGCTCGGCGCCTCGCCGTGGATGACGGGCATCGAGGTGCTGCCGCACCTGCCGATCGAGGAGATCGCCTTCCTGCTGTTCCTCGCGTACGTCTCGCTCGTCGCCTTCGCGGGCGCCGAGCGGCTGCTCGGGTCGCGGCGCGCGAAGGAGGCGTCATGACGTACGCCCTGCTGCTCGCGCCGCTGCTCGCGGCGGCCGTCATCGCGGTCGTCGTCGCGCTCCGCCGTCGGCGGCGCAACTGGGCGGCGCTTGCGATCGCCGCGGGCGCCCTGCTCGTGCTGACGATCGTGTTCGACACCGTCATGATCGCCGTCGACCTCTTCCGCTACGACGAGGCGCTGCTGCTCGGCCCGCGCATCGGCCTCGCACCGGTCGAGGACCTCGCGTACGCGCTCATCGCCCTGTTCGTCGTCGTAGCGCTGTGGCGGCTGCTGCCGTCGCGCATCCGCGTCTCGTCGGCCGCTCGGCAGCGGGCGGGCGGCCACCCCGGAGAGCCGGCGGATGCCTGACGTCGCCCGCGACGCCCGGCTCGGCCGCCGACTGCTGCTGGCCTCGCGCCCGGTCAGCTGGATCAACACCGCCTTCCCCTTCGCCGCGCCGATGCTGCTCACGAACGCCGAGATCGACGCTCGGCTCGTGATCGGCACCGTCTTCTTCCTCGTGCCGTACAACCTCGCCATGTACGGCATCAACGACGTGTTCGACTACGAGTCCGACGCGAACAACCCGCGCAAGGGCGGCATGGAGGGCGCGCTGCTGCCGCCGTCGACGCACCGCGCGACGCTGCTGTGGTCCGTCGGCCTCGCGCTGCCGTTCGTCGTGGCGCTCGTGGCGCTCGGCGGGCCGGGGTCGTGGGCCGTGCTCGCGGTGAGCCTGTTCGCCGTCGTGGCGTACTCCGCGAAGGGACTGCGGTTCAAGGAGGTGCCGGTGCTCGACTCGATCACCTCGAGCACCCACTTCGTCAGCCCCGCCGTCTACGGCCTCGTGCTCGCCGGCGCCGACTGGACGCCGCAGCTCGTCGCCGTGCTCGCCGCCTTCTTCTGCTGGGGAATGGCGAGCCACGCCTTCGGTGCGGTGCAGGACGTCGTGCCCGACCGCGAGGCCGCCATCGGCTCGATCGCGACGGCGCTCGGCGCTCGTGCGACCGTGCGGCTCGCGATCGCGCTGTGGGCCACGGCCGGCGCGCTCATGCTGCTCGCGCCATGGCCGGCGTGGCTCGCCGCGGTCGTCGCCGTGCCGTACATCGCGCTCGCGGCGCCGTTCTGGAGCGTGACCGACGGCGAGAGCGCCGAGGCGAACCGGGGCTGGCGACGCTTCCTCTGGGTCAACTACGCGGCGGGCTTCGTCGTGACGATGGTGTGCATCGCCTGGGCGATGCCAGGGCGATGAAGACGGTGCGGTAGGGGCAATGCGATGAGCGGCAGGCGGGTGCTGGTCACCGGCGCGACAGGCTACGTCGGCGGCCGGCTCGCGCCGCGCCTCGTCGAGGCGGGGCACACCGTGCGCGCGCTGGCCCGCGACCCCAGGCGGCTGCGCGACGCCGCGTGGGCGGCCGAGGTCGAGATCGTCAAGGGCGACCTCGAGGAGCCAGGCGACGTGCGTCGTGCGGTCGAGGGTGTCGACGTCGTCTACCACCTCGTGCACGCGATGAGCGCCGGTGGCGACTTCGCCGCCGCCGAGCTCGTGCAGGCGCAGCACGTCGCGGCGGCCGCGAGGGACGCCGGCGTGCAGCGCATCGTCTACCTCTCCGGCCTGCACCCCGAGGGGGAGCGGCTCTCGAAGCACCTCGCGTCGCGCGTCGCCGTCGGCGAGGCACTGCTCGCCTCCGGCGTGCCGACGATCGTGCTCGAGGCGGGCATCGTCATCGGCTCGGGCTCCGCGTCCTTCGAGATGATCCGCCACCTGACCGACGTGCTGCCCTACATGCCGGCGCCGCGCTGGGTGCGCAACTTCGTGCAGCCGATCGCGGTGCGCGACGTGCTGCACTACCTCGTCGCCGCCGCATCCGTGCCCGGCGACGTGCACGGCACGTTCGACATCGGCGGGCCCGACGTGCTCCGCTACGGCCAGACGATGAACGGCTACGCCGTCGAGGCGGGGCTGCCGCAGCGGCCGATCGCACCGCTGCCCGTGCTCACGCCCTGGCTCGCGTCGCAGTGGGTGAACCTCGTGACGCCCGTGCCGCGCGCCATCGCGATCCCGCTCATCGGCTCGCTGCTGCACGACTGCGTCGTCGAGGAGCGGCGCATCGACGCCGTCATCCCGCCGCCCGAGGGCGGCCTCACGGGCTACCGTCGCGCGGTGCGGCTCGCGCTCTCGCGGGAGCGCTCCGGCGACATCGAGTCGAGCTGGCGCTCTGCCTCGGCGGCCGGAGCGCCGTCCGACCCGCTGCCGAGCGACCCGCGCTGGTCGGGCTCGACGGTGTTCGAGGATGCGCGCGAGCGCACGACCTCGGCGTCGCCCGAGGCAGTGTGGACGGTGGTCGAGGCCATCGGCGGCGACCGCGGCTGGTACTCCGTGCCGCTGCTGTGGAGCCTGCGCGGCCTCGCGGACCGCCTGGTCGGCGGCGTTGGGCTGCGCCGCGGCAGGCGCGACCCAGACCGGCTGCGCGAGGGCGACACCGTCGACTGGTGGCGCGTCGAGCGCATCGACCGGGGACGGATGCTGCGGCTGCGCGCCGAGATGAAGGTGCCGGGACGCGCGTGGATCGAGTTCACGGTCGAGCCGGTCGAGCTCGACTCCGGGGCTCGGGGATCGCACTACCGCCAGCGCGCCGTCTTCCTGCCCAGCGGCTTGAGCGGCCGGCTCTACTGGTGGTCGCTCGTGCCGGCGCACCAGGTCATCTTCGAGATGATGGCCGGCCGCATCGTCGCGGTCGCCGAGCGTGACGGCGCGCGCGGATAGCATCGAGTCGATGAGGATCTGGTCGCTGCACCCGGCACTGCTCGACCGCCAGGGGCTCACCGCCTGCTGGCGCGAGGGGCTGCTCGCGCAGGCCGTGCTGGCCGGCCGCACGCGCGGCTACAAGCAGCATCCGCAGCTCGAGCGGTTCCGCGCGGAGTCCGATCCCGTCGCGAGCATCGGGGCGTACCTCGCGGGCGTCGCCGACGAGGCGGATGCCCGCGGCTACCGCTACGACCGCTCGCGGATCGACCGCCCGGGACCCGCCGCGCTGATGCCGGTGACGGTCGGCCAGCTCGAGCACGAGTTGCTGCACCTGCGGGCGAAGCTCGCGGTGCGGAGCCCCGACCGGCTGCCGCTCGCGGCGCGCGCCGAGCCGCATCCGCTCTTCGTCGTCGAGCCGGGCGAGATCGCGTCGTGGGAGCGGGTCACGGACGCGAGCGGCTAGCTTCCGAAGGGCACCTCGATCACCAGGCGAGGTGCGCGCACCTGGCAAGGCGAAATGGACCTGCGTGCGTGGCCGGGCGCCAGAATCGCCTCGGCCTGGGAGCGGGTGAGCAGCTGCTGGATCCGGCATCGGGCTAGCGACCGAGGCGTCGCGCGAGGCGTGTCCAACGGTTGCTGAGGCTCCGACGGTCTGACGTGAGGTGCAGCGCGTGGCAGGCAGCGCACGGATGCACGGCGATCTCACGACGCGCCTCGCGGGAACGGCGTCGCTCGAGGGCACGCAGAGCGCGTCCTGCAGACGCAGGCGTGGAGAACGGGATCTTGGAGCACGGGCGGGACATGAGGACCTCACGGAGTCGCGGAAACAACCTGCGACCCGCTCCGTCTCGATGTACGACCGGTGTCTGAGCAGCGCGTCCTGATGAACCGTGCCCGCGAGCGCCCGACCGAGGGGTGTGCTGCGACGATTCTTGCGGTGATGGACGGTCACCGTAAGCGAGAGCTACCGGTGCTCGAACCGCCAGGGGAGCGAGCCGACGTGCAGCCGGTGGCGAGGACCGTCCTCGGTGTCGGGCGCGCCCTCGTACGCCTCGTCGCCCTCCCAGATCGCGAGCCCGCGCTCGGGCACCTGGACGGTGGCGTAGCGCTGCAGCTCGCGGCCGCCGATGCTGCGCCGCGCCGCCTCGACGGTCGGGTAGGCCATGAGGGTGTCGAGCGTGACCCACGTGGGCGGGAACAGCTTGAGCGTGCCCGCGCCGTGCTGCTTCAGCGCGTCCGCCGGCCGGATCCACTGCGATGCCACCGCCTCCGCCTCCTGCAGCGTGACGTCGCCGGGCGGTGCCTCGGCGATGAAGAACCAGGTGATGAACTTCGTCGCGAGCTGCTCGGGCGGCGACCAGTGCGACAGCGGCAGCAGCGCGTCGGGAGCGACGATCAGGCCGCACTCCTCGGCGGTCTCGCGCACGGCGGCGTTGCGCGCCGTCGCCTCCTCGTCGTCGACGCGGTCGACCGGATCGACGCGGCCGCCGGGGAAGACCCAGCCGCCCGCGAAGGAGCCGCGGTTCGGCCGCTGCAGCAGCAGCACCTCGATCGCGCCCGCGCCATCGCGCATGAGGACGAGCGTGGCGGCGGTCGGGATGACGGTCACGGGGTCACGCTATCGCTGAGGCGCCCTCATCCGCGTCTGCCATGCCCGATTCCTCCCGCAACGGAGCCATCGGCACGGCGTGCAGGTCGGGCTTCTGCGCCGGCACGGCCAGCACCTCGAGCGGCGGGGTGCGATCGAGCGACGGCTCGAGGCCCTGCAGGCTCGAGAAGCGCCGCGCCTGCGTGACGACGTTGCGGTCGAGGGATGCGTTGAACGCGTTGTACGCCTCGACGGTGCTGTTGAGGCGCTTGCCGAGGGTCGCGAGGTGCCCACCCATCGTGCCGAGCCGCTTGTGCAGCTCGCGCCCCACCTCGAACACCTGCATCGCCTCGCCCGCGAGCTGCTCCTGCCGCCACGTGTAGCCGACGGTGCGCAGCAGCGCGACGAGCGTCGCCGGCGTCGCAAGGATCACGTTGCGCTCGAACGCGCGCTCGAAGAGCGTCGGGTCGCGCTCGAGCGCCGCGTTGAGGAACGGCTCGGCGGGCACGAACATCACCACGAACTCGGGCGTGCCGGGCACCGCCTCCCAGTAGGCCTTCGAGCCGAGCTGGTCGATGTGGTCGCGCATGTGGCGAGCATGCGCGTCGAGCCGCTTGTCGCGCGTCGAGTCGTCGCGCGCCTCCATCGCCTCGAGGTAGCCGCTGAAGGCGACCTTCGCGTCGACGATCACCTGCTTGTCGCCGGGCAGGTGCACGAGCATGTCGGGGCGCAGGGCGCCGTCGTCGGTCGCGTGGTGCGCCTGCTCGGTGAAGTCGACGTGCTCGAGCATGCCGGCCGACTCGACCACCCGTCGCAGCTGCAGCTCGCCCCAGCGGCCGCGCACCTGGGGGGCGCGCAGCGCCGTCACGAGTTGGCGCGTCTCGACCGTGAGCTGCTCGGACGAGGTGCGCATGGCGTGCAGCTGCTCGGCGAGCGCCGCATTGGCCTCGGCGCGCGCCTTCTCGGCCGCCGTCACCTCTCCGCGCACCGAGTCGAGCGACTTCGACAGCGGGTCGACGAGCTGCCGGACGGCGGCCTCCCGCTTCGCCAGCTCGGCCGCGCCCTCCGTCTGCGACCGGCGCAGCCGCTCCTCCGCCTGCTCGAGGAAGACCGCCGAGTTGCGCTCGAGCGCCGCGCTGCTGAGCGCCGCGAACTCGTCGGCGCGCCGCTGTGCATCCTGCTGCAGCTCGGCGAGCGCCTCGCGGCCGCGCTCCCGCTCCTCGGCGACGCGGCGCTGAGCCTCGGCACGCACCTCCTCGAGCTGCGCCGCATGGCGGCGCTCGGCGATGTCGCGCTCCCGCGCCCGCTCCGCCTCGAGCACCTCGAGCCGCCCGTGCGCCGCCTGCAGCTCGCCGGCCGTCGCACCCCGCTCGGCAGTGGCGCGCGCGTGCCCGACGCGCACGCCGAGCATCGCTCCGAGCGCGCCGGCGAGCAGCACGGCCACGAGAGCGGCGATCAGCAGGAGCGGTTCCATGCCTCCATGGGACCAGAGGCCGGTGACATCCGCGCGCGGGCGCGCCCACCCGGCCCGAGGGCTAGGGTCGGGGCATGGTCGAGATCGAGCGCATCCTGGCACCCAACCCCGGCCCCATGACCCTCGACGGCACGAACACGTACGTGCTGGGCGGGCAGGTCGTGGTCGATCCCGGCCCCGCCGACGCCGGCCACATCGAGCGGCTGGTCGCGCTGCGGCCGCGGCTCATCCTGGTGACGCACCGCCATCCCGACCACACGGAGGGCGCGGCCGAGCTCGCACGGTCGACGGGCGCCGTGCTGCGGGGCCTCGATCCCGACGAGTGCCTCGGCGGCGAGCCGCTCGTCGACGGCGAGTGGATCCCGGTCGACGACGTCGAGCTCCAGATCGTCGCGACGCCCGGCCACACGGCCGACTCCGTCTGCATCGTCGTGCCTGGGCAGGCGGTGCTCACGGGCGACACGGTGCTGGGCCGGGGCTCGACCGTGATCATGCATCCCGACGGCTCGGTCGCCGCCTTCTTCGGCACGCTCGACAAGCTCGAGGCGCTCGGCGATCTCGAGGTGCTGCCGGGGCACGGCGAGCCGCGGCCATCGATCGCGGAGGCTGCCCGCGAGTATCGCGCGCACCGCACGGAGCGGCTGGCCGAGGTGCGCGAAGCGCTCCGCGAGCTCGGTATGAGCGCCGCCGCGGCGCGGGTCGCCGAGGTCACCGACCGCGTCTACCCGGACGTCGACGAGAGCATCCGATTCGCCGCCGAGGCCTCGATGGCGGCGCAGCTGGCCTACTTGGCGGCCACGGCCTGACGCTGCCGCGTCGGCTGTGCAGATCGCACATCCGGGCGCGGAAAATCGACGATGCGCACATAGTGCCGCTCGCTACCCGGCTCTAGCGTGGCGCCATCGATTGCAAGCGCTCCGGAAGGGCAGCTCATGGCCACCACGCCGAACGACGACTACTCGCTGCAACGCGTCCCGATCGGCGAGCGGCGCCGCTGGTTCCCCATCGCCGTCCAGCGGTTCGGTCAGGTCTCCGCGCTCTCGCAGTTCCTTCTCGGAGCCACGCTCGGCTACGCCATGAGCTTCTGGGACGCTGCGCTCGCGTTCCTGCTCGGCGCGATCATCCTCGAGGTCGTGATCACGATCGTGGGCATCATCGGCCAGAAGGAGGGGATGCAGACCTCGCTGCTGACCCGCTGGACCGGGTTCGGTGAGATCGGCTCCTCGCTCGTGGGCCTCGCGATCGCGATGAGCCTGATCGGCTGGTTCGGCATCCAGAGCGCCATCTCGGCAGAGTCGCTCGACGCGCTCATGCCGGGCGTCATGCCGATCGAGGTTTGGGCCATCATCTTCGGCCTCGCGGTCACCGGTGTGGTCGCATTCGGCTTCAAGGGCATGCAGGTGCTCGCGAACATCACGGTGCCGCTGTTCCTCGTGCTGGTCGGATGGTCGGTCATCAGCGAGCTGAGCCAGCACTCGATCGTCGATCTCATGACTCAGGCCCCTGCGGGGGAGCCGATGTCGGTCTTCGCCGGCGCGGGCATCGTCGCGGGCGGCTTCATCGTGGGCGCGATCATCACCAGCGACATGACGCGCTTCAACCGGAGCGCCGGCGACGTCGTGAAGGTGACCGTGGTGGGCGTCACGCTGGGCGAGTTCGTCATCGGCCTGGCGGGCGTGCTCCTCGCGCATGCGGCGCAGTCGGGCAACATCGTCGCGATCGTGACATCGGCCGTGGGCTGGGTCGGGCTGCTGATCATCGTCACCGGCACGCTGAAGATCAACGACTGGAACCTGTACTCCTCGGTGCTCGGACTCGTGAACTTCGTCTCGACGGCGTTCAACAAGGCGCTGCCGCACGTGCTCACGACGGTCACCATCGGCGTCGTCGGCACCCTCCTCGCAGCCTTCGGGATCCTCCAGGGCTTCGTGCCGTTCCTCAATGTGCTGGCGGCGGCCTTCCCGCCAATCGCGGGCATCATGATCGCCGAGTACTTCATCGTGAAGAAGTTCCGGCCGGCGCTGGACGCCACCCGCGCTGCGGATGCGCTGCCGGAGACCGCGCCGCGCATCGTGCCGGCAACTCTCGTGATCTGGCTGATCGCGAGCCTCGTCGGCTACTTCTTCACGTGGGGCATCCCGTCGATCACCGCGCTCGTGCTCTCGTTCGTGCTGTACGTGATCGCCGGCAAGCTCGGCCTCGTCCGAGGCGTCGGCGAAGTGCCGACCGACAACGACGACGCCATCGGCGGGGCCGTCGGTCCAGCTGTGGCGCACACCGAGAAGCGCTGATCCACGCCAGCACACTGCGCGGCGCCGGCCCTCGGCGCGGCGACGACGTCGCGCGAGACGGCGCCTTCAACAACTGACCCGAACAGGAAGAGGAAGCGGATGCACATCGGAATCGATGTCGGTGGGACGAACACGGACGCCGTGCTCATGGATGGCACCAGCGTGCTCGCGACGGTGAAGCAGTCGACGACTGCGGACGTGACCGGCGGGATCGTCGCGGCCATCGAGGTGCTGCGCGCCGATCGGCCGTTCGAGGGCAGCGAGATCAGCGCGGTGATGATCGGCACCACGCACTTCATCAACGCGCTCGTACAGGCACGCGGGTTGGCGCCGACGGCTGCGCTGCGGCTCGGGCTCCCGGCCACCCGTGCGCTGCCCCCGCTGATCGACTGGCCGGCCGAGCTCCGCGACGCGATCCGTGGGCGCACCTACCTGGCGCACGGAGGGTACGAGTTCGACGGGCGGCCCATCTCTCCCCTCGACCCGGAGGAGCTCGTGCGGCACGCCGCCGACATGGCCGCCCACGGGATCCGCTCCGTCGCCATCTCCAGCGTGTTCAGCCCCGTGAACCACGACCTCGAGCAGCAGGCCGCTGACATCGTCCGGCGGGAGCTCGGTGCCGACGTGGCCATCTCGCTGAGCCACGAGATCGGCCGCATCGGTCTCCTCGAGCGAGAGAACGCCACGGTGATCAACGCGGCGCTCCGCGAGCTCGCGGTCGAGATCGTCGACGGCCTGAGCGCGGCCGTGCGAGCGCAGGGCATCGCCGCCCCCATCTTCCTGAGCCAGAACGACGGCACCCTGATGGACGAGGACTTCGTGCGCCGCTACCCGGTCGCGACGTTCGCGTCCGGTCCGACGAACTCGATGCGAGGGGCCGCCGCGACCAGCGGTCTCGCTGACTGCGCCGTCGTCGACATCGGTGGGACCACTGCCGACATCGGTCTGCTGGTCAACGGCTTCCCTCGCGAGACGTCGACGGAGGTGGAGGTCGCCGGCATCCGCACGAACTTCCGCATGCCCGACGTCCTGTCGATCGGAATCGGCGGCGGCAGCCATGTGCACGAGGACACGCGTGAGGTCGGACCCTCATCGGTGGGATTCCGCCTCACGAGCGAGGCGCTCGTCTTCGGCGGCTCCACGCTCACCGCGACCGACATCGCGGTCGCGGCCGGGCGGGCCGACATCGGCGACGCCGATCGCGTGGGACACATCGACAAGGTGTTCGCGACCGCGGTGATCGATCGCATCGCCGAGCGTGTGGCCGAAGCCGTCGATCGCATGCGCACGTCGCCCGATCCCATCCCCGTGGTCGTGGTGGGTGGCGGTTCGATCCTGCTGCCCGACGAGCTGCCCATCTTCGGCGAGGTGCGGCGCCCCGAGAACTACTCGGTCGCGAACGCCATCGGCGCCTCGATCGCACAGGTCGGCGGAGAGATCGACAAGGTCGTCGCCGTCGACCCTGGCCGCCGGGACTCGATCCTCGACGACGTGAAGCAGCAGGCAGTGGACAAGGCGATCGCGGCAGGCGCGTCGCCGAGGAGCGTGCAGATCGTCGACTTCGACGAGGTGCCGCTCCCATACCTCCCCGGCAACGCGACGCGTGTCCGAGCGAAGGCCGTCGGCGACCTCGACATGAGCAAGTGATGACCTGGCAGATCACCGCGGACTCGATCCGCGACCTCGCCCGAGGTGCTGCGGTGCTCGGCACCGGTGGCGGTGGGGACCCGTACATCGGCGCGCTCCTCGCGCGGCAGGCCATCGGCGACGGTGCTGTGGAGGTCGTCCCTCTCGGCGAGCTGTCGGACGACGCGTGCGTCGTGACCGCGGCGATGATGGGTGCGCCCACCGTGATGGTGGAGAAGCTGCCGAGCCTCGATGAAGTCGTGGCGCCCATCCGGGCGCTCGAGGCGAGTCTCGGCCGCCCGGTGACCCACATCGCATGCGCCGAGGCAGGCGGCGTCAATTCGACCATCCCGGTGGCCGCCGCCGCTGCCCTCGGGCTGCCGCTGGTCGACGGCGACGGGATGGGGCGCGCGTTCCCGGAGCTGCAGATGGTGCTGCCGACGCTCTACGGCATCACCGCCTCGCCGCTGGGCATCGCGGATGAGAAGGGCAACACCGCCCTGCTCGAGACCGTCGACAACCACTGGACCGAGCGGATCGCACGCGTTGCAGCAGTGGAGATGGGCTGCTCGGTGATGATCTCGGGCTTCGCCATGACGGGAGCCCAAGCGCGCGAAGCGCTGGTCGACGGCTCCCTGTCCCTGTGCGTGGAGCTGGGCGCGCGCATCGCGGAGGCTCGGGCTCGTAACGCTGATCCCGTCGAAGCGGTCGTCAGCAGGCTCGGCGGACGCGAGCTGTTCGCGGGCAAGGTGGTCGACGTCGCCAGGGCGACGACGGCGGGGTTCGCGCGCGGCAGCGCGCGCATCGACGGCGAGTTGGGACGGATCGAGCTCTCCTTCCAGAACGAGCACCTCGTCGCGCGCCTGGACGGACGGGTGCTCGTCACCACGCCGGACCTGATCATCGTGCTCGAGCACGACACCGGCGAGCCGATCACCACCGAGGGGCTCCGCTACGGGCAGCGCGTGCGAGTGGTGGCTGCGCCCGCGGACGAGCGCTGGCACTCGCCGGGCGGACTGCGGCTCGCGGGTCCCGCCTACTTCGGCTATGACTACGCGACGACGCGATACGACGGGACGACAAGGGAGACGGCATGAGCTTCGAGCTTCGCGCAGCAGATCTGAGCGACCTGGCGCGGGGAGCGACCCTGCTCGGGACGGGAGGGGGCGGCGACCCCTACATCGGTCGCCGGCTCGTCGAGCGCGTGCTGGGAGACGGTGCGATCACCGTGCTCGATCCTGACGAGATCGCCGACGACCTGTTCGTCATCCCCACCGCGCAGATGGGCGCACCGACGGTCATGGTGGAGAAGATCCCGGCGGGGACAGAGCCGACGCTCTCGCTCCGGATCCTCGAGGAGCATCTCGGGAGGACGGCGGATGCGACGATGCCGATCGAGTGCGGTGGGATCAACTCGATGATCCCGCTCGTCGTCGCGGCCGAGACCGGACTGCCCGTCATCGACGCCGATGGCATGGGGAGAGCGTTCCCGGAGCTCTCGATGGAGACCTTCGCCGTCTATGGCGTGCACGGGTCGCCTCTCGCGCTGGCGGGAGAGCGAGGCGAGCGGGTGATCATCGACACGGGCGACGACGACCGTCAGATGGAGTGGCTCGCTCGCGCGATCACCATCCGGCTCGGCGGTGTCGGTCACATCGCGGAATACGCCATGACCGGCGCCGACGTGCGTCGCACAGCCATCCCGCGGACCCTGTCGATGGCGCTCGCGCTCGGGCGCGCGATCCGGGAGGCCAGGGAGGCGCACCGCTCACCCTTCGACGCCATCGCGGAGTCGCTGTCGACGACGCTGTACAGCCATGTCCGGGAGCTCTTCCACGGCAAGGTCGCTGACGTCGAGCGCAGGACGACGGACGGCTTCGCGAAGGGAAGCGCCCGGATCGTCGCGCTCGACGGCGGCGGTGATGCGCTCGAGATCCGATTCCAGAACGAGAACCTCGTCGCGACGCGAGGGGGCGAGACGGTCGCGATCGTGCCGGACCTGATCTGCGTCCTGGACGCTGAGACCGCCGAACCCATCACGACCGAGGGCCTGCGCTACGGTCAGCGGGTCCGCGTGCTCGGAATCTCGACCCCCGACATGATGCGCACGCCGGAGGCGCTCCGGGCCTTCGGGCCCTCGGCCTTCGGGCTCGACGAGCCGTTCGTGCCGGTCGAGTCCAGGGCATAGATCGCGGACCTAGGCTTGGCGCATGCCGTGGACGCTCGATCGAGGTGACCTCGCGGCGCTGAGCCGAGGTGCGGCTCTCCTCAGCGGGGGCGGCGGCGGACACACCCGGATCGCGGAGCTCACCGCGGCCCAGGCGATCGTCTGGCCGATCGTGGTGCACACCGTCGACGAGGTCGACCAAGAGCTTCCGTGCGTGGCCGTGGGAGTCGGCGGATCTACGATGGTCTTCCGCGAGCGGCTGGCGGCCGGGGAGCTGTTCGCCGAAGCGATCCAGGCGGTCGATCGTTGGACAGGCGCTCCGGCGCGAGCGGTGTGCCTGACTGAGATCGGCGGCATGAACGCGCTGACCGCCCTGCCCCATGCGGGAACCTTGACGCTCGTCGACGCGGATCTCATGGGCCGCGCCCTGCCGGGCATCGACCAGGTCACGCTGCTGGTCGATGACCTGCCGGGCCTGGTCATCGCGGTCTCGCCAGGACCGCGCGGCGCGATGCTCGTGGCCGATGCTCGTCCCGCGGATGCGGAGCACGTGCTCCGGGCGGCGTTCGAGGCCGCTGGTGGCTGGGCCGGCATGGTGGTCGGCGGATTCCTCGCGGGGGCCCTCGCTGAGCACGCCGTCGTCGGGAGCCTGCGGCGCGCCTTCGAGATGGGCACCGCGTGGGGGGACGACGACGCCTTGCCGCTCGAGCGGCGCACGGCGGCCGCCGGTGGACGGTACTTCGGTGCCGGCCGCGTCACCGCCGTCGAGCTGCACCGGGAAGACGCGCGCGTCCGGATCATCGACGTCGAGATCGCGGACGGCTCGGTCCTCCGTCTCGTGGCGAGATCCGAGGTGCTGGCGTGCGTGGCCGACGGTCTGGTGGTCGCGCGAGCTCCCGACGTCATCGACGTCGTCGATCCACAGACCGGCACCGTGCAGCAGGTCGAGGACATCGTTGCGGGCACGAGTGCAGCCGTGATCGCGTTCGAGGCGCCCTCGTGGTGGTCGGAGCACCCGCACCGCCTTCGACGTGTCCTGCCGTCCCACTACGGGCTGCGGGAGCTCGACGAGGTCAGCGGATGAGCGGCCTGGAGCTCGACGCACTGCTCGAGCAGCCGGGTTGCGGCGAGATCGAGGTCATCGCGCGGGTCGGGGACGCATGGGAGTCGGTTGCGGTCGAGCCCGACGAGCGCACGCTCGAGATCGTCGATGTGCCCGTGCTGGCGGTGCTCATCGCGGCCCGGTCCCCCTCGTCGTGGCAGCTCGACGCGATGCTCCGACGGATCCGCGACCGCGGGTACACCGGGCTTGCGCTGCCCGCGGAGGTCGAGGTGTCCTCGGGCACCGCGGCCCTCGCGACTCGACTCGGCCTGACGCTGCTCCGCTCGAACCGGCCGACCGCGCTGGCTCGAGCCTGCTGGGAGCTCACGGTCGGCGGCGATGCGCTGAAGCTCGCGATGATCCGCAAGGTGGCGCAGACCATCCAATACGCGGCGAACGGCGTCGGCGACCAGTTGCGCCACCTCGCCGCCAACATCGGCTACGGGGTGGCCCTCATCGCGCCGCACGGCGTGATCCATCAGGCCGGGCCCGCCCTCGCGCCCGCCCTCATCGAGCGGATCGACTTCGAATCATGGGTTGGGCATCTCCAGGATCCGCTCGGCTCGGTCGCATCGGTCCGAGTGGACAGCAAGGGGTCGCAGAGGCTGCGGCTCGCCTTCCACGGCAAGGCTCTCAGCATGTCGCAGCTCTTCGCCCTCGCCGCCGCAGCCGAGATCGCCATGCCCGCCGTGGCCGCGCGGCTGCTGATCGACGAGGTCGCGGACATGAACGACGCGTCGCGGTCGTCGTCTCTGCTGAGCGAGCTGCTCGACCCGGCAGCCGCGTACGACACAGAGCTCGACCGTCGTGTGGTGGAGCGCGGCTGGCAGGCCTCGGGATGGCACCTCGGCTTCAGCGCGCAGGCACGCGGACGGACGGAGCCGCTCGAGCTGCTGCGGTTGCTGCAGCCCTGGCTGACAGAGCTCCCGGTCCCAGCCCACGCTGCGACGCGCGGTGCAGGCGTCGCCGGATGGGTGACGTTCTCCCATGCGCCCACTCGGCAGGACTTGGCCAGGACGGTCGACCACGTGCGGCGCTTGCACGACCGCGCTCTGCTGCACCTCGCGATCGCGACTGGCGTCGGCACGCTGCAACGGGACCTTCCCGGCCTCGCGCAGACGATCCAGGAAGCGACGGATGCCGCGAGGCTCGCGGCCGACCGTTCAGCCGCAGGGTGGTTCCTGCACGTCGATCGGCTGGGCGTCGAGCAGCTGCTGCTCGCGTGGACGGGCAGTGACGCCTTCCGCTCCGCCGCCGACGGCATGCTGGACGCGCTCCGGCCCGAGGACCGCCGAACGCTCGAGGCCTATCTCGATCGCGAGTCATCGCTGGCCGCGACCGCCGGCGACCTGGGCATCCACCGCAATACGGTCGCGCAGCGCGTGGCACGGGCCGAGTCGGTGCTGGGCATGGACTTGCACGACTCCGAGGTGCGGCTCGCCGTCCGGCTGGCGCTCCGCGCGTCGCAGGGTGGATGAGGAGCACTGCTCCGCTCGATGCGGCCTTCGCCGAGCCGTCTCCCGGCCCGACTCAGCCCGACTTGCGGCGGTGCACCCGCTTCTGCACGGCCGGGCCGGAGTGCGCGCCCTGCACGCTGCCCGGCGAGGCCATGCCCTGCCCGTGGTGGCCAAGCTTCTTCTTGTCCAGCGCCTCGCGGAACTTGCGGCGCTGCGCGTCCTCGGGCGTCTCGGTGCCCTCGCGGGTGTCCTGCGGCGTCTCAGGCTCGGCCGGATCGTGACTCGTCATGCACCAACCTTGCCCCCTGCGCGCACTGATGTCGAGTCGGCCCGACGGCCCGGCCGCGGGGACGCATCCGCCCGGTCGGCCTTCGCCGCCGCGATCGCCCGCACGAACGCGCTGAGCCACACGAAGATGAGACCGCACGCGGCGAACTCGAAGCCGGTGAAGTTGTAGTAGCCGACCGGCACCCACAGCAGCAGCGCCACGACGGTGCCGACCACCATCGCACCCGAGACGAGGTGGATGGCCCGCGGCAGCCGCGGTGCGAGGCGCGGCAGCGCGGCGCAGAGCCCGCAGAAGATGACCACCATGCTCGACGCGAACGCGATGTGCAGCCACTCCGCCACGTCGACGCGCACCAGCCCCGTCAGCACCATGCAGAGCCCGATGATCGCGAGCAGCCGGCCGACCCAGCGGCTGCTCGACCCGCGCTCCCCGTCGGTGACCTCCTCGAGGTCGCCGCGCACGTAGGCGCCCATCGTCGCCACGAGCAGCCCAGAGAGGATGAGCGTGACGTTGAACGCGAAGCCCGAGATGCCGCCGCCGGCGCCCAGCTGCGAGAAGTGCCGCTGCCACCAGTCCTCGTCGGACGCCGTGAGCATCGAGAAGAGCACGCCGACCACGAGGAACGTCGGCACCAGGGCGCCGAGGGTGCGGGTGCCGATGTCGTGGCCCAGCGGATGCGCGAGGTACGCGGCCGCGCCGCTCGCGATCGCGCACGCGAGCGCACCGGCGAAGGCGTCGACCTCGAGCCCGATGAAGCCGGCCTGGAACACCTCGCCCGCGGAGAGCGCGGCGAGGTAGCCGAGGCCGAAGCAGACGAGGGCGATCGAGCAGGTGGCCGTGACGCGCAGGGTGCCCTCGAGCCGTCGACCGAGCCGAGGCAGCGGTGCCTCGGAGCGCAGGTTGGCCACGGCGAACGAGGCGGCGGCGGCAGCGCCGGTGGTGAATGCGGCGACGCGCGCGACCGAGCCGACCCCGCCGATCGGCCGCGGCTCGCCCTGCAGGAGCACGAGCCCGAGCAGGAACGCAGCCACGCCGGCGGCCCCCGCCGTGACGACGGCCTCGAGCTCGAGGCGGGAGCGCGACCCATCGCCTCGCGCGGAGGCGACGGGCGTCGGGGAGGCGTTCACGCCGCCATCCGTGGGTCGACGCGGTGGCGCAGCGGCGACGGCGACCTCGACGGCAGGCTCTCCTGCGGCACGAGGGCGGCGAGCGTGCGCACCAGGGTGGTGAGCCACACGAAGAGGATGCCGACGGCGAGCGCCTCGAGCGCCGTCGCGCCGTAGACGCCGAACGGCCACCACAGCAGCAGCGCGACGACGAGCGCGACCGCCGTGCCCGCGGTCGTCAGCAGCAGTGCCCTCGGCGGACCGGGCATGACGATCGTGACCACGATCGCGCTGAGCACGAACAGCCCGAGCGCGCCGAACGCGGCGATGTCGTGCAGCAGCTGCGCCCGGTGCACCGGGAACAGCCCGACGCCCGCGAGCGCGACGCCGGTGGCGGCGAAGAGGGCGACGACCACGGCGATGCGACGGAGCGCCCCGTCGCCGAGCCAGCGGTGCAGGTCGCGGCCGATGTAGGCGCCGATCGTGGCGACGAGCAGGCCCGCGACGATGATGGTGGCGTTGAAGGCCCAACCGGTGCCGAGGCCCGAGAAGTGGCGCTCCCACCAGCGCGGGTCGGCGGCGGTGATCATCGCGAACACCGTGCCGATCGTGAGGAACGCGAACAGCAGCGTGGCGAGGTCGCGAGTGCGCAGCTCGACCCCGGCCTGGAAGGCGAGCCAGCCGCCGGCCGCGCTCGCGACACCCGTCAGCAGCGCCCCGCCGACCGCGGGCGCCTCGAGGCCCTGCAGCCCGAGCGCGAGGATCTCGCCGCCGGTCAGCACACCGAGGTGGGCGACGGCGGCGAAGGCGAGCGTGATGGCGACGGTCGAGGCGTGCGCGACGGTCGTCTGCCAGCGTGGCATCGGCGTCGTCTCCGCCCGTCGGTGGATGCCGGTGCTGAGCACGAACGCCGCTGCCGTGATGATGGCGGCGATGCCCGCGGCCGCCATCGCGACGGAGTCCTCACCGGCGATCGGACGGGGTGGGCCTGCGAGCGCGATCAGCCCGAAGGCGATGCCGACGCCGAAGCACGCCCAGGCGGCGACGATCGCGCGCGACTCGCGACGCGCCTCGGCCTGCCCGGGTGCCTCCACGCATCCGATGGAAGCACGTCGCGCGACTGCGCGGATGCCCGACACGGATCCGTCCGACCCATGAGAGCGACCCGCCCCGCGGGTGCGGAACGGGTCGCTCTCGTCGATATGGTCGGTCGGCTCAGCGGCGGATGTCGCCGTCCCGGTCGATGTCGGCGATGCCGCCGTCGCGGTCGACGTCGATCTCCTCCTTCGAGATGTCGGCCGAGACGCGCTCCTGGTCGGTGACGGTGCGCTTCTCCACACCGATCCGCTCCGCGTCGACGACCTCCTTGTCGACCACGGGGCGCTCCTCGTGCGTCGTCACGGCGATCTCGTCCTCGCCCAGCGACCCGCTGGAGCTCGTGCCGTCCAGCGGCTCGCGCACGACCTCGAACTCCTCGCGCTCCACCGGCACGGTGACGGTCTGCTGCTCCGTCACGACGTGCTTGCGGATGCGCAAGCGGCCGCTCTCGACGCGCTCGGTGCCGACCCGCAGCTGCTCCTCGCGGCGCACGATCGAGTCGTCGTCGCCGCGGTCGAGGTCGACGTCGCGGTCACGGGTCGTGTCGCCCAGGCCTCCCACGCCCGTCGAGACATCGCGGTCGCTGTCGAGGGTCGGGTCCCCCACGCCGCCAACGCCCGTCGAGACGTCACGGTCGCCCGTGCCGGCCGAGTAGCCGCCGCTGTAGTCGTAGTAGCGGAACAGCTGGTCCTGCTCGCTCTCCTCCATGTGTCCGTCTGCGTCGATGTTCGGCGCATCCTTCACGAAGTCCTTCGTGTACGGCACGTGGATGTCGTCGCCGCGCGCCGTCGCGCCGCGCACGGGCACGAAGCTCTCGCGCGTGCCGAAGAGTCCGGTGTTCACCGTCACGAACTGGGGCTCGCCCGTGGTGTCGTCCGTGTAGACCTGCTTGACGCTGCCGATCTTGTCGCCGTTGGAGTCGTACACGGTGCCGCGGTAGAGCTCGTCGATGCTGAAGGTGTGATCCGTCATGGTTCTCCCTCTTCTTGATCGCACCCCTGTCTGGGGTACAACGCGTTGGGGGACCACCATCGCAGACGCCTGAGTGCGGCGCACCAAGCCCGCACTCAGCATTCAACCAATTGACTTTCGATAGATATCGCGCGAGACTCGATCCATGTTGCAGTCACGTCTCGCCGTCTTCGCTCTCCGCGTCGTCCTCGTCGTCGCCGCCCTCTGGCTGCTCGTGCTGCTGGCGTTCGCGCTCCCCGGTGAGCTCTCCGACGGCACGCCGGAGCCCGGCGTGCGCCTGCCCGTGCAGCTCGTCCTCTCGCTCGTGCTGGTGTGCGTGCTCGCCGTCATCGTCTGCATCTGGCGGCTGCTGACGCTGATCAGCCGCGACCGGCTCTTCAGCGACGCGTCACGGCGCTGGGTCGATGCGATCGTCTGGTCGCTCGCGATCGGCTGGGCGCTGCTCGCGGGCTTCGCCCTGGTCGTGACCGCGATCATCTACTTCACGCCCGAGATCCGCGACCCCGGCATCCCGATGCTCCTGTTCGGCATCGTCGTGCTCTCGTCGCTGCCGCTCCTGCTGATGATCGTGATGCGCGGGCTGCTGCGGCAGGCGACGGGCTACCGCGCCGAGCTCGAGGAGGTCATCTGATGCCCATCGTGGTGCGGATCGACGTCGAGCTCGCGAAGCGCAAGCTGAGCGTCGGCGAGTTCGCCGACCGGGTGGGCCTGACGCCGGCGAACGTCGCGGTGCTGAAGAACGGTCGCGCGAAGGCGGTGCGCTTCTCGACGCTCGACGCGATGTGCCGGGTGCTCGAGTGTCAGCCCGGCGACCTGCTCGAGTGGGTCGACGAGCCGACGGATGTGTCCGGCTGAGCGTCAGAGCGGCGTCTCCTCCGCGGCCACGTACGGCACGGACGCATCCAGCTCGATGCGCGAGTAGCCCAGCGGGCCGCCACCGCTCGGGGCGCCGCCGTTCGTCTCGAGCCACGCGTAGACGTAGATCCCGTACCGCCGTCCGGGCACGGCGACGAAGCTCAACTGCAGCCCGGAGCTCGGGATGCCCGTGCCGCTCGTCTCGCTGTCGAGCAGGTAGCCCTCGGCCGACGACCGTGTGAGCACGCGGACGGGGTGGTCGTGCTCCTGCCGGAAGTCGCCGCCGCCAGGCAGCCAGCTGTCGATGGCGATGCCGATGTCGCACAGGACCGAGGCGTTCACCGCGTGGTGGTTGAACGACGTCAGCGCGAGCCACGGCATGTATGGCCGCACCGAGACGCTCGCCGCGCCGTGCTCGGCGATGAACAGCATCCCCGCGCCGCCGACGCTGAACGCCCACTGGCCGCCGTACACGCCGCAGCTGCCGGCGAGGCGGCCGGAGCGGACGATGGCCTGGGCGGTCGTGGTGAACGCGGGGACGTAGTCGCTGTGGTCGAGCCAGGCGTAGCGGTAGTAGCGCCGCTCGCCGGTGCCGTCACGGTCGGGGCCGTAGACGTGCAGCAGGTCGCGAGCCTCGGGCTTCGGCTCCGGCCGCAGGTAGCCGCCGATCGTCATGTCGAGCTCGTCGACGACGGTGTGGAAGATCGCGTCGTGCAGCTCGTGGTGCGCGTGCAGCGCGGGGCTGACCGACTCGCGGAACCGGTCGAGCCGCTGGGCGACGAACGTCGGCAGGGGCCGCCCGTCGTGCTGCCGCTCCTCCACGGACGGGCCGGCGTGGGCGTTGATGATCGCCCGTCGCCGGAACGCCGTCTTGTCCTTCGACGCCAGGAGCATCTCGATCTCGTGATCGTCGATGCGCTCTTCGCCACGGTCGCCGTCGACCATCGCCATCTCCCCAGTCGCAGCCTCGATCCGTCCGGGCCCTGAGCGCCCGGCGCGTCGGGACGATCCGAGGATGGCACCGGGCGTCGGCCCGCAACAGCCCCCACCTCCCCGGCGCACGCACAGTGCGCGTCGCTAGCCTCACCGGATGCGCAACCCGGTGCCCGACCTGCTCGACGAGCTGCGACGCGAGTGCGCCGGCGCGGATGGCGGCGAGGTGCTCGACACGATCCCCGAGCTCGCCGACGAGGATCCGGACCGCTTCGGCATCGCCCTGTGCACCATCGACGGCACGGTGTACGGTACCGGCGACGCCGACCACCGCTTCACGATCCAGTCGATCTCGAAGCCGTTCGCGTACGCGCTCGCGCTCGCCGACCGCGGCCGCGACACCGTGCTCGAGCACGTCGGGGTCGAGCCGTCGGGCGACGCGTTCAACGAGATCTCGCTCGAGCAGAACGGCCGGCCCCGCAATCCCATGATCAATATCGGCGCCATCACGACGCACGCGCTGATCGGCGATCCCCGCTGGACGCTCGAGGAGCGAGACGCGCGGGTGCTGGCAGGGCTGTCCGCCTTCGCTGGCCGGACGCTCGAGCTGGACGAGGCGGTGTTCGAGTCGGAGCGCTCCGAGGCGAGCCGCAACCTCGCGCTCGCCTACCTCGTGCACTCGCAGGGCAAGCTCGACGGCGAGCCGCACGACGCGGTCGACGGCTACACCCGGCAGTGCTCGCTGCTCGTCGACGTGCGCGACCTCGCGGTGATGGCGATGACCCTCGCTGCGGGCGGCCGGAACTCGGTGACGGGGGAGCAGGTCGTGCCGACCTGGGTCTGCACGCAGGTGCTCAGCGTGATGGCGACGTGCGGCATGTACGACGCGGCCGGCGACTGGATGAGCACGGTCGGCATCCCGGCGAAGAGCGGTGTCTCGGGCGGCGTGCTGGGCTCGCTTCCCGGCCAGGTGGGCATCGGCGCGTTCTCGCCTCGGCTCGACGAGATCGGCAGCAGCGTGCGCGGCGTCGCGGCGTTCGAGCGGCTGTCGGCCGAGCTGGGCCTCCACCTGATGCACGCGCCCGAGGTGGCCTCCCACGTGCTCTACGGCGTCGTGGAGCCGGACGCCGACGGTGACGAGCTGCGCGAGGTGCAGCTGCAGGGCACGATGCACTTCGCCGCCGTCGAGGTTGCGCTGCGCCAGCTCGAGGCGCTCCCCGACGGCGAGCCGCTCGTGCTCGACCTGTCGCGCGTCGCCTCCGCGACCGCGGTCGGCCGCAGCCTCCTCAACGAGGCGGTCGAGCGGATGCGCGCGGATGGCCGCGAGGTGCGGGTCACCGATCCCGACGGCGTGCTGGAGGGCTGAGACGACGAAGAGGGGCGGCCCGCTCGCGCGCGCCGCCCCTCTTCGTCGTGGTTGCTCTGTGGGTCAGAAGTCCCAGTCCTCGTCGGCCGTGGCCTCGGCCTTGCCGATGACGTACGACGAGCCGGACCCGGAGAAGAAGTCGTGGTTCTCGTCGGCGTTCGGCGACAGGGCCGAGAGGATCGCCGGGCTGACGTCGGCCACCGTCGACGGGAACAGCGGCTCGAACCCGAGGTTCATGAGCGCCTTGTTCGCGTTGTAGTGGAGGAACTTCTTCACGTCCTCGGTGAGGCCCACCGGGTCGTAGAGGTCGGCGGTGTACTTCGCCTCGTTCTCGTAGAGCTCGTAGAGCAGCGAGTACGTGTAGTCCTTGATCTCGGCCTGTTCAGCAGGGCTCAGCTTCTCGTAGCCCTTCTGGAACTTGTAGCCGATGTAGTACCCGTGCACGGCCTCGTCGCGGATGATGAGGCGGATGAGGTCGGCCGTGTTCGTGAGCTTCGCGCGGCTCGACCAGTACATCGGCAGGTAGAAGCCCGAGTAGAACAGGAACGACTCGAGCAGCGTCGAGGCGACCTTGCGCTTCAGCGGGTCGTCGCCCTCGTAGTAGTCGATGATGATCTCGGCCTTGCGCTGCAGGTAGACGTTCTCGGTCGACCAGCGGAACGCGTCGTCGATCTCGGGCGTCGACGCGAGCGTCGAGAAGATCGACGAGTACGACTTCGCGTGCACCGACTCCATGAACGCGATGTTCGTGTAGACGGCCTCCTCGTGCGGCGTGATCGCATCCGGGATGAGCGAGACGGCGCCGACGGTGCCCTGGATCGTGTCGAGCAGCGTCAGGCCGGTGAAGACGCGCATCGTGAGCGTCTTCTCCTCCGGCGTCAGCGTGCCCCACGACTGCACGTCGTTCGACAGCGGCACCTTCTCGGGCAGCCAGAAGTTGTTCACGAGGCGGTTCCACACCTCGAGGTCCTTGTCGTCCTCGATGCGGTTCCAGTTGATCGCCCGCACCAGCTGGTTGTGGCGGTGCTGACGCTGCTGCGCCTCGGTCTGCGGCTTGCCGGCGCCGAGCGCCGCCTCGACCTCGAGCCGCTCGGCGGCGATGGCGTCGAGCGCCTCGGCCGCGACCGGCGCGTCGGCGATCTCGTCGAAGGCGGATGCCTGCGTGTCCTGGGGGTTCATGGTCAAAGTCCTTCAGCAGATCGCGAGATGTAGTGAGAGATGCTCAAAGCATGCATGAGACGCAACCGTCCACCTCCGTGCCCTCCAGCGCGAGCTGGCGGAGACGGATGTAGTAGATGGTCTTGATGCCCTTGCGCCATGCGTAGATCTGCGCCCGGTTGATGTCGCGGGTCGTCGCCGTGTCCTTGAAGAACAGCGTGAGCGACAGGCCCTGGTCGACGTGCTGCGTCGCCGCGGCGTAGGTGTCGATGATCTTCTCGGGGCCGATCTCGTACGCGTCCTGGAAGTACTCCAGGTTGTCGTTCGTCATGAACGGCGCCGGGTAGTAGACGCGACCGAGCTTGCCCTCCTTGCGGATCTCGATCTTCGACGCGATCGGGTGGATCGACGACGTCGAGTTGTTGATGTACGAGATCGAGCCGGTCGGGGGCACCGCCTGCAGGTTCTGGTTGTAGATGCCGTGCTGCTGCACGAGCGCCTGCAGCGCGCGCCAGTCGTCCTGCGTCGGGATGTGGATGTTCGAGGTGTCGAACAGCTCCTGCACGCGGGCGGTCGCCGGCTTCCACTCCTGCTGCGTGTACTTGTCGAAGAACTCGCCCGACGCGTACTTCGAGCGCTCGAAGCCCTCGAACGTCTGGCCCTTCTCCTGCGCGAGCAGGTTCGACGCCCGCAGGGCGTGGAACAGCACCGTGTAGAAGTAGATGTTCGTGAAGTCGAGCCCCTCCTCGGAGCCGTAGTGGATGCGCTCGCGACCGAGGTAGCCGTGCAGGTTCATCTGGCCGAGGCCGATCGCGTGGCTCATCGAGTTGCCGCGGGCGATCGAGGGCACGGAGCCGATGTTCGACTGGTCGGAGACAGCGGTGAGAGCGCGGATGGCCGTCTCGACCGTCTTGCCGAAGTCGGGCGAGTCCATCGACAGCGCGATGTTCATCGAGCCCAGGTTGCAGGAGATGTCCTTGCCGACCGTCTCGTAGTCGAGGTCGTCGTCGTAGGTCGACGGGGTGTTGACCTGCAGGATCTCGCTGCACAGGTTCGACATGTTGATGCGGCCGTCGATCGGGTTGGCCCGATTCACCGTGTCCTCGAACATGATGTACGGGTAGCCCGACTCGAACTGGATCTCGGCGAGCGTCTGGAAGAACTCGCGCGCGTTGATCTTCGTCTTCGTGATGCGGGCGTCGTCGACCATCTCGTGGTACTTCTCGGTGACCGAGATGTCGCTGAACGGCACGCCGTACACGCGCTCGACGTCGTACGGCGAGAAGAGGTACATGTCCTCGCCCTTCTTCGCGAGGTCGAACGTGATGTCGGGCACCACGACGCCCAGCGAGAGCGTCTTGATGCGGATCTTCTCGTCGGCGTTCTCGCGCTTCGTGTCGAGGAACCGCATGATGTCGGGGTGGTGCGCCTGCAGGTACACCGCGCCCGCGCCCTGACGAGCACCGAGCTGGTTCGCGTAGGAGAAGCTGTCTTCGAACAGCTTCATCACGGGGATCACGCCGGACGACTGGTTCTGGATCTGCTTGATCGGAGCGCCGTACTCACGGATGTTCGTGAGGTTGAACGCCACACCGCCGCCGCGCTTCGACAGCTGCAGCGCGGAGTTGATCGAGCGGCCGATCGACTCCATGTTGTCCTCGATGCGGAGGAGGAAGCACGAGACGAGCTCGCCGCGCTGCTTCTTGCCCGCGTTGAGGAACGTGGGGGTGGCCGGCTGGAAGCGGCCGTTGACCATCTCGTCGACGTAGGCCTCGGCGAGCTGCTCGCTGCCCTCGGCGAGCGCGAGCGCGACGTTCACGACGCGGTCCTCGTAGCGCTCGAGGTAGCGCTTCCCGTCGAACGTCTTGAGCGTGTACGACGTGTAGTACTTGAACGCGCCGAGGAACGTGGGGAAGCGGAACTTGTAGCCGTAGGCGCGCTTCATGAGCGACTTGATGAACTCGAAGGAGTACTGGTCGAGCACCTCCTGCTCGTAGTACTCGTTCTCCACCAGGTAGTCGAGCTTCTCCTTCAGCGAGTGGAAGAAGACCGTGTTCTGGTTGACGTGCTGCAGGAAGTACTGGTTCGCAGCCTCGCGGTCCTTCTCGAACTGGATCTTGCCGTCCGGTCCATACAGGTTGAGCATCGCGTTCAGCGAGTGGTAGTCCATCGCTGACGTCTTGCCCGACGTCATCTCGGGCGTCACCGTTGCCATAGTGCATCCAATCCATCATTGACGACGCGCACGTCGTCGGCTGTTCCGAAGAGTTCGAAGCGGTAGAGGTGGGGCACCTGGCACTTCTTGGCGATGATGTCGCCCGCCAGTCCGTAGCCCGCACCGAAGTTCGTGTTCCCTGCGCTGATCACGCCCCGCAGGTGCTTGCGGTTCTGCTCGACGTTGAGGAACCGGATGACCTGCTTGGGCACTGCGCCCTTGCCGTCGCCGCCGCCGTAGGTCGGCACGATGAGCACGTAGGGCTCGTCCTGCACGAGGGGCGGCTCGGTCGCGTAGAGCGGGATGCGCGAAGCCGGTCGCCCGAGCTTCTCGACGAACCGGGCGGTGTTGCCCGAGACGCTCGAGAAGTAGACGACCTCGCTCACGACGGCCCCCATCGACGCGCTGCCCGGCTCAGGCCGCGAGGATCGCCTTGATGCGGTCGGGCTGGAAGCCCGACCAGTGCTGCTCGTCGGCGATGACGACGGGCGCCTGCAGGTAGCCGAGCTCCTTGACGGTCTGCAGCGCCTTGTCGTCGGCGGTGACGTCGAAGATCTCGTACTCGATGCCCTGCGCGTCGAGTGCGCGGGTGGTCATCGTGCACTGGACGCAAGCCGGCTTGGAGTAGACGGTGACGGTCATGAGCGGCACTCCTCGTGTGTGGTTCGTGTGCTGGGGAAGCGGTCCGGCGTTGGCCGGGCTCCCACTATATGTGGGGTCTGACGCGAAGCAGCGACACAAGATGGTGTGTTTCTCCACACCTGTTTCAACAACCATCCCCAGGTTGTGATTCCCTCCGCGGAACGACGCGGAAAAGCCTGTGGAGAGACGCGGCCGCGCCCTGTGCAGGACTCGGAAACTCGATCCGCGACACGCCGAGCAGGAGTTACAACGGTGTCGTTCGTGTGCCGCATGAGGCCCTCCCGATCGGCTCGTGAGGGCCACGCTACGGCGGGCCACCCACATGAGATCGGCCCGTTGACGTCGCGGCGAAGTGGGCTATACCATCCCGCCATCCGGCGGCAAGGGAGCTCTGATGGACGTCTTCGAAGGCATCGTCCGACTCATCGCGGACAACCTGTTCAGCCAGGTCGCCGTGCTCATCGGCATCATCGCCGCAGTCGGCCTCGTGCTGCAGCGCAAGCCGTTCGACGAGGTGGTCGCGGGCGCCCTGCGCGCCACGATCGGCGTCGTCATCCTCAACATCGGCGTCGAGATCTTCGTCGGCGGGCTCGTGAGCTTCCAGGCGATCGTCTCGAGCGCCGTCGGCCTCGAGGCCCCGACCGCGTCGTCGAGCCTGACCGACTTCAACGCCGGACCGGGCTCCGTCGTGCCGCTCATGATCGCCGGCGGCTTCGTGGTGCACCTCGCGCTCGTGCGGATCTTCCCCGCCGCGCGCTACGTCTACCTGACCGGCCACCTCATGTACTGGATGAGCGTGGTCGTCGCCGCGAGCCTCGTCGAGGCGTTCGGCGAGGTCGATCGCTGGCTGCTCGCCGGCGTGGGCTCGATCCTGCTCGGGTGCTACTGGGTCCTGCAGCCGCTCTGGATCGCTCCGCTCATGCGTCGGGTGATGGGCAACGACGAGGTGGCGCTCGCGCACACGACGTCGACGCTCGCGCTCGCGACCGGCTACGGCGCCCGAGCGATGCGGCTCGGCGACCCCGACCGGCACGACAGCGAACGGCTGCGACTGCCCAAGGCGCTGTCGTTCTTCAAGGACATCAACGTCTCGACGGCCTTCATCATCGGCGTGGTCATGCTCGTCGCGATCCTCTTCGCCGATCCGGCGGTCGTCGCGGAGCAGATGGCGGGCGCCACGGTGCTCCCGTGGGTCTGGGCGATATTGCAGGCACTGCGCTTCGCCGCCGGCATCGCGATCCTGCTGTTCGGCGTGCGCATGTTCCTGACCGAGATCGTGCCCGCGTTCCGCGGCCTCAGCGAGCGGGCGCTGCCCGGCACCCGGCCGGCACTCGACATCCCGGTCACGTTCACGAAGGCCCCGACCGCGGTCATGGTCGGCTTCGTCGTGTCGACCATCGTCTTCCTCATCCTCATGGGCGTGTTCGCGGCGGCCGGCTGGTTCGTGCTCGTGCCGCCGATGATCATGCTGTTCTTCGGCGGCGGCGCCGGCGGCGTGTTCGGCAACGCCGTCGCCGGCTGGCGAGGCGCCGTGTTCGGCGGCGCGCTCAACGGCGTCGTGCTGGCCTTCGGGCAGTGGATCGGCTGGGGGCTCTACGCCGGCACCGCCCCGGAGCTCGCGACGCTCGCCGACCCGGACTGGTTCGCCGTCGGCTGGCTCGTGCTGGGCGTCGGTCAGGTGCTAGCGCCGCTCGGCGCATCGGCCATGTGGCTGCTCGCGGGTGCGGCGCTCGTCGTCACCGTGCTCGTGCTCGTGGCCGTCGGACGTCGTGCGCGCGCTCGCGGCGTGGACCTCGAAGCCGCGCCGGAACCGCTCGACGCCGACGACCTGGTCGGGGCGCGAGCCGCGCCCGGCCGCAGCGGGGCGGCGGCCGCGAGTCCCACGGCCGCCGCCGCCGAGGCCGCCAGCGCCGAGCGCGCTCCTGCTGCCGCGGGCGCGGCGACGGGAGGCCGGCCCGGCCGGCTCGAGGTGCTCGCTGTCTGCGGCGCTGGGATGGGCTCGAGCCTGATCCTGCGGCGCACGGTGGAGCAGGCGCTCGAGCGGATCGGCGTGGAGGCCGACGTCACCCACACCGACCTGAGCTCGGCGCGCGGGGCCACGCCCGACGTGGTCGTCGCCCAGCCGACCTACCTCGAGTCGATCCCCGGGCTCGCGCCGGTGATGGTGCCGATCGAGAGCTTCGTCGACGTCAAGGAGACCGAGCGCCGCCTGCGCGGGGCGCTCGAGGAGCGGGGCTGGCTGTGACGACCGGGACGGACGCCATCGCGAGGATCGTCACCGACGCGTGCGAGCGCAACGAGGCGAGCACGCGTGAGGCGGCCCACCGCATCCTCGACTCCCTGCGAGCCGGTGGACTGGTGCGCCCCGCAGGCGCGGGCCACTCGCTCGCGACGGTGCTCGAGCTGTTCTTCCGGGCCGGGGGACTGGCGGCGGTCAGGCCGATGTGGCACCCCCGCGTGATGCCGCTGCAGAGCGCTTCCGGCTCGACGGCCGCGGAGCGCGAGCCCGGCTTGGGCCGCTCGGTCGCGGAGCAGGCCGACATCGCGCCGGAGGACGTCGTGCTCGTCGTCTCGACGTCGGGCATCAACCCCTATCCGATCGAGATCGCCCAGGTGGCGCGGGAGCGCGGGGCGCCGGTGATCGCGATGACCTCCGTGGCGGCGTCCACCGCGGCGACGCCGCGCGCGGGTGTCCGGCTGCTCGAGCTCGCCGACGTCGTCCTCGACACCGGCGCGCCCCCGGGCGACGTGACGTGGCCGCAGGAGGCGCCGGTGACGGCGGCAGGGTCGAGCCTCGCCGCGACGGCGCTGTGGCTCCGCGTGCAGCAGGAGATCGTGTCGATCGAGCCCGGTGTCGAGCTGTGGCGCAGCGCAAACGTCGAGGGCAACGACGCGCTCAACCGCGACGTCGCAGCGCGCTGGGCAGCGCGGATCCCCGAGCTCTGACGGGCACGATCTCGGCGCGCAGCTCGAAGCGATCGGCCGGGTAGGTCGAGACCGTGTGCTCGATCACCCGACCGGCGGCGCTCGAGTTGCGGACGAACTCGATCACCGCTCCGCCGGGCTCCATGGCGAGGGCGTCGACGTCGGCGTCGCGCACGATCGCCGCTCGGATCGTCTGCTCGCCCGCGTCGAACCGCAGGCCGTAGCGCTCGTCGAGCGCGCGGTAGAGCGAATCGTTCACCGGGTCGAACCCCTCGAGCAGGTCCGGCACCGCCGCGGCCACGAGCCGCGCGCGCTCGATCGCCATGGGTCGGCCGTCCGCGAGCCGGACCCGGTCGAGCCGCACGAGCGGCGTGTCCGCGTCGACGCCGAGCGCCGCAGCGGCACCGGGGTCGACAGCGACCTCCGCATGGAGCACGCGCGATCCGGGCGAGAGCCCTCGCGCCCGCATGTCGTCGCTGAACGACGTCAGCCGCAGCGGCAGGCTGACCGCGGGCCGAGCGACGAAGGAGCCGCGGCCCACCTCGCGGACGAGCCTGCCCTCGCGCTCGAGCACGATGAGCGCACGGCGCGCCGTCATGCGCGACACGCCCTCCTCGTCGGCGAGCTGCCGCTCGCTCGGCACCACGGAGCCCTCGGGCAGGGTCTCGGTGAGCTCGCGCAATCGGTCGACGAGGCGCCGGTACTTCGGCTCTGCACGCGGCTGCATGCCGTCATCTTGGCACCCGGGCGCGGGCGGGGGCAGTCGCGTCTGAGCCTCCACCCACCGTCCGTTCGGACGTGGCGCTCCCGTCGCCGACGCGGCATGGTGGAGTCCTCGGAAGCCGATGCCGCGGAGGAGACCGATGGAGATCGTGATCGCTGATGCCGACGCCGTCGGCGCGCTCGTCGCCGACGAGTTGCACGCGCTGCTCGAGCGGCGTCCGGATGCGGTGCTGGGACTCGCGACCGGCTCGAGCCCGCTGAGCGTCTACGACGAGCTGGCGCGCCGAGTGCAGGACGGCCGGCTCTCGTTCGCCCGGGCGCGCGGCTTCACGCTCGACGAGTACGTCGGCCTGCCGGCCGACGACCCGCGCTCCTATCGCGCCGTCATCGACGCCGACCTCGTCTCCCGGGTCGACTTCGCGCCGGGCGCCGTCCGGGGGCCCGACGGGACCGCTGAAGACCTGGTCGCCGCATGCCTCGAGTACGAGCGGGCCATCGCCGACGCCGGCGGCATCGACCTGCAGATCCTCGGCGTCGGCACCGCCGGGCATATCGCGTTCAACGAGCCGTCGTCGTCTCTGACGTCGCGCACGCGCATCAAGACGCTCACGCTGCAGACCCGCCAGGACAACGCGCGCTTCTTCGGCGGCGACGTCGACGCCGTGCCGCGCCATTGCCTCACGCAGGGCCTCGGCACCATCCTCGACTCCCGCCATGCCATCGTCATCGCGACCGGCACGAGGAAGGCCGCCGCGGTGCGCGAGATGGTCGAGGGCGCGATCTCGGCGCGCTGGCCGTGCACCGCGCTGCAGCTGCACCCCCGGGCGACGGTGGTCATCGACGAGGCGGCGGCCTCGGAGCTCGAGCTCGCGGACTACTACCGCGAGGTGCAGGAGCACCGCGACGCGGTGGAATGACGCGCGCGACCGCGACGACGCACGGGGCTACGCGACGCGACCGGCGCGCAGCCTCGCACGCTCGCCGGGGTCCAGCCTCTCGGTCGCGAACCGCAGGGCGATCGCTGTCATGCGCGGCGCCTCACGCTCGAGGACGGCGACGAGCAGTGACTCGTCGACCTTGCCGACCTCGCGGAGCAGGGCCCCGACCGTGCGCTGCAGCTGCTCGGCGGGCGACGCGAGCATCCCGGTCGCGAGCCGCACCGCATCCGACGTCTCACGGTGCCGCACGAGCGTGAGGGTCGCCATCAGCGCGCTGCGCTGTCGGAGCGGATCGGCCGACGCGGTCAGCTCGTCGAGCACACGCCGGTCGCTCTCGAGCACCGCACGACCCAGCACGTACAGCGCCGCGAGATCGACGAGGTCCCACGAGACGATCCGGTCGTGCTCCTCGAGGTAGAGGGCCAGCGCGGCGTCGAGCCACGGATCACCGGCTCGCGACCGCTTCGCGCGACGGCCGAGCACGCTGAGCGCGAGCACCCGCGCCTCGTGCTCGGGTCGCCGGAGCAGAGCTCGCACAGCGTCGAGCGGCAGGTCGAGGTGCTCGTCGGCGAGCGCGAACACCTCGCCCATGCGGACGCCGAGGATCTCGGTCTCGGTGCGGTCGGCGAGCGCCCGCTCGAAGTCGGCGCGCCGATCGGCGGTCGCCATCCCGGCCAGCCGCTCGACCAGCGCCTCGACCAGCGACTCCTGGGGCACCGTCACGCAGGCATCGTGCACCGGTGGGGAGCCGACGCACAAGGGACGCAGATCCGGCGGGGGTATGGTCCTCGTCGTACCCCAACTGGAAGGAGCACAGCCATGGCTGACATCACCGGCAAGAAGGTCGCGTTCGTCCTGACGGACGGCTTCGAGGACTCCGAGCTCACCAGCCCCTGGGAGGCGGTGCAGGCCGCCGGCGCGCTGCCCACCCTCGTCGCGCCGAAGGACGGCCAGGTCGAGGGCAAGAAGGGTCACACGCAGGCGGTCGACGCGCTCGCGAAGGACACGCAGGCATCCGACTTCGACGCCCTGGTGCTGCCGGGCGGCGTCGTGAACGCCGACCACCTGCGCATGGACGACGACGCGGTCGCGCTCGTCAAGGGCTTCGTCGATGCGGGCAAGCCGATCGGCGTCATCTGCCACGGCGCCTGGATCCTCATCGAGGCGGGCGGCGTCGATGGGCGGCGGATCACGAGCTACCCGAGCCTCAGGACCGACCTGCGCAACGCCGGCGCCGACTGGGTCGACGAGGAGGTCGTGACGGACAACGGCCTCGTCTCGAGCCGCACGCCCGACGACCTGCCCGCGTTCAACGCGAAGATCGTCGAGGAGTTCGCGGAGGGCGTGCACGAGGGCTGACGGATTCAGGGCGACGCTGCGGGGCGCTCGCTCCGCAGCGTCGCCCAGATCTCCAGGTCGTGGAACGCGCCGTCGTTGTACCAGCAGCGCCGCATGCGTCCCTCGAGCGCGTAGCCCGACTTCTCGGCCACCCGGCGGGATGCCGCGTTGTCGGGGTGGATCGCGAGCTGCACCCGCTCGATCTGCCAGCGGGAGAAGAGGTACGCGGTGAGCAGCCGCACGGCCTCGGTCGTGTAGCCCTTGCCGTGGTGCTCGCGCCCGAAGAGCAGGTACGAGAGCTCGAAGCCCGTGAGGTAGCTCGCGATGGGGTAGAACTCGATCTCGCCGACGACCGCGCCGTCGCAGCTGGTCATCAGCAGCATCCCCTCGTCCTTGCCCCAGAAGCCGGTCTCGTCGAACGACCTGCGGAAGACGGGCTCCGCCCGCAGGCCGACGGGGAAGTAGGCGCCGCGATGCTCGAGCGCCCCGAGGCGCTCGTAGAGCTCGTCGAGGTCGCGCGCCCGCACCGGCCGGAGCCGGATCAGGTCGCCGCGGAGGGGCGCGGCGCGCTCGGGAGAGGTCGTCGCCACAGCACCGACGGTAGTGCCGCGGCCGGTCCGGCGGGAGCCCGCAGTTCAGTCCTCGAGCCACCCCAGCTCGCGCGCGACCGCGGCGAGCGAGGTGAAGAGGTGGGCGTTGTAGTCGAGCCCCAGCTGGCTCGGCAGCGCGAACAGCACGGTGTCGGCCGCCTGCACCGCCTCGTCCGCGAGCAGCCGTCGCGCGACGTGCTCCGGTTCGCCGGCGTACGTCGGACCGCCGCGCACCGCGCCGCCCTCGATCCTCCCGATTCCGTCGTGCCGCTCGTCGGCGAGGCCGAAGTAGCGTCGGTCGTCGTCGCTCATGATCGGGAAGGCGCTGCGCGTCACGGCGGTGCGGGGTCGGATGCGATGGCCCGCCGCCGCGTGCGCGTCGAGGTAGGCGCGCACCTGGTCGGCCTGCTGCACGTGGAAGGGCCGCCCGTCGTCCTGCGTCAGCAGCGTCGACGACAGCAGGTGGTAGCCGTGCTCGGCGGCCCACAGGCCCGAGGCGTGATTGCCGGCGCCCCACCAGAGACGGTCCGAGAGTCCGGGGGAGTGCGGCTCCACGGGCAGGTCCGGGCCTTGGCCCAGTTCGACGGCGCGCTGGGAGCGCGCGACCGGCTCACCACGCAGCGCCCGCCGCAACCGGTCGGCGCGGTCGCGCGCCTCGACCGACCAGCTGCCGCCCGCTGCCAGGCCGAGCCCGAACCGCTCCTGGCCGTCGACGGCGCGCTCGGGCGAGCCGCGCGAGACGCCCAGCTGCAGCCGCCCGCCCGAGAGCAGGTCGGTGGCCGAGGCGAGCTCGGTCATCGCGAGCGGCTGCTCGTAGCGCATGTCGACGACCCCGGTGCCGAGCTCGAGCGTGCTCGTGCGCGCCGCCATCGCGGCGAGCAGCGGATAGGGCGTCGCGAGCGACTCGTCGAAGTGGTGCACCCGCACCCAGGCGCCGTCGAGGCCGGCCTCCTCCGCCGCGATCGCGAGCTCGACGTGCATGCGCAGGCTGTCACCGGCCGTCGGCACGCGCGATCCGGGCACGTCCCGGTAGTGGCCGAAGGAGAGGAAGCCGATCCGTTTGCGCACGAGAGAGGGAACCGGCGGGCGCGGCGCCCGATTCCCGGTCAGGATCGGAGAAGCGCCGCCGGTGCCGAGCGACCATGATCGGTACCAGCGTGCGAGCCGCGCGCGACGCATCCGACCGATCCGACCACGGAGGACCCGATGGCAGACGACGACAAGCTCTCCGACGTCGAGCGCGAGGCAGTCAAGCAGCGCGCCGCAGAGCTGAAGAAGCAGGCGGGCCGCAAGGGCGGCAGCAAGAAGGAGAAGGACCGGCAGGATGTGCTCGAGACGATCGAGGGCCTGCCCGAGCCGGACAAGGCGATCGCGCAGATGATCCACGAGGTGGTGTCGGAGATCGCGCCCGACCTCGACCCGAAGACGTTCTACGGGTTCCCCGCCTACGCCCGCGACGGCAAGGTGGTGGTGTTCTACCAGCAGGCCTCGAAGTTCAAGACGCGCTACGGCACGCTCAACTTCGACGAGCCCGCGAACCTCGACGACGGCGAGATGTGGCCGACGTCGTTCGCGGTCACGAGCACGGCGGATGCGGTCCGAAAGCGGGTCACGGAGCTCGTGCAACGGGCGATCAGCTGACGCCGCGAGGACGTTCGCGCGAGCCGGGAATGCCAACCCCCTCACAGATCGTTCATACTTGAGTCGAGCAGACTCAAGTTCGACGGATCAGCTTTCGAGGGGATGCAATGGCAGCCATCTACGGACCGGTCTACGGGGCCGGCGACGGATCGTTCGACGACTTCATCGCGAGGATCCTGCAGGGACAGCGCGTGCCCGCACAGCGCGCGATCGACCTCTCGCGGCTCGTCTCGCGGCGCACGAGCTCGGTCATGGCGAGCGCGGTCGAGTACGCGCGAGAGCACAAGCACGCCGAGGTCGACGCGCTGCACCTCCTCCACGCGCTGCTCGAGGTGCCGCAGGTCGCGACCGCGGCGCACGGCACCGGCGCCGACGTCGACGCGCTGCGGGCGGCGATCCACGGCCGCATGCCGGCCGACGGCGACCGCGAGGTCGGCGGCCCGCCGAGCCTGACCGCATCCGCCCAGCGCGCCCTGCGCGACGCGTACCAGATCGCGCGCGCGAACGGCTCGAGCTACATCGACCCCGAGCACCTGTTCTTCGCGTTCCTCGTCGCCGGCGACACGGCCGCGGGCGGGCTGCTGCAGGAGGCCGGCATCACGCCCGAGGCGCTGCAGCGCGCTGCCGCGCAAGCGCAGCGCGAGGCGATCGAGGAGCAGCAGGGCCGCTCGCCGGGCAAGGCGGTCGACCCCAACTCGACGACGCCGACGCTCGACGAGTTCGGCATCGACCTCACCGCCCGGGCGCGCGAGGGCAAGGTCGACCCCGTGATCGGCCGCGCCGACGAGATCGAGCAGACCATCGAGATCCTCTCCCGCCGCACCAAGAACAACCCCGTGCTCATCGGCGAGGCCGGCGTGGGCAAGACGGCGATCGTCGAGGGGCTCGCCCGCGCGATCGTCGAGGGCGGCGTGCCGAAGTCGCTCGTCGGCAAGCGCGTCGTCGCGCTCGACCTCACCGCCATGGTCGCCGGCACGCGCTACCGCGGCGACTTCGAGGAGCGCATCACGAAGGCGATGGACGAGATCACCGCGCACCGCGACGAGCTCATCGTCTTCATCGACGAGCTGCACACCATCCTCGGCGCCGGCGGTGGCGCGGAGGGCGGCATGGATGCGGCGAACATCCTCAAGCCGCGGCTCGCGCGGGGCGACCTCCACATGATCGGCGCCACCACGCTCGCGGAGTTCCGCCGCATCGAGAAGGACGCGGCGCTGACGCGGCGGTTCCAGTCGGTCATGGTCGCCGAGCCGAGCGTCGAGGACGCCGTGCTCATCCTCGAGGGCCTCGCGTCGGCCTACCAGGAGCACCACCGCGTCACCTACACGCCGGCCGCCCTGCGCGCCGCCGTCGAGCTCTCGCACCGCTACATCAGCGACCGCTTCCTGCCCGACAAGGCGATCGACCTCATCGACCAGGCCGGCGCGCGACTGCGGCTGCGGCTCGGCGCGAAGGTCGACGTGGATGCGCTCACGAAGGAGCGCGAGCACCTCGAGGACGAGAAGCGGCAAGCCGTCGCCGCGGAGGAGTTCGAGGAGGCCACCCGCCTCCGCGACCGCATCGCGGCGATCCAGGCGTCGATCGACTCGGGCTCGGGCGAGGACGGCGTCGTCGACGAGGAGGAGATCGCCGAGGTCGTCTCCCGCGCGACCGGCATCCCCGCATCCCGGCTCACCGAGGGCGACCGCACGCGGCTCGCCCGCCTCGAGGAGGAGCTGCACGAGCGGGTCATCGGGCAGGAGGATGCCGTCAGCGCGGTCGCGAAGGCCGTGCGGCGCTCGCGATCGGGGCTCGGCGACACCGGCCGGCCGATCGGCTCCTTCCTGTTCCTCGGACCCACCGGCGTCGGCAAGACCGAGCTCGCGAAGGCGCTGGCGTCGAGCCTGTTCGGCGCCGAGTCGGCGCTCGTGCGCTTCGACATGTCTGAGTTCGGCGAGAAGCACACGGTCGCGCGCCTCATCGGCGCCCCTCCCGGCTACGTCGGCTACGACGAGGCCGGCCAGCTGACCGAGCGGGTGCGGCGCCAGCCGTACTCGGTGGTGCTGCTCGACGAGATCGAGAAGGCCCACCCGGATGTCTTCAACCTGCTGCTGCAGGTGCTCGAGGACGGCCGCCTCACCGACGGCCAGGGCCGCACGGTCGACTTCCGCAACACGGTCGTCATCATGACCTCGAACCTGGGCGGCGAGTTCCTGGCATCGAAGTCGGGGCCGATCGGCTTCCAGGCCGGCGACGGCACCGGCTCTGCCGACGAGCTGCGCGCGAAGGTCATGGGACGGCTGCGCGAGCAGATGCGCCCGGAGCTCATCAACCGCATCGACGAGATCGTGCTGTTCCACAAGCTCGAGCCGGCGCAGCTGCGGCAGATCGTCACGCTGCTGCTCGACCGCGTCGGCGAGCGGCTCGCGTCGCAGCACCTGCGGCTCGAGGTGTCGGACGCGGCGCTCACGTGGCTCGCGGAGCACGGGTACGAGCCGCAGTACGGCGCGCGGCCGCTCCGCAGGCTCATCCAGCGCGAGGTCGAGGATCGCGTCGCCGACCTGATCGTCGGCGGCCTCGAGTCGGGCACCGTGCGCGTCGACGTCGCCGGGGACGAGCTCACCGTCACCGCGACCGACGACGAGCCGGCGACCGCTGCGATGTAGCGCCGGTCAGGGCGCCCGGAGCACGCCGGCGCAGGCCGGCTGCCGATCGGCCAGCCACGACAGGTAGGTCTGCCACTCCTCGTCGGTCAGCTCGCGGCCGGCGAGGCGGCAGGCTGCCTCGTAGTGCGACTGCGCGCGCGCGTCCCAGAGCTGCACGCCGTCGGCGACGTTCACGATGAATGCCTCGCCGTCCGGGCGGAGGAAGCCCTGCCCGATGAGCGGGACGTCCGCGGGGATCGGATCGCCGAGCCGACGACCGGACGCGACGTCGTAGAGCGTGACGGTCTCGTCGTTCGATGTCGCGAACAGGGTGGCGCCCGCGGCGTCGACCTGCAGGCCGTTGACCTCGCCCCTCGCGCCCGGCAGCGTGCCTGTGAGCGCGAGGGTTCCCAGATCGTGGCGGGTGATGCGGTTGTCCTCGGCGGCGAACAGCTCGTCGTCGCCGAACGCGGTCGTGCCCGGACCGACGAGACCGTCGACGATAGGAGCCCCCGTCGCGCCGTCGAAGATGCTCGTTCTGAAGTCGCCGTCCCGCAGACGTGTGATGGCGATCATGGAGTCGTCCTCGTTCGCCGAGATCCAGCGCACCCGCTCGCCCTCGAGCGCGTTGGGGAGCGGGATGGGGATGCCGGTCTGCCCGTCGAAGACGGCGACCTCGCCGTCCTCCATCGCCATGTACGAGCGAGCACCGGAGGGGCTTGGCCAGCTGCGCTCGCTTGTCGTCGGGACCGGGCCGCCGTCGACCGGCTCGCCCGTCGACGCGCGCAGGAAGCGGAAGCTGCCGTCCACGGGCTGGAAGGCGGTGACCAGGTCGTCGCCGAACCATCCCGCGCCCCAGACCGCTTCGTCGATCACGAACGTCGGCTCGTCGCGCACGGGGTCCCAGATCGAGAACGCCGACATGTCGGTGTCGTACACAGCGTCCGCGGGTCGCTCGGCGACGACGATCCGCGAGCCGCCCAGGCCGAACCCGTCGAACGCGACCTGCCCGGCCGCGATCATCCTCGAGACCGCACCGCCGCCATCCGTCTGGAAGACCGAGAGTGTCGGCGTCGCGGCGCCGACCACGAGCAGCCGCGCGCCGTCTTCCGAGAGGCCGATGCCCGCCATCTGACCGAGCTGCGGATCGAACGCACGGCCCGTCGGGAGGCCGTCTTCGAGTCGATGCTCGGAGACACCCCCGAAGGCGTCGGCACAGTAGTGGCGGCCGGATGCCGCCGAGGCGGCGAGGAAGAGGCAAGCGGTGGGCTTCGAGGATTCCAGATCACGGGTCCACAGCAGCCGGCCGCTCTCGAGGTCGACGCCGAAGGTTGCGAGCTCACCGCTGCCGACGACGGTGCCGGCGGCCGTGCGCGCCAGTGCATTGTGCGCCGAACGCTCGGGCACCGCGATGCGCCGCTCGACCTCGAGCGTCTGCCCGTCGATGACCTGGAGCTCTGGTCGAGTGGTGCCGAGCACGACATCGCCGGACGTCGAGAAGACAAGGGCGGAGGCGAAGCTGTTGGACGGCAGGACCTCCGGGCCGAGCGGCGCGGTCGTGCGCGCCGTCCCAGCGGCGACGTCCACGAGCGTGACGGCGCCGGCCTCCGACGCGGTCGCGATCGTCGCGCCCGCGACATCGATCGCGAGCGATCGCGCTGCCGCCGGCAGGAGGACGGGCGCCCCGACCGGTGCGAGCGCCGGCAGCGCGTAGGCGGTCGCGGTGAACGTCTCGAACTCGTCCGTCGTGCTGAGCACCGCCGCTCGTGCCCCGTCCCCGCTGACGGCGACCCCGAGGGGCACGCCCTCGGACGGGATGCGGGTCGCGATGATCGCGCCCGTCAGGGGGTCGCGCAGGACGAGTCGCTCGTCATCCTCGATGGTCAGGACGTCTCCGGTGGGGGTCGCCGAACCGGTCATCCGCTCGACGTCGAGGTAGCGCGTGCCCAGCAGGCCGCCGCTCGCCGTGACGACGCCCATGAGTGCGGAGCGCGCGCGAGGATCCTCGGGCCATCGGCGCCACAGCTCCGCAGCCAGCAGGGCCGACACATCGCGCTCGGAGCCACGCAGGGCGAGCGAGGTTCCGAGGAGCGCCTCGATGCCCGCGTCCTCGCGCGCGGCGCTCGCCGAGTCCGCGCTGCGAGCGGCCTCCTCGCCGCGGACGAGCGCGACGCCCCCGGCGGCGAGGGTGACGACGAGCAGGGCCGCCGCGCCGGCGAGCGCGATGCCGAGCCGATGGCTCTGGCGTCGGTCGCGCGCCGACCGCGCGACGAGCTCGGCGGCCTCAGCGCGCTCCCTGCTCACGGAGGCGTCCAGGAAGCGCCGCTCGGCAGCGGTGAGCGCCGGATCCACTCGAGCTCGCCAGCCCTCCGCCGCAGCCAAGCGGGCGCCGCGCAGCAGATCCTCTTCGCGCTCGCCTTCGGTCGCCCAGGTGTGGGCGGCGAGGGCGAGCTGGCGCATCGTGCGCGCGTCCTCGGCATCGCCCTCGAGCCACGCCTGCAGCTGCGGCCACGCGGTCGCGATCGCCTCGTGCGTGATCACGAGCGCGTCCTCCTCAGCGCTCACGAGCCGCGCCCCGGTCAGCCGAGCCACGACCGCGCGTCGCGCTGGGTCGTCGATGAGCACGTCGGCGCCGATGCGCCGTCGCACGGGGTGCCCGTCGAACCCGGGCTCGACCAGCCGCAGCATGATGTCCCGGCAGAGCCGGCGGTCCGAGTCGTCGAGCCCGCGGTACAGCGCGTCGGCCGATCGAGCGACGGCCCCGGCGATCCCGCCCGACTCCTCGTACCCCGACACGGTCAGCACCGACCCCTCGCGCCGCCTCCATGTCTCGACCAACGCGTGCGACAGGAGGGGGAGGGCACTGCGCTCACCGTCCGCATCGCGGAGGAGCAGCTCGGTGAGGCCCGCCTCAAGCCGGAGCCCCGCCTCGAGCGCCGGGGTCTCGATCGCCTCGCGGAGCTCAGCGCGGGACATCGTCGGGACCACGAGCACCTCGGCCGCGATGCGCGCGCCGACGTGCTCGAGCGTCGCGGCGCGATCCAGGAAGTCCGACCGCAGCGTCAGCAGCACCGGGACGTCCGCGTCCGCCAGCTGCCCGACGAGCGAGCACAGCAGCGCGCGCTCTGCCTCGGCGAGCTGGAAGACCTCCTCGAACTGGTCCACAATGACGAGCCGCTGCCCGCCACTGCCGGACCGAGCGATCTGCTCGAGCGCCCCGGCCGCGCCCGCCGCAGGTCGGACGGTCGCGATGGTCCAGCCGCGCGCGCTCAGCGCGGCGCCGACACCGGCGAGCGCGAGCGAGGACTTGCCGCAGCCGGAGGCGCCGATGAGCGCCACGAACCCGGTGCGCTCGAGGCGAGCCGTCGCGGATCCGGTGATCGATCGCCGGCCGTGGAAGGCCGCGGCATCGTCGATGTCGAACGCTGCGAGCCCGCGGTATGGACAATCAGGGCTCGTAGGGGCCGTGCGGCGCGGAGGGAGGAGATCAGGGTCCTGCCGCAGGATGCCCGACTCCAGCGCGATCAGATCGGCGCCGGGCTCGATGCCGAGCTCATCTGCCAGGTGGCGGCGTGCGGAGCGGAGCGTCTCCAGGGCCTCCGCCTGGCGTCCGCTGCGGTAGTTGGCCAGTGCCAGCAGGTGCCAGCGGGACTCGCGCAGCGGAGCTTCGCGCACGAGCTGCTCGGCGGCCGTGCGGACGCTGCGATGCTCGCCGCACGCGAGGTGCGCCTCCTGCAGCTCCTCCTCGCCGCTGCGGTGCAGCTCCTCGAGCATCGCGGCAACGCTGCGGGCCGGTGGCCACTCGGGAAGGTCGACGAACGGCGGACCGCGCCAGAGCGCGAGGGTGCGCCGGTAGGTCTCCACCGCTCGTTCGGGCTCACCCGCAGCGAGGTGCAGTCGCGCCGACGCCAGCCCGTGCTCGAACTGCAGCCAGTCCACGGCCGCTGACCCGTCGAGGGCGTAGCCGTCCGGCGCGGTGGCGATCGTGCGCCGACCGAGGACGCGGCGGAGTCGGCTGATCGTCGCCTGCAGCTGCTTCGGCCAGGTCTCCGGCAGGCGGCCTGCCCACGTCGCCTCCGCGAGCTCGGCACTCGCGACAGCATGGCCGGGACGCACGGCGAGGACGGCCAGGACGGCCCGATCGCGAGGACTCAGCGCACCGTCGTCGACCACGGTGGAGCCGAGCACTCGGATGGTCACGGTCGCATTGTCTGCCCGGGCTGCGGGCGGGTCAACAGCAGGACTCCGCGGCGCATACCCGATGCATACCGGCGCGGGCCCGAGCGGTACCGCTCGCGATCACGATGAGCGCATGAACACGAACCAGCACATGAATCGTCACTGCGGTCTGCGCGCGATGGCGGTCGCCGCGAGCCTGCTGCTCGTCGCATCGGGCTGCGCCGCCTCGTCGTCCGCCGATGATGCCGCGGTCGATGGATGGACGTACCTGGCGGGCGACACGGACGCATCCGTGACGCTCCAAGGCGGCGCCGAGCTCGCCGATGGCGTGCTCGTCCTCGACGGACTCACCGGCTTCGCCACTGCACCAGCACCGCCGGACTTCGATACGAGGGAGAGCTTCACGGTCTCGTCCTGGGTCGCGCTCGCCACGGAGGGCGCATTCGTCGCTGCCGTGTCGCAGATGGGCGACGTCGCCGGGAGCTTCTTCCTGGGGCTCGCCGATGGCAGCTTCGCGTTCAGCATGAAGGACGCCGACACCAACGAGGAGGGCCACACCGTGCGCGCGCTCGGCGACACGGCCGTCGCTGACGGGGACCGCTGGGTGCACCTCGCCGGCGGGTTCGACGCCGGTGCCGGCACCCTCACGCTCTATGTCGACGGCGCTCAAGCCGCGGTAACGAGCTTCAACGCCCCGATCAGGGTCGGCGGCGACCTCGTGCTCGGTGGTGCCCAAGCGCACGCCGAACCCGCCGACTTCTGGCCGGGCGCCGTCACGGCGGTGCGGATCGTGCAGGCGAGCCTGGACGGCAGCGCCGTCGTCACGGAGATGGAGGCCACCCGCCCGACCACCGATCCGCCGGTCGCAGCGGGCCCCGACCCCGCGAGCTACGGCGACGGCGTGCTCGACGGCACCTGGGACTACGTCTACACGCCCGACGAGGTCGCCTTCCTCACCGACGTCTTCACGCCGGAGGACATGGCCGAGCTCGGCGACCTGACCGCCATGCGGCTTGGCTTCGACGGCCCGGAGTGGTGGCAGGGGTTCATCGGAGACGCTGAGCTGTGGTTGGTCGACGGCGTCCCGGAGGGTGATGGCGGCGTGCTCACCATCGACGGCGAGACACTGACGATGGGGGACGACACCAATGGCGCCACCTTCGACTGGAGCCTCGACGGTGACGCCCTGACGCTCATGCTCGTGGAGTGCCGAGCGGACGGCAGCCCGTGCGCCGACGAGGAGATGGTCCGCTTCATGACCGAGCGCACGTGGACGCGCACCAGCACGGATCCCTCGTACTGAGCGTCGGGAGCGAGGAGCGGAGGCTTCGGTCGACCGCTCCTCGCCGGCGTGCTCGGCCGCAGAGGCTTGTGCCGCCCGCCCGGCACCGCCATGCTCGGTGCCCTGGAGGCGACATGACGGCCGATCTCTCGCCGCGGCTCGCGGCAGTGCTGAAGGCGCTGCCGCTGCGTCCCGGCATGCGCGTGCTCGAGGTGGGGTGCGGACCGGGCGCGCTCGCGCGCGCGATCGCCGAGCGGGTCGGGCCCGAGGGTCACGTGCTCGGCATCGACCGCTCGCCGCTCGCAGTCGCGGCGGCGCAGAGCGCGCCTGACCGCGGCAGCCTCGAGTTCCGCGTCTCCTCCGCCGGAGAGTTCCGGCTGCGCCGCGATGAGCAGCCGTTCGACCTCGTCGTAGCGATCCGCGTCGGCGCGCTCGACGGCCGGCATCCCGAGCTCGAGGCCGCGGCGATGGAGCGGCTCGCGGCGGCGACGACGCCCGACGCATCCGTCTACATCGACCGCGGCGACCCCCTCGAGGCGGTCCCCCTCCATTGATCTCAACGTCGCCGGTGGTCGTTCAGCGCGATAATGCGGCTGAACGACCATCGGCGACGTCGAGGAGTGGGAAGTGATGCAGCGGATCGCCGTGATCGGGGCAGGCGTGATCGGGCTGTCGGTCGCGCACGAGCTCGCGGCGAGCGGTCGCGACGTGACCGTGCTGGCAGACCTCGACCCGCTCGAGACCACCTCGGCGATCGCCGGTGCCGTCTGGTTCCCGTACGCGGCCGAGGGCTCGCCGGCGGTCGACGCGATGCTCGCGAGCACCCTGCGGCGGTTCACCGCGATCGCCGGGGAGCGTCCCGAGGCCGGCATCGACCTGCGCAGCGGCACGATCGTCGAGCGCACGCCCTACCCGGACCGCTCCTGGGCCGCCCATCTGTCGTCGAGCGACGCGATCGAGCTGCCCGCATCCGCACTGCCGGCCGGCGCGACGGGCATGCGCATCACCGTGCCGCTCGCGACCATGTCGCTGTACCTGCCTTGGCTGCGGCAGCAGTGCGAGGCGCTCGGCGTGCGCTTCGAGCACCGTGCCGTCGATGACGTGGATGCGCTCGCCGACGACTTCGATGTCGCGGTCGTGGCCGCCGGGGCGCGTGGGGGATCGCTGCTCGGCGACGACGCGAGCGTCGTGCCCGTGCGGGGGCAGGTCGTGCGGGTCGAGAACCCGGGCATCTCCGAGTTCGTCATCGACGACGACAACCCGGCCGGGCTCACCTACGTGCTGCCGCGCCGCGACTGCGTCGTGCTCGGCGGCACGTATGAGGAGGGCGCGACGTCGCTCGAGCCGGATCCGGCGACCGAGGCGGCCATCCTCGAGCGGTGCGCCGCGCTCGTGCCGGCCGTCGCCGGGCAGCGGATCCTGTCGCGCGCGGTCGGCCTGAGGCCTGGCCGAGCTCGCCTCCGCATCGAGGACGTGCCCGGCCGAGCGCTGCGCGTCATCGCCGCGTACGGGCACGGCGGCTCGGGCATGACGCTCTCGTGGGGGACCGCCGAGCGGGTCGCGGCGCTGCTCGAAGGCCGCCGCGATGCGGCTGACGGTCGGTCGACCACCACATAGCAAGCCTGGCTAACATATCGAGGTCGAGTTGCCTCCGGACTGCATGAGCGGCCCGCGCATCCGTGCCAGAAGGAGCACCGTGAGCCGCAGTCCCGAGCCCGCCGTCAGCGCCGACCGCTTCGTGCGATACCGCTGGTGGGGACTGCTGGCCATCAGCCTCGGTGTCGCGCTCATCATCATGGACTCGACGATCGTCTCGGTGGCGATCCCGGCGATCGTCGACGACCTGGCGATCTCGAGCACTGAGATCCAGTGGGTGCAGGAGATCTACACGCTCCTGTTCGCCGCGCTGCTGCTGACGTGGGGCAGGCTCGCCGATCGCGCGGGCAGGCGCCGCATCATGCTCGTCGGCGTCGTGATCTTCGTCGTGGCGAGCGTGCTGTGCGCCGTCGCCGACAGCGGGGCGCTCCTCATCGGCGGGCGTGCGCTGCAGGGCCTCGGCGGCTCGATGATCCTGCCCACGTCGCTCGCGCTCCTCAACGCGAACTTCCACGGCCGCGAGCGGGGCATCGCGTTCGCGGTCTGGGGCTCGACGATCGGCGGCATGGCGGCCATCGGACCGCTCGTCGGCGGCTGGCTGATCGAGAACGCCAGCTGGCGATGGGCGTTCGGCATCAACGTCCCGGTCGGCGTGCTCATCGTCGCGGGCCTGCTGCTGTTCGTCGCGGAGTCGCGCGAGCGCGTCACCGGCGTCGCGCAGCGGCTCGACCTCGGCGGCGCGGTGCTGTCGATCATCGGATTCGGCGCCCTCGTCTTCGCGCTCATCGAGGGCCGCAGCTACGGCTGGTGGTTCGCCGAGGACAAGGCGCCGTTCCGCGTCGGCGACCTCTCGCCCGTGCCGGTCGCGTTCCTCGTCGCGGTGGCCGCGCTCGTCGCGTTCTTCTTCTGGGAGCGCGCGCGGACGGCCGCCGGCAAGGGAGTCATCCTCGACCTGTCGCTGTTCCGCATCCCCTCGTTCGCGAACGGCAACATCACCGCCCTCATCGTCAGCTTCGGCGAGTTCGGGCTGATCCTGTCGCTGCCGCTGTGGTTCCAGAACGTGCTGGGATTCACCGCCTTGGAGGCAGGCCTCGCGCTCGTGCCGCTCGCGGCCGGCTCGTTCCTCGCCAGCGGTGCGGTCGCGCAGCTCGCGCGTCGCCTCACGCCCGTCGTCGTCGTGCGCATCGGCCTCGTGCTCGAGATCACCGCGATCGCGGCGCTCGCGCTGCTGATCCGGCCCGACAGCACCGCATGGCTCACCTCACCGGTGCTGTTCGTGTACGGCATGGGCGTGGGGCTCGCGACCGCGCAGCTCACGAGCGTGGTGCTGGCGGATGTGCCGGTCGAGCGCAGCGGGCAGGGCTCGGCCACGCAGAGCACAGCCAGGCTGACCGGCTCTGCGCTGGGCATCGCGGTGCTGGGCACCGCGTTCTTCACGACGCTGCAGGTGGGCACCGAGGACCGGCTCGCCGGCGCGGTGGCAGGCAACCCCGCGCTGCAGGGGCTCGTCGACTCGGTGAACGCGAGCTCGGGCGGCAGCATCGCGGCGCTCGCGGCCGACCCGCAGACGGCGTTCATCGCCGACGCGGCGCGTGCGGCGATGACGGACGGCACTTCGCTCGCCGGATGGATCGCGGCCGCCGCGCTCGTCGTCGGCCTGCTGTCGAGCCTGCGCATCCGCCCCGCCGCCGACGCCCGCGAGTCCGAGCGCACCGAGGCTGCTTGAACGCCGCCATGACCGCCGCCATGACCGCCGTGACGTCCGTCGACGAGCTGGCCGAGCGCATCCGAGCGCGCTTGGCCGAGCGGCGCGTGGTGGTGGTCGGCATCGCGGGCTTCGGCGGCGCCGGCAAGTCGACGCTCGCGCGAGCCCTCGCCGATCGGCTGCCAGCGGCCCGTCGCGTGCGCGGCGACGACTTCCTCGACCCGCTCGGCAGCCGGGCGCCCAGCGACGACTGGTCCGCACTGCTGCGGGATGAGCTGGGCGCGGTCCTCGACGAGCTCCGCGCCGGCCGTGCGGCCGAGTTCCACCCCGTCGACTGGGCGACCGGCGGCCGGCAGCCGCCGCGCGTCGCCCCCGTCGCGCGCGTGCAGCTCGTCGACGCCGTCGGGCTGCTGCACCCGCGGCTCCTTCCGCGGCTCGACGTCACCGTCTGGGTCGACGTGCCGCTCGAGGAGGCGATGGAGCGCGGGATGCGTCGCGACCGCCACGCCGGCGCCGACCATGACGCGCTGTGGCGCGAGGTGTGGGCGCCGACGGATCGGGCGTTCGAGGAGCGCTTCCGACCGCGGGAAGCGGCGGACATCCGGTTCGTTCCGGCGTGACCGCTGCGCTCGGCGCGGCCGCGACGCCGGCTACGCCTGCACGGCGAGGCTGAACGGCAGCACGGCGGATGCTCCGGCTGCGCGGAGCAGGCGGCCGGCGACCGTGATCGTCCATCGGCTGTCGACCAGATCGTCGACGAGCAGCACGGGGCGGCCCGCATGGGCTTGGACCGCGGTCGCGAGCTCGGGTCCGAGGCCGAACCGGTCCCAGACGCTCGCCAGGCGGTAGGCGCTGTTGCCGCCCGGCTCGCCCGACGGGCCACCGTCGACGAGGCTCAGCGTGCCGAGGTACGGCAATCGGCCGGCGTCGGAGAGCGCGCGGGCGACCGAGTCGATCAGCTGCGGTCGGCGCCGTGACGGCAGGCTGACGACTGCCGCTGGGCGCTCGTCCCAGCCCCACTCGGCCAGCACGCGGATGCACGCCTGGACGAGGGCGGGACTCGCGGGCGCGTCCGGAGTGGCTCGAGCGAGCAGGTCGCGGAGGGTGCCGCCCCAGCCGAGGTCGGTGAGCCGCGCGAGGGCACGCCCCTCTTCGACACGCTCCGCCGGCGCGATCCTGCCCTTGACCGGCACGCCGAGCTTCTCGGCTCCCGTCGGCCACTGCGCGCGCGGCTCGATGGCGACACCGACGCGGCTGAGCGACTGCTTCGCCCGACCGGACGCCTCCTCGCGCACATCGCTCGGGTACCAGGCCGGCTGCCCTGCCGCGGCCGCGCAGTTGTCGCACCGGCCGCAAGGCACGGCCGTGTCGTCGTCGAGGGTGCGCTGGAGGAACTCCATGCGGCAACCGCTCGTGCGCTCGTACTCGAGCATCGAGGCCTGCTCCTGCAGGCGAGCGGCGGCGATGCGGCCGTACCGGTCCGCGTCGTAGACCCACGGTCTCCCGGTGGCGACCCATCCGCCCGTGACTCGCTGCACGGCGCCGTCGACGTCGAGCACCTTGAGCAGCAGCTCGAGCGGTGTGCGCTTGAGGTTGACTCGTGCCTCGAGGGCCGGGGTGGAGAGCGGCGCACCCTCGAAGGCGAGTTCGTCGATCACGGCGAGCGCCTTCTGCTCGTCGGGCATCGACGACGTCGCGAAGTACTGCCAGATCGCTTCGTCCTCGGGTCCGGGCAGCAGCAGCACATCGGCGCTGGCCGCCTTGCCCGCGATCATCGCGGCACGGCCGGCTCGGCCGACCTGCTGGTAGTACGCGACGGGTGACGAGGGAGCGCCGAGGTGGATGACGAAGCCGAGGTCGGGCTTGTCGAAGCCCATGCCGAGCGCACTCGTCGCGACGAGCGCCTTGACCCGGTTGTCCTTGAGCGCCTGCTCGAGCCCTTCGCGGTCACCGGCATCCGTTCGGCCGGTGTACGCCTGCACCTCGTGCCCCGCCTCGCGCAGCAGCCGGGCGGTGTCCTCGGCTGCCGAGACGGTGAGCGCGTAGATGATGCCGGAACCGGGCAGCGCGTCGAGGTGGCTGAGCAGCCAGCCGAGGCGGGCGCCGGCGTCGGGCAGCCGCAGCACGCCCAGGCGAAGGGATGCGCGCGCGAGCGGGCCGCGGATCGTCACGACGGGTCGGCCGCCGGCGTGCTCGAGCTGCTCGGCGACGTCAGTGACGACGCGGGCGTTGGCGGTCGCGGTCGTCGCCAGCACCGGCACCCCCTGCGGCATGTCGGCGATCAGGTCGCGAAGGCGGCGGTAGTCGGGACGGAAGTCGTGGCCCCAGTCGGAGATGCAGTGCGCTTCGTCGACGACGAGGAGCCCCGTGCGCGGGATCAGCTTCGGCAGCTGCTCCTCGCGGAACCGCGGGTTGTTGAGCCGCTCGGGCGAGACGAGCAGCACGTCGACCTCGTCGTCGTCCAGCTGCCGCAGCACATCCGCCCACTCGTGCGCGTTGGCCGAGTTGATCGCCACGGCGCGGACGCCGGCGCGGGCGGCGGCCGCGACCTGGTCGCGCATGAGGGCGAGGAGCGGCGAGACGAGCAGCGTGGGGCCGGCGCCCTGGCGGCGGAGCAGCAGGGTGGCGACGAAGTAGACGGCCGATTTGCCCCAGCCGGTGCGCTGGACGACGAGCGCGCGCTCGCGGTCGGCGACCAGCGTCTCGATCGCCTCGAACTGGCCCTCGTGGAAGTCGGCGTCGGGGGAGCCGACGAGCGTTCGCAGGATCTCGAGGGCCGCGTCGCGGAGCTCGGCGCGGGGGTTCGTCACAGGATCAGCCTCGCAGGTGCCGCTGACAGGAGGCGGTCCTCGGGGTTCGGCGCGGTGCGGTGGCGGCGCGGCCGCCGCCTCTACTGCTGCTGCGAGCCGTCGCCGGCCGGCTGGCCGTAGGGCGTGCCGCCGTAGGACTGGCCGCCGTAGGACTGGCCGCCGTACGTCTGCGGGATCGGCGACGTCGCCCCCTGCTGGTAGCCCTGGCTGTAGGGCTGCGACGGCTGCCCGTACGGCTGCTGGCCGTAAGGCTGCTGGCCATACGCGGGCGACGAGGCCGCCGGTCCGTAGAGCACGGGCTGCCCGTACGCGGGGGAGGCGGCGGGCTGGTAGCCGTAGGCGATCTGACCCGAGTACGCGGGGTCGAAGCGCACCCCCTCGGGGTTGGACGGCAGCGCGCACATGACGAGCGGCACGATGCCGAGCCCGACGAGCGACAGCAGCATGAAGGCGCCGTGGAAGTTCGCGTCCTGCAGGCGCCGCCACATCACCGCGTACGTCGGCAGCACGATCGCGAGGGAGACGACAGCCATCACCGCGATGACGGCCAGCATCCCGCCGGAGAGCGCGAGCAAGCCGCTGTCGCTGACCGGCGTGCTCGCCGTCTCCGCGGCAACGGCCTGCGTCATGAACGCCACCCACACGACCCAGAACGGGATCTGGACGACGAGCGCGAGGAGGAAGGTGAACAGCATCGCCCACCAGAACTCGCTGCGGCTCGCACGGCCCGAGAACTTCACGTAGCCCTGGAAGAAGCGCTGGATCGACTGGCCGAACGACGCCCCGTACAGGGGTTGACCGACCGGGACGGTGCTGGCGATGCTCACTCGCTCAGTGTCCCCCATCCAGCACCCTCACAGGTACCGCTGGGCGAAAAAAGATGAACGAAGCGCATCGGATGTGGCGCCCGGATGCGTGCTCGTACTGACCTGCGGGTGACCGGCGCGCGCACCCGCCGATCCGTACCGGAAGCCGGTCGGCCGGATCGCCCCATTTGGCTTCTGGTACCGATCTGCGGGTGTCTGGCCCGGCGCACCCACAGATCCGCGCGGGAACCCGGATGGAGTGCGGCAACCGCGGAGCGTGCCAGCGGAGCGCACGCGCGGCTACGGGGTCAGGCCGGCGGCCAGCAGCGCTTCCGCAGCGCCGCGGTCGCCGCGCACCTCCACGCCGTCGGCATCGAGGCCGAGTCGGCCCCAGACGATGAGCGCGAGGGCCTCGACCGGCCCGGCGACGACCGCCTCGGTCGCATCGGCGGGTGCGCCTCGAACTTCCAGCATCGCATCCGTCCCGGCCGACGCGAACGACACCCGTGCAGTGGGAGCGGTGACCCGGCCGAGCCGCACCTGCCGGGGATGCATGACCGTCACGGCCTCATCGAGGCAGTCGAGCCACAGCACGTCGTCGACCTCGAGCCGCTCGCCGATCGCCGTGCGCAGGTCCCACAGGTGCACGAGCGTCTCGAGCACCTGCCGGCCGTGCCAGAAGGCGACGGTGCCGACCTGCTCGCTCCGCGGCACGCCGTCGTCGAGCAGCGTCCACGCGCGAGCGCCCGGGTCGAGCTCTGCGAGCGTCTCGCGCAGCTCTCGCGCGCACTCCTCGTAGAGCACCGGCAGGTCGAACGGGCCGCGCCCGAGCGGCGTCTCCTGCTCGCGTCGCGCCTGCGCGGCGGCCCAGTGGTGGATGCGGGAGAGGTGCACGACGAGCGACCGCACGGTCCAGCGCCCTAGCCACGGGATGCGCACGTCAGGATCGGCGCGTCGGGTGGTCTCGAGGAACTCCGACTGCAGGTCGCCGAGCACGGCCAGGTGGTCCATGGCCGAACGCTACCGGCGGCGACCGACTACGCGCGGCCCGTGAAGGTGGGCGTGCGCTTCTGCTGGAAGGCGGCGAAGCCCTCGCGGAAGTCGGCGGTCTGCGCGAGCGCCGCCTGCGCGATGTTCTCGGCGTCGACCGACTGCCACAGCCCCATCCGCTCGTCGCGGAGGCCGCGGATGATCTCCTTCGAGGCGAAGTAGGCGAGCGTGGGGCCGACCGCGGCGTGGGCGGCGGCGGCACGGGTCGCGTCGAGCACGTCGTCGTCGGGGAACGACTGCGAGAAGAGACCGAGCGCGACGGCCTCGGCACCCGACATGAGCCGCCCGGAGTAGATCAGGTCGAGCGTGCGGTGGGCGCCGAGCCGCTCGTAGAAGAGCGCGTGGCCGCCCGAGTCGAGCGTCGCGCCGAGCGCCGCGAACGGGCTGCCGACCTTCGCCGACTCGGCGACGTAGACGACGTCGGTCGCCACCAGGAGTCCCAGCCCGATGCCGAGGCACGCGCCGTGCGCGGCCGCGAAGGTCGGAGCGGGGAACGCGGCCATCCGCTGCAGCAGCGGCTGCAGCGTGTCGCGCAGGAAGCCGATCGCGTCGTCGGTGCGCGGGTCGACCTCCGAGATGTCGCGGCCGGCGCAGAAGGCGCGGCCCTCGCCGCGCAGCACGAGCGCGCGCACGCCTGCGCGCTCGGCCTCGGCGTACGCATCCGACAACTCCCCGAGCGCGGTCGCGTCGACCGCGTTGCGCTTCTCGGGCGCGTTCAGCACGACCTCGGCGATGTCGTCGGTGATGGTGAGGTCGATCATCGGGGACTCCTTCGTCTGCGTCCTTCGCACGCTAGCCGCTCGATCGGCCAGGTCGTGGATCTCGATACGCGGCCTTCGGCTGCTACTCGATCGACGGGGGCGGCTGCTGCTCGATCGGCCGGGGCTAGACGTCGTAGTCGACGACCAGCTGCTTCGTGTCTGGCTGCGGATGCGACTGGCACGTGAGCACGTAGCCGCGCTCAATCTCGTCGGGCTCGAGCGCGTAGTTCTCGGTCATGCTCACGCTGCCCGAGACGACCTTCGCCCGGCAGGTGCCGCACACGCCGCCGGCGCACGCGAACGGCACGTCGGGTCGCACGCGGAGCGCCGCGTTGAGGATCGACTCGCGCGCCGCGACGGGCGACTCCACCTGCGTCGACTGGCCGTCGAGCGTGAAGTCGAGCGTCCAGGTCTCCTCGCCCGCGTCGACCTGCACGGGTCGGCCGCGATCGCCGCCCGCGTCGACCGGCTTGCCGGTGGTGAAGAGCTCGAAGCGCACGTGCGCCGGGTCGACGCCCTTGCGCTCGAGCACGTCGCGGCACAGCTGCACGAGCTCGAAGGGCCCGCAGAGGAACCACTCGTCGACCGAGTCCGGGCGGATGAGCTCGGTGAGGATGCGGTCGAGCCGCTCCTCGTCGATGCGGCCGGACATGAGGGGCGCGGCGCGCTGCTCGCGCGAGAGCACGTGGTGCAGGGCGAGACGCGACGGGTAGCGGTCCTTCAGGTCGGCGAGCTCCTCGATGAACATCACGTCGAGCGTCGACCGGTTCGAGAACAGCAGCGAGAACGTCGAGGTGTCCGAGCGCGACAGCACCTCGTGGGCGAGCGCCATCATCGGTGTGATGCCGCTGCCGGCGGCGATGCCGACGACGTGCGCGCCGTCCACCCGCTCGAGCGCCGAGGTGAACGTGCCCTGCGGCACCATCACGTCGATGCGGGCGCCGGGCTGCAGCTCCTCGTTCGCCCAGGTGGAGAAGCGGCCGCCCAGGTCGCGCTTGATGGCGACCGAGATCGAACCGGGGGTCGGCGGGCGGCAGATCGAGTAGGAGCGGCGCACCTCATGGCCGTCGATCGTCGCTCGCAGCGCGAGGTGCTGGCCGGCGACGTAGCCGAAGTCGTCGTGCAGCTCCTCGGGCACCGCGAAGGTGACCTCGACGGCGTGCTCGGTGAGCGGCCGCACGTTCGCGACCTCGAGCTCGTGGAAGCGGGCTCGCTTGCGCGACGTGCTGCTCCCCAGATTGATGGCGGCCATCAGTGCACCTTGAAGTGGTCGAAGGGCTCGAGGCACGCGAGGCACTCGAAGTGGCTCTTGCATGCCGTGGAGCCGAAGCGCGACACCTCGCGGGTGCGCAGGCTCCCGCAGCGCGGGCACTTCACGCCCAGCGAGAGCGGGATCGGCCCCTGCCGCTCGCCCGCGCGGTGCGTGGGCGGCGCGATGCCGTACTGCTCGAGCTTCGCCTTGCCGGCCTCGCTCATCCAGTCGGTCGTCCAGGCGGGCGAGAGCGTGAAGTCGACGCGCACCTCGCGGAAGCCCTCGGCGGTGAGCGCGAGCAGCACGTCGTCGCGCATCTGGTCGATCGCCGGGCAGCCGGAGTAGGTGGGCGTGAGCGTCACGACCGTCGTCTCGCCGTCGATCCGCACGCCGCGGAGCACGCCGAGGTCCTCGATCGTCAGCACCGGCACCTCGGGGTCGACGACGGCGGCCGCGACCTGCCAGGCGCGGTCACGCAGGTCGGAGGGGGCGGATGCGGTGGCCATCACCACGTCGCTCCGGGGTGGCGGCGCGCCAGCACCTGCATCTCGGCGAGCAGCGGCCCGAGGTGGGTCGAGTGGTTGCCGTGGCGGCCGCCGCCGGAGGACTGGCCGATGCGCGGATGCGTGAAGTCGGCCTCGGTGATCTCGGCCTCGGCGAGCACCGCGTTCCAGATCTCGTCGAAGCCCGCGCGCAGGCTGGACGGGCGCGGCACGATGTCGCCGAGCCGCTCGTGCAGCTCGTCGTCGCGGAACAGCTCGTCGGTGTACGGCCAGGTGTCGGTGAGCGCGACGAGCAGGCGGCGGCGGGACTCCTCGGTGCCGCCAGCGAGCCGCAGCGTCCACTGCACGGCGTGGTCGCGGTGGTACGCGACCTCCTTGACCGACTTCGCCGCGATCGCGGCGAGCGACGCATCCGTCGACTGCGACAGCGCCGTGTACAGCTCCTGCATCCAGATCGCGGCGATCAGGCCGCGGGCGATCGTGTGGGCGAAGTCGCCGTTCGGCTGCTCGAACAGCCATGCGCAGCGAAACTCGTGCTCGTCGCGCCAGTAAGCGAGGTCGTCCTCGCTGCGGCCGGAGGCGGTGCCCGCGTAGTGCAGCAGCGAGCGCGCGTGCCCGAGCAGGTCGAGCGCGATGTTGCCGAGCGCCATGTCCTCCTCGAGCTCCGGCGCGCGCGAGATCCACCAGCCGAGACGCTGCGAGAGGATCAGCGCGTCGTCGCCGAGCCGCAGCGCGTACTCCGCGACGTCCGGGCTCGCGACCGCGGACGCATCCGCCCCCGTCAGCTCGGCCGTCAGGTGCAGCTCGTCGACGCTGACGTCGCCGTGCACGTCGGCCGCCTCGGCGTCGTGCATGGCGGCGATGGCGGCGGCGTCGCGCGGTGCCGTGCGCTGGGCCTCGGTCACGGTCGGCTCGGCGCTGCTCGCGGTCGCCTCGGCGGCGGCGAGGTCGGCCTCGTTCAGCTCCGCGTCGTTCAGCTGGGCGTTCACAGGTGGGGGACCTCCGCGCTCTTCTCGTAGTACTTGGCGTGGCGGTAGTTCTTGCCCGCCGGGCTCTCGAAGAACGCGCCCTTCTGGTCGGGGTCGCTCGTCGTGATGGCGGTCGAGCGCGCGACCCACACGGAGACGCCCTCATTGCGTCGCGTGTAGAGGTCGCGCGCGTTGCGCAGCGCCATGTCGTCGTCGGGCGCGTGCAGCGAGCCGACGTGCACGTGGCTCAGTCCGCGGTTGGCGCGCACGAACACCTCGTACAGCGGCCAGCCCTCGCCGGCGACGTCTCCGGGTGTCGACATCTTCGTCTCCTCGTTCTGCTCCATCGAACTTCCCTGAAGTCCGGGCTTTCTTCGTCGAGACCCGGAGTTCGGGGAAGTTCGACGCTCGTGTCGGGTGGGGGGGGTCAGGCGGCGACGCGCTCGCGCGCCGCGCGCTTCTCGGCGTACGCGGCAGCCGCCTCACGCACCCACGCACCGTCCTCGTGCGCGTCTCGGCGGTGCTGGATGCGCTGGGCGTTGGCGGGGCCGCGGCCGGCGAGCACCTCGTTGAACTCGGTCCAGTCGATCTCGGACATGTCCCACTTGCCCTCGGCCTCGTTCCAGCGCAGGTTCGGGTCGGGCAGCGTGAGCCCGAGCACCTCGACCTGCGGCACGAGCATGCCGACGAAGCGCTGACGCAGCTCGTCGTTCGAGAAGCGCTTGATCTTCCACGCCATCGACTGCGCCGAGTTGGGCGACTCGTCGTCGGGCGGGCCGAACATCATGAGGCTCGGCCAGTACCAGCGGTCCACGGCTTCCTGCGCCATCCGGTGCTGCTCGGGGGTGCCCTGGCTCAGCTCGAGCAGGATCTCGAAGCCCTGCCGCTGGTGGAACGACTCCTCCTTGCAGATGCGCACCATCGCGCGGCCGTACGGGCCGTAGGAGGCGCGGCACAGCGGCACCTGGTTGCAGATCGCGGCGCCGTCGACGAGCCAGCCGATCGCGCCCATGTCGGCCCACGTCGGCGTCGGGTAGTTGAAGATCGACGAGTAGCGCGCGCGAGAGGTGATGAGCTGCTCGGTCATCTCGTCGCGGCTGATGCCGAGCGTCTGCGCGGCGGAGTAGAGGTAGAGCCCGTGGCCCGCCTCGTCCTGCACCTTGGCCATCAGGATGGCCTTGCGCTTGAGGCTCGGTGCCCGCGAGATCCAGTTGCCCTCCGGCTGCATGCCGATGATCTCGGAGTGCGCGTGCTGCGAGATCTGGCGGATGAGCGTCTTCCGGTACGCGTCGGGCATCCAGTCGCGCGGTTCGATGCGCTGGTCGGCCTCGATGAGCGCATCGAAGCGCGCCTGCAGCTCCGCCTCGTCGGGCGTGCCGGTCGCGGATGCGTCGGGTGCGGTGAGCGTCATCGTCGACTCCCTCTCCTTCGGTTCGGAATTAGTGACCGAACGTTCAGTAAGTATAGACTCGCACCGAGCGCACCCGCAACGGTCGCTCGAGCAAGGCCCACGGGCACGACGATGCTGTCACCTGAAGGCGTGTCACCCGCACGCAGATGTCACCTGAACGCAATGGAGCGCGGATGCGAGACGAGAGCTGGCTGGCCACGATCATGGCCGAGACCGACAGGGCCAAGGAGGCCTTCGGCATCGAGATCGCCGAGCTCGAGCGCGGTCGCGCCGTGCTCACCATGCCGATCACCGACGCGATGGTGAACGGCTTCGGCATCACGCACGGTGGGCTCGTCTTCACGCTCGCCGACACGGCGTTCGCGTACGCGTGCAACGAGGACGCCACGGTGACCGTCGCATCCGGCGCCGACATCACGTTCGCGAAGGCGACGCACGCCGGGCAGACGCTCACCGCGACCGCCGAGCGGCGCTGGAGATCCGGCCGCAACGGCATCTACGACGTCTCGATCGTCGACGAGACGGGCGACACGGTGGCCGAGTTCCGCGGCCGCTCCTTCTCCACCAACCGCACCGCGCCATCCATCGACGCCGCAGCGACGCCCGCGGGCGCCGGCGGCCCCGCCTGACCCACCGCCCGAAGTCGAACTTCCCCCAACAGCCGGTTCCCGGATCGGAATTCGGCAGTTCAGGGAAGTTCGACAAGATTCAAGAACGAGGGAAGAGAGCAACGATGCTCGAACAGTCCACCGCACCCGATGACCTCCGCGACGCCGGCGAGCGCCTCTCGCCCGACGAGCTGCGAGCGCTGCAGCTCGAGCGGCTGCAGCAGACCGTGCGCCACGCCTACGCGAACGTGCCGACCTACACGCGCAAGCTCGACGAGGCAGGCGTGCACCCGGATGACATCCGCTCGCTCGACGACCTGCAGCGCCTGCCCTTCACGACCAAGGAGGATCTGCGCGAGTCGTACCCGTTCGGCATGTTCGCGGTGCCGATGGAGCAGGTCGCGCGGATCCACGCCTCCTCCGGCACCACCGGCCGGCCGACGGTCGTCGGCTACACGAAGGCCGACCTGGAGGTCTGGGCCGAGGTCGTCGCCCGCTCGCTGCGCGCCGCGGGCGTGCGCCCGGGCATGAAGGTGCACAACGCCTACGGCTACGGCCTCTTCACCGGCGGGCAGGGCGCGCACGCGGGCATCGAGCGGCTCGGCGCCACGGTCATCCCCGTCTCTGGCGGGCAGACGGCGCGGCAGGTGCAGCTGATCCGCGACTTCGAGCCTGACGCGATCATGTGCACGCCGTCGTACCTGCTGACGATCGCGGATGCGTTCGAGGAGGCCGGTCTCGACCCGCGCGAGACGTCGCTCAAGGTCGCGATCTGCGGCGCGGAGCCGTGGACGAACGAGATGCGGCACGAGCTCGAGCGGCGGATGGGCATCGACGCGGTCGACATCTACGGCCTCTCGGAGGTCATGGGGCCGGGCGTCGGCAGCGAGTTCGCGTCGACGAAGGACGGCCCGACCATCTGGGAGGACCACTTCCTGCCCGAGATCATCGACGGTGAGACCGGCGAGCAGCTGGCCGACGGCGAGATGGGCGAGCTCGTCTTCACGTCGCTCACGAAGCAGGCGTTCCCGGTGATCCGGTACCGCACGCGCGACCTGACGCGGCTGCTGCCGGGCTCGGCGCAGCCGACGATGCGCCGCATCGAGAAGATCACCGGCCGCAACGACGACATGCTCATCGTGCGCGGCGTCAACGTCTTCCCGACGCAGATCGAGGAGATCGTGCTCGAGATCGAGCACCTGACGCCGCACTTCATCCTCGAGCTCGTCAACCGAGGGCGCATGGACGGGCTGGTCGTGAAGATCGAGTGCACGCCGGGCGTGAAGCCCGTCGTCTCGACCGCCGCCGCCGAGATCCTGAAGCTGCGGGTGAAGGAGCGCATCGGCACGACCGTCGACGTCGAGGTCGTGCCGACCGGCTCGCTGCCGCGCTCGGAGGGCAAGTACAAGCGCGTCTACGACCTCCGCGCGGCGTCCCCGGTGGTCGAGTAGCAGTCGGGCGGAGCCCGGCCGCGTATCGAGACCACGCCCATGCTGGAGGATGGATCGATGACCACCTCGCCCATCGTCGCCCGTCGCGGCCGCCCCGGCTACGACCGTGACTCGATGCTCGAGGTGGTCGTCGCGGCGTTCAACGAGCGCGGCTACGACGCCACGTCGCTCGGCGTGATCGCCGACCGGCTCGGCCTGTCGAAGTCGGCGATCTACCACCACTTCGCGTCGAAGGAGCAGATGCTCGAGGTCGCCCTCGGCAAGGCGCTCGACGCGCTGGAGGCGGTGTTCGACGCACCGGAGGCGACGTCCGGGCCGGTCGTGAGCCGCATCCGCTACGTCGTGCGGGGCGCCGTGCTCGTGCTGTGCGAGCAGATGCCGTTCGTGACGCTGCTGCTGCGGCTGCGCGGCAACACCCCGATCGAGCTCGAGGCGATGCGTCGCCGGCGCGAGATCGACCGCAAGCTGGGGGCGCTGTTCGAGCTGTCGCGCGAGGAGGGCACGCTGCGCGCCGACATGGATCCGCGCATCGCCGAGCGGCTCACCTTCGGCATGGTCAACTCGATCGTCGAGTGGTACCGCCCGGACGGGCCGGTCAGCCCCGAGCAGCTCGCCGATTCGGTGCTCGAGCTCGTCCGCACGGGACTGCGGGAGCCGACCTCGCTCTGAGGTGCACGACACGCCCAAAGCTGATCTGCACGACACGCCGGTTGTTATCGAATCGTGATCTTCGCTAGGGTCGGGACTCTGAACCCGCGAAGGACGGCCGTCGCATCCGCCCCGAGAGTCCTCCGCGCCATCGAATCCAACTCTTCCGGTCGGGCGGCCGAGCGCGCAGCGCGCGTCCGAGGCGGGGCCGTGGAGTTCAATTGTGAGCAAGCACCACACCATCAACCGTGCCCGCCGATCGAAGCGCGCCGTCGCGGGCATCGTCGCCACCGGCATCGCGACCGTCGCCGGAGCCGTGCTCGTGCCGACGGCCGCGCACGCGGCATCCGACTCGACCTGGGACGCCCTCGCGCAGTGCGAGTCGAGCGGCAACTGGGCTATCAACACCGGCAACGGCTACTACGGCGGCCTGCAGTTCTCGCTGTCGACGTGGCAGGCGTTCGGCGGCAGCGGCAACCCCGCCGACGCCTCGCGCGAGGAGCAGATCCGCGTCGCCGAGAACACGCTGGCCGTGCAGGGCTGGGGCGCATGGCCCACGTGCTCGGTGAAGATCGGCGCCACCGGGGCGGCTGAGCCGCGCGCGGCAGCGCCGGCACCCGCACCGGCGCCCGCACCCGCACCCGCACCCGCGCCGGCACCGGCACAGCAGGCCGCGCCCGCGCCCGCGCCGGCACCGGCCGAGCAGGCCGCGCCCGCGCAGCAGGCCGCGCCCGTGCAGCAGGCCGCGCCGGCCGCGCTGCAGCTGCCCGACGTCCAGCCGGGTGACGTGACCTACACGGTCGTGCCGGGCGACACGCTCTTCGAGATCGCGCAGGCGCAGGGCGTCGACAGCGGCTGGCTCGGCATCTTCGCCGTGAACCAGGCGACGGTCTCGAACCCCGACCTGATCATGGCCGGCCAGCAGCTGGTGCTGCCCGCCGAGTAGATCGGCTCACGCACGGAAAGGCCCCTCCCAGCGACTGGGAGGGGCCTTTCCGTGCCGCAGAAGGCGCCGGCTACTGCTCCTTCGCGACGTACGTCAGCAGGTCGTACTGCGCAACCGTCTCGTCGTCCTGGTTCGTGAGCACCGCATCCCACCGCACCTCGCCGTACGGGTCGGTCTCGCGCGGCGTGATCTGCTTCGCCGTCAGCGTCACCCGCAGCGAGTCACCGGGGGAGACCGGCGTCATGAAGCGCAGGTTGTCGAGGCCGGTGTTCGCGAGCACGGGGCCCGGCGCCGGCTCCACGAAGAGCCCAGCGGCGAACGACAGCAGCAGGTAGCCGTGCGCGACGCGGCCCGGGAAGAACGGGTTCGCCTCGGCCGCCTCCTGATCCATGTGCGCGTAGAACGTGTCGCCCGTGAACTCGGCGAAGTGCTCGATGTCGTCGAGCGTGATCACGCGGCGCTCCGAGACGACCTGGTCGCCGATCCGCAGCTCGGCGAGCGACTTCCGGAACGGATGCGGTGCCTCGGTCGACGAGGCGGCGCCCTGGTGCCACACCCCGGTGAGGGCCGTGAGCATCGACGGCGATCCCTGGATGGCGGTGCGCTGCATGTGGTGGAGCACCGAGCGGATGCCGCCGAGCTCCTCGCCGCCGCCCGCGCGGCCGGGGCCGCCGTGCACGAGCATCGGCAGCGGCGAGCCGTGGCCGGTGGATGCGCGCATGTCGTCGCGGTCGAGCAGCAGGATGCGGCCGTTGTGCGGCGCGATGCGGCGGGTGAGCTCGCTCACGAACGCCCCGTCGTGCGAGGCGATCGAGGTGACGAGCGAGCCGCCGCCGCGCGCGACGATCTCGGCCGCCTGCTCGGCGCTGCCGTACTCGACGAGCGACGCGACCGGGCCGAACGCCTCGACCTGGTGCAGCGCATCCGACTCGGGGTCGGCGAACGAGAGCAGCGTCGGCGCGACGAACGCGCCGTCCGCGGCCTCGCCGAGCGAGCCGTCGGCGAGGGTCACGTGCCCCGCGTCGCCGCCCACGACGATCTGGCCGCCGCCCTCGCGCAGCTTCATCAGCTGCTTGAGCACCTCGTCGCGCTGCCCGGTGGAGGCGAGCGGCCCCATCGTGACGCCCTCCGCGCGGGGGTCGCCGACGACCACCTTCGCGGCGATCCGGTCGCGCACGGCGTCGGCCACGGCATCCGTCATGCCGCTCGGCACCAGCGCACGGCGGATGGCGGTGCACTTCTGCCCGGCCTTCGAGGTCATCTCGGTGACGAGCCCGCGCACGAATGCGTCGAACTCGGGGGTGCCGGGGGTGGCGTCCGGGCCGAGCACGGATGCGTTGATCGAGTCGGTCTCGACGGTGAAGCGCACGCCGCCCGTCTGCACGGCGTCGTGGAGGCGCAGGCCCTCGGCGGTCGACGCGGAGCCGGTGAAGCTCACGGTGTCGCCGAGCCGCAGGTGGTCGAGCAGGTCGCGCGCGGAGCCCGAGACGAGCTGCACGGCACCGGCCGGCAGCAGGCCCGACTCGGCGAGGATGCGCACCATGTGCTCGGCGACGTAGCCGGTCGGCGTCGCCGGCTTGATGACCGTCGGCATGCCGGCGAGGAACGCGGGCGCGAGCTTCTCGAGCGCGCCCCAGACGGGGAAGTTGAACGCGTTGATCTGCACCGCGACGCCCGGCAGGGTCGTGCAGATGTGGCGCGCGAGGAACGAGCCGTCCTTCGACAGCTGCTCGACGGGGCCGTCGAGGTAGATCGTCGACTGCGGCATCTCGCGACGGCCCTTCGACGAGTACGTGAAGAGCACGCCGATGCCGCCGTCGATGTCGACCCACGAGTCGTTCTTCGTCGCGCCCGTGCGGCTCGACAGCTCGTACAGCTCGCTCTTGCGCTCGGTGAGCGCGAGCGCCATCTGCTTCAGCAGGATCGCGCGCTGGTGGAAGGTGAGCGGCGCGAGGCTGTGCTGGCCGACCGTGCGGGCGTGCTCGAGCGCCGCCGCGAGGTCGAGGCCGGAGGTCGAGACGCGCACGACCTCCTCGCCGGTCGAGGCGTCGCGCACGACGGTCGCGTCGTCGGCGGCGCCCTCGGCGGGCTGCCACCAGCCGTCCTGCACGTAGCTGGGCAGGATGCGCGTGCGGGTCATGAGGTCGGACATCGTCGTCTCCATCTGTCTGTCATTCGTGCTGTGTCGTCGAACTTCCCTGAACTTCGGTGTTTCGCAGGCAAGACCGGCGGTTCGGGGAAGTTCGGTGGTCAGTCCCAGTCGTAGAAGCCGCGGCCGCTCTTCTTGCCGAGCCGGCCCTCCGCGACCATCTGGCGCAGCAGCTCGGGCGGCCGGAACCGCTCGCCCAGCTCGCGGTGCAGCTGCTCGGCGATGCCGAGTCGCACGTCGAGCCCGACGATGTCGGTCGTGCGCAGCGGGCCGGTGGGGTGCTTGTAGCCGAGCTCCATCGCGAGGTCGATGTCGCCGGGGCTCGCGACGCCCTCCTCGACCATGCGGATCGCCTCGAGCCCGATCGCGACGCCGAGCCTCGAGCTCGCGAAGCCAGGGGCGTCGTGCACGGTCACGGGCGCCTTGCCGATCGCCTCCACCCACGCGCGCGCGTCGTTCGCGAGCCGGGGCTCGGTGGCGTCGCCGAGCACGATCTCGACGAGCGCGGATGCGGGAACCGGGTTGAAGAAGTGCAGCCCGAGGAAGCGGGCGGGCCGGGCGAGGTTGGCGGCCAGCGCGTCGATGGAGATCGACGACGTGTTGCTGGCGAGCGCCGCGCGGTCGGTGAGGACGGCCTCGACGCGCGCGAGCGCATCCGCCTTGAGCGTCCCGTCCTCGGGCACGGCCTCGATCACGAGGTCGGCGTCGGCGAACGCTGCGACGTCGGTCGCGACGCGCAGCCGGCCGGTGAGCTCGTCGATGGGCTCGGCCCAGCCGCGCTCGACGCTCTTCGCGAGGCTTGCGCGCACGCGCTCCTCCGCGGCCTCCGCGGCCTCGTGGTCGCGCTCGACGACCACCACCTGGCTGCCGGCGAGCACGAACGCGTGGGCGATGCCCGCGCCCATGCGGCCGCCGCCGAGCACGCCGACGCGCTCGGGCGCGCCCGCGCCGACCGCTGCGTCTGTGTCGTCGATCATCGCTTGCTTCTCCGCTCGAGGAACTCGGTCATCCGTCGCTGCTTCTCGGGGCTCTCGAAGAGCACCGCCTGCTCGGCGAGGTCGATCTCGGGGTGCGCGCTCAGCGGCGCGAGCAGCGCGCGCTTGGTCGCCTGGGTCGCCGCGGGGTCGAGCTCGGCGATGCGATCGGCGATGTCGATGGCCCGCGCGAGCGCGGCTCCGGGCTCGAGCACCGCCGAGACGAGGCCTGCGGCGAGCGCCTCGTCGGCGCCGAGGATGCGACCGGTCAGCAGCATCTCGTTGGCGAGCGCCTCGCCGACGATCGCCTGCAGTCGCCAGGTGGCGCCCGCGGCCGCGATGATGCCGAGGCCGGTCTCGGGATTGCCGATCTTGAGCGTCGGGGTGCCGATGCGGATGTCGGCCGCGTAGGCGAGCTCGGCACCGCCGCCGAGCGCGTAGCCGTCGAGGACGGCGATCACCGGCATCGGCAGGGCGCGGATGCGCTGGAAGCAGCGGGTGTTGATGCCCGCGAGCGCGTCGGTCGCCCGGCGCTCGCGCAGCTGCGCGATGTCGGCGCCGGCGGCGAAGGTGCCGCCCGAGCCGGTGAGCACCAGCGTTCGGCGCTCGACCTCGAGCCGCGCGCAGAGCCGGTGGAGCGCGTCGACGAGCTCCTGGTCGATCGCGTTGCGCTTCTCGGGACGGTCGAGCGTCGCGAGCACGAAGCTGTCGCGATCCTCGATCCGCAGCGTCTCGCTCATCCGCGCACCGCCCATGCACCGGTCGTCGAGCAGCACCCGGAGGGCGCGTATCGAGACGAGAGGGCTCTCAGGTCTCGATACGGGCGGCTCCGCCGACCTCCTCGACCAGCGGGGGATGGGATCTCGGTCACGGGCGCTCCAGCACGATCGCGGTGCCCTGGCCGACGCCGACGCACATCGTCGCGAGGCCGCGCTGAGCGCCCTCGCGCTCCATGCGGCCGAGCAGCGTCACGACCAATCGCGTGCCGGAGGAGCCGAGCGCGTGCCCGAGCGCGATCGCGCCGCCGTCGGCGTTCACGATCTCGGGGTCGAGCCCCAATCGCCGGATCGTCGCGAGCGACTGCGTCGCGAAGGCCTCGTTGAGCTCGACGGCGCCGATGTCGCCGATCGACAGTCCCGTGCGCGCGAGCACCTTCTCGGTCGCGGGCACGGGGCCGAGCCCCATCACCTCGGGCGCAACACCGGCGCTCGCGCCGCTCACGACGCGGGCGCGCGGCGTCAGCCCGAGGCGACGCACCGCATCCTCGCTCGCGACGACGATCGCCGACGCCCCGTCGTTGAGGGAGGAGCTGTTGCCGGCCGTGACGACCGACCCGCCGCCGACGACCGGGCGCAGCGAGGCGAGCTTCTCGAGGGTCGTGTCGCGGCGGGGCTGCTCGTCGACGGTCACCTCGGTGCCGCGCGTCTGCACCGCCACGATCTCATCGGCGAAGCGGCCGCCGTCGATCGCGGCGATCGCGCGCTCGTGCGAGCGCAGCGCGAACGCGTCGGCGTCCTCGCGCGAGATGCCATCGACGCGCGCGACCTCCTCCGCCGTCTCCGGCATCGAGAAGGTCGCCTTGTCGCGGGCGGCGAGCTTCGGGTTGGCGAAGCGCCACCCGATCGACGTGTCGAAGGCCTCGCCCGGCTTCGCCCACGCCTTCTCGGGCTTCGCCTGCACCCAGGGCGCGCGCGTCATCGACTCGACGCCACCGGCGACGACGATGTCGGCGTCGCCCGAGCGGATCATCTGCGACGCCATGATGATGGCCGACATGCCGGATGCGCACAGGCGGTTCACGGTGATGCCCGGGATCGCGTCGGGCAGGCCCGCCAGCAGCACGGCCATGCGCGCGACGTTGCGGTTGTCCTCGCCCGCCTGGTTCGCGCCGCCGAGGATCACCTCGTCGATCAGCGCCGGGTCGATGCCCGCGCGCGACACCGCTTCGCCGAGCACGAGCGCGGCGAGATCGTCAGGGCGGACGCTCGCGAGCGCGCCGCCGTAGCGACCGACCGCTGTGCGTGCACCACCGATGAGGAAGGCCTCGGGGGGCATGGGACTCCTGACTCCGTCGTCGCTGTGTGAAGACCACCGTGCGAGGACCACTGCGTGGACCACCGACCGGGAATTAGTGACCGATCGTTCAGGAACAACCGTATGCCCCGTCGGAGACGCTCGCAAGCGCGGCGAGCCGCGGCCGGGATGCCGCGTCAGCCGCGGCGCGGTGCGCGCGCCGGGCGCGACCCCGACAGCCAGACCGTGAGGCCGACGAGCAGGCCGAGCACCAGGATCGTGCCCGCCGCGATCGCGAGCGCGGCGAGCGCGGTGGTGGCGAGCGTCTCGAGCAGGGCGAGCATCGACATGGGGGCTCCTCTCCGTCTCCTCCGACGCTACGAAGCCGCGCCGATCGCCGCGTCCTCCCGGGGTCGTGCGCACCTCATCCCCGAGGATGATCGAGCCGCGTGCGGCAGGCCGTGCCATGCTCGGCTCATGCCGATCGAGCCGGACACCAAGGATTGGACGTGGGTGCTGCGCGAGCGCTGCCCCGAGTGCGGCTTCGACCCCGCGGCGGTCGATCAGGGCGACCTGAGCCAGCGCATCCGCGACGCCGCGGCCGCGATGCACGCGCGCCTGCACGGCGAGGCGGTGCGCGAGCGCCCCGACGAGGACACCTGGTCGCCGCTCGAGTACGCCGCGCACGTGCGCGAGGTCTGCAGCGTCATGCGGGCCCGGCTCGACCAGATGCTCACCGAGGACGATCCGGAGTTCGCGAACTGGGACCAGGACCAGGCGGCGATCGACGGCGACTACGCGGGGCAGGAGCCCGAGCACGTGGCCGTCGAGCTCGACCTCGCCGCCGCGGAGCTGGCCAACGCGGCGGATGCGGTGCCGTCCGATGCGTGGGACCGCCCGGGCCGGCGCTCGAACGGCTCCGTCTTCACCGTCGAGTCCCTGCTGGTCTACGCGCTGCACGACCTCGAGCACCACGTGTGGGATGTGCGCGCGAGCTGACGCCCGGGGTCGAGCTGACGGACCGAGGTTTTCCCAAGGCTCGCCGCGCACGGTGAGCGCATGGCCCTTCCTGCCGCTGGACAGACGCTTCCAGGCCACTCGGACGCTGGCGGGCGCCACCGAGCGCCGGAGCCCCGGCCGTCCCTGATCGAGCGGCTCCGGCGGCCTCGGACGCTGCTCGCCGTCGCGCTCATGGTGCTCATCGGCACAGGGCTGGCCGTCTACGCCGAGCTCGCGGCCAGGAGCGAGCCCATCGCTCCGCTCGGAGCCGCCGCTGCGTTCGAGGGCGGCCTGGCACGCGTGAACGGAGTCATCCCGCTCGAGAACGACGGCTGGCTCCCGAGCGACGCCCCCGCGGTGCTCACGGAGCCTCCCGCGGATGGTGCGCACCGGATCCGCATCCTGCTGGAGCTCACGGCGATGGACGAGGACGGGATCCGGTTCTCGGCCGACGACTACACGATCCTCGGCCTCGGGTCAGGGCGCGTCGGCGCGCTGTGGGCCTCGCCGGACGTGGACGAGGCCCAGCAGGGCGAGGTCGTCGGCGCGACCCTCGTGTTCGAGATCCCCAACCAGGCGATCGCCCTGACCCTGGAGGGAGCGGCCGGCGGCCGACTGGCGCTCGGCGTCGGCCATCACACCGCCGATCGTTGACCCAAGTCCTGCGGAGCGGTCGCGCTCGGGACTGAGGATCTCTTGACGGCCAGCGGCTTCGCGGTGCAGGAGCGGCGCACGACAATTGGGCCATCAGACCTCACCCCAGGGGGCACGATGCACACCCGACCCAGGGACGAACCGGCGCAGCTGTCGGTGAACATCATCGGCCCGCTCGTGGTGCGCCGCGACGGCGTGGTGCTGGGCACGCACCTCGGTGGGCCGAAGCCGCGTCAGATCCTGCAGGTCCTGCTGCTGCGACGTGGCATCCCTGTCTCCAAGGACGCGCTGATCGATGTGCTCTGGGGCGACCGGCCGCCGAGGGAGGCGCGCGCGACGCTCGAGAGCTACGTCTGCCTCCTGCGCAGGCACTTGCAGCCCGCGTGCGGCAAGTCCGGGCCCCTGCGGACCACCACCGGTGGCTACATGATCGACGACTCGGCCGTCGACCTGGACCTGGCACGCTTCGAGGCGCTGCTCCACCGCGCACAGCGAGCCGAGGCGGCTGCCGCCTATCCGCTCGTCGTGCAGGCGCTCGCCCTCGCGACCGGTCCGCTGCTCGGCGACGAGCTCGGGCTCGCGTGGGCGGCTGAGGAGCGCGATCGTCATGCGGATGCCGTCACCGCGGCGCGCGTGCTGGCGGCGGAGTGCGCATCCGCCCTCGGGACGGACTCCGAGGCGATCGACTGGGCGAACCAGGCGCTCGTCGGAGACCCGCTGCATGAGGGTGCCTGGACGGCGCTGATCCTCGCGCTCGAGCGGAGCGGTCAGTGCGCCGAGGGCCTGCGCGCGTACGACCGCTGCCGACAGGTCCTGCGCCACGAGCTCGGCTGCGAGCCCAGCCCGGCGCTGCGCGCGGCGCAGGCGCGGCTGCTGCAGGCCACGGCCGCCGGCTGCGGCGAGCTGTCCCACGCGGTCTCTGCACTGCTCGTGCTCAACGACCAGCTGGTCCGCAGCACCGAGGCGGCGACCGATGCGGACGCTGCGGAGGCCCGCATCGGTGAAGCGGTGCGGCAGGCGGGGGATGTGCTGTCGTCGTTCCTCCGCCGCGCCATGCAGGCCGCATGATCGGGGTGCCGCCGTCGAGGCGCGTCCGCCGATCGGCCGCCGGCGCTTCGTCGCACCGCAGGGTTTTTGCAAGGACGGGTCGTCACGCTCGGGTCGATCCCGGTATGAGGAGGCGTCCATGACCGTTTCGCGACGAGACTTCCTGCTGCTCGGCGGAGTCGGCGTGCTCGGCGCGGCGGCCGCCATGACCGTGCCGCTCAGCAGCGTCGACGCGAGGTCGGCGAGCCGCTTGAGCGATCGGAACATGCCTCGGCCGTTCCAGTCGGCCTTCACGCAGGCGCCCGTGCTGCAGCCGTATGCGACGGGGCGAGACCCGGTGGACGGCAGCCCCGTGCACTCCTACTCCGTGACGGCGATGGCGGCGAGCGCGGCCATCCTGCCGCGGCTCATGACGCCGATCCTGTCGTACAACGGCATCTTCCCCGGCCCGACGATCAGCCTCGACCGGGGCACGAAGGCTGTCCTGCGGGTCCGGAACCAGCTTCCCGCGAGGCACCCGATCGACGATCACCTGCTGTCGATCTCGACGCACCTGCACGGCTCTGCGTCGCTCCCGCAGTTCGACGGCTATGCCAGCGACGTGACGAACCAGGGGTTCAAGAAGTACTACCAGTACCCCAACGCCCAGCCCGCGAGGACGCTCTGGTACCACGACCACGGCGTCCACAACACGGCGCTGAACGTCTATGCGGGGCTCGCCGGGCAGTACCACATCCACGACCCGCTGGAGCGGCAGCTGCTGCCGCAGGGCGAGTTCGACGTCGGCCTCACCATCAGCGACGCCATGTTCGCATCGAACGGCGCCCTCGCCTACGACGACGAGGACCACTCCGGGCTGTGGGGCGACGTGATGCTGGTCAACGGCAAGCCGTGGCCGGTGATGAAGGTGCAGAAGCGCGTCTACCGCTTTCGCATCCTCAACGCCTGCATCTCGCGCTCCCTGCGGCCGGCGCTCAGCACGGGCGACCCGATCACCGTCGTGGCGACGGACGGCGGCCTCATGCCGACCGCGCGCAGCGTCTCGAACTACCGGCATGCCGGCGCGGAGCGCTACGAGGTGCTCATCGACTTCCGCAAGTACGCGCCAGGTCAGCGCATCGTGCTGCGCAACCTGTCGAACGAGAACAACCGTGACTACGACCACACGAACAAGATCATGGCGTTCGACGTCGTCGACACCCCGGTGAACACCGGGGATCCGACCTGGAACACCATCCCGACGGTGCTGACGGGCAGCGAGGTCATGTCGCTGACCCCGGCGCAGTCCACCAGGACCCGCAGGTTCCGAGTCAAGCGGAACGATCGGACGAACGTCTGGACGATCGGCGACGACGGCACGTGGGCGGCCGTCGTCGCGAGCGGCTTCCGCAAGGTGGTCGCGAACCCCGGCCTCAACGCGACGGAGATCTGGGAGTTCGAGAACAGCTCGGGCGGCTGGTTCCATCCCATCCACATGCACCTGGTCGACTTCCAGATCCTGAGCCGGAACGGCAGGGCGCCCTTCCCCTACGAGCTCGGCCCGAAGGACACCGTCTATGTGGGCGAGGACGAGACGGTGCGGGTGCTGGTGAAGTTCGGCCCCCATCGCGGCAAGTACATGCTGCACTGCCACAACCTGCCGCACGAGGACCACGACATGATGGTGCAGTTCAGCGTCGGGCTGCCTGACGGCGCGGTCGACGTGAACGACCCGATCACGGCGGCTCCGGCCTCATGGGACGACGGAAGCTGACCGGTTCGGCGCTCGTCCGGGTCGCCGCGGCGCTGCTGCTGGGCGCCGTCGTCGTGGTCGGCATGCGCCTCTGGGTCGTGGAGCCGATCACCGTCGCCTCCGACAGCATGGAGCCGACGGTCATGCAGGGCAGCACGCTGCTGGTCGCGCGGTGGCAGTCGCCCCCCGACGCATCCGACGTCGGCGGGCTGGTGGTGTTCCGCAGCCCCGACGACGGGCACAGCATGCTCAAGCGCCTCGTCGCGGTGGCCGGCCAGACCGTGGCCATCCGCGACGGCGTGCTGCACGTGGACGGTGCCGCGGTGCACGAGCCATGGGTCGAGCCGCGCCACGTCGACGGCACGTTCTTCGGCCTCATGGAGGTTCCCGCCGGCCGGGTCTTCGTGCTCGGCGACAACCGGGCGGCCTCCATCGACTCCCGCGACTTCGGCGCCGTGCCCGTCGAGGACCTCATCGGTTCGGTCCTCTGGCTGCCCTGACGTACCACGTGCGGAACGTGCGCTGACGCCGCTCAGCCCGGAGGCTGCACCGGCGTGAGCACCGCGACCGATCGGCGCCCGGCCTTCTGACGGGCCGAGACGCGTATCGTCACGCCGTCGAGGAAGCGCTCCCACACCGCGGCACCCTCGGCCTCGTCGGCGATGCGCACATCGACGGTCCGCGTCTCCTTGCCGAGGTCGACCGACGCCGTTCCCGCTGCGCGGAGGTTGCGGAACCATTGCGGCTCCTGGCCGCCGACGAAGGTGCCGACGACGGCGATCCCGCCGTCGTGCTCGACGTACGCGATGGGCGTCGTGAACCGCTTGCCGCTGCTTCGACCGGCGACGGTGAGCAGCAGCACGGGCAATCCGGCGGAACGCCGGGCGAGCGGGAAGCGACGGAAGAGGGCGGTGTGAACGTCCGCGCCGATGCGCCTCAAGCGCTGCTTGACTCCCATGCCCCGAGTATCGCGGCCAGGGTCGGCGGAAGTCAGCCCCGGAAGGCGGCTAGCCCCGTGAGTGCCTGGCCGATCACGAGCATGTGCACCTCGTCGGTGCCCTCGTACGTGCGCACGCTCTCGAGGTTCGCCGCGTGGCGCATGGGGGAGAGGTCGAGTGTGATGCCGTTGCCGCCGAGCAGCGCTCGCGCCTCGCGGCAGATCTCGATCGCGGCGCGGCACGAGGCGAGCTTGCCCATCGAGATCTCGTGCGGCCGCAGCAGCCCGGCGTCCTTGCGCCGCCCGAGGTGCAGGGCGAGCAGCTGCGCCTGCTGCAGCGCGAGCACCATCTCGGCGAGCCGAGCCTGCGTCAGCTGCATGCCGGCGAGCGGCCTGCCGAACACCTCGCGGTCGCCGACGTACGCGAGGGTCGTCTCGAGCGCGTCGCGAGCGGCGCCGAGCGCGCCCCACGCGATGCCGAAGCGCGCCTCGTTCAGGCACTCGAACGGCGCGCGCAGCCCCCGCGCATCCGGCAGCCGCGTCGACTCGGGCACGCGCACGCCGTCGAGCGCGATGTCGCACTGGATCGACGCGCGCATCGACAGCTTCGGCGCGATCGGCGTCGCGGTGAAACCGGGCGAGGAGGTGTCGACGAGGAAGCCGCGCACGCCCTCGTCGGTCTGGGCCCAGACGACCGCGACGTCGGCGATCGAGGCCAGACCGATCCACCGCTTCGCACCGTCGATGATCCAGTCGCCGCCATCGCGTCGCGCCGTCGCGCGCATCGCGCCCGGGTCGCTGCCCGCATCCGGCTCGGTCAGGGCGAAGCAGCCGATCGCCTCGCCCGCGGCCATGCGCGGCAGCCACGCGGCGCGCTGCTCGTCGGAGCCGTGCTTCGCGATCGCCGACATCGCGAGCGACCCCTGCACGCTCACGAAGGTGCGGATGCCGCTGTCGCCGGCCTCGAGCTCCTGCATCGCGATGCCGTACTCCACGGCCGACCTGCCGGCGCAGCCGTAGCCGGTCAGGTGCATGCCGAGCAGGCCCTCCGCCGCGAGCGCCGGCACGAGCTCGCGCGGGAAGACGGCGCGCTCGAACCAGTCGGCGATGTGTGGGCGGATGTCGCGGTCCACGAGCGCGCGCACGCGCGATTGCACGGCGCGCTCCTCGTCGCTGAGGAGCGATGCGATGTCGAGGAGGTCGGAGGTCATGAGGGCGAGTCTGCCAGCGAGCGACGCCCGCTCGTCGAGTAGCAGCGCCGAGGGCGCCGTCCTTCCCGCTCGTCGAGTAGCAGCGCCGCAGGCGCCGCGTATCGAGACGACATCCCGCCGGGTCGAGGCGGTCTCGATACGCGGCCGGCTGCGCCGGCAGCTACTCGACCAGCGGAAGGAGGAGCCGGCAGCTACTCGACCAGCGCAGGAAGGCCGGCCGCTGGGGCCGTTCTTCCCGCTCGTCGAGTAGCAGCGCCGCAGGCGCCGCGTATCGAGACGACATCCCGCCGGGCCGTGGTGGTCTCGATACGCGGCCGGCTCCGCCGGCTGCTACTCGACCAGCGGGGAGGCCGGCTGCGCCGGCAGCTACTCGACCAGCGGAAGGAGGAGCCGGCAGCTACTCGACCAGCGGGAGGGGCGGCAGCCGGGGGTCAGGCGGCGTTCAGGTCGGCGACCGTCTTGTCGTGGCGCAGGCCGCGCCACACCGGGTGCCGCAGCGCGCCCGACGTCGTCCGCTCGGTGTGCTCGACCTCGCCGACGGCCGCGCGCACCCAGTGCACCTTGCGCGCGACGTCGGTCGGCAGGCCCTCGATCGCCGGCGCCGTCCGCCGCGGCCGCAGCTGGTCGCGCAGCCGGTCGCGCTCCGCTCCCGAGAACCCCGAGCCCACCCGGCCGGCGTAGCGGAGCCGCCCGTCGTCGCCGGGCAGCGCGAGCACGAGCGAGCCGACCGTGCCGGCGAGCGAGCCGTTGCCCTCGAGCCAGCCCACCACGACGACCTCCTGCATCTGCTGGTGCTTGAGCTTCCGCCAGTCGTCGCTGCGCTTGCCCGGGCGGTAGCGGCTGTTGTGCCGCTTCGCCATCACGCCCTCGATGCCGCGCTCTGCGGTCACCTCGAGGATGCGCTCGAGCGACCCGCGCAGCGGCTTCGAGATCTTCACCCGCGCGCTCTCGTGCACGAGCTCGTCGAGCCGCGACTGTCGGTCGTCGAGCCGCTCGTCGTTCAGCCGCTCGCCGTCGAGCTCGAGCAGGTCGAAGAGCACGAGCGTGGCGGGCGTGGCCTTCGCGGCTCGCGCGGCCTGCCGCCCGCTCAGCCCGCCCCGGTCCTGCAGCGCCTCGAAGTCGGCCGCGCCGCGCTTGAGCATGACGATCTCGCCGTCGAGCACCGCGTCGGCCGCGAAGGCCGACGGCACCGCTTCGACGAGCTCCGGGAACGCATCCGAGAGGTCGCGCCCGTTGCGGCTCAGCAGGTGCACCGCCGTGCCGACGCGCTCGACGAGCACCCGCCAACCGTCCCACTTGACCTCGAACGACCACTCGCGCTCGTCGTCGATGGCGGATGGGTCGCCGAGCGACGCGAGCATCGGCCGCAGGTCGGTCGGTCGGTCGCCCTTCGCGCGCGGCGTCGCGGCTCGCGGTGAGGCGAGCTTGCGCCCCAGCTTGCGCCGGGGAGCGGGCGCATCCTCCGCCTCCGTCTCGCCCTGCGCCTCCCGCGCCATCTCGGCTTTCGACGGCGCGTAGCCCTTGAGTCGCGCATCGCGCGCGGCATCCTGCTCCTTCATGCGATGCACGAGCCACTGGCGCTTGTCGGCATCGGTGCGGATGAGCGCGAACCGGTACGGGTCGCCGCCGAGCCCGCCGTCGGGCCGGCCGTGGAGGGTCGCGATCACCTCGTCGTCCCGCCACTTCTCGAGCTCGTACGTGCCGGCATCCCAGATCTTCACGACGCCGGCGCCGTACTCGCCCTTCGGGATGGTGCCCTCGAACGAGCCGTACTCGAGCGGGTGGTCCTCGGTCTGCACGCCGAGCCGGTTCTGCTTCGGGGTCGACGGCAGCCCCTTGGGCACCGCCCACGACACGAGCACGCCATCCTGCTCGAGCCGGAAGTCGTAGTGCAGCCGGCTCGCCTGGTGCTTCTGGATGACGAACGAGCGGCCGTCGGTCGGCGTGGGCGGCTCAGCCGGCACCGGCTCAGGCGTGCGGTGCGCCGAGCGCATGCCGCGGTACTTCGCGAGCCGGTCCGGGGGCGGATCGAGCGAGACGATCAGGTCGCCGTCGCGCTCGAGCCGCTCGAGCACCTCGGTGAACTCGAGCTGCTGCAGCCCGCCCGCCTCGACCTCCTCCCACGTGCGCGGTGCCGCGACGGTGGGCCGCAGCCGGCCGCGCAGCGAGTATGGCGCGATGGTCGTCTTCGAGCCGGAGTTCTGGCTCCAGTCGAGCAGCACCTTGTTGGTGCGCAGCGCCTTCTTCATGTCGCTGACGATGAGATCGGGATGCATCGCCTCGAGCGAGCGGGCCAGCGTGTGCGCGACCTCGCTCGCCTGCTCGCTCGTGACGGTGCCGTCGAGCCGGGCGTACATGTGGATGCCCTTCGATCCGCTCGTGAGCGGCACGGGGTGCAGGCCGATGTCCTCGAGCAGCTCGCGCACCGACAGCGCCACGCGCGCGCAGTCGTCGAGGTCGGCGCCTTCGCCCGGGTCGAGGTCGAGCACGAGCCGGTCGGGGTTCTGCCGCTCGCCGTCGAGCATCCGCCACTGCGGCACGTGCAGCTCGAGGGCGCCCATCTGCGTCATCCAGGCGAGCGCAGCGGGCTCCGACAGCACCGGGTACTGCTTCGGCCCGGTCGAGTGCTGCAGCTCGACCGTCTCGATCCAGTCGGGCGCCCCGCGCTCGAGCGTCTTCTGGAAGAACACCTGGCCGGGCTTCTGCTCCGTGCCGACGCCCTCGACCCAGCGCTTGCGGGTGACCGGGCGACCGCCCGCGTGGGCGATGAGGGGCTCGGATGCGCGCAGCACGTACTCGAGCACGTCGCGCTTCGTCGTCCCGGTCGACGGGTAGAGCACCTTGTCGGGGTTCGAGAAGCGCAGGCTCCGCCCGCCGACGACGATGCGATCGGCGGCCGCCACCTCAGGCGGACTTCCGCTTGCTCGCCGTCGCCTTGCTCGGCGTCGTCTTGCTCTGCGCGGTCGACTTGGCGGCGGGCTTCTTCGCGGCAGCCGTCTTCGTCGCCGTCGACTTCGCGGGCGACGACTTCGCGGCGGGCTTCTTCGCCGTCGTCGACTTCGCGGCGGCCGACTTCGCCGCTGGCTTGTTCGCCGCCCTCGACCGGGTCGCGGTCGACTCCTCGTCCGCCGCGGCCGTCCTCGACTTCGACGCGGTGCTCTTCGACGCCGTGCTCTTCGACGACTCCTCGGTCTCACCGGACGCATCCGACCCCTTGCGCTTCTCGACCGAGCGCTGCAGCGCCTCGAGCAGGTCGATGACCTCGGCGCCCTCGTCGTCATCGGTCTCGCCGAAGGTCGCCGCGGTGTCGAGGGCGTCGCCCTGCTCGAGCTTCGCCTCCACGAGCGTGCGCAGCTGCTCCTGGTACTCGTCGACGTACTGCTCCGGCTCGAAGTCGGCCTCGAGGTCGCGCACGATCGAGCGCGCGAGATCCATCTCGCGCTTGCCGACCGAGACGTCGTCGTCGAGCGACGAGAAGTCGGCGGCCCGCACCTCGTCGGACCAGCGGATCGTCTGCACGAGCAGCACGTCGTCGCGCACGCGCATGGTGGCGAGCCGGGTGCGCTGCCGCAGCGAGATGCGCACGACCGCGGTGCGCTCGGTCTCCTCGAGCACGCGGCGCAGCAGCACGTAGGCCTTCGGGCTCTTCGAGTCGGGCTCGAGGTAGTAGCTGCGCTCGAACAGGATCGGATCGATCTGCTCGTTGGGCACGAACTCGAGCACCTCGATCTCGCGGCTGCGCTCGGCGGGCAGCGCCTCGAGGTCCTCGCCGGTCAGCACGACGGTCTGCTCGCCGTCGTCGTAGGCCTTGTCGATGTGCGCGTACTCGACCTTCTTGCCGCACACCTCGCACTTGCGCTCGTACCGGATGCGACCGCCGTCTGCGTCGTGCACCTGATGCAGCTGCAGGTCGTGCTCCTCGGTGGCCGAGTACAGCTTCACGGGCACATTGACGAGCCCGAATGTGATCGAGCCCTTCCAGATCGCGCGCATGTGCTCACTTTCCACGATCCACCTGGGCTTCCGCCAGCCCCCGCGGCTGAGAGTCGGCAGGGCCGCTCACCCTGGCGGGATCCAGCCTGCGGGGGGACAATCCGGGCATGACCCTGCAGCAGCCGGCGCGGCGCGCGCACCGCACGTTCGGCATCGAGGAGGAGGTCATCCTGCTCGAGCCGGGCACGCTCGCGCCCGTCGACGTCGCCGACGAGGTGATCGCCGAGCTCGAGCACTCCGACGCCGACGTGCACTGGATCACGCACGAGTACCTGCGCGCGCAGGTGGAGTTCTCGTCGCCCGTGCTGGCCGATGCGGATGCGGCCGACCGGGTGGTGCGCGAGTTCCGGCGCGCGGTAGCCGGCGCGGTGGCGCGGCGAGGGCTGCTGGCCGGGAGCGCCGGCACCGCGTTCGGCGCGGGCCGGTCGGCCACCGCCGCGGGGGAGCGGTACACGCGCTTCGCGCAAGTGCTGGGCGCGATCCATCCCGACCACCGCATCCAGGGGCTGCACGTGCACGTCGCGGTCGCGTCGCGCGACGAGGGGGTCGAGGTGATGCGCGCGCTGCGGCCATGGCTCGCGCCGCTGCTGGCGCTCACCGCGAACTCGCCGTGCTTCGGCGGCGTCGACACCGGCTTCGCGAGCTGGCGGACGATCGTGGGGCGCCGGTTCACGACGGCGTCCGTGCCGCCCGAGTTCGCCGACGGCGCCGACTACGAGCGCCGGGTGCGGGCGCTCGTCGGCCTCGGCGCGACGCTCGACACGGCGTCGATCTTCTGGATGATGCGGCTCGCCGAGCGATACCCGACCATCGAGCTGCGCGTGTTCGACGCGCAGCTGAGCGCCGACGAGACCGTCGGCGCGGCGCTGCTCACCCGCGCGCTCGTCGAGGCCGCCGCCGCGGGCGAGCTGCCCCACGCGAAGGCGGCCGCCCACGCCGAGCACCTGGATGCGGCCGTGTGGCACGCCGCGCGGCACGGTCTCGACGACGTGCTCGTCGACCCGGTCACCGCATCCATCGCACCGGCCCGGCACGTGATCGAGCGCATGATGGATTCGGTCCGCCCGGCGCTGGACGCCTCGGGAGACCGCGACCGGGTCGAGGCGCTCGTGCAGCGGATCCGCGAGGAGGGCAACGGCGCCGCGCGGCAGCGAGCGGCGCTCGCGGAGGGCGTGCCGGCGCTCGAGCGGCTGCTGCGCACGACGTTCGCGGCGCCTCCGGTGGCGGCGCCGCTCGGGGAGTAGGGGGGAGGCGGGTCTCGATACGCGGCCGGCTGCGCCGGCAGCTGCTCGACCAGCGGGGGAGCGGCCGGCTGCGCCGGCAGCTGCTCGACCAGCGGGGGAGCGGCCGGCTGCGCCGGCAGCTGCTCGACCAGCGAGAAGAGCGAGCGTCAGCCGTCGGCGCGGAGGTGCTCGCGCAGGAACGCGAGCGTCGTCTGCCAGGCCTCCGCCGACGCATCCGCGTCGAACTTCTGCGGGATCTGCTCGTTCTGGAAGCCGTGCACCGCGCCGTCGTAGTGCAGCACCTCGATGCCGTCGAAGCCCTCGGCCGCCATGCGTGCCTGCAGCTCCTCCGGCGACTCGCGCCCCGACCAGTCGTCGGTCTCGGCGAGCTGGAACAGCACCGGCACGCGCGGGGCGACCGGTCCGCGCGCCGTGCCGTAGTAGGCGACGACCGCGTCGAGCGATCCCTGGGTGGCGTAGGCGAGCGCGATCGACGCGCCCATCGAGAAGCCGACGACCGCCGCGCGGTGGCTGCCGAGCGCGCGAGCCTCGCCGATCGCCTCGCTCACGAGGTGCAGCGCACCGGGCATGTCGGCGAGGCGTCGGCGCAGCAGCACGGCGGCATCCCTGCCGACGGTGGCGGTGCGCCCGTCGAAGAAGTCGGGCACCGCCACGCGGTAGCCCTCGGCGGCGAGCCTCCCGGCGAATCCCTCGATCCAGGGGAGGCGACCGTTCCAGTCGTGGGCGAGCACGACGATCGGGTCGCCCTCGCGCCCGTGCCAGCTCGTCGCGGCGGTGCCGGTGGCGCCTGGCTGTCGGCTGGTGTCGCTCATGCTGCCCCCTCGCTCGGTCCGGCCACGGTAGCCGAGCCACCGGGCGGGCCGCCCGAGAGCGCCACTCGGGCGGCCTCGAAGGAGCCCAGCTCGCGGCCGCGCGCCTCCGCGGCCCGCAGCAGCTCGGCGTCGCCGCGCTCGGCGAGCTCGTCGAGGTAGCGGGTGTGGAAGACGAACGCCGGCGCGTCGAAGACGGCGGTGCGGGCTCGGATCGCGGCCGCAGCTCCCGCGAGCACGCCCGCTCGCTCGACCTCGCCGCGGGCGGCGGCGACCGCGGAGAGGCCCTCGATGCCGTAGGCGATCCCCTCCTCGTGGCGCAGCCCGACCGAGCCCTCGACGGCGCCGCGCATCAGCCGCTCCGCCTCCTCGAGGTCACCGGAGAGCACGCGGGCCCGGCCGAGGTGGTGCGTCGCCACGGTCGCCGTGAACCGGTCGCCGCTGCCGACCGCGGCATCCGTCGCCCGGCGGAACTGCGAGGTCGCCGCCTCAAGGTCGCCGGTGAGCACCGAGATGCGACCGAGTGCCACGAGCGCGAGCGCCTCGCCCCAACCGGCGCCCAGCTCGCGGAAGCGCCGAGCCCCCTCGTGCAGCCACGCGGAGGCGCGCGGGATGTCGGGATCGGCCGTGTTGATCTCGGCGAGCCCGGCGGTGGCGGCGGCCATCGTCGCGCCGAGCTGGTCGCCCGCATCGGCGAAGGCAGCCGACGCTCGCAGGAGCGCCTCGGGGATGTCGTGGGAGGGCGCGAGCCACATGTCGCGCCAGGAGACGTAGAACGTCGCGATGGCGAGCGCGCGCGGCGAGAGCGACTCGGGCGGCTGGGCGAGCACCTCGTCCATCCACAGCGCGACCTCCATGATGTACTCGCCCACCCACCAGTAGAGGAAGAGCCGCCACGCCATATCGGCGGCCGTCTCGACGTCGCCCTCGTTCGTCAGGTGCCGCACCGCAGTGCGCAGGTTGCCGCGCTCGAGGTTGAGGCGCGCGACCGCGTTCACCTGCTGGCTGAAGCCGAGCCCGCGGCCCTCCCGCTTGGCGAGGTCGAGGTAGACCGCGGCGTGCGCATCCCGTGCTGCCTGCTCCTCGCCGTCCTCGCGCAGCCGCTCGACGCCGTGCTCACGCACGGTCGCGAGCATCGAGAACAGCGGCTCCCCGCCCACCTCCGACTGCTGCAGCAGCGAGCTGTCGACGAGCGTCTCGAGTGCGGCGAACACGTCGACCGTCCAGGCGCGCTCCTCGGCGAACGCCTCGATCGACTCGATCGTGAAGCCGGGCGAGAAGACCGAGAGTTCGCGCAGCGCGCGCCGCTCGGGCTCCTGGAGCAGGGTCGTCGACCACTCGATCGTCGAGCGCAGCGTCCGCTGCCGCGGCGGCAGGTCGCGGGAGGCGTCGACGAGCAGCGGCAGCTGGCGGTCGAGCCGCTGCAGGATCGCGGCGGGCGTCAGCACCCGCATGCGGGCCGCGGCCAGCTCGATCGCGAGCGGGATGCCCTCGAGCACCCGGCAGATGCCGACGATCGCGCCCAGGTTGGCATCCGTCACCTCGAAGTCGGGCTTGACCGCCCGCGCACGCTCCACGAGCAGCTCGACCGCGGCGGTCGCCCTCGCCCGCGACACCGAGTCGGGCGACGCCGCGTCGTGGGTCGCGAGCGGCGGCACCTCGACGACCCGCTCGCCTCGCACTCGCAGCACCGACCTGCTCGTGACCAGGAACGACGCATCCGGTGCGATCGTGAAGAGTCGCACGAGGATCGGCGCGGCGGCGAGCAGCTGCTCGAAGTTGTCGAGCACGAAGAGCATGCGGCGGCCCGCGAGGGCGATCGCGAGCCGCTCCTCGAGCGGCAGCTCGCCGGTGTCGCGCACGCCGACGGCCGCGCCGATCGTCGGCAGCAGCAGCGCCGGCTCGAGCACGTTCTCCAGGGTGACGAACGCGGTCCCGCCCGGGAAGGCGCCCGCCGCGGCCTGCGCGACGGCGATCGCGAGGCGGCTCTTGCCGATGCCGCCGGGTCCGAGCAGCGTCACGAGGCGCGTGCCGGGATCTTGGAGCAGCGCGAGCACGTCGGCGACCTCGCGCTGCCGGCCGATCAGCCGCGTGTACGGCGAGGGGATGCGCGCGGCCAGCAGGTCGGGCGACGCGGCGTCGGGCACGGCAGCGCCGGCCGCGTCGAAGCGCTCGGCCAGCAGGGTCGCGAGGTCGGCCTCCACGAGCTCGGCGAGCTCCTCGACCGAGCGGAACCCCTTGTAGGAGGCGGTGTCGTCGGCCTGGATCCGCGCGATGAGCGCGTCGAGCCGCGGCTCGCGCACGACATTGCGGCCCTCCGCGCCCTCGCGCAGGTAGATGAGCCTCGGCATGCCCGGCGGCGCGAGCCGGTACTCGTCCTCGAGCCCCGAGATCTCCTCGCCGGGCGCGACCCAGCCGTAGCGCTCGCCGTAGATGCCGACGAACACGTCGCTCTGCTCGAGGTACGCGCGGTAGAGGTCGCGCGGTGGGTGCGGCCGCGCGCCGAGCTCGAACATGACCGGCGCGAGACGCAGTCGCTCGATCGCGCCGCGGACGGCCGTCCGCTCCGCTTCGAGCTCGCGCAGCGTCGACGAGACGAACACCCGCAGGCGCTGGTCGGGGGTGCGGATGCGTGCGCGCGCGTCGGTGCTCGCCGTCGCACGCTCGTCGGTGCTCGTCATCGTGCGCGTCGCTCGATCACCAGTGCGCCAGCGCCGACGCGATGTGCTCGCGCTCCTGCTCAGGCAGGGCGATGGCGATCGCCTCCGGCACGCTCAGATCCTCGCCGCGCCGCTCGCCGGCGGCGACCCCCGTCGGATCGGCGGCTCGGATGGCGTCGAGCTGCGGCATGTGCACCGTGAAGGCCTCGGCGTCGAACACGCCGATGCGCTGCCGGATCGCGTGTGCGACGGCCGAGAGCATCCCCGCCCGCTCTGCCTCGCCCCGCGCGGCCGCGACCGCGCAGAGGCCCTCGAGCGCGTACGCGACGCCCTCCTCGAAGTGCAGCCGGACCGACACGAGCAGCGTGCGCACGCAACCGGCGGCCGCCGTGTCGATGTCGCCGCGCACGAGCTGGAGGCGTGCCTGGTGGTTGCCCGCGACCGAGAGCGTGAAGAGGTCGCCGACCGACTCGGCGACGTGCGTCGCGCGGTCGAAGCACGTCTGCGCGTCGTCGGTGAGGCCGCGCAGCCAGGCGAGGCGGCCGCGCGAGACCTCGGTGATCGCCTCCGCCCACGGGTTGCCGAGCGCTCGGAGCCGCTCCACCGCCTCCTTCAGCTCGCGCTCGGCGGTGTCGAGGTCCGGGAGCGGCAGCTGCAGCCGCGCCGTCGCGCGGGCAGCGACGGCCATCGCGGCGGCGTCGCCGTCGCCGCTCTCGGTGAAGAGCCGCACGCACTCGCCGAGGCCGGCGACCACCTCCTCGGTCGGGTGCTGCCACATCTCGCTCCAGAGCGCGAAGAACCACGCGACCGCGCGCGTGTGCGGCGTGATCGGCTTGTCCTTGCCCAGCAGCTCGAGCATCCACACCCGCACCTCGCCGAAGAAGCCGGCGATCCACCAGTAGACGAGCAGCCGCCAGGCGAAGTCGCCGGCGTCGTCGAGCCGGTCGATGTGCACGAGGTGGCGCACCGCGGCGCGGAGGTTCGGCAGCTCGAGGCCGAGCTGCACAACCGCGTCGCCCTGGCCGGCGCCGCGCAGGCCAGGCGCGACCGAGGCGACGAGGGCGCTGTAGTAGTCGGCGTGCGCGGCGCGCATCCGCCCGGACTCGCCGTGCTCCTTGAGCCGGCCGACCGCGTACTCCCGCACGACCGCGAGCAGCGACAGCACCGAGCGCCCGCCGATCTCGGCCTGCTTCACGAGCGACGCGTCGACGAGCGCCGAGATGCCGTCCATCGCCTGCCCCTCCCACGCGCGACCGGCGCCCAGCGCCTCCACCGCCTCGAGCGTGAACTGGCGGGCGAAGACGCCGAGGTCCTCGAGCATCGCGCGCTGCTCGGGTGGCAGCAGGCTCACGCTCCAGTCGATGGTCGCGCGCATCGTGCGATGCCGGTCGGGCAGGTCGCGCGCGGCGGCGGTGAGCAGCGGCAGGCTCTGCTCGAGTCGCTGCGCGATGCCGCGCGGCGTCAGCAGCCGCACCTTCGCGGCGGCGAGCTCGATCGCGAGCGGGAGCCCCTCGAGCCGTCGGCAGATGTCGGCGACCGCTGGCGCGTTCTCGTCGGTGAGCTCGAAGTCGGGCTTCACGGCCTGTGCGCGGTCGACGAACAGCGCCCCGGCGGGCGAGCGTCGCACGCGGTCCGGCGTGCCGTGCGCCACCGCATCCGGCACGCCCAGCGCACCCACCTCGTAGACGCGCTCGCCGCGGATCCGCAGCACGGTGCGGCTCGTGACGAGCAGCGTCACCGACGGGGCGACGTCGAACAGCCGCACGAGCAGCGGCGCGGCCTCGACGATCTGCTCGAAGTTGTCGAGCACGAGCAGCACCCGCCTGCCCGCGAGGGCGCGCGAGATGCGCTCCTCGAGCGCGGCCTCGCCGTTGTCGCGGATGCCGAGCACGTACGCGATGGTCGGCAGCAGCAGCCCCGGCTCGAAGACGCCCTCGAGCGGCAGGAAGTAGCGCCCGTCGGGGAAGAGATCGGCCGTCTCCTGGGCGATCTCGATCGCGAGCCTGCTCTTGCCGATGCCGCCGGGGCCGATGAGGCTCACGAGCTTCGTGCCTTGCTCGAGCAGCGCCCGCACGTCGGCCATCTCGCGCTCGCGGCCGATCGTGATGGTCGGCGGTACGGGGATCCGCGACTCGGGGGTCGGCGGTATCTCCTCGGCCCCGCCCTCCGGCTGCAGCCGCGACTCGTCGAACCGCTCGGCGAGCAGCGTCGCGAGGTCGTTCGACACCCGCTCCTCGAGCTCGTCCGCGGTCGAGAACGGCAGGTAGGCCGCGGTGTCGTCCTGCTGGATGCGGGTGATGAGCTCCTTGAGTCGCGGCTCGCGCTGCTCCGATGCGCGGATGTAGATGAGCTTGGGCATCTCCGGCGGGGCGAGGTTGTACTCGTCCTCGAGCCCTGAGACCTGCTCGTCGGGCGCGACCCAGCCGTAGCTGTCGGCGTAGATGCCGACGAAGATGTCGCTCTGCGCGAGGTACGAGCGGTAGAGGGCGCGCGGCGGGTGGGGCCTCGCGCCCAGCTCGAACATCACGGGCGCGAGCCGCATGCGCTCGATGGCTGCGCGGGCGGCGCGGCGCTCCTCGGCGAGCTCGCGCAGTGTCGAGCTCACGAACACCCGGATCCGCTGATCAGGGGTGCGGATCACGGGCCGGTGGGCGCCGGTCATGGCGACATCCTCTACCGCGGCGAGCCCGAGCGCCAGACGGTCCTGAGAAACCATCGACACTCTTGAGCGTTAGCGTGGCCCCATGACGAGCGATGGACGGTCGGACGCTGCGGCGTCGGCGAAGGATGCGGCGGGTCGGGCGACCGGCAAGGCGCAGGACGCGGCGGCGGGCGCCGAGCGGCACCCCGCGGCGAAGTGGGTCAAGGGCGCGGGGCAGATCGCGAACGGGGTCGTCCACTTCGTGATCGGCGCCATCGCGCTCGGCGTCGCGTTCGGCGGCGGCGGTTCTGCGGATCAGTCCGGCGCGATGCAGGCGATCCAGGAGTCGCCGCTCGGCAGCGTCGCGCTCTGGGCGGTCGGCCTCGCGCTGCTCGCGCTCGCGCTGCTCGCCTTCGTCACCGCCGTCGCCGAGTCGCGCCGCGACTGGAAGGACGCGCTCAAGGAGGCGGGACGCGGCATCGCCTACGCCGCGGTCGGCACGACGGCGCTCATCGCCGCGAACGGCGGCAGCTCCGACGGCGAGGCGCAGACGCAGTCGTTCTCGGCGCAGCTGATGGCGAACCCGTTCGGCGCGCTGCTCGTGGGGCTCGTCGGCGCCGGGATCGCGGCGATCGGTGTCTACTTCATCGTCAAGGGCGCGAAGCGCAAGTTCCGCGAGGACGTCGCCCCGCCCTCCCGCTGGCGCCACCTCGTCGACATCCTCGGCACCGCGGGCTACATCGCCAAGGGTGTCGCCGTCGTCATCGTCGGTTCGCTCTTCGTGATCGCGGCCGTGCGGCACGACCCGCAGGAGGCCGGTGGGCTCGACGGCGCGCTCCAGTCGCTCACGACCGTGCCCGGCGGGGTGATCGCGCTCATCGCGATCGCGGTCGGCCTCATGCTCTACGGCGTCTACTGCTTCGCCCGCGGCCTCTGGTCGCGCTGAACCGGTCGCTCGTGAGCGGCGACGGGCCGGACGGGGCGCTGTCCGACGCCGCCCACGGCGCGCATCGGGCGGCGCACAAGGCGCAGCATGCGGCGGCCGAGGTCGAGCAGCACCGCGCGGCGTCGTGGGTCGAGGCGCTCGGGCAGTCGGCGAACGGACTCGTCCACATCGTCATCGGCGCCATCGCGCTCGGCGTCGCGTTCGGCGCCGGCGGCTCGGCCGACCAGTCCGGCGCGATGCGCGCGCTGCGCGAGACGCCGATCGGCGGCGTCGCGCTCTGGGTCGTCGGCGTCGCGCTCGTCGCGCTCGCCCTGCACGCCTTCGTGATCGCCGTCGCCGCATCGCGTCGGCACCGGCGCGACGCGGTGCGCGCCGCCGGCCGCGGCATCGGCCACGTGGTCGTCGGCACCACCGCGCTCGTGTTCGCGCTCGGCGGCTCGATCGACGGAGAGGAGGCGACGGAGTCGGTCTCGACCACGGTGCTGCAGCATCCGGTCGGTCCGTGGCTGCTCGCCGTCACCGGTCTCGTGATCGCCGGCGTCGGTGTCGCCTTCGTGGCCCGCGGGGTGCGGCGGAAGTTCTTCGACGACGTCGCCCCGCCTCGCCGCTTTCGCCGGCTCGTGGAGGCGCTCGGGACGCCGGGCTTCGTGGCGAAGGGCATCGCCGTCACGATCGTCGGCGGCCTCTTCGTCGTCGCGGCGGTGAGCCACGATGCGGGGGAGGCAGGTGGCCTCGATGGCGCGCTGCAGTCGCTCACGACCGTGCCGGGCGGCGTCGTCGCGCTCGTGGCGATCGCCGTCGGGCTGATGGTCTACGGCGTCTACTGCGTCACCCGCGGTGTCTGGGCGCGCTGAGCGCCGAGCGACCGCCGCCTACTTCGCGCGGCCCTGCCGCGGATGGGGCAGGATCGGGTTCCGCAGCCGAGCGAGCCGCTTCGCGAGCTCGGCGGGCCGCATCGGCGCGCCCCGCTCGCTCGGTGGCAGGTCGTCGAGCGTCGCCTGCGGGCCGCGGTCGAGGCGCGTGGCGCTCGCGTCTGCCCCGCTCGTCGAGTCCGCCTCCGTCGCGTCCGCGCCGACGGGCGGCACCGCATCCGTCGCATCCTCGGGCGCCTCGGGCACGTGCGGGGCGTGCTCGGCGTGGCCGCGCAGGCGCGCGTCCAGCGCGCTGAAGTCGGTGCTCGTCGCCTGCAGGTCCCGGCCCAGCGTGCGCAGCACGCGGACGGTGGTCTCGTAGTCCTCGTCCGAGACCGACGCCTCGGTGCGGCGGGCGACCTCCGCGTCGCCGAGCGACCTGCGAGCGCGCTCGACCGCGGCTGCCGCGAGCTCGATCCAGTCTTCGAGCCGTCGATTGCGATGCACAGCCATGGTCACCTCCTCGGCGCCCGTCGTCCTACCGCTATCTTGCCCCTTCGGGCTGTGTGCCGCATGGGCGAGATTGCGGCGGGGCCGGGCGATACGCTCGGCGCGTGCTGCTCAGCGACCGCGACATCCGCGCCCGACTCGCCTCGGGCGACCTCGGCCTCGACCCCCTCGACCTCGCCATGGTGCAGCCCTCGAGCGTCGACGTGCGGCTCGACCGGGGCTTCCGGCTCTTCGACAACCACAAGTATCCGTACATCGACCCGGCCGAGGACCAGCCGGACCTGACGCGGCTCGTCGAGGTCGGTCCGGACGAGGCGTTCATCCTGCACCCGGGCGAGTTCGTGCTCGGCGCGACCTACGAGCGCGTGACGCTGCCCGACGACGTCGCGGCGCGGCTCGAGGGCAAGTCGTCGCTCGGGCGGCTCGGGCTCCTGACGCACTCGACGGCGGGATTCATCGACCCGGGCTTCTCGGGCCACGTGACGCTGGAGCTGTCGAACGTCTCGACGCTCCCGATCAAGCTGTGGCCGGGCATGAAGATCGGGCAGGTCTGCTACTTCCAGCTCTCGTCGCCGTCGGAGTCGCCGTACGGCAAGGGCGCGAACCTCAACCGCTACCAGGGGCAGCGCGGCCCGACCGCGTCGCGCTCGTTCCAGAGCTTCCACCGCACCCGGATCGACGCGCCCGAGACTCGCGCCGAGACGGACTGATGGCCGGCGCGCTGCGCGTCGAGCACGACGTCGAGGTCGCGCGCTGGGTGCAGCAGGGGCTCGCCGACTTCGGCTCGGTGGCCGCGAACATCCCGCCGATCTTCGACGCGTACGCGCGCATCCTGCACCCCGCGACGCGCAGCGTGCCGACGGGCGAGACGGATGCGTGGGGCAACCCGGAGCTCGCCACGCACGAGATCACGTGGGCGGAGGCGGCCGAGCTGATCGGCGACCGCGGCGGGAGACGGCAGCCGTTCACCGCGTGGTCGGCGCGCTTCGGCGACCAGCAGGTCGCGATGCCGGACGGCGGCTGGATCAACGAGCCGCACTCGGGCGACATCCCGCTGCCGTTGCTGACCGTGCTCGCCGAGCTGCTGGTCGCCGAGCACGGCGACGCGGAGGTGCTCGCGGCGGTCTGGGAGGGCAGCGGGCTCTCCACGCAAGGGACCGCCCACATGTTCTTCTGGCCCGACGACGATGCCCTGACCCAGCAGGAGCGCGAGCTGCGCGAGGCCGAGGCGCAGGCCGAGGCGCGCGCCGCGCAGATCGCGTCGATCGACCCGGAGCTGCGCTCGGCGATGGAGCGCGGCGAGGTGCTCGGGCTGCCGCGCGAGCATCAGGGGCGCGGGCATGTGCTGCTGCGCGGCCGGCTCGCCGCCCTCACCGACTCCGGATGGGTGCACGGCGCCGGCCTCGGGTGGAGGGGCGACTTCGGGCGCACGCCCAATCTGCTGTGGCCAGCCGAGCCGCGCGCATCCCCCGCGTGGATGGTCGCGACCGACCTCGACCTCGACGTCACGCTCATCGGAGGCAGCGGCCACCTCATCGGCCGCGTGCTCGCCCACCCGTCGATGGAGGCTCACCGGGTGCGGCCCGGCGACGCAGTCATCTGACGACGAAAGGGCGCCCCCGCGGGAGCAGGAGCGCCTTTCGCTGGTTCGGGGATCAGCGCTGGTGGCGCAGACCCATGCCGATGCGCCGCAGCGTGCGCATCGTGGTCACGTAGTCGGCGTGGCTGACGGTCGCCGCGATGCGGTGCTGCAGCTGCTCGGGGCTGAGGCCCGACCGGCGGATGCGCCGCGCCGACTTCACGATGCTGCGAGCGAGCGTGGGGCGGTCGCCGGTGTCCGTGCCGGGAGTGTGGCCGAAGCCGCGCCCGAAGCCGCGGCCGTGCAAGTGGGACCCGCCGTGGAAGCCGTGGCCGAGGTCGGAACCGGCGCCGTGGTCGTGGCGTCGGCCGCGACGGCCGTGACCGTGCCCGTGGCCCGTGCCGCGTCCGTGCGGGTGCCCCTCGTGGTGGAGCTGGCCGCAGTGCGAGTGGCTGTGGGCTTGCTCGTGCCGGCAGTGCGACTGGCTGTCGTGCATGGCGCTCTGCTCCTGCTCGTCGGTGTGCTGGTCATGGGTGCGCTGCTCGGCGTCGGGCGTCGGAGCATGCTGCTCGGTCGCGGCCGGGGCGCTCTCGTGCTCGGGGTGGTCGTGGGTGACGTGCTCGTCGGATCGCATCGCGATCTCCTCTCGATGGTGGGGCAGCCCTGGGGCTGCGAGTGCGGCAGGCTCCCCAGCCTCCGCAACTCCATGTCATTGTGCATGTACATGTAGAGTGACATACATGTCGGATGAACGTCAAGAGCCGGGTCCTGACGAGGCCGAGATCGCCCGCATCGCCGAGGCGCTCGACCGGATAGTGATGCGCCGTCCGCCCAGACCCGCACACGAGCCGTCCGGGTTCGGCCACGGCGGCCCTCATGGCGCGGAGCAGGCGCACGAGGGCGGGCACGGCCACGAGCACCAGCACGGCATGCGCGGTGGCGGTCGTCTCGGTCGCTGCGGCGACGCGGGGGAGATGGGCGAGCCGATCGGCGCGCCCGAGCGGCGTGGAGGCATGTTCCGCGGCGGTCCGCGCGGTGCGATGGGCGCGCGCCGGATGCTGCACGCGATCGTCCGCTCGACGGCACCCCGCTCGATCACCGACCTGGGTCACGCGATCGGCGTCGACCAGCCGCGCGCATCCCGGCTCGTGCAATCGCTCGCCGACGCCGGCCTCGTGCGGCGCATCCCGGACCCCGCCGATGGGCGGCGCGTCGTCATCGAGGCGACGAGGGCCGGGCGGGCGCACATCGCCGCGCATGCCGAGGCCCGAGCTGCGGAGGTGGCGATCGCTGCGGAGTCGCTGACCGCGGACGAGCGTGCCGAGCTCGCGCGCCTGCTCGCGAAGCTCGCCGACGCCTGGCCGGCCTAGCGAGTCGCGTCGGCGCCCGCGGCGTGAGAGACGGTCGCGGTCGCCGCATCCCAGCGCCGCACGGCCACACCCTGCGCGTCGATCGGTGGACCGAGCAGCTCGAGCGCGGCAGGCACGTCGGCAAGGCGGATGCGCCGCGCGAGCGTGACGTGCGGCAGCCAGCGTCCGGGCAGCAGGTGCGCGGGATCGTCGCCGGGACCCGCCGAGAGCAGCACCTCCGCATGCAGCGCGAGGAGTGCCGCGGATGCGACGACGACGCGCGCGAGCACGCGACGGTCGCCCTCGCCGAGCAGCACGGGCGGCCCGACGACGAGTGGCAGCGGCAGCGCCGCGGCGTCGATGCCGAGCGGATGCGCGACCGGCGTCGAGCGCGCCAGCAGCGTCACGTGCGGCCGATTGCTGGGCGCATCGTGGCGCGCGAGGCTCGACATGCCGGCGGCGGCGAGCGCCTCCCACTCGACGCGGACCCGCCCCTCCGCTGCGCTGTCGAGCAGCAGCTCGATGCTCGTCATGCCGCTCGCTCCAGCTCGCATGGGCCCATGCTCCCGCACCCGCCCGGGCGCCCGCGCTACTCGCACTCACACCCGCTCGAGCGCCGCCCGCCCGGCTGGGGTTCGCGGGTCTGCCCGTTTCCGGTACTGGTTTGCGAGGACGCGCGCGCAGCACCCGCGAATCCGTACCGGAACCTCCGACGCCTCGCGCGCGGTTGCACCGATCTGCAGGTGAGCGGAGCGGGCATCCGCCGATCCGTACCGGAAGCCGTCAGGCCGCGATTTCTCGTCGCACCAGGGCCGCGCGCACGCGCTCGATGAGTCCCCGCGCGTCGCGCTGCAGGTCGGCCTTCGTCACCCGGATGACGATCCAGCCCAGCGACTCGAGCAGCTCCTGGCGACGGATGTCCTTCGCCCACTGCACAGGATCGGTGAGGTGATGCTCGCCCTCGTACTCGATCGCGATCTTCCAGTCGGGATAGGCGAGGTCGATCTCGGCGCGGAGCACCCCGTCGACCCACACTTCGAACTGCACGACCGGTTCCGGCAGCCCCGCCGCGACGATCGCGAGCCGGCAGCGCGTCTCCTGCGGCGAGTCTGCGCCGACGCGCGCGTCTGCGACGGCTGCGGCGAATGCGGAGGCGCCATGCAGTCCGCGGCACCGCTCGGCGAACGCCGCGAGCGCTGCAAGGTCGGTGAACGGTCGGCGCGTCAGCCGCAGGTCGCGATACCGCTCCGAGGGCGTCACGAGCGCGTCGATGAGCACCACCAGATCGACGTGGGGCGTCTCCCTCGCGAGCGACATGACGGTCGAGGCCGGACCGAGCAGCGGGAGCCCGTCGAGGGTGCCCGACTCCAATCTCGTCGCGTCGAACTCCCTCGAGCGCACACCGCGCGCTCGCGTCCGAGTCGTCCCGGCCGGCACGCCGACGACGAGCGGTTCGGAGCGCTGCCAGACGGCGGTGATCGGGAGGCCCCACAGGCGACCGGCCGTGACGCCGATGTACACGTGACCGGGCCGCATGCGCGGCGCGAACGCGGCGGCGAGCTCGGCGACATCGGCCGGTTCGCGCGCTGTGCGGACGCCGTGGAACGGGGCCACGAGGTCCTTGCAGCGCAGCCGGCCCGGCGGGACGCCGCCGTCGAGCGCGGCCGCGACCGAGAATGGGCCGTCGGCGAAGGCGTCGGGAAGCGGTGCGCGACGAGTCACAGGCGCATGGTGACCCGGTCAGCGTGGTGCGCGTGGCGCATCCGACGGCGCCTGTGGATGCGTGGCCTCGGGTGCGTCTGGTAGGAAGCCGTCCGGTGCCGCAGGAGAGCGCGACGGTCGACGCTTGCTGTTGCGAATCTGCTGGTCCCCGGCTCTCGGACCAGCAACTCGGTACCGCAATCCACGCGGCCCCGCGAGATCCCGTACGGACCTGCGGATGCGGCCGGACCGCACCCGCAGATCCGTACCGGAAAGCAGACCCTGGCTACCGCGTGCGCACCGGCCGATCGTCGTCGATCACCGTCGGCTTCGGGTGCACCGGCAGCACGAGGGCGAGGCCAGCGAGCAGCACGATCACGATGCCGAGGATGCCGAAGCGCGTGTCGCCCGTGACCGACACGAAGATGCCGAACAGCGTCGGCGCGAGGAACGACACCGCGCGGCCGGTCGTCGCATAGAGGCCGAACATCTCGCCCTCTCGCCCCTCTGGCGTGATGCGCGCCATGAACGAGCGCGATGCCGACTGCACGGGGCCGACGAACGTTGACAGCGCGAGGCCGAACACCCAGAACATGCCCTTGCCCTCGACGAAGAGCACCGCGAGGCCGGAGAGCGACAGCACGACGAGCGAGATGACGATGACCGCCTTCGGCCCGAAGCGGTCATCCGCCCAGCCGCCGACGAACGTGCCGATGCCCGCCGTCACGTTGGCGGCGATGGCGAAGAGGATGACCTCGGTCGCGCTGAAGCCGAACACCGATGACGCGATGATGGCGCCGAACGTGAAGACGCCGGAGAGCCCGTCGCGGAAGACCGCGGAGGCGATCAGGAAGAGCAGCGTCTTGGGGGCGGTGCGCGCGATGCGGGCGATCGTGCGGAAGAGGATGCGGTACGACTCGATGATGCCGATGCGGTCCGGCACCGCGCCGGTCGGCGGCAGCTCGGGCACGCGCAGCATCAGCGGCAGCGCGAAGACGAGGAACCAGGCGGCACTCGCGAGCACCGCGAGCCGCACGTCGAGCGCGCCTCCCTCGAGACCGTTGGGGATGCCGAGCACACCGCCCGCATCCTCCGACGCGATCGGGAAGATGAACAGCACGAGCAGCAGTGCCAGCAGCACGATGCCGCCGACGTAGCCCATGCCCCAGCCGTAGCCCGAGGTGCGGCCGAGCGACGCCTTCGTCGCCACCTGGTGCAGCATCGCGTTGTAGTTCACCGACGCGAACTCGAAGAAGAGGTTGCCGGCCGCGAGCAGCCCGGCGCCGAGCCACAGGTACTGCGGCGCGGGCGTGACGAAGAACATGCCGACCATCGCCAGGATCGTCACGCCGGTGTTCACGCCGACCCAGAGCTTGCGACGGCCGCCGCCGTCGGACCGCTGCCCGATGATCGGCGCGAGCAGTGCCACGAGGATGCCGGCGATGGCGATCGCCGACGCGACCACCGACGCGTTGCCGGCGAGCGCCCGGGTGAGCCCCTCGCCGTTCGCGCCCACGGCATCCGGATCGACGAAGAGGTCGGAGGCGATGTAGCGGCTGAAGACGAAGGTGGTGACGACCGCGTTGAACGACGCGGAGCCCCAGTCCCACATCGCCCACGCGGTCGCGCGTCGGCGCAGCTCGCGCTGGGTCACGGGGGCGACGCCCGCCTGCGACGGCTGGACCATCGCGTGGGGAGACGTGCGGGCGGTGACGGAAGCCTCGTGCGGCTCCTGAGGGACGCTCATGCTGCGAGCGTAGGCCGCGAAGGCGAGCGCGCGGTGACCCGCGGCTGCGGCGTGCCGGTCCTGCCGCGGGTGCCCCGTCGCACCGGCAGCGAGACTGCGGCGGCAACCCGTCGCGTCGCGCGCCCCGGCCGGTGCGACAATGCCCCCGTGAACATCACGCAGACGCTGCTCCCGGGGGTCGGGATGCGCTACGACATGACGACGACCAGGGGCGTGCCGCTCTCGATCGTCGTGCATCGCGAGGGGCAGGCCGACGTGTGCGTGCTCAGCCGGGACGACCCCGACGACGTGCGCGTGCAGCTGTCGCTCGACGAGGACGAGGTGGATGCGCTGGCCGAGCTGCTCGGCGCGGCCAGGATCGCTGAGGGCATGCTCGACGTCACGCGCGAGATCCCCGGCCTCGAGTCGGCGCGGCTCTCGATCGACCCTGGCTCGCCGTTCGCGGGACATCCGCTCGGCAGCACCAAGGCGCGCACGCTCACGGGCTGCTCGATCGTCGCGATCGTGCGCGAGCACGAGGTGCTCGCGGCACCGGGACCGGACGAGCCGCTCGCCGCCGGCGACTCGCTCGTGGTGGTCGGCTCGTCGGCCGGCATCGACCAGCTGCGCGTCCGGCTGCAGCCGGTCTAGATCATGCACGACGTCGCCCCCCTCCTGCTCGAGCTGGGGGCCGTCGTGCTCGGGGTGTCGCTGCTCGGCCTGCTCGCGCACCGCATCGGCATCTCCCCGGTGCCGCTCATGCTGCTCGCCGGCGTCGGCCTCGGGACCGGCGGCGTCGTCGACATCACCCATGCGGAGGAGTTCATCGGCCCCGCCGCCGAGATCGGCGTGCTGCTGCTGCTGCTGATGCTCGGCCTCGAGTTCACCGCCGCGGAGCTCGCGCAGTCGCTCGCGCGGCACAGCCGCTCGGGGCTCATCGACTTCGCGCTCAACGCGGGTGCGGGCTTCCTCGTCGGGCTGCTGCTCGCGATGCCGCTGCCCGCGTGCTTGGCCCTCGCGGGCATCACCTGGGTGTCGTCGTCGGGCATCGTGGCGCGGCTGCTCACCGACCTCGGTCGGCTGGGCAACCGCGAGACCCCCGCGGTGCTCTCGATCCTCGTGATCGAGGACATCGCGATGGCGATCTTCCTGCCGGTGCTCATCGCGGTGCTCACGGGCGCCGAGTGGTGGCAGGCGCTCGGCGCGGTCGCGCTCGCGATGGGCGCGGTCGCGTCGATCCTCTTCGCCTCCCGGAGCGCCTCCGTCAGCCTCGGCAAGCTGCTCACGCATCCGAGCGACGAGCAGGTGCTGCTGCGGCTGCTCGGCATCACGCTGATCGTCGGCGGCCTCACGCAGCTGCTGGGCGCATCCGCCGCGGTCGGCGCCTTCCTCGTCGGCATCGCCGTGCCGTCGTCGCTCGCCACTCGCGCCCGCGCGATCCTGAGCCCCCTGCGCGACCTGTTCGCCGCGATCTTCTTCTTCTCCTTCGGCCTGCCGATCGTGCCGGCCGAGCTGCTGCCGGTGCTGCCGGCCGCCCTGCTGCTCGCGATCGTGACGACCGGCACGAAGCTCATGACCGGCTGGATGGCCGCCCGACGCGACGGCGTGCAGCGGCGCGGTCGGCTGCGAGCGGGTGCGGCGCTCGTGCCGCGCGGCGAGTTCTCGATCGTGATCGCCGCACTCGCGGTCGGCGCGGGCTACCCGCAGGTCGGCGCGCTCGCCGCCTGCTACGTGCTGCTGACGGCCATCGGCGGCCCGATCCTGGCGCGCTACATCACGCCGGTGAAGCGTCCCGCGATCGTCTGACGCTCGCACCGACTCACGGCGGATGCACAGCCCCCAAACTTGACCCACCTCGACTCAAGGTGGCAAACTTGAGCCATCGCGACTCAAGTCGGCGTCCAGCCGGCGGCGGTCGTGACTGCGGTTCCGGGGGACGAGCCCACCGCCAGCCGGCGCATCCGTGCGTCTGGGGGGATGTCGGTGGGCTCCTCCGCCGGAATCAGGCAGAGCACGCACAGCATTCGCAACCGCAGCACCGCTGCGAACAGGAGGCACAACCATGGCACGAGCAGTCGGCATCGACCTCGGCACCACCAACTCCGTCGTCGCGTTCCTCGACAACGGTGAGCCCACCGTCATCGCGAACGCCGAGGGCTTCCGCACGACGCCGTCGGTCGTCGCGTTCGTCAAGGAGGGCGAGACGCTCGTCGGCGAGCCCGCCAAGCGGCAGGCGGTCACGAACGTCGACCGCACCATCTCGTCGGTCAAGCGCCACATGGGTACGACCTGGTCGCAGGACATCGACGGCAAGAAGTACACGGCGCAGGAGATCTCGGCCCGCATCCTCGGCAAGCTCAAGCGCGACGCCGAGACGTACCTCGGCGAGAAGGTGACGGATGCCGTCATCACGACGCCCGCGTACTTCAACGACGCCGAGCGCCAGGCCACGAAGGAGGCCGGCGAGATCGCGGGCCTCAACGTGCTCCGCATCATCAACGAGCCCACGGCGGCCGCGCTCGCGTACGGCCTCGACAAGGGCAAGGAGGACGAGCTGATCCTCGTCTTCGACCTCGGTGGAGGCACGTTCGACGTCTCGTTGCTCGAGGTGGGCAAGGATGACGACTTCTCGACCATCCAGGTGCGCTCGACCGCTGGCGACAACCGCCTCGGTGGCGACGACTGGGACGACCGCGTCGTCGAGTGGCTGAAGAAGCGCTTCCAGGAGCAGACCGGCGTCGACGTCTCGAAGGACAAGATCGCGATGCGCCGCCTCAAGGAGGCCGCTGAGCAGGCGAAGAAGGAGCTGTCGTCGTCGTCGACCACGAGCATCCAGCTGCCCTACTTCTCGCTCACCGAGAACGGCCCGGCGAACCTCGAGGAGACGCTCACCCGCGCGCAGTTCGAGAACATGACGAAGGACCTGCTCGAGCGCACGCGCAAGCCGTTCGAGGACGTCATTCGCGAGGCCGGCATCAAGGTCGACGACATCGCGCACGTCGTGCTCGTCGGTGGCTCGACCCGCATGCCCGCCGTCACCGACCTGGTGAAGCAGCTCACGGGCGGCAAGGAGCCGAACAAGAGCGTGAACCCCGACGAGGTCGTCGCCGTCGGCGCCGCCCTCCAGGCCGGCGTGCTGAAGGGCGAGCGCAAGGACGTCCTGCTCATCGACGTCACCCCGCTGTCGCTCGGCATCGAGACCAAGGGCGGCATGATGACGAAGCTCATCGAGCGCAACACCGCCATCCCGACGAAGCGCTCCGAGACCTTCACGACCGCCGAGGACAACCAGCCCTCCGTTGCGATCCAGGTGTTCCAGGGCGAGCGCGACTTCACGCGCGACAACAAGCCGCTCGGCACGTTCGAGCTCACCGGCATCGCCCCGGCGCCGCGCGGCGTGCCGCAGGTCGAGGTCACGTTCGACATCGACGCGAACGGCATCGTGCACGTGTCCGCGAAGGACAAGGGCACCGGCAAGGAGCAGTCGATGACCATCACCGGCGGCTCGAGCCTCTCGAAGGAGGACATCGAGCGCATGGTGAAGGACGCCGAGGAGAACGCTGCGGCCGACCACGCCCGCCGCGAGGCCGCCGAGCTGCGCAACACCGGCGAGACGCTCGTCTACTCGGTCGAGAAGGTGCTGAGCGACAACGCCGAGCAGCTGCCGACCGACGTGAAGACGGATGTCCAGGCCGACGTGGATGCGGTCAAGTCGGCGCTCGCGGGCGACGACGACGAGGCCGTGAAGACGGCCGTCGAGAAGCTGCAGCAGTCGCAGTCGAAGCTGGGCGAGGCCATCTACCAGCAGGCGCAGGCACAGGCCCCCACCGAGGGCGACGAGCCCCAGGGGGAGCAGCCCGCCTCCGCCGAGGATGACGTCGTCGACGCCGAAGTGGTCGACGACGAGGACGAGAAGAAGCAGCAGTGAGCGAGCGCGAGGAGTCGAACATGCCCAACGAGCCGACTGAGCCCGTCGAGCCCGCTTCGACGCCCGGCGAGCCCCCTGCCACGCCCGACGCGCCGACGGACGCCGCCGCAGCCTCGGCTGCGGCGGCGGACGCCGCGGCCGCCGGCGCCGCGAACGACGCCGCTGCGGCAGCCGCCGACGCGGCGGACGCCGCGCCGGCCCCTACCGACGACCTGAGCGACGCCGACCGCGCCCTGCTCGAGGGCGAGGCCGCGGCCATCGAGGCCGAGCGGGCCGCCTTCGAGGCGAAGTCCGCCGCGCAGCTCGATGAGCTCGCGCGCCTGCGCGCCGACTACGTCAACTACCGCAACCGCACCGAGCGGGAGCGGGCGGGCGACCGCGACGCGACGATCGCATCCGTCATCACGAAGATGCTGCCGGCGCTCGACGACCTCGAGCTGGCGGACAAGCACGGCGACCTCGTCGAGGGCCCGCTGGCCATCGTGGCGCAGAAGCTGCGCGCGTCGTTCGACCAGCTGGGCGTCGTGAAGCTCGGCGAGGTGGGCGAGGCGTTCGACATCGACAAGCACGAGGCTGTCGCGCAGCTGCCGAACCCGGAGGTGACCGAGATGGTCGTCGCCGATGTCGTGCAGCTCGGCTACCGCGTCGGCGACCGCACGCTGCGCGCCGCCAAGGTCGCGGTGTTCGTGCCGGCCGAGTAGTCGGAGGGCGAGGCGCATGGCCAGCAACGACTGGTTCGACAAGGACTTCTACGCCACCCTCGGCGTGCAGAAGGATGTCTCGCCTGCCGATCTGAAGAAGCAGTACCGCAAGCTCGCGCGTCAGTTCCACCCGGACTCCAATCCGGGCGATGCGAAGGCGGAGGCCCGGTTCAAGGAGATCTCCGAGGCGCACGCGGTGCTCTCGGATCCGAAGCAGCGGCAGGAGTACGACGCGGTCCGCGCGATGGCCGGTGGCCGTCCGCGGTTCGCGCCGGGCGGCTCCGGCGGCTTCGAGGATGTCTTCGGCGGCTTCGGCGGCGGACCTCGCGTGCAGTACTCGCAGGGCGACTTCGACGACCTGCTGGGCGGCATGTTCGGCGGCGCGAGCCCGTTCGGCGCGCGCCGCCCCGCCAAGGGGCGCGACGTCACGGCGAGGGCGGCGCTCGACTTCACGTCGGCAGTGCAGGGCGACACGCTCAAGCTGACCGTCGGCGGCAAGACGATGACCGTCAAGGTGCCAGCGGGCGTCCACGACGGGCAGAAGATCAAGCTCGCCGGCAAGGGCGACCCGTCGCCCACCGGCGGAGAGCCGGGCGACCTCATCCTCACGGTGCAGGTGCGGCCGCATCCGGTCTTCACGATGGACGGCCTCAACCTGCGCGTCGACGTGCCCGTCACGTTCGCGGAGGCGGCGCTCGGCGCCACGATCGAGGTGCCCACGCTCGGCGGCGGCCCGGTGCGGCTCAAGGTCGCGCCCGGCACGCCCTCAGGTCGCGTGCTGCGGGTCAAGGGTCGCGGCGTCGCCGGCCGGAAGGGCACGGGCGACCTGCTCGCGACCATCCAGGTGGCGGTGCCGAGCCACCTCACGAAGGAGCAGGTCGAGCACCTCGAGCAGTTCGTCGAGGCGGGACCGAAGGAGTCGCCGCGCGCCGAGCTGCTCGCGAAGGCGAAGGCGGCCTGATGGCTCCCGTGCCGGCCGGCTTCGACGAGACGTCGCCGATCTTCTCGATCGCGGCGGCCGCCGAGCTGGCCGGCCTGCACGCGCAGACGCTGCGCCAGTACGACCGGCTCGGGCTCGTGCAGCCGAGCCGCACGGCGGGCAACACCCGCCGCTACTCGATGCGCGATGTCGGCCGGCTGCGGCAGGTGCAGCTGCTCTCGAGCGAGGGCGTCTCGCTCGAGGGCATCCGCCGCATCCTCGAGATGAGCGACGAGAACCGCGAGCTGCGGCAGCGGGTCCGCCACCTGGAGTCGGCGCTGGCGGATGCGGTGATGCAGCAGCAGGGACGCCGCGTCTTCGCGGCCGGCACGACGGGCATCACGACGATCCGCGCGGGCGCGCGCCCGTCGAAGCCCGGCTCGATCGTGCTCTGGCGCCCCACGACGCACTGACCCTCGCGCCGGGCGGGCGCCTTGCGGTACGCATCCGCGGGTGCCCGGCACGGCGACCCGCAGTTCGGTGCGGCCAGCGCGCAGGGCTGCGACGTTCCGGTACCCGTCTGCGGGTGCCGGAGCCGGCGACCCGCAGATCGGTGCGGGAAGCCCGGAACCGACCGTGGGGGCGGGGCCTCGCCTCCCGCCAATGCGTCGATGGGATGATGAGCCCGTGCAAGCAACGCCTCGGATCCCGGCCGTCCGTGCGGCCGCGGCCGCCGCACTCGAGACCGTCGAAGGCTGATCGATCGTGACGCTCTCGAATCCCGACGACCCTGCTGGCGCGCCGCCGCCGCCCGGGTCGAACACGCCCGTGCCCGCCGACGCGGCATCGCGAGCCGCCGCCGCGGGGCTCGCGCGCCGGCTCGCCGCGACGGCGCCGCCCGCCGCCGATCAGCTCGTGCCGGCCAAGGCGCTCGAGACGCGGGCGGAGGAGCGCGCGCGGCTGCGGCGCGAGCGGCTGGCGCTGGGTCCGGTCATCGTGCAGCCCCAGGTCGTCGCCAACCCCGCCGCTGGTCTTGCGCCGCAGGGGGCGATGCTGCCGCCCGGCTTCGTGCCCGCGGTCGCCGAATCGATGCCGCAGCGGCTCGTGCCGAGCGGCTTCGGCCAACCGCCGTACGGCCAGCCGCCATCCGGGCAGCTCGGCGATGGCCTGTCGCCGTACGCCCAGCCGGCCTACGGTCCGCCGGCCTATGGTGCACCGGCCTACGCCCAGCCGGGCTACGGCATGCCGTCGTACGGTGCACAGCCGCCGTACGGCCTGCCCGTCTACCCCCAGGTCGTCATGCTGCCGCCGCGCATCCGCTGGTCGAAGCGACAGCGTGCTGCCGCGCTCCTCAGCTCGTGGGTCGGGCAGACGCTCATGGCGCTCGCGACCCACTTCCTCACGACGTTCTTCCTGATCGTCGGCTTCGCGTTCCTCCTGCACGTCTCCGGCGACGACGTCGCCGAGTTCGAGGCCGACTCGTTCACGACGGTCGTGTCGCTCTGGTCGACTCCCGATCGGGTCTGGGCGACGGCGCTCATCGGGCTGCTGATCGGCGGCGGCATCCTCGCGCTTGGCTGGTTGACGAACGCGCTCTGGGCGAAGTCGGCGGGGCTCGCGAAGCCGCACCGCTCGACGTGGCTCGCGTGGCTCTGCACGACGGCGGCGACCGGGCTCGTCGGCCTCCTCGTCTGGCCGATGGCGCTGTTCGGCAGCCTCTTCTTCATCGTCGCGGCGAGCTCGGCGTCGTTGACGGTCGGCTCGATGTGGACGGCGCTGTTCACGCTCCTCGCCATCGCGATCGCGCTCACCGGCGGCGTGGGACTGCTGTTCGGCTGGCTGTACCTCGCCTCCGCACGACCGCGCATCGACTTCGCCGCGCTCGCCGAGGCAGAGGAGGCCGAGGCTCGCGCCCGCGACGAGGCGGAGCTCACCCGGGTGCAGCTGCGCGGCGACCCGGCTCGGCGATGAGCGTCGCGCGTCGCGCCGCATCGCCGGATCCGCTCGACGCCGAGCAGCGGACGGCGGTGCGCCGAGCCGGCGCGACCGGCCTCGCGCTCGTCGGGGCCGGCGCGAGCCTCGTCTGGGGGCTGCTGGTCGCGGCGCTCGTGCTGCTGATCGTGCGCTCCGCCGTCATCGACCTGTTCGACGACGTCGAGTGGGGTCGCTCGGTCGTCGACTGGATCGAGCAGCTCGACGTCACCCCTCTTGCGCCGCTCGTGCTGGGTCTCGTGCTGCTCGCCGTCGGCGCGATGGCGCTCGGATGCTGGCTCAGCACGCGACGGATGCGCCGTGCTGGCGTGCCGGAGGCCGCCGCCGTCACGCTCCGCGGCGCCGCCCTCGGCACCGCGCTGCAAGCGGTGCTGTCGACGCTCTCGAGCTGGCTGCTCGGGCTCGTCGTGCTGCTCACCGGCGTGGTCGGCTTCTGGCTCATCACGGCCGTCTACGTCGTCGGCTCGATCATCGCGTCGACGCTCATCGGCTGGCTCGCGGGGCCTCGCACGTGGCTCGCGATCGCCCGCCGTGAGGCGCGGCGGGCGGCCGGTACGCATCCGCCGCTCAGCAGTGCAGCGCCGGGTTAACCGCCTCACCGCGTGACGGCCGCGCCCCGTGCGCGCCCGCACACGCGGCGGCGCCCCCGTCCGCGGGGACGGGGGCGCCGCATCGGCCGTGCGACCGCTATCCCTCCGACGAGCTGCTCGCACCCGCCGTGGCCTCGCTCTGCTGCGAGCCGCCGGTGCTGATCGCCGACTGGCGATCGCGCTGCTCGACCGTGATCTTGCGGGGCTTCGCCCGCTCGGCGACCGGGATCGTGAGCATCAGCACGCCGTGCTCGTAGTGCGCCTGGATCTGCTCCAGGTCGACATCGTTGCCGAGCCCCAGCTGCCGCATGTAGCGGCCAGCCGGACGCTCCTGCGCGAGCCACTGCGCGCCGTCGGCGGAGCCGATCGTGCGCTCGGCCTGGATCGTCAGCGTGTTGGCGTCGACGTTCAGGTCGATCGAGCCCGGGTCGACACCCGGCAGGTCGACGTTCACGATGTAGTGATCGCCGGCACGGTACAGATCCATCGGCATCCAGCTCGAGGATCGCTCCGTGCCTCCGCTCGTCATCAGCCGAGCGGCCATGCGGTCCATCTCACGGAACGGGTCGAAGGTCAGTGCCATTGACAACCACCTCCTTGAGCGACGGGCCGCCGCCCCTGTGCGACGGTCCCCTGTGTCTGTGGCAGCCCCGGGGGGTCTGCCCCTCGGAGCGCAGCCAGATTAGCACTCGCGCAGTGCGAGTGCCAGTCGTTTTCAGCGGATTCACGGGCAGATCTGACCTCTTGCGAAGCGTTCCGTTACGGCGCATGCTCGGTTCGTCGCGGCCGCGCCGATGCCGCCGCGCGAGGATCGAGGGAGCGCAGCATGCGACTGATCGCGCACGAGTTCATGACGCTGGACGGCGTGATGCAGGGCCCCGGCGGGGCGGAGGAGGACACGAGCGGTGGGTTCCGGTACGGCGGATGGGTCGCCCCGGCCTTCGACGACACGGTCGGCGAGGTCGTCACGGGCTGGTTCGCGAGGACCGACGCCCTGCTGTTCGGCCGCGTCACCTACGGGATGATGGCCGAGTACTGGCCGCAGGTGACCGACCCCGACGACCCGGTCGCGCAGCGGCTCAACACCGCGCCGAAGCACGTCGTCTCGACGACGCTCAGCCAGGCGGATGCGTCGTGGCACGGCACCGAGAGCGTCATCGCGGACGACGTGGTGGCACGCATCCGCGCCCTCAAGGATTCCGGCGACGGCGAGCTCCAGGTGCACGGCTCGTGGCAGCTGCTGCAGACGCTGATCGCGGAGGACCTGCTCGACGAGCTGCGCCTCATCGTCTTCCCGACGGTCGTCGGCCCGGGCAAGCGGCTCTTCCACGACGTCGCCCGCCCATCCGGATTCGACGTGACCGATGTGCGCGTCGCCGACAGCGGCGCGGTCGCGATGACGCTCACCCCGGCCCCCTTCCGCACCGCGACCTACGTCGTCGTCGACGGCAAGGAGGTGCAGGTCGGGGAGTAGGCGCGCGGGGAGGACTCCGGCCAACCACCCCGAAGGGTAGGGCCAACCCCCGCACGCACCGCACGCCGCGACGAGACGATCGACGTGCTGCGACAGCCGCAGCCCACGAATCGAGGAGCGGCGCGCATGCCAGACCTGGTGCTCGAAGCAGAGTCCATCCACAAGTCCTACGGGCACGGCGCCGGCCGCTTCGACGCGCTCAAGGGGGTGTCGCTGCGCATCGGCCGCGGGGAGTCCGTCGCGATCGTCGGCAAGAGCGGCTCGGGCAAGTCGACGCTCATGCACATCCTGGCGCTGCTCGACGCGCCCGACCAGGGCGCGCTGCTCGTGGAGGGCGCGGATGCCGCCACCCTCGGCGCCGCGGAGATCCACCGGCTGCGCAACCGAGACTTCGGGTTCGTCTTCCAGCAGTTCTTCCTCGTGCCCGACGCGTCGGTGCTCGAGAACGTCGTGCTGCCGCTGAAGATCGCTGGCGTCGGCAAGCGGGAGCGCACCGAGCGGGGCATGGCCGCGCTGCGGGCGCTCGAGCTCGACGACAAAGCCCGCAACCGGGCCACCGACCTCTCCGGCGGGCAGAAGCAGCGGGCGGTCATCGCACGCGCCCTCGTCGGGGAGCCCACGGTGATCTTCGCCGACGAGCCGACCGGCAACCTCGACTCGGTCACGGGCGGCGTGGTGGAGGACATCCTCTTCGAGCTCAACCGCACCAAGGGCATCACGCTCGTCATCGTCACGCACGACCTCGAGCTCGCGGCCCGCTGCGACCGGCAGATCCACCTTCGCGACGGCCTCGAGGTCGCGCCCGAGCTCGAGGCGGTGGCGGCATGAGGGCCGGCGACGTCATCGCCTCGGCGGTGCAGAACACGTTCCGCAGCAAGCTGCGCACCTCGCTGACCGTGATCGCCATCTTCATCGGCGCGTTCACGCTCACGATCACGAGCGCGATCGGCGCCGGCGTCTCGAGCTTCATCGACGGCCAGGTCGGCGCGATCGGCGCTCCGGGCGTGCTCGCGGTGACGCCCGCGCCCGAGGACGGCCCCGTCGACGCGGGCCCCGCGGTCTACGACGAGGAGCGGTCGACCGGAGGCGTCACCGGCGTCGACGGCCCTCCCGGGTTCGCAACGGTCGGCATGAACCAGGCCGACCTCGACCGGATCGCCGACGTCGCCGGCATCACGAGCGTCACGCCGATGGTGTCGCTCACCGTCGACTACATCGAGGCAGGCGGCTCCGAGCAGTACGAGCTGCCCCTCGATCTCGCGTCGGGCGCGTTCGTCCCGGACATGGCCGCGGGCACCGCGGTCGCCGACGTCGACGAGCGCCAGGTGCAGCTGCCCGCCGACTACGTCGACGCGCTCGGCTTCGCCGACGCCGACGCAGCGATCGGCCAGCCGGTCGTGCTCGGTCTGACGGATGCCGTGGGCACGCGCCACGAGGTCGACGCGGTCGTCGTCGGGGTCATGAACCCCGGGCTGCTCGACATGGGCGCGGAGGCGAACCGAGCGCTCGCCGACGCGGTGCTCGCGGCGCAGCGGACAGGTGTCACGGGCGACGTGGCACCGGTCTACCTGATGGCGAACGCATCCATCGACCCCGCGTCGACCGCCGAGCAGATCGCCGCGATCAAGGCCGACCTGCTCGACGCCGGCTTCCAGGGCATGACGGTCGCCGACCAGATCGGCGCGTTCAAGACGGTCATCGAAGTCGTCACGAGCATCCTCAACGCGTTCGCGGTGATCGCGCTGCTCGCGGCGGGCTTCGGCATCGTCAACACGCTGCTCATGAGCGTGCAGGAGCGCACCCGCGAGATCGGGCTGATGAAGGCGATGGGCATGCGCTCCGGGCGCGTGTTCGGGCTGTTCTCGATGGAGGCCGTGTTCATCGGCTTCCTCGGCAGCGCGCTCGGCGTCGGCGTCGCCGTGCTGCTCGGCACGATCGCGAGCCCGATCCTCGCCGACGGCCTGTTCGCCGAGCTGCCCGGGCTCGAGATCGTGCGGTTCGAGCCGGTCGCGATCGCCGTGATCATGGCCATCGTGATGGGCATCGCCTTCCTGGCCGGCACGCTGCCCGCCCGCCGCGCGGCCAAGCAGCACCCGATCGACGCGCTGCGCTACGAGTAGCCGCGGCTGCTCCGCAGGTCGAGGGCCAGGTGCTCCTCTGAGGCGACTCAGGGAGCCACTGGCCCTCTACCTGTCGCAGGCCCGCGTCAGCGGGTACCTGTCGCAAGACCCGCCTCAGCGGGCGTGGGCCAGCATCCGCCTGGCCGCGCGGACGCGCACGGGCCGGCATCCCGCATCCGTCAGCCGAGCGACGATCACCGGCTCGCGGCGCGCGAGCAGCATCCCTCGCCGCACGAGGAACGCGGGCGACTTGCGGCGCTCGCGGAGGTCGCGCGCGAAGCGCAGTGCCATCGTCACCCAGCGGGAGCGGTGCACGCAGAGGGCGTCGGCGAGGATGCCGCGTCGCTGGGCGAGCGCGACGACCTCGCCGACGAAGACGCCCTCGGCGACGAAGAGCGGTGCGCCGTCGAGCGTGACGTCGCGAGAGCCGACGGATGCGCTGCGCGAGATGTCGTAGATCGGCGCGGCCGTGCGGCCGGTGCGGGCGAGCTCCTCGAGCGCGTCGATCGCCCGGTCGAGATGCCACGAGCCGGGGTGGTCCCAGTCGACCTCGCCGGTCTCGAGACGGGGGAGTGCGGGATCGTCGGCCTCGCGATAGAAGTCGTCGAGCCGCAGGACCGGCAGCCCCGACTGCTCGGCGATGCGCGACTTGCCTGAGCCGGAGGCGCCGCCGATGAGCACGACCTTGGCGAGGGGATCGTCGGCTGCAGGCACGGGCTCCATCTTCCCATGGCGTCGAGGCGCTCGCGTCGGCTGCGGTCGACCGACCCGACACGCTCGGCGTCCGGCGCCGGGTTCAGCGCCGCGTCAGCCGCGAGCGGCCATGCTCGAGACATGCGGGTGCTCCTGGTCGACGACGAAGCGCGCCTCGCCGAGGGCATCCGGCGCGGTCTGCTCGCCGAGGGGATGACGGTCGACGTGGCGAACAACGGCGTGGACGGCCTGTGGCGGGCGCGCGAGTTCGCATACGACGTCGTGCTGCTCGACGTCATGATGCCGGGCATGAGCGGCTACCGCGTCTGCCAGACGATGCGCGCCGAGGGCATCTGGACGCCCGTGCTCTTCCTCACCGCGAAGGACGGCGAGTGGGATGAGGTCGAGGGGCTCGACACGGGCGGCGACGACTGGCTCACCAAGCCCTTCTCGTTCCCGGTGCTCGTCGCGCGCATCCGGGCGCTCGAGCGTCGGGGCGGTCGCGAACGACCCGTCGTGCTCGAGGCCGGCGACCTGCGGCTGGACCCCGCCGCGCGCACGGTGCACCGCGGCGACGTGCGGCTCGAGCTCAGCGCCCGTGAGCTCGCCGTGCTCGAGCTGCTCATGCGGAGGCGGGGCGAGGTCGTCACGAAGCGCGAGCTGCTCGACGACGTCTGGTCCGACGACTTCGAGGGCGACCCCAACATCGTCGAGGTCTACGTCGGCCGCATCCGACGCAAGGTCGACCGCCCCTTCGATCGGGAGGCCATCGAGACCGTGCGCGGCTCCGGGTACCGGCTGGCGGCCGACGGTGGCTGAGCGCGCGCCGGGCGGAGGGCACGTGCGGCGGCGCGCATCCATCCGCCTGCGCATCATGGCCGCCGCGCTCGCGATCGTCGCGGTCGCGCTCGCGGCCGGCGCGGTGACGCTCGTCTGGACCCTCGAGCGGATGCTGCAGGCCTCCGTCGCCGAGCAGCTCGCCGACGAGCTCGACGCGCTCGCGCAGGGCGTCGACGAGGGCACGATCCAGACCGCCGCGCTCGTGCAGCGCGATGACGACGTGCTCGTGGCGCTCCGGTCGGAGGCGGGCGTCGTCGTGAACGCCGACCCCGCGGCTTCCGTGCCGGTGCCGGACGGGCCCGAGCCGATCGTGGCGTCGGTCGAGGGCGAGCGCTACGTCGTCGTCGCTGCCGACGTCGACGCCGGCACGATCGTGGTGGCTCGGTCGCTGGGCTCGGTCGACGACGCCGTGCGCTCGGCGACCGCGCTGCTCGCGGTCGCGGTGCCGCTCGCCGTCATCCTGGTGGGCACGGTGGTCTGGATCGTCGTCGACCGCGCCCTCGCACCGGTCGACCGCATGCGCGCCCAGGTCGACGCGATCGACGCCTCGGGCCTCGACCGGCGCGTGCAGACCACGAGCCGCGGCGATGAGCTCGACCGGCTCGCCGGCACCATGAACCGCATGCTCTCGCGCGTCGAAGAGGGCGCCCGCTCGCGGCAGCGCTTCGTCTCGGATGCGTCGCACGAGCTGCGGTCGCCGCTCGCGACGATGCGGCAGTTCGCCGAGCTCGCGCGCACCCACCCCGAGTCGGTGGCGCAGGACGAGCTGGCCGACGTCGTGCTGCAGGAGGGCGAGCGGATGCACGCCATCGTCGAGGCCCTGCTGCTGCTCGCCCGGCTCGACGAGCATGCTGGCGCACAGCGGGGGCCGGTCGACCTCGACGATCTGGCGCACGCGGAGGTCGAGCGCGTGCGCGCGCTCGGCCGAACGGTCGACGGCGCCGCCGTGCGCGTCGCTCCGGTCGTCGGGGACGCTCGACTGCTCGGTCGCGCGTGCCGCAACCTCGTCGACAACGCGCTGCGGCACGCGAGACACGGGGTCGCGATCGGGTCGGTGGTGCGTGACGGCAGGGCGATGCTCTGGGTCGACGACGACGGCGCTGGCGTGCCCGAGGCGCACCGGGAGCGGATCTTCGAGCGGTTCGTGCGGCTCGACGACGCGCGCGCTCGAGACGACGGAGGCTCGGGGCTGGGGCTCGCGATCGTGCGCGAGGTCGCGCGAGCGCACGGCGGCGACGCCTGGGTGACGGCCGCCCCGTCGGGCGGTGCGCGCTTCGTGCTCGAGCTGCCGGTCGCGCCGGGCCATCGCGACGCGCGCTCGACGCGCTGAATCCGCGTTCAGGATCGTTCAGTCTCGCGTCAGCGCCATTCGGGGAACGTGGTGGTCATGAACGAGCAGACTCCCCGCGATCCCTACCAGCCCGAGCACGACGGGGCCGAGGGTCCCGTCGCCGCGAACGACCCGGCCCCCCGCAACCCTGTCACGCCGACCGACGCAGACAGCGCATCCGCGACCGCGGTCTACGACACCGCGCCCGAGCCCGCGCAGAAGCGCGGCCGCGGCATCCTCAAGCCGATCCTCGTGGGTTCCGCAGCGGCCGCCGTCGTGCTCGCCGTCGCCGGTGTGGGCATGTCGATCGCCGACGCCGTCGACGACGGTGACGACCCCGCAGCCTCGACGTCGACCAGCGAGCCCGCGCAGCCCGGCGCGGCGCCCGGTGCCACGCCCAGCCCCTCGACCGGCGCCGACGACCACGGCGGCGACCGCGACGACGACGACAGCGACGACGGCGGCTCCGCCGCGCCCGCCGCGGGCGTCTCCTCCGAGCCGTCGGACCTCGCCGCGGCACTCGAGGCCGCCGTGCGGGCCGCCGGCGGCGGCTCGGCCACCAGCGTCGAGATCGAGGACGGCGGCTGGAAGGTCGACGTGCGGCTGGATGACGGCAGCGAGCTCGACGTGCGCGTGCCCGTCTCGGGCGAGCCGCTCGTCCGCGCCGATGACGACGACGACCGGTCGAGCGATGCGCCGCTCGACCCGACCCGCGTCGCCGACATCAGCGCCGCCGCGATCGCCGCGGCGGGCGGCGGCACCGTGCTGTCGATCGAGGCCGAGGACGACGAGCGGGTGCGCTTCGAGGTCGAGGTGCTCCAGGGCGGCGAGGACGTGGATGTCGACCTCGCCGACGACCTCTCGGTCGTCGCCGTCGACCGCTGAGCGGCCGCGCCTGCACGATCGCTCCGTCCGCCCTCCGACCGCCGCGACGCATCCGTGTCGCGGCGGTCGCTGCTGTGCCACCGCGCGATGCGGGGCTTCGACGTCAGGCCGCCGCGTCGCCCAGGAAGTGCTCGAGCAGTCCGGCGACGACCGCGGGCTGGACGGAGTGCACCCAGTGGCCGGCGTCCTTGACGGTCACGCGCCGCACGCGTGGGAAGCGCGCCTCCATCGCCTCGCGGTAGTCGTCGCGCACGTAGTCGGAGTCGGCGCCGGCGATCCACAGCACCGGCCCGTCGTACACGGCGCCGGTCTCGGGCCAGCCGCGCAGCTCGTCGAGATCGCGGCGCAGCACCTCGAGGTTCGGCAGCCAGCGCCAGCCGTCGCCCTCGCGGCGGAGATTGGTGAGCAGGAAGGCGCGCACGCCGTCATCGGGGACGGCGCTCGCGAGGGCTGCGTCCGCATCGGAGCGTGAGTCGATGGCGTCGAGGTCGATGCCGAGCATGGCGTCGATGAAGCCGCGGAACTCGTCGCTCCCGCGGTACGCGACCGGCGAGACGTCGACGACGCAGAGCCGCTCGACGAGCTCCGGGTGGCGCAGCGCGGCGAGCATCGCGGCCTTCCCGCCCATCGAGTGGCCGACGAGCGCGGTCGGCTCGTCGATGAGGCCCGCGACGGCATCCGCCATCTCGACGTAGTCGAGCCGGTCGGTCCACGCGGAGCGACCGTGGTTCGGCATGTCGACGAGCGTCACGCGGTGCCGCTCGGCGAGCGTCTTCGCGATCTGGGTCCAGTTCTTGCCCTGCCCGAACAGGCCGTGGCAGAAGATCACCGGGGAGCCCTGCTCGCCGAGCCTCGTGGTGTGGAGCGGGCCGGTCGTCATGCGTCCACGCTATCGGCGGCGGATGCGTCGTCCGCTCGAGAGCTTCCTCCGCTCGTCGGCGGATCAGTGCTGGTGCACGCGACCCGACACGATGTCGGCGACGGTCGCCAGGGCCGAGGTGCGCTGCTTCCCTCGGTACTCGATGCGATCGGCTGTGCCGTATGCGCCGTAGATGACGCGAGTCGCGATCCAGCGCAGCGGCTCCGGCTCCCACTGCCGCACGGTGTGGCCGACCCAAGGCAGCTCGACCAGCTCGCTGTGCTCGCCGAGGATGAGGTCGCGCAGCGTGCGGCCAGCCAGGTTCGTGGCCGTGACGCCCGTGCCGACGTAGCCGCCCGCATGTCCGATGCCGGTGACGGGATCGAAGTCGACGGTGGACGCCCAGTCCCTCGGGACCCCGAGCGTCCCAGACCACAGGTGCTCGATGGTGATCCCTCGCAGCGGGGGGAAGAACCGCATCAGCAGGTCACCGAGCGTGCGAGCCGTCACCGGCTGCGTCTGCCCGTCGTCGTCGGTCTGCGAGTTCCAGCGGTAGGGAACGCCACGGCCGCCGAAGGCGATCCGGTCGTCGGCGGTCCGCTGCGCGTACATGTACACGTGTGCCAAGTCGCCGAGCAGCTCTCGGCCGTGCCAGCGAATGCGATCCCACTGCGCGCCGCTGAGCGGTTCGGTGGCGATCATCGAGGAGTTCATCGGCAACCACTCGCGGTGCAGCCCCTTGATGCCCGCGGTGAATCCCTCGGTCGCTCTCACGATCGCCTGGGCCCGTACGGTGCCCCTGGCGGTGATCGCCTCGCGCGGACGGATCTCCAGCACCGAGGTCGACTCGTAGATCTCCACCCCGAGGTCCGCGACGGCGCGGGCGAGACCTGCTGCGAGCTTGGCCGGGTGGATGCGTGCAGCGTGCGGCTGCCACGCGCCGGCGAGCGTCCCGTCCACATCGATGCGCGCTCGCGACTCCGCAGCGCTCAGCACCTCCCAGTCCGTCCCGCGCCACGTGCGCTCGGCCTTGAGCATGGCCTGCAGCCGCCGGACCTGCGCGGGCGTGTACGCCACCTCCAGGCTGCCGCCCTTGACGATGTCGGCATCGATGCCCTCCGCGGCCGCGACCCTCATCACCTCATCGATGGTGTCGTTCATCGCGAGCTGGAACCGCTGGGCGCTGTCGCGGCCGTGCGTCCGCACGTACTGCTTGAGGCCGCCCGTCACCGAGTTCGTGAGCCAGCCGCCGTTGCGCCCGGATGCGCCGAACCCGCAGAACCGCGCCTCCAGGATCGCGATGCGCCAGTCCGGGCGGGCCTGCTTCAGGTAGTAGGCCGTCCACATCCCGGTGTAGCCGCCGCCCACGATCGCGACGTCGACGTCGAGGTCGCCGTCGAGTGGTGGCTTGGGCGTCGGCAGGCCGATGGAGGTCCACCAATGCGAGACGTTTCCGTTGATCATGTGTGCGCGCTCCGTTTCAGGTCGCCGAGACGGCTTCGACCGGGGTCTCGGTGTCGGCCAGGAGGACCGCGTCGTCGGGCGCCCAGCCGAACATCACTCGGTCGCCGATGCGTGCTGCCGCGGCCTCGCGCTCCGGCACCCGCACGATCGCCGTGCCGTGCTCGGTGGCGATGTTGTACTTGCGCGCCGGGCCGAGATAGACGATGTCCTCGATCGTGCCTTCGATGCGATTCACGGCCCGGTCCGGGAGACCGGTGCCGTCCGGTCCGGAGATGGCCAGGTTCTCCGGGCGGATCAGCACCGCCCCCCGACCTGACGGGATCGATCCCGTGACCTGCAGCCCGCGGCCGGCGGCCGTGAAGCGGCCGTCCGCGAACGTGCCCTTGATCACGGTGGACTCGCCGATGAAGCGGCCCACGAACAGGGTCTCGGGCGCGTCGTACAGGTCGTGCGCGCTGCCGATCTGCTCGATCCTGCCCTCGTTGAACACCGCGATCCGGTCGGAGAGCACGAGCGCCTCCTCCTGGTCGTGCGTGACGTAGATGAACGTGCTGCCGAGCTCGCGGTGGATGCGACGGAGCTCGAGCTGCAGCCATTCGCGCAGCTTCTTGTCGAGCGCGCCGAGCGGCTCGTCCATCAGCAGGATCGGAGGGCGATAGACGACCGCGCGCGCCAGCGCGACACGCTGCTGCTGACCGCCCGAGAGCTGTCGCGGGTAGCGATCGGCGTAGCTGCCCAGCCGCACCATCTCCAGGGCAGCCTGCACGGCCGTCGTCCGCTCGGACTTCGACATCTTGCGCTGCTTCAGCGGGAACTCCACGTTCCCGCTCGCCGTCATATGAGGGAAGAGCGCGTAGTGCTGGAAGACGACGCCGAGATTGCGCTCGTGCGCCTGCAGCTTCTCGAGCGGCTCGCCGTCGAGGAGCATGCTGCCCTCGGTCGCCTCGATGAATCCGGCGATGAGGTTGAGGGTGGTCGTCTTCCCCGACCCCGAGGGACCCAGGAACGTGAGGAACTCGCCTCGACGCACGTCGAGATCGACGCGCTCGAGCGCGGTGGCTTCGCCGTAGCGCTTGACGAGGCCACGCAGGCTGAGGATGGTCGAGTCGTTCTCCATGAGAGCTTCCTTACCCGTGTTCCGGTCGGTGGCAAGCGCTGGCGTCATTGTTCGTCCTCCGGCACGACGGCGCGACGTCGTCCGAGCGGGACGACGACGAACCGGTAGAGAAGGAATCCGAGGATCACGGAGACCAGGATGAGCGTGGCGGCCGCCGCGATCGTCGGGTCGGTCGACCTGGTGACGCTCGAGTACATGGTGATCGGCAGGGTCTGCAGCGCAGGGCTCACCATGAACTGCGACACGATGACCTCGTCGAAGCTCGTGACGAAGGCGAAGACAGCGCCGGCTGCGATACCGGGTGCGATGAGCGGCACCGTGACCTTGAAGAACGTCGCGATGCGCTTCGCGCCGAGGCTCGCGGCAGCGAGCTCGAGCGTGCGGTCGTAGCCCACGAGGGAGGCGTTGACAGCGATCACGACGAAGGGGATCGCGAGGCACACGTGCACCAGCACGAAGCCGAACATCGTCCCGACGAGGTCGGTGACGAGGAAGAAGGTGTAGATGCCGGCCCCGGCGATGATCGCGGGGACGATCATCGGGGTCAGCATGAGCCCTTGCGCGAGCCTTGCGAGCCTGCTGGTCGAGCGGTTGATCGCGAGCGCCGCGATCGTGCCCAGGGGTGCCGAGATCACCGAGGTCAGCACACCGATCAGCACGGAGTTGCCGAGCGAGCTGAGCCAGCTCCGGTCGGTGAAGAACTGCTCATACCAGCGCGTCGAGAATCCCTGCGGCGGGAACTGGAAGCTCGCGTTCTCGGCGAACGAGATCGGCACCACGACGAACATCGGCGCGACGAGCCAGATCGAGGTGATGACGGCGAAGATCGCGAGCAGGACGGACGGCCGTCGACCGGTGTCGTTCATGCCTTGCTCCCTCCCACCATGCTGGACACCGCATCCCCGCCGGCGCGCCTCCCGATCAGCCCCGCGATGCCGAGGATCACGAGTGTCACGACCAGCAGTGTGAGTGCGATCACCGCTCCGTGGCCCCACTGGCCGAGGCCCTGCACCTGGCCCTGGATCAGTGTCGAGAGGAACGTCTCCTGCGAGCTCCCGAGCATGGCCGGTGTGATGTAGAAGCCGAGCGCCAGGACGAAGCAGAGCAGCGCACCAGCGGCGACGCCCGGGAGCGACAGCGGCAGGTAGACGCTGAGGAAGGCCTTCGTCCGCGTTGCGCCCAGGCTCTCGGCGGCAGTGAGCAACCGCCGATCGATCTGCGACATCGTCGAGTACATCGGCAGCACGACGAACGGCAGCAGCACTTGGGCCATGCCGATGAGCACCGCGGTCGGCGTGCGGAGGATGCCGAGCTGCTCGACTCCGAAGAGGGCGAAGAAGTCTCCGATCGGTCCGCTGTCCTGCAGCAGCAGGACCCATGCGAACGTCCGCACCACGGTGCTGGTGAGGAAGGGGATGAGCACCGCGAGCATGAGCAGCCCTCGAACGCTGGGCGACGTGGACGTCATGAAGTACGCGAAGGGGTAGGCCACGAGCACGCAGATGACCATCACCCAGAAGCTGATCGCGATGGTGCGCCAGAGCACCTCGACGTTGACCGGCTGGCTGAAGAACCACTCGAAGTTCTGCAGGCCGGGCTGCGGATCGGTGAAGGCTCCGACGAGCACGGCGAGCATCGGATAGAAGTAGAAGATCGCGAGCACGAGGAACGCCGGCGCGAGCGCCAGCAGGAGCATGCCCCTGCCGTTCGAGGAGCGGCCGGCAGGCTTGGACTCCGGTTGGCCACCCGTCGCGATCGCTCGCGTGCTCAGTGCCGAGAACTGCGACGTGTCGGCGCTGCTTGCCATGAGGTTCCCTCTTCCCCGGTGCGTAGGAGTACGGGTCGGGTTCCCGCTCCGATCATCGAAGCGGGAACCCCGCGACGTGAATCAGCCGCCTGCGACGATCGAGCTCCAGCGGTCCTGCAGCGGAGCCACGATGGCGGCGTCCGCCCAGAACTCGGTGGCGACGGGCACGCTCGCGTCAGCCTTGTCCGGAGCCGTCACCAAGTACTGCTCGGTGAGCTCGTCGATCTCAGGCGCCGAGTTCACGTTCGCCGGCGAGTACCCCGTGGCTTCGGTGAATGCCGCCTGCTGCTCTGCGCCGAGCGCGTAGTTGATGGCGTAGTACGCGGCTTCGCGGTTCTCCGTGCCCTTGACGATCGCGAAGTAGTCGATGACGCCGATCCAGTTGTCCCAGCTCGTGGTGAGAGGAGCATCGTTCTGCGCGGCTGCGAGGATGCGCCCAGTCCAGGCGGCGCCCATGACGGCCTCGCCCGACTCCAGCAGCTGCTGCGCCGAGGCGCCCGTGTTGTAGAACACCACCGAGTCGGCGATCTCCTCGATCTTGTCGAGTCCTGCGCTCGCCCACTCCTCCGTGAACGGCGTCGACGGATCCCAGCCGGCCGCGATCGCAGCGCCCTGCACCATCGGAGCGTCGATGTTGCCATCGCCGTTGTAGAAGGTGCGGTTGCCGGGGAACGCCTCGGTGTCGAAGAAGTCCGCCCAGGTCGTGGGTCCGGCCTCACCGAAGGTGTCGGCGTTGTAGGTGATGGCGACGCCGTAGACGATCGACGGCACGCCGCAGTCCAGCAGCGGGATGCTCTCGGGGATCTCCGACACATCGAGCTTCGACATGTCGAGCTCCTCGAAGAGTCGGCCGCACTCGCGCTCGATCTGGTCGGCGTAGCTCGAGACGAAGTCCCACTGGATGTTGCCGGAGGTGACCTGCGCGTCGATCTTCGCCATCGTCTGCGGTGAGTCCTGGTTGAAGCTGACGCCCGAGGCGCTCGAGAACGGGTCGAACCAGGCCGTCATCATGCCGTCCTGGGTGCTGCCGCCGTCGCCCGCGAAGGTGAGCGTGTGCCCGTCGAGCACGCCCTCCGGCACGCTTCCCAGGGTTGGATCCGTGATCTCGGGCACCGGCTCCGCCGAGCCGCCGCCCGCACAGCCCGTGAGGGCGAGCACCGCGCTCGCCGCGATCGCCGCGCCTCGTACGAAATGCTTCATTGCATGCTCCCTTGTGATGCGAGCCTCGCACCCGGGAGGTGTCCGCGACGTTGCGGAGAGGCTGGCCGTCAAGTTCAGGCTTGGCGGCCACCCTACTCCCGGAAGCGACGCTCCCGAGCGTCGCCATGATCCGAGCCGTGCGGTCGCTACCGTCGCGGCTCTGTTGAGGTGACCTCGAAGCCCGCCCGGTCGACCCGCCGGTGGAAGCGCATCCCGGCGAGCCCGCCCAGCACGGCGCCGACGAGCGCCACGATCGCGACGCCGATGGCGGAGATGATCGCCGCAGTCGTCGCCTGATCCTCCGGGAGCGGCAGCGTCGGCATCGCACCCGGTGGCAGGGCGAAGTTCTGACCGGCGACGAGCCCGATGAGCGCTGCCACGATCGCGATGATCACCGCCCAGGCCCAGACCGCGACGCCCTGCTTCGCGCCGTCGAACCGCGCCATGCGCCCGGCGACGTAGCCGCCGCAGTAGTAGCCGATGAACCAGATGGCCAGGAGGATGACGATGCCCCAGATGCCGGTCGACTGCAGGTTCTGCTGCGCATCCTGGACGGCGTCGCCGATGCCGCCGGACAGTGAGGCGATCAGCGCCGCGATGGCCGCCGCGAGCGCGGTGAGCAGCACGACGGCGCCGGTGGCCGTCAGCCAGCCGAAGAACGCGGAGCCGACCTTCACGCCGCCGAAGCGCTCGCGCTCCCGCGCGACCACGGTCTCGCGGTCGTGCCGGACGTCGGCCGTGCGCCCGGCCTCCATGCGGCGCTCGCGGCCGTCGGCGACGCCGTCGCGATCGCGGTCCCGCCCGCCCGCAGCCTCTCGGTGGTCGGCCACGCCGTCACCGTCGCGATCGGCGGCGACGTCGTGCCGCCTCGTCACGTCGTCGCTGGCGCTCTGGCGGTCGGGGTCGGGGCGGTAGGGCTGGCTCCGAGGGGTGGAGTCGTTCGGGCTGGCGGTGCTCATGTCGATCTCCTCGTTCGCTCGCGTCGCTGCGCTCGACAGGTCGCCGCGATCGGCGCCCTGTACCCCAGTATCGGCCGGTATCGCGCGCCGTGCCGGTTCTCCCAGGTCGCGTCCAGCATCCGCGATCGCGCAGGACGTCGAAGCTCGCTGCGGGCGGGTCGTGGGTCCTCCGGAGTACCTTGCTCGCTGAGCAGGAAGAGCCACTCGGGGGAGAACGGCCGATGATGCGAACGATCGGAATCGTGGTCTTGTCAACAGCGGTGCTGCTTGCGCCGGCTGCGCCGTTCGCTCCAGCGGCTGGCGGGTCGGCCACCACCTCCGCGGTCGTCGCCGCCCCGGTCGACGTCCCGACGCCCGGGGCCGTCGCGGACCTCGTCGACCCGGGTGGTGTGCTGGATGCCGCCGCAGACGGCATGTCCGCGGAGCTGACGGACGCCCTCGCGACGCTGGAAGCCCACCCGGTCCGCGACGCACTGGGGCTGTACGAGTGGGACCGCGATGCTCGCATCCTGAGGGTGCACGCGCACGGCGATCGCGCGGCGATCGAGGCGGCCGTCGCGGACGTCCTCCCCGCGGGCAGCTTCGAGATGGTCATGGACCCATACCCGATCTCGCAGCTGGTCGCGGCGTCGGATGCATTGGCGCGTCAGCACACGGTGCATGGCATCCGGATCGCCCATGCCGGCCCCCGCGTCGACGGCAGCGGCATCGAGGTCGGCGTCGTCGCGCCCCACTCGACCCTGCCGATGACCCTCGCTCGGGTCGCAGAGCAGATCGAGGCTCGGTTCGAGGTGGACTACCCGGTCACCGTGGTCGATGCTTCGCAGGCGATCGCGACGGATCGGCAGTTCCAAGGCGAGCCGTACTGGGGCGGAGCCCACATCAGCAGCCCGGTCGCGGGGACTGCGGCGTACAGCGCGTGCTCCTCCGGGTTCGCCGTGGAGCGACCCGCTGTTCCGTCGAACGAGGCCGGGATGCTGTTCGCCGATCACTGTGGCGAGGTCGGCCGCGTCTGGGGAGCCGGCCTGTACTCCAACAGCCCGCTGTTCGGCACGGCGCAGGAGACCTTCGCCGACGGGGCGGACATCCGCATGCTCACCGGGCCGGTCACGTACTGGGGTGTGAACTTCGTCGGGCCGTTCGATACCTCGAGGGGCGTCGCGGTCCGGGGGTACAGCCCGCCGGTGCTCGGTCACAGCTGGTGCACGAACGGCTCGCAGTCCGGAACGGTGTGCGACAACACCGTGACTTCAGGACCGCAGACGCTCAACCTCATCGTCGATGGCGAGGTCGTCAGCTACAGCAACGAGTATCGATCCGTGCAGACGGCCGATCTGCCGGCGGCGGGGAGCGGCGACAGCGGGGGACCGGTCTTCCGCATCGTCGAGGGAGAGCTGTACGCCGCGGGCATCATCAGCGCCATCGAGGGTGGCAGCGACGTGTGCGCGGGGAAGCCCGCTTCGACCTCTCGCAGGTGCAGCGCGGTCGTGTGGACCGCCGGGCTCGACGCCTTCTTCGACAGCAATCCTGAGTGGCGCATCCTCACGTACCCGCCGTCGACCGCGGAAGGGGCTCCATGAACGCCTCTGCGGATGCGCGTCAGCGCAGCAGCGACGCGAGGCTCGGGATGGGGATGAACGGCATGTACTCGTTCCAGCCGAGGAGGAACGAGAACAGCACGTGGATGAGGGGCGCCGAGATCGTGCTGAGCAGCAGATAGAGGAGCGTCCGTCTCCAAGGGAGCCGGAAGACGATCGGCGGCAGCAGGATCGTGACGAGCGCCGGCACGGGGTAGTAGATCCACCAGGGGAGGCCGAGCGCCGTCGCGCCGTACTTGCCGAACAGCATGCCGAGCACGACCACGATCGCCGAGACGACCAGCACCGCGCGGCGCCGTCGCATGAACAGCGCGCGTCCCAGCACGAGACGGAGCATGGCGATGAACAGCGCGAGCGACGCGACGATCATGACCGGGAAGTGCCAGGCGGTGTCGATGGCGGCTCCTCCAGCTCGACGGCGGGACGAGCATCCCGGTGGTCGTGACGCTACCGGGTTGCGAGACCGGATGCCGCGCTCAAGGCGGGAGGAGATGTGCCGTGCTCCTAGCCAATCTCCCGCATCCGGAGTAAACTTGAGTCAACACCACTCAAGTTTGGATCGATGGGGGAATCGATGGCACGAATGGGGGGCATGATGCCCGGCCAGGAGGATCAGCGGTCGGCGCTCGAGCAGTTCGGCACCGACCTCACGGAGCTCGCGCGCTCCGGCAAGCTCGACCCGGTGATCGGCCGTGACGCCGAGATCCGGCGCATCAGCCAGGTGCTCTCGCGCCGCACGAAGAACAACCCGGTGCTCATCGGCGAGCCCGGCGTCGGCAAGACCGCCGTCGTCGAGGGTCTCGCGCAGCGCATCGTGGCGGGCGACGTGCCCGAGAGTCTCAAGGGGAAGGCGCTCGTCGCGCTCGACGTCAACGCCATGATCGCCGGCTCGAAGTACCGCGGCGACTTCGAGGAGCGCATGAAGAACGTGCTCGCCGAGATCGCGAAGGCCGAGGGGCGCATCGTCACGTTCATCGACGAGCTCCACATCATCATGGGCGCCGGCGCGGCCGAGGGCAGCCAGGGCGCGAGCAACATGCTCAAGCCCATGCTGGCGCGCGGCGAGCTGCGCCTCATCGGCGCGACGACGCTCGACGAGTACCGCGAGTTCATCGAGAAGGACGCGGCCATGGAGCGCCGCTTCCAGCAGGTCTACGTCGGCGAGCCGAGCGTCGAGGACACCGTCGCCATCCTGCGCGGGCTCAAGGAGCGGTACGAGGCGCACCACAAGGTGACGATCGCCGACAGCGCGCTCGTCGCCGCCGCATCCCTCTCGAACCGCTACATCACCGCTCGCCAGCTGCCCGACAAGGCGATCGACCTCATCGATGAGGCCGCGAGCCGGCTGCGCATGGAGATCGACTCGGCCCCCACCGAGATCGACCAGCTGCGCCGCACCGTCGACCGCATGGAGATCGAGCGGCTCGCGCTCAAGCGCGAGCGGGACGACGCCTCGAAGGAGCGCCTCGCCGCCCTCGAGGAGAGCCTCGCCTCGCAGCGCGCCGAGCTCGCCGAGCTCGACGCGCGCTGGCAGACCGAGCGCGCGAGCCTCAACCGCATCGGCGGGCTGCGCGAGCAGCTCGACGAGCTGCGCAGCCGAGCGGAGCGCGCCCAGCGCGAGGGCGACCTCGAACGAGCATCGCGGCTGCTGTACGGCGAGATCCCGCAGATCGAGCGGCAGCTGAAGGACGCCGAGGCGAGCGCCGCCGAGGCGGGCGCCCGCATGGTCGGCGACCAGGTGACGGCCGACGACATCGCCGCGGTGGTCGCGGCGTGGACGGGCATCCCCGTCGGCCGCCTGCTGCAGGGCGAGACGGCGAAGCTGCTCGCCCTCGAGGGCGAGCTCGCGCACCGCGTGGTCGGGCAGCGGCAGGCCGTCTCGGCGGTGTCGGATGCGGTGCGCCGCACCCGCGCGGGCGTCTCGGACCCGGACAAGCCCACCGGTTCCTTCCTCTTCCTGGGCCCCACCGGTGTCGGCAAGACCGAGCTGGCGAAGGCGCTCGCAGAGCTGCTCTTCGACGACGAGAAGGCGCTCGTGCGCATCGACATGTCGGAGTACGGCGAGAAGCACTCCGTCGCGCGCCTCGTGGGCGCCCCTCCCGGCTACATCGGCTACGAGCAGGGCGGGCAGCTGACCGAGGCGGTGCGCCGCCGGCCGTACTCCGTGATCCTCATGGACGAGGTCGAGAAGGCGCACCCCGAGGTCTTCGACCTGCTGCTGCAGGTGCTCGACGACGGCCGGCTCACCGACGGCCAGGGCCGCACCGTCGACTTCCGCAACACCATCCTCATCCTCACGTCGAACCTCGGCTCGGCCTACCTGACCGACCCGACGATCTCGCCCGAGCAGGGGCGCGACGAGGTGATGGGCGCCGTGCGCGCGGCGTTCAAGCCGGAGTTCGTGAACCGGCTCGACGACATCGTCATCTTCGACGCCCTGTCGCTCGACGACCTCGGCGCCATCGTCGACATCCAGATCCTGGGGCTCGACCGTCGCCTGCGCGAGCGGCGGCTGATCGTCGAGGTGACGGATGCGGCACGCCAGTGGCTGGGGGAGCGCGGCTACGACCCGATGTACGGAGCGCGACCGCTGCGCCGGCTCATGCAGCGCGAGATCGACGACCGGCTCGCGCGAGCACTGCTCGCAGGGGAGGTGCGCGACGGCGACACCGTCGTGGTCGACGTGCAGCCGGGCGGCTCGGGCCTGTGGGTCGGTGCGCAGGGCGCCGAGCGCCCCGCGCAGTGGTCGTTCGACGCCGACGACGCCACGGACCTCGTCGATGACGTCGTCGAGGGGGAGGCGCTCGACGACCGGTAGTCGCCGCGGCCGCGGTCCGGCGTGGGCCCGGCAGGGCATCCGCGGCACGGCATGATCGATCGGGTGCGATCGCGCACGGAACCGGAGGACCACTCGTGGCCGTCGCATCGCATCCCGCTCGGGCCGAGCCCGGGCTGCCGCCGCTGACGCCCGGTCCGCACACCCGTCGGCTGGGCGTCATCTCGATCGTCGCCTGCTTCGGCGGGCTGCTGTTCGGCTACGACACGGGCGTGATCAACGGCGCCCTGCGGCCGCTGAGTGCCGAACTCGGGCTCGAGGCGCTCACCGAGGGCATCGTGACGAGCTCGCTCGTCTTCGCCGCCGCCGTCGGCGCGCTCCTCGGCGGGCGCGCCTCCGACCGGTTCGGCCGGCGCACCGTGCTGATCGTGCTCGCCGTGGTGTTCCTCGTGGGCACCGTCGTGCTCGTCGCAGCCCCGGGCTTCGCGGTGCTGGTGGCGGGGCGCATCCTGCTCGGCCTCGCGGTCGGCGGCGCCTCGACGGTCGTGCCGGTGTACCTCGCGGAGCTCGCGCCGTTCGAGATCCGCGGCTCGATCTCGGGCCGCAACGAGCTCGCGATCGTCTCGGGGCAGCTGGCGGCGTTCGTGGTGAACGCGCTGATCGGCAGCGCGCTCGGCCACGTCGAGGGGGTCTGGCGCATCATGTTCGCCGTGTGTGCGCTGCCGGCGATCGCGCTGTTCATCGGCATGCTGCGCATGCCCGAGTCGCCGCGCTGGCTCGCGGAGCACGGCAGGCACGCCGAGGCGCTCGCGGTGCTGCACGGCGTGCGCGCTCCGGCGCGCGCTGCGGCGGAGCTCGCGCTCGTCGAGGCGCTGGTCGAGCGAGCGCCGAGCGGGCGGATGCCGCTGCGCGCGGTGCTCGGCAGCCGGTGGCTCCGACGGATCCTGCTCGTGGGCATCGGCGTGGGCGTCGCGCAGCAGCTCACGGGCATCAACTCGATCATGTACTACGGCCAGTCGGTGCTGGTGGAGTCGGGCTTCTCGGAGTCGGCGGCGCTCGTTGCGAACGTCGCCCCAGGCGTCATCGCGGTCGTCGGCGGCATCGTCGCCCTGTGGATGATGGACCGGCTCGACCGTCGCACGACGCTGCTGATCGGCTTCTCGCTCACGACCGCGTGCCACGTGCTCATCGGCGTCGCTTCGATGGTGCTCGAGCCGGGGCATCCGCTGCGCCCTGTCGTGATCCTGGCGCTCGTCGTCGCGTTCGTCGGGTCGATGCAGACGTTCCTCAACGTCGCGGTGTGGGTCTACCTGTCGGAGATCTTCCCGCTGCCGATGCGCGGTCTCGGCATCGGCATCGCCGTCTTCGCGCACTGGATTGCGAACGGTGCGCTCTCACTGACATTCCCGTCGCTGCTCGGCGCCGTCGGCATCACGGGCACGTTCTTCGTCTTCGCCGCTGTGGGCGCGCTCGCGCTCGCCTTCATCGCGACACAGGTGCCCGAGACGCGCGGCCGCACGCTCGAGGCGCTCGAGGCGGATGTGAGATCCGGGCGGATCTTCGACCGGCACCCGCCCGTCGCCCGCTCAGCGAGGCGCTGAGCGCCGGGCCCTCAGCCGTTGCCCTGGTTCACACGGCCGATGATCGCGTTGGGCGAGTTCGACACGTGCACCGCGGGCAGCGCCGGTCCGTGGTCGGTGATGCGCCGGTAGCCGACGATGCCCAGCACGATGCCGATGGGGATCATCAGCAGCAGGACGACGACGAGCGCGAGCTCCGCGCCCGATCCGCTCGTGCCCGAGAAGAAGACGCTGACGGCGTCGAGCTCGGTGCCGCGCACCGCCTCGGCGGTGGGTCCGACGCGCGAGCCCAGGGCGATCATGGCGCCGATGGTCAAGGCGAGGCCGACGACGAGCATGCCGGCGCCGACGGCGATGCGCCGGCGCGGCTGCGGGGCTGCCTTGCGGCCCGAGCTGTCGACGGTGCGCTGCACGGGGAGCGCGGCGGCTTCGGGCGCGGTGCGCTGGATGCCGATCTCCGTGGGCTTGCCGGCCATCGCCGCCTCCTTCGTCGGGGGTGATCGCACCCTAGCGCCGGAGGCTGGGAAGCGCGACCGCCGGCGCCCGCACGGCTACACCACCAGCACCCACGCGGTCGAGGAGGGCGCATCGGGAGAGGGTCGTCGCGCACCGCCCGGCGAGGTCGTGATGAGTCGATAGCCGGCCGCGATCAGCGCGAGGCCGACGAGCCCGATCGCCATCCAGCCGAGCACGAGCCCGAGGTCTGCAACGGAGTCGCCCTCCACGCCCAGGAAGTAGACCGCGGCGTGGTCCATGCCGTTGTTGCGCGCAGCGGTCGCGGTCGGGAAGACGCGGTTGCCCAGCGCGACGAAGGCGGCGTAGGCGGGCACGAAGCCGGGCAGGTACAGTGCCAGGCCGATGATGTCGCGGCGGCGCATCCGACTCCTCCCGCTCTGGCAGGTCAGCCTAGGACCAGCGGCCGCGGCGCGCACCCCTCGAGCGGATCCTGGCCGGATGTCTGATCGGCCTGCTACGCTGGAGGCACTGTGCGAGCAGGGCCATGCCCTCCGCTCGCCCGCGTCGTAGAACGCTCCTCTCTCCGCCCGGCATCGTCGGGCGTCGACGAACTTCCACGGCGAACGATCGCGGCCACCGCCGCGCTCGCCGAATTGCGTCGACGCATCCACCTCATGTCCGCCCCGCACTGCCACGCCGTGCGCAGGGCCCGGATGCTCACGCAGGCTCAACGAAAGAGCACGCTTTGACTGACACCACCACTCCGACGTTCGCCGAGCTGGGCGTCCCCGCCAAGCTCGTCACCGCCCTCAAGGCGATGGACCGCGAGACGCCGTTCCCCATCCAGGCCGACACGCTGCCCGACACCCTCGCGGGCCGCGACGTGCTGGGCCGCGGCAAGACCGGCTCGGGCAAGACGCTCGCCTTCTCCATCCCGCTCGTCGCCCGCCTCTCGGGCGAGCTCGCCGGCGGCGCCCGCCGCAAGGGCCTGCCGCTCGGCCTCGTGCTCGCGCCGACCCGTGAGCTCGCGACGCAGATCGCGACCGAGATCGCGCCGCTCGCCAAGGCCGCGGGCCTCACCGTCACGACCATCTTCGGCGGCGTCTCGCAGCGTCCGCAGGAGCAGGCGCTCCGCGCCGGCGTCGACATCGTCGTCGCCTGCCCCGGCCGCCTCGAGGACCTCATGAACCAGGGCGTCGCGAGCCTCTCGGCCATCGAGATGACCGTCATCGACGAGGCCGACCACATGGCCGACCTCGGCTTCCTGCCGGTCGTCACCAAGATCCTCGACAAGACGCCGAGCTCGGGTCAGCGACTGCTGTTCTCGGCCACGCTCGACAACGGCGTGGACAAGCTCGTGCGCCGCTTCCTCACCGACCAGGTCATGCACTCGGTCGACGAGGCGAACTCGCCGGTCGCCGCGATGACGCACCACGTCTTCGAGGTCGGCGCCGACGACAAGAACCTGCTCGTGCGCCGCCTCGCCTCCGGCCAGGGCCGTCGCATCATGTTCACGCGCACGAAGCACCAGGCCAAGAAGCTCGCGAAGCACCTCACGGCATCCGGCATCCCGGCGGTCGACCTGCACGGCAACCTGTCGCAGAATGCCCGCGACCGCAACCTCGCGCAGTTCTCCGAGGGCACCGTGCGCGTGCTCGTCGCGACGGATGTCGCCGCCCGCGGCGTGCACGTCGACAACGTCGAGCTCGTGGTGCACGTCGACCCGCCCATGGAGCACAAGGCCTACCTGCACCGCTCGGGCCGCACGGCTCGCGCTGGCTCGGCCGGTGACGTCGTCACCGTCATGATGCCCTCGCAGCGCGGCGACACGATGTCGCTGCTGCGCAAGGCCGGCATCCAGGTGTCGCCGCAGATGGTCGTCGCATCGTCGGACCCCGTCGACCAGCTCGTCGGGCCGTACGCGCCGCACGTGGCTCCGGTCCCCGGCGGCCCCGGCTCCGGCAACGAGATCCAGCAGCAGCAGGGCGGCGGCGGTCGCTCGAGCGGCGGTCGCGGCCGTGGCCGCGGTGCTCGTGACGGTGTCGCCGGCTCGGCAGCGCACGGCGCAGGCTCGGGCGCTGCTCGCGCCGAGCGCCCCCGCAAGGACCGCTCGGGTCGCCCCGACGCCAAGCCGGCAACGGTGGGCGGCGGTCGCGGCGGCCAGGGCGCGGCTCGCTCGGGTGCCCCGGCTCGCTCCGGTGCTCCGGCCCGCCAGGGTCGCGGCCAGGGCGGCGGCGCAGCGCGCGGCGGCTCGTCGGTCGCATGGTCGTCGACCGGCGGCGGCTCGCTGCAGTCCGGTGGCGCCGCGCGCGACGCGGCACCGCGCCGCGGTTCGCGCCGCGCGCAGGGCTGATCCCTCCGCACCCGCGCTCCAGCGCATCCGCCTGATCCAGGCACCGAATGGCCCCTCCCGCTCGCCGGGAGGGGCCTTCTCGCGTCTCGAGCGCCGTCTCGAGTCGCCCGTACCGATCTGCGGGTGCGGCCGCCGTGGACCCGCAGATCGGTGCGGGCTCTTTCGGGCGTCGGCGGCCGGCTCAGCGGGCGGCGAGCACCGCCGCGCCGATCGCCGCCGCGTGGCCGCCGAGCTGAGCGAGCTCGAGCCGGCGCGGCTGTGGCACGCCCTGCAGCGGCGCGTGCGCGGCGAGCTCCCGCTCGATCACCGGCAGCAGCAGGTCGGCGCACTCGAGCATCACGCGGCCGCCGAGCACGACGACCTCGGGGTCGAACGCTGGCAGCAGGCGGCGCAGCCCCGCCGCGACCGCCCACCCGGCGCGCTCGAGCACGGCGAGCGCGGTCGGGTCGCCGGCGCGTGCCGCGCGCTCGAGGTGCACCGCCGTCGCGCGTCCGCTCGGCGCGAGCGCGACCGCCGCCGGCACCGCTGCGGCATCGCGCGCGAGCGCGTTGCCGCCCGCGTAGGCCTCGATGCAGCCGCGCGCCGTGCACGAGCAGACTGGCCCCTGCTCGTCGACCGTGACGTGCCCGAGCTCGCCGGCCAAGCCGTGGGCGCCGATGAGCGGCCGCCCGTCCGCGACGTACGCGCCGCCCACCCCGGTGCCGAGCGCGATCAGGATCGACGACGACGCATCCGCCGCCGCACCCATCGCCGCCTCGCCGACCAGGTACCCGTTCGCGTCGTTGTCGATTGTCACGGGCATGCCGAGCCGGTCGGCGAGCGCTGCCCGCAGCGCGAAGTCGCGCACCGCGAGGTGCGCCGCCCACGTGACGACCTCGCGGTCGCGCGTGAGCCACGCCGCGATCGCGAGGCCGACCGCGCTGATCGGCTCCTGCCCCGTTGCCGCCAGTTGCTCGTCGAGCTCGCGGACCGCGCCCTCGAGCGCGTCCAGCAGGGCCTCTGGGCCGTGGATGCGGTGCGCCCGGTGGGTGCGCGCGAGCACGTCGTCGAGGCTCCATCGCGGGATCGCTGCCCCTCCGTCGCCGCCGACGGGCTCCACGAGGGCCGCCCCCGCGATCTTCGTCCCGCCCACGTCGAGGCCTGCGATCGTCACACGCCCATCCTGCCGTGCCGGCGACCGCCGGTGGGTCCCTCGCCCGACGGCGCCACGCATCCGCCCACGACCGGCCCGCGCGGGGCAGGATGGGGCGCATGCGGCTCGCGACCTGGAACATCCTGCACGGCAGGACCCGTGCCGACCCGTTCGTCGACGCCGCACGCTTCGAGCGGGCGGTGACGGCGCTCGACGCCGATGTGCTGGCTCTGCAGGAGGTCGACCGGGGCCAGCCGCGGTCGGGGCTGCTCGACCTCACCGAGCTCGCCGCCGACGCGACCGGCGGCGCCGTCTCGCGCTTCGTGCCGACGCTCATCGGCGACCCCGCGCACTCCTGGCGGCCCGCCACGACCACCGACCTCGATGCGCCCGGTAACGGCTACGGCATCGCGCTGATCTCGCGCTACCCGGTGCTGCGCTGGCACGTGCTGCGGCTCGAGTCGTCAGCGCTCTTCCGGGCGCCGGCCGTCGCGCAGGAGTCGCACGGCATGATGCGGCTGCGCGACGAGCCGAGGGCCGCCGTCGCCGCGACGATCCGCACGCCGCTGGGGGTCTGGACCGTCGCGTGCACGCACCTGTCGTTCCTCCCGGGTGCCAACGTGCGGCAGCTGCGCCGCACCATGCGGTGGCTGCGCGGCCTGCCGGGTCCGCGCGTGCTCATGGGCGACCTCAACATGCCGGCGGCGCTCGCGCGCCGGGTCACGGACGCGCGGCTGCTGACGCGCGGCGCCACCTTCCCGGAGAGGATGCCGATGGTGCAGATCGACCACGTGCTGAGCCCCGACCCGCTGCCGCTCGCCCGGCAGCTGCGCGTCGCGCCCCCCGCGCTCTCCGACCACCTGCCGGTCGTCGTCGAGTTCGACCCGCGCTGAGCCGGGTGCGCTCGCGCTGCCGCGCGGGCAGACTGGGCGGCATGCGCATCCTGGTGACCGGGTTCGAGCCGTTCGGCGGCGACAGCGAGAACGCGAGCCTCGAGGCGGCGCGTCGACTCGAGGCGGCGTGGGCAGCCGATCCGCAGCCGGGCGTCGAGCTCGTCACGGGCGTCCTGCCCGTCGCCTTCGCCGGGGCCGGCGAGGCGCTGCGCACGCTCGTCGAGCAGCACCGGCCGGATGCGGTGCTCGCCGTCGGCGAGGCCGGCGGGCGCACCGCCATCACGCCAGAGCGGTGGGCCGTCAACGAGGACGACGCACGCATCCCCGACAACGTCGGCGACCAACCGCGCGGCACGAAGATCGATCCCGACGGACTGCCGCGCCGCGCGTCGGGCTTCGACGCCGACGCGCTCGCGAGCGCGATCCTGGCCGTCGGCCTGCCCGCCGACCCGAGCTCCGATGCCGGCCGCTTCCTCTGCAACCACGTCGCGTACCTCGTCGCCGGACTCGACGTGCCCGGCGGCTTCATCCACGTACCGGCGGTGCGCTCGAGCGGCACGGCGGGCGTCGGTGCCGAGACCGACGCGGATGCGTCGCCCAGGGCATCCGCCCTGTCGTTCGACGACCTGGCGTTGGGACTGGCCGCCGCCGTGCGGGCGATCGCGAGCGGCAGGGCCGCGCCGCAGGAGCGCGAGCTGGAGGAGCCGCGCGTCGACCGGGCGGGCACGGTGATCCACGTGCCGCCGGAACGCGTCTACGAGGCGCTGCTCGACCCCGCCGCGCTCGCCGCCTGGCTGCCGCCGGAGGGCGCGACGGGCACGATCGAGCAGATGGACGCCCGCGAGGGCGGCGGCTTCCGCGCCGTGCTGCGCTTCGCGAATCCGACCGACCCGAAGACGACCGACGACTCCGACGCGACGACCGTCACGTTCGTCGAGCTCGTGCCTGGACGGCTCGTGGTGCAGCGCGTCTCGTTCGAGACCGAGGAGCGGCGCTTCCGCGGCGACATGCTCATGACGTGGAAGCTCGAGCCGGTCGAGTCGGGTACCCGCGTGACGGTGTCGGCGACGGATGTGCCGTCCGGCATCGCGCAGCACGACCACGAGGTGGGGCTGGGGTCGTCGCTCGCGAACCTGGCACGGTTCCTCGAGTAGGACCCTGCGCTCGGTCTCAGCCAGCGGAAGACGCCGCGGAGGCTGCGGCGGCCGCCGCCCGCTCCACCCACTTCGGAGTCTCGCCGTAGCGCTGCGGCGGGATGAGCCGCCCTGCCGCCGAGTCGTCGGCGAGCTGCTTCGCGCGCTCGACCCGGGTCTCCTCGCGCTTCGCGCTCAGCACCCACGCGATCGCGCCGCGGCGGTAGCTCGCGGTCGCCTCGGCGAGGAACGCCTGCGCCGCAGGCGAGGCGTCGACGTGCGCCTGCAGCTCGGGCGGCAGCGCATCGGTGCGCGTCTCGTACGCGTAGATCGCGGTGCGCTCGTCGCGCCTGGCCTTGAACGCCGCGATGCCGGCCGGGCGCATCCGCCCCTCCGCCATCAGGCGCTCCACGTGCGCGACGTTCACGGCCGACCAGTTCGACGACGGCTTCCGCGGTGTCCACCGCTGGCGGCGCGCGTCGTCGTCGATGCGCTGCGAGAGCGAGTCGATCCAGCCGAAGCACAGCGCCTCGGGCACGGCTTCCGCCCAGGTCAGCCCGCGCGGCTCGACGTGCTTCGCATTGAGGCCCATCCACAGCTCCGTGCTCGTCTCGTGATTCGCCTCGAGCCACGCTCGGAACTCCGCCGCATCGCGGAAGAACACCGCGGGTCGCTCCTCCGTGCCGCCGGGCGTGCCGTGCTGTGCGTGCATGACGAGAGGGTCGCACATCCTGGGTGTGACCTGGATGACGTCTGGAGGAGACACTCAGGATTGGGGTACACCATCCCTAGGAGCGCGGGAGTCCTCCCGCAGTCAACAGGATTGGATGACTCATGACCGACGCATACCAGCCCAATGACCCGCTCGCCCGGCCGGCCGGTGTCCCGCCGGAGGCAGAAGCGGTAATCGTCACGCCCGTCGTCCCGGCGACCGGCACCACCGGCACGACCGGCACGACCGGCGGCGGCAAGGCCTCGGACGTCAAGGACACCGCCAAGCAGGAGGCCGGGAAGGTTAAGGAGACCGCAGCCGACGCCGGCCGCCACGTCGCCGACACCACGAAGGAAGAGGCCAAGCGAGTCGGCGCCGAGGCGAAGCACCAGGCCCGTCAGCTGCTCGACCAGTCGGTCGGCGAGCTCAAGGGCCAGGCGAAGTCGCAGCAGCAGCGCGCCGCAGGCGGCGTGCGCACGTTCGGCGACGACCTGCGGAAGATGGCCAGCGGCGAGGGCGGTGGCAGCGGGTTCGCCGCGCAGGTCGCGAACGAGCTGAGCGACCGTGCCAGCACCGCAGCCCAGTGGCTCGAGGACCGCGAGCCCGCCGACCTGCTCCAGGAGGTCCAGCGCTTCGCACGTCGTCGTCCGGGCACCTTCATCGCGATCGCCGGCCTCGCCGGCCTCGTCGTGGGACGCCTGGCGAGTGGCATCATCGGTGAGGCGAAGGACGAGCGGGAGCGCGAGGAGATGCGCTCGGGCGGCACGTACAACACCTATGCCACCGGCGCCTACGGCACGGACACCTACGCCACGGGCGGCACCTACGGCACGGACACCTACGGCACGGGCGCGGGCCTGTACGACACCGGCGCCGGAGTCGGCGCAGGCGCGGGCACCGGCACCTACGGCGCAACGGGTGCAGAGACCGTCGACGAGGAGCCGTGGCTGGGCGAGCGTCCGGCCGGCATGGGCACCGGCACGCCCGTGGACACGAACCTCCCGACGCAGCCCGGCGGATTCGGCAGCCCGACCAGCCGGAGGGAGGACGGACTGTGAGCAGCGCCGAGACTCCTAGCCGCGCCGCCCACGCCGCGAACATCGACCCTGCGCTCGCGGCGGCCGACACTCCCGCTGAGGAGCGAGCCGCCACGCAGTCGCTCGGCGACATCGTCGGCGACCTGACGCGCGACTTCTCGACGCTCATGCGCGACGAGCTCGCGCTCGCGAAGGCCGAGGCGACCGAGCAGGCCAAGCGCGCCGGCAAGGGTGCGGGGATGCTCGGAGGTGCCGGGTACGCCGGTCACCTCGTGATCCTGTTCCTGTCGTTCGCCCTCATGTGGGCCCTCGGCGACCTGTTCGGCCACTGGGCCTGGGGCGCGATCGTCGTCGCCGTCATCTGGGCGATCGTCGCCCTCGTGCTCTACCTGCAGGGCCGCAAGGCGCTCAAGCAGGTCGAGCCCATGCCCGAGACGGTCGACTCCGTCAAGCACATCCCCGACGCACTGCACACCAATGAGGAGCACCGATGAGTGAGACACCCGAAGAGATCCGCGCCCGCATCGACCGCACGCGCGAGAACGTGAGCGAGGACGTCGACGCCCTCGCCGAGAAGGTCTCGCCGAGCAGCATGGTGAACCGGCAGACCGAGCGCGTGAAGGGCAAGCTGGGCGACGTCAAGGACCGCATCTTCGGCTCCGACGACAACGACCCCGGCGCCGTCGGCCGAGTCGGCGAGAACATCGGCGACAAGGTCGGCCACGTCGGCGACCGGGTCGGTCAGGTGGGCGACGATGTGCGCCACACCGCCGACCGTGCCGTGCAGAAGGCGAAGGGCAACCCGCTCGCCGTCGGGCTCATCGCCTTCGGCGTCGGCGCGCTGATCGCGTCGCTCATCCCTGCGAGCAGCGTCGAGAAGGATGCGGCCAGCAAGGTGAAGGACGCCGCGCAGCCGCTCATGGAAGAGGCGAAGGGCATGGCGCAGGAGGTGGGCGAGAACCTCAAGGAGCCCGCCCAGCAGGCCGCGCAGTCCGTCAAGGACGAGGCGCAGGCCGCCGGCCAGCACGTCAAGGAGGAGGCGCAGTCCGCCGCCCAGGACGTCAAGTCCGACGCGCAGGACGCCAAGCAGCGCGTGCAGGACGAGACCAAGAGCTGACCCAGTCAGCCGAGTCCCGCAGTTGAGGGCCTGCGTCCGAGTCGACATCGACTCGGCCGCAGGCCCTCGTCTCGTGGACTACCCGCCGACGGCCTCGCGCACGGCCGCTGCCAGCGCATCCACGTCGGCCTCGGTCGTGTCCCACGTGCACATCCACCGCACCTCGCCCGCGGCGGCGTCCCAGTCGTAGAAGAAGAACGCCTCGCGCACGCGGTCGGCGACGCCTTGCGGCAGTCGCGCGAAGACGCCGTTCGACTGCGTGGGGTACGCGAACGAGACGCCCGGCAGCTGCTCGACCGCGCCCCGCAGGCGCGCCGCCATGGCGTTCGCGTGCGTCGCGTTCTCGCGCCACAGCTCGCCCTCGAACAGGGCGATGAGCTGCGCCGAGATGAAGCGCATCTTCGACGCGAGCTGCATGTTGAGCTTCCGCAGGTAGACGAGCCCGTGCCCGGCGCGCTCCGAGAGCACGACGACCGCCTCCGCGCCCATCGCCCCGTTCTTCGTGCCGCCGAGCGAGAGGATGTCGACACCCGCGTCCGTCGTGAACGCCCGGAACGGCACGCCCAGCGCGACCGCCGCGTTGGCGATGCGCGCGCCGTCGAGGTGCAGCAGCATGCCCTTCGCGTGCACGTGGTCGGCGATCGCGCGGATCTCGTCGGGGGAGTACAGGGTGCCGAGCTCGGTCGACTGCGTGATCGACACCGCGAGCGGCTGCGCCCGGTGCTCGTCGCCGTAGCCCCACGCCTCGAGGTCGATGAGCTCGGGCGAGAGCTTGCCGTCGGGCGTCGGCATCGTCAGCAGCTTCATGCCGCCCACCCGCTCGGGCGCGCCGCCCTCGTCGACGTTGATGTGGGCGCTCTTCGCCGCGACCACCGCGCCCCAGCGCGGCAGCAGCGACTGCAGCGCGAGCACGTTCGCGCCGGTGCCGTTGAACACCGGGAACGCCTCCGCCTGCTCGCCGAAGTGCCCGCGCACGACCGACTGCAGGTGCGCGGTGTAGTCGTCGGCGCCGTAGGCCGTCTGGTGGCCGCCGTTCGCGGCTGCGATCGCGGCGAGCACCTCAGGGTGCACGCCGGAGTAGTTGTCGGAGGCGAAGCCGCGGCGATCCGCGTCGTGGAGCGTCTGCACGCGACCATCCTCGCAGGGCGCGGCCGCCGCCTCCGCATCAGCCGGCCCTCGGCGACGCACAGTGCGGCCCCAGGTTGGGGGAACAGAGTGCTCCTCGGAACCAGCGGCGCCGCGGGTGCCGCGCGAGGAACGGAGGAGCAGATGTCCGACGGGACCGAGCAGAGCGGGACCGAGGGAATCGACACCGGCGAGGTGACCGTGCCCGAGAGCGCGCGCGTCGTGCTGCCGGACGACGCGATCAAGGATCGCGCGGGCAAGCTGGGGGCCGCCGAGTGGCCCGCCGGGGAGGCGGATGAGCCGCACGGCCAGGCCGCCGTGGCCGAGAGCCAGCCCGACGCCGGCACGGCCGTCGCCGGCACCCCGTCGGCGGAGGACGAGCGGCTGCGCGCGGAGCGCGCGACCGACGACGGGGAGCTCACGCCGAGCGACCCCTCGCAGCCGATCGAGCAGGCGACGCCGCCCGCGAACCTCGCAGAGCCGCTGCGTTGAGCACGCACTGGGCGCCCTGCGGGCGAGAGTAGCCTGCCCGCATGGCTGCCCAGATCGTGTGGTTCCGGCGCGACCTGCGGGTGCGCGACCACCCGGCGCTCGCCGCCGCGGCGGCGGCAGGCGAGGTGCTGCCGGTGTTCGTCGTCGATCCAGCCTTCGCGGGCGCCGGCGCCGCACGTGCCGCCGCGCTCCGCACCGCGCTCGCCGCGCTCCACGCGTCCACCGACGGGGCCCTCGTCGTGCGCTCCGGCCGTCCCGAGCAGGTGATCCCCTCGCTCGTCGGCGAGGTGGGGGCGGATGCGGTGCACGTCTCGGGCGAGTCGACGCCTGGCGGTCGTCGCCGCGACGCCCGAGTGGAGGCGGCGCTGGCCGAGGCGGCGCTCGCGGCGCCGCTCGTCGCGACCGGCTCGCCGTACGCGGTCTCGCCGGGCCGCGTCAGGAAGGGCGACGGGTCGCCCTTCCGCGTCTTCACGCCCTTCTCGCGCGCGTGGCTCGAGCACGGCTGGCGAGCGCCGGCCGAGCTGCCGCGCGGCATCCGATGGGTGCGGGGCATCGAGAGCGAGCCGCTGCCCGAGCCGCCGTCCACGGCGGCGGAGCTCTCGTGGGCGTCGGAGGAGGGGGCGCTCGAGCGCTGGGACGCGTTCCTCGACGGGCCGATCGACGACTACGACGCGCACCGCGACCGCCCGGATCTCGACGGCACCTCCCGGCTCTCGATCGCGCTCAAGCTCGGGACCGTGCATCCGCGCACACTGCTCGCGGACCTCGATCGAGAGGCGCCCCGGCGCGGCAAGGCAGCGCAACGATCGCTCAAGCGCTTCCAGGCCGAGCTCGCCTGGCGCGAGTTCTACGGCGACGTGCTGTGGCACCACCCGCGCTCGGCCTGGGCGGATCTCGGCGAGCAGCTGCGCGGCATCGCCTACGACGAGCCGCGCGAGCCGTTCGACGCGTGGCGTGAGGGCCGCACCGGGTTCCCGTTCATCGACGCAGGGATGCGGCAGCTGCTCGCGGAGGGCTGGATGCACAACCGCCTGCGCATGGCGACCGCGAGCTTCCTCACGAAGGACATGCACATCTGGTGGGTGCACGGCGCCCGGCACTTCATGCAGCACCTCGCCGACCACGACCTCGCCTCGAACAGCCACGGCTGGCAGTGGACGGCGGGCACGGGCACGGATGCGGCGCCCTTCTTCCGGGTCTTCAACCCCGTGCTGCAGGGCCAGAAGTCCGACCCCGACGGCGACTACGTGCGCCGCTGGGTGCCGGAGCTGCGGCACATCCCCGGGTCCGCGGTGCACGAGCCGTGGAAGTGGCCCGACGGCGTCGCGCACGGCTATGCCGAGCGCATCCTCGACCATGCCGCCGAGCGGCGCGAGGCGCTCGCTCGGCTCGAGGCGCTGAAGGCCTGACCGCACTCAGTCGCGATCCAGGTCGGCGGAGAAGACTGCCCGCGCGGACCCAGCGGCGCCGGCCGGCGCCGCCCGCGGCAGGAGGGAGATCGCGATGACGGATGTGACGCAGAGCGGCGACGGCGAGCTGCAGCCCGGCGGCACCACGGGCGCGGAGCACGACGGCGGCGTGCAGCAGGTGGCCGCCGAGTCGCAGGACGCCCTCGACGAGGCGCTCGACGGCCGGTCGCCGTGGGGTGCCGACCGACCGATCAGCGGCGAGCCGACCGACCCGCTCGCGGGCTCCGGTGCCCCGGTGGAGGGTGCGGGCGAGCCCGCCGACGCCATCGCTGCCGACGAGGAGGGCGACACCGCCCCCTGACGGTCGGCCCAGGCGCGCCCGCCCTGAACGCGAGTCGAGGGGGGGGGGGGGGGGGGGCGGGGGGGGGGGGGGCGCCCCCCCCCCCCCCCCCCGGCGGGGGGGGGGGGGCGGGCGCCGGCCGCGGCCGCGGCCCCCCCCCCCCTCGACTGCGCGGCGGGGGCCGGATGCGTCAGCGCGCCTGGGCGCGCCGCACCAGCGCCAGCCACACGCCGGCGCCCACGGTGCCCATCGCGGCGACCACGAGCATCCACCAGCCCCAGTCCATCCGGGCGACGGCACCGACGACGTCCTGGAACGGCTCCGAGAGCATGATCGCCGCGACGAACGCGAGCACGACGGCGGCCAGCGCGATCCAGAACACCCAGAGGAACGACTGGCCCCAGCGGTGGAACGCCGTGGTGATGGCCGCGCCGATGAGCATCACCGACAGGATCAGCAGGAAGGTCTGGATGAGCGTCTGCCACCACTCGCCCATGCCGGTGTAGACGACGTCGAAGAAGCGGATGCCGAGGCCGAAGCCGCCGGTGGCCACCTCGATCACCTTGCCCACCGTGACGATCGACGCGTAGAAGGCGGCGTTGCCGACGAACACGAGCGCCGTGCCGGCGGTGAACTCGCGCCGCGTGAGGCCGAGGCCCAGCGCGAGCGGGAAGTACTGCCCCATCGCGATGAAGCCGAAGCCGATGAGCGGACCGAGCAGCGCGAAGATCGCGCCGTTCCACTGCATGCCCATGCTCATGCCGTCGCGGGCGTCGGCGAGGTCCGACTCACCCATCGAGCCGGCCACGTTGAGCACGAGCGCACCGATGATGAGCGTGATGGTGAGCGAGATGGCCATGATGACGAGCGGCCAGCCGAAGGCCTGCAGCCGGTTGACGGTGTGGAGCTGGACGACGTTGCGGATGCGCATGACGGCTCCTCTCAGTGGTTCGCGACGTCGGTCGCGGAGACGGATGCGGTGGCCGCTGCGGCCGCCGCGCTGGCGGTGGTCAGGTGCACGAACAGCGCCTGGAGGGAGACGGGGGTCACGTCGAGCCCGGCATCGCGCGCGGCGCGCTCGTCGCCGGGGCGGGTGGCGAAGGTCGCGGTCGCGAGCGTGCCCAGCACGGTGCGATCGAGCACCTCGCGGCCCGTCAGGAACGCATCCACGTCGGCAGCGCGGCCGGAGACCGCGATGGCCGCGTCGTGCAGCTCGTCAGTGTCGGCGTCGAGCAGCACGCGCCCCTGGTCGAGGATCACGACGTGCTCGAGCAGGTTCGCGACCTCGTCGATGTGGTGCGTCGAGAGCACGACGGTGCGAGGGTGCTCGCTGAAGTCGGCGAGCAGGCGGTCGTAGAACATCCGCCGGGCGACCGCGTCGAGGCCGAGGTAGGGCTCGTCGAAGAACGTGATCGGCGCTCGCGAGGCGAGCCCGATCACGATGCCGATCGCCGACAGCTGGCCGCGCGAGAGCTTCTTGATCATGCGCTTGACCGGCAGCCGGAACTCGTCGACGAGCTGGTCGGCGAACGCCTGATCCCAGTGGGGGTAGGCGCCGGCGGCGATCCGCAGCACGTCGATCGCGCGGAACGTGTCGGGGTACTTCTGGCTCTCCTGGATGAAGCAGGTCTGCGCGAGCACCTCGGCGTTCTCGACCGGGCTGGCGCCCAGCACCTGCATGCTGCCGGAGGTGGCGAACACCTGGCCGGTCAGCAGCTGCATGAGCGTGGTCTTGCCGGCGCCGTTGCGGCCGAGCAGGCCGTGGATGCGGTGCTCCTCGAGCGCGATCGAGACGCCGTCGAGGGCGCGCACCTCTGGGTAGTGCTTGGCGAGCTGCTGGGTGACGATGGCGGTCATCGTGCGACTTCCTTCGTGATCATGTCTGCGAGGTCCTCGGCGGAGATGCCGAGCTGTGCTGCCTCGCGGAGCAGTGGTGCGATGAACTGGTCCTGGAACGCGAGCCTCCGGCGCTGCCGGAGCGCCTCGCGGGCGCCGGGGGCGACGAACATGCCGATCCCTCTCCTCTTGATGAGCACCCCGGCGTCGACCAGCAGGTTGAAGCCCTTGCCGGCGGTCGCGGGGTTGATGCGGAGGAAGGCGGCGAGCTCGTTGGTCGAGGGGACGGGATCGTCCTCGGCGTAGGTGCCGTCGAGGATCCCGTCCTCGATCTGCTCTGCCACTGCTACGAACAGCGGCTTGCTGTCGTCGAGCATGCTGCTTCCTTCGGGTTGATGTGGGTCGGATGTGCGCACATCCGGAAGCGGGCTGCGCATCCCGCTTCAGTGGTTCATTACTCGACTAATGAACCACAGAACCCCGACCAGCGCAACCGCCATCCGCAGGCGGATCGATCCGCGCGCATCCGCCGCGCATCCCATCGCCAGTTGAGCGGTTGCGTCCGAGTTGCCCTCTACTGGGACGCAGACCCTTCACCGGCGAGCGGCCCGCCCACACCAGTTGAGGGTTTGCGTCCGAGTTGCTCTGCACTCGGACGCAAACCCTCTACAGCTGCTGCCCGATCGCCCACAGCCCATCGGCCCTGCCGGAGATCGCCTCCGAGAGCGCGAAGGCCTGGGCGTCGTTGAGGGTGGCGACGTAGTCCATGATGCCGCGACCTCGCGCGAGCCGAGCGAGCTCCTCGGGGGCCGGCGGCGCCTCGAGCGCCGCGTACCCGGAGTGCGCGAGTGCAATGAGCTCCCGCAGGCGCCGCGGGACCCTGAGGCGGTCGTGCTCGTCGTCGAGCCAGGCGTCGAGCTCGCGCACCGTGCGGGTGAGGATGCGGCTGAGCCCGCGCTGGTGGATGGCGAGGTCGGGCCGGCTCAGCACGAAGTTCTTGTGCACGAACTTCAGCACCTCGACGATGTGCCAAGCGGTGGGCGAGAGCGTCACCGGCCCCGACCTCGGCGAGCTCTGCGCGGTGGGCACCACGGCGTGCTGCAGCGTGCGGATCCAGCGGTCGCTGAACGACGAGAGCGCGCGCTCCGCGCTGAGCGATCCGTCGTAGGGCCGCGACAGGAGCTCGTCGATCAGCTGGGCGTCGACGGTGACGACGGCCATGCGGAACGCGTCGTCGTCGGCGACCCAATCGTCGTCCCGACGCATCTTGCGCCGCAGCCGCTCGAGCGCTGCGCCGTGCTCCGTGGAGCCGACGACATCCTGCCGGTCCTCCGAGCTCCAGGCCGGTCGCGAGAGCCATCCCCGGAACTCGGCGGCGATCGAGGCGTGGTCGAGGATGCCCGCCCGGTAGAAGTCCTCGAGGTCGTGGACCGAGTAGGCGATGTCGTCGGCGATGTCCATGATCGCGCCCTCGACCGACTGGCGGAGCGGATCGGCGGAGCACTGCGCTCGCGCCTCGGCCAGGTCGGCGGCGTCGATCGCATAGGCGGAGTACTTGAACACCGCGTAGCCGCCCTCTGGGCGGCGCCGGATGCCGCGCGGAGGACCGTGCAGGTTGATCTCGGCGGGTGTCACGGAGGCGGCCCATGGATACTTCGCCGCCGCGGTGCGCACGGCGGCGGTCAGGTTGAGTCCGGTCGGCGCCGCCTCGATCACGTCGAGCGCGGTCAGGATGCGGTAGGTCTGCGCGTTGCCCTCGAACCCGTCCGGCAGGCCCAGCTCGACGCGAGCGATGCGGTCGAGGACCGCTTCTCCGAGGTGGCCGAACGGCGGGTGCCCGAGGTCGTGGGCGAGCGCGGCCGCTTCCACCACGGTCGGATCACAGGCGGCGCTCTGCGCGGAGTCGGCCAGCCGGTGGGCGATGGCCCGCGCGATCGCCCCGACCTTCAGGCTGTGCGTCAGCCGGTTGTGGACCGGCGCGCCCGACAGCGTCGGCGACACGACCTGCGTGACTGCGGAGAGCCGGGAGAAGTAGGGGGAGAACTGGATGCGCTCGATGTCGAGCGTGAACGCGCCGTCCCTGGCGGGACCCTCCTCGGCGTGGACCCTGCTCGTGCGCGCCTGCAGCTCCGTGCGATCAAGCTCCGTGCGATCCATTGCCCGTACCTCCGTCTCGCCGACCATCAGTCTCTCCGATCATGACCGGGCATCGCCCGTGACCTGGCGGGCGGGCAGGGACGGGCCTGGCGTGAGCTGGGCGCACGAGGACGGCCCGCCCCGATGTCTCGGAACGGGCCGTCGCGCGGAGCGAGCCGCCTGCCTACGGCTTCAGGGCGTCGCGCCACTTCACCATCGCGCCGGTCTTCAGCAGCGAGCGCTCGTAGACGCGGGCGGCGAAGCCGATCACCAGCACGGTGAAGGCGACGAGGATCGCGAGCGAGAGGTAGGGCTCCCACCACTCCTGCGTCTGCAGGTAGACGCGCATCGGCACGGCCACCGGCGCCGAGAACGGCACGTACGACATGATCTGCAGCGCCGTCGGGTTGTTGTTGAAGAAGATCACCAGGAAGTAGGGGATCATCACGAGCATCATGATCGGGCTGGTCGCCGAGGCGAGGTCCTCGGCGCGCGACACGAGCGCCGCCGCCGCCGCGTAGAGCGCGGCGAGCATCACGAAGCCCACCGTGAACAGCACCACGAACCAGACGATCGGCATGCCGAGCCCGTCGAGCAGCAGCTGCGAGCCGGTGACGGCGCCGCCGAGCAGCACGATCGCCGCGATCAGCGCGATCTGCGCGAACGCGAGCACCGAGTTGCCGACGATCTTCCCGGCCAGGATCGCTCGTGCCGAGACGGTCGCGAGCATGATCTCGACGATGCGCGACTGCTTCTCCTCCACGACCGACTGCGCGATGGTCTGGCCGAACGTCATGGCCGACATGAAGAAGACGATGCCGAACGCCAGTCCGATGAAGTAGGTGAGCATCGGGTCGGGCGCGTTCGGGTCGAGCAGCTGCAGCTCCGGTGCGACGCTCAGCAGCTGCATGAGCGAGCCCGGCGCCTCGCGGTCCGCGAGCACGAGCAGGCCCGACGGGCCGTCGCCCGGGACGACCCCGGCGTCGACGGTGCCGTCGAGCACGGCCTGCCGCACCGCATCCGCACTGCTGAGCGTCTCGACGGCGACGCCGTCGAGCGACTGCAGCGAGGACGCGACGCTGCCCGTCGTGGCGACGGTGGTGTCGTCGTCGAACAGGTCGGGGCCGACGGCCGAGAAGATGACGCCGCCGAAGACCAGGGCGAGCAGGATGATCGTCGAGATGATGTAGCTCTTGGAGCGGAGCTTCGTCATGATCTCGCGCTGGGCGACGATGCCCGTGGCCTGCCAGAAGGGCGTGCGGCCGCGCGGTTCGGTGCCCATGCGTGCGGCGGATGCGGTGGTGCTCATCGGACGACCTCCTGGAAGATCTCGGTCAGCGGGCGGACTGCGGGGGAGAAGCTGCGCACCGAGCCGCGCTCGATCGCCTCGCGGAGCACGCGGTCGGCGTCGGCCTCGGTGGGGGCGGTGAAGCGAACGTGGCCGCCGTCGAACTCGATGACCTCGATGCCGCGGATGCCGCGGACGAAGCCGGCGTCGTCGGTCTCGAGGATCCACTCGGGGCGTGCGTGGGCGGCGCGGATCTGCGCGCGCGTGCCGGCGGCGCGCACCTGCCCGTGGGCGAGGATGACGAGCGAGTCGCAGAGCCGCTCGACGACGTCGAGCTGGTGGCTCGAGAAGAGCACGGGCGCTCCGGAGCGGGCGACGTCGCGCAGCACCTCGAGCGTGGTCTCGACCGCCATCGGGTCGAGGCCCGAGAACGGCTCGTCGAGCACGAGCGCGGTGGGCTCGTGCACGAGCGCCGCGGCGATCTGCGCGCGCTGCTGGTTGCCGAGGCTGAGCGACTCGAGCGTGTCGTCCTTGCGCTCGCCGAGCCCGAGCTGCTCGAGCAGGGCGTCGGCGCGGCGGGCTGCGGCCTTCGCGCTCATGCCGTGCAGGCGGCCGAGGTACACGAGCTGCTCGAGCACCTTCATCTTGGGGTAGAGGCCGCGCTCCTCGGGCATGTAGCCGAACTGCGCGCGGTCGTCGGCGCTCACCGGACGGCCGTCGACCAGCACCTCGCCCGAGTCGGGCGAGAGCACGCCGAGGATGATGCGCATCGCGGTGGTCTTGCCGGCTCCGTTCGCGCCGACGAAGCCGGTCATCAGGCCGTCGTGCACGTCGAAGCTGACGTCCGTGAGCGCCGGATGCCCGTTGAACGAGCGGGAGATGGATCGGATGGAGAGCATGCTTCGACGCTAGGCGCGCGCGCTCCGCCGGACCTCCCCCTGGCGGCTGGACTTCCGGCTCCGCCGAGCGGGGGAGCGGTCTCCGCCCCACCGCTGATCGAGTAGCTGCCGAAGGCCGCGTATCGCTCCACCGCTGATCGAGTAGCCGCCGAAGGCCGCGTATCGAGATCCCTGAATGCCGCGTGCATGCGCCCCCTCGAGCGAGATGCGATGGTGGCGGAATGGATGCCCCAGACGACCGCGCGCCTGCCCGCGCCCGCGTCGGCATCTCGGGCTGGCGCTACAAGGAGTGGCGCGGCGACTTCTACCCGCGTGGGCTGCCGCAGCGCCGTGAGCTCGAGTTCGTCGGCGAGCGGATGTCGACGCTCGAGCTCAACGGCTCCTTCTACTCGCTGCAGCGCCCCGCGAGCTACGAGCGCTGGCGCGACGCGGTGCCGGACGGCTTCGTCTTCGCGGTGAAGGGCTCCCGCTACATCACGCACATGCTCCGGCTGCGGGACGTCGACGTGGCGCTCGCCAACTTCCTCGCCTCCGGCGTGCTCGCGCTCGGGCCGAAGCTCGGGCCGTTCCTCTGGCAGCTGCCCGAGCGCGAACGCTTCGACCCGGCCGTGCTCGACCGCTTCCTCGCCGCGCTGCCCCGCTCGACCGGCGAGGCGCTCGAGCTCGCACGCCGCCACGACGAGCGGATGGCGGGGCGCACGTGGCTGGAGGAGGGTCCGGATGTGCCGCTGCGGCACGCGCTCGAGCCGCGGTCGGAGTCGTTCGAGGATCCAGCCGCCGCCGAGCTGCTGCGTCGGCACGACGTGGCGCTCGCGGTCGCAGACACCGCGGGTCGGTGGCCCGCGTTCGGCGAGGTCACCGCCGGCTTCGCGTACGTGCGCCTGCACGGCTCGCGCGAGCTCTACGCGAGCGGCTACACGCCCGACGAGCTCGACGCCTGGACCGACCGCATCCGCGGCTGGACCTCCGGCGCATCCGCACCCGATGGCGGGCCGCGCGACGTGTACGTCTACTTCGACAACGACATCCACGGCCACGCGCCGAAGGATGCGCTCGCCCTCGCCGCCCGCGTCGACCCCCGCTGACCGTCTTCTCAACGTCGCGGGTGGCTGCTCGAGCGGCTATCGCCGATGCGCGACCAACCGCGACGTCGAGGATCGACGGTGGCGCGGCCGGGGGCCGCGGGGGGAGAGTGGCTGCATGGAGTTCGCCGAGCATGACGGTCCGCTGCCCGAGCCGCCGACGGTCGACTCGGTGAGCGCCGAGTTCCCGGTGCTGCTCGCGACGCTCGTGCCGCAGCCGAGCATCCGCGAGATCGCAGCGAGCACCACCTCGTCGAGCCGCAACGGGGGCCCGTTCCACCTCGAGACGGCGTCGATCACCTACGCGATCTTCTGGAACCCGGACGATCTCGACGATCCGGTCAACCACGTCGAGCTGCCCGCCGATGTGCGCGCCGCGATCGCCGATCCGTCGCCGCGGCTTCCCGCCGGCGTCGTCGACTGGCTGCAGTGGATGCGGTTCCCGAGCGCATACGAGGCGGTGCAGACGGTTGTGCCGCGCGACGGCCGGTCGATCGCCGACGAGCTCGCGCTGCACATGCGCAACGTGGTCGGCAACAGCTTCCGCAAGCAGCGCGACCCGACGCCGCACGAGCCCGACACCTTCGTCGACCCGCCTTCAGCCGCGGACGCGGTCGACGCATCCGTCGTCGTCGAGGGAGAGGTCGTCGGATGCATCGGGATCGACGACGAGCACGTGCTCGCCCTGGGCGTGGGGCTGGGCGATGCGATCGCGCTGCTGGTGCTGCCCAAGCACCTGCTGCCGGTGCTGCGGGTCGAGCTCGTGCGCCGGCCTCGGCCGGTCGCGGTCGGGTAGTCCGGCCTCGTCAGTCGACCGGCGTGAGCCCGTGCTGCTGCAGGAACGCGGCGAGCTCGTCGGCGAACGGGTACGACGACTGCGCGCCCACAGCGGTCGCGGCCATCGAGCCGACGGCGCACGCCGTCCGGACGCCGTCGACAAGTTCGTCACCGGCGGCGAGGCCGAGCAGCAGCGCTCCCGTGAACGCGTCACCGCAGCCGGTGGTGTCGACCGCCTCGACGCGCGGCGCCGCCACCCGGGTCACGCTCGGCTCCGAGCCGGCGTCCCACGCGAGCAGCGCAGCACCCTCGGCGCCGAGCGTGACGACGGTGCGAGCGACGCCGCGCTCGCCCAGTGCCCGCGCGTGCGCCTCGAGCGGTGCATCGTCGCCGAGCTCCGGCGACAGCTCGCGCAGCTCGTGCTCGTTGAGCACGAGCACGTCGACGTTGCGCAGCAGCTCGCTCGGCGGCTCCGAGAAGGGCGAGGGGTTGAGCACGACGCGCGTGCCCTGGGCTTTGGCGATCTCGCTCGCGCGGATGCTCGCATCCATCGGCACCTCGAACGAGAGCCCCAGCACGTCGGCGGTTGCCACCGCATCCGCCTTCGCGTCCACCACCGATGCGTCGACGAGCCCGTTGGCGCCGCTCGAGACGATGATGAAGTTCTCGCCGCGCTCGTCGACCGCGATCATCGCGGTGCCGGTGGATGCGTCGTCCCGCACCTGCAGGTCGGTCACGTCGACGCCGCTGCGCTCGAGGCTCGCGATCAGCATCTCGCCGTAGGCGTCGCGCCCGACCGCCCCCACGAGCGAGACGCGCCCGCCGAGCCGCGCCGCCGCGGCGGCCTGGTTGGCCGACTTGCCGCCGGGCAGCAGCTGCAGCGCGCCGCCGGCGACGGTCTCGCCCGGCTTCGGCAGCACGCGCGTGCGCACGATCAGGTCGGCGTTGGCCGAGCCGACGACGCAGATCCGGCCGCTCGTGCTGCTCTCGAGTTCTGTTCGCACGCCCCCATCATGCCGCCGGCGCGGCTCGCTCAGGGCGTGACGGGATGCGCGGCCACGGGCCGGTAGCGCACGTCGACCTCGACGAACTGCCCAGCGTGCTCATCGTCGTTGAGCAGCGCGAGCGGGATGCGTGGTCCGCCCGGATTGTCGTACAGCCGGATGCCGTCGCCGAGCAGCACGGGCGCGATGTGCAGGTCGATCTCGTCGATGAGCCCGCGCTCGAGCAGCTGCCGCCCGATCGAGGGCGAGAGCACCTCGAGGTTCTTGCCCCCTGCTGCCTCGAGCCCGATCCGCACCGCCTCGGCGACGTCGCAGCTGAGGAACGTCACGCCCTCGGCGGGCTGCGCGTCGTCCGGGTGATGGGTGAGCACGAACACCGGCCCCTGCCACGCCCCGCCGTAGACCGTGCTCGGGTCGGGGTAGAGGTCCCAGCCGATGCGGCCACCGAGCACGGCGCCGGTGGTGGAGGTGTACTCCTCGATGACCCCGTCGCGGCCGGCGAACCCGGTCAGCCAGTCCATGGCGTGGCCGGGGCCGGCCACGAAGCCGTCGAGCGACATCGAGAAGTGCCAGAGCACCTTGCCGGCCGCGGCCTGCGGCGCCATGACCTTCATCGCCCGACCGCCTCGAGCGCGTACTCGCTGACGACATGGCCCGACGGCAGCGCGGTCGACGACTCGAGCCGCAGCAGCTGCAGCCCGAGCGTCGGCGGCGTGAAGCGCAGCCCGTCGCCCATGATCGCCGGCGTGATCCGCAGCCGCAGCCGGTCGACGAGCCCCGCCTCCAGCAGGGCGTTCGCGAGCGAGAGCGACCCCCACACGATGATCGAGCCGAACCTGCCGCCCAGCGCGCGCACCGCATCCGGCGCCGTCGGCTCGGGCCGCACGACCTCGATCTCGCCGTCGCCCCACGGTGCCCGCGCGAGGGTCGACGAGACGACGAGCTTCGGCAGTCGGGCGATGGGCGCGGCGACCGGTTCGACGGCGGCGTCGGCGGTCGGCCAGTAGTCGGCGAACATCTCGTAGGTGCGGCGGCCGAGCAGGATGGCGTCGACGGTCTCGAGCATCGCGAGCTGGCCGTCGTCGACCAGGTCCTCGGGCATGGTCGCCTCCATGAACCGGATGCCGCCGTCGCGCTCGGCGGCGAAGCCGTCCGCGGTGACGATCTGCTCCACGATGAGGCTCATCGCGAGACCGTCGCGAGCGTGTCGTCGAGCTCCTCGAAGGCCTCCGCCCAGCCCTGGTGGATGCCCTCCCGGGTGGCGAGATCCTCGTCGATGCCAGCGAGGTGGAACGTCATCTCGCACCGCCCTTCCGGCGCCTCGACCAGGTCGACGGTGATGATCATCGCGTCGGCGACGGCATCCCCGGGGTCGGCCCACGAGAACCGCAGCCGCTCCGGCTCGCGCACCTCGAGGTACTCGCCGCCGGTCGGGTACTCGCTCCCATCGGGCGCGATCATCAGGTACTCGTAGCGGCCGCCGACCCGCACGTCGATGCGCACCGACTCGGGCGGCGTCACCACCTCGTGCGGATGCCACCACTGCGCCGCGAGCACCGGGTCGGTCCACGCTCGCCAGACCGCCTCGCGGGGCGCGTCGAACGTGCGCGTGATCGTGAACTCCTTCGTTGCCATCACTGCTCCTTCGGGTCGCCGACGGATGCGTCGGCCTGGTTCGTCGTTCGGACGTCGGTTGCGTCTGCTGTCGCCGCGGAGGCGTCGCGCGGGCCGACGAGCGCGGCGAGCGTCTCGTCGAGCCGGTCGAACCGCGATTGCCATGCGGCGCGGTGGTGCCGCACCCAGGCCTCGGCATCGTCGAGGCCCTCCGGGCGCAGCGCGCAGCTGCGCCACTGCCCCTGCCGGGTGCGCTCGATCAGGCCCGCTTGCTCGAGCACGCCGAGATGCTGCGAGATCGCGGGGCGGCTCATGGCGAACGGCTGGGCGAGCTCGCCGACCGTCGCCGCGCCCTGCGCGAGCCGCTCGAGCATCGCGCGCCGCGTGGGGTCCGCGAGCGCGAAGAAGATGCGGCTGAGGGGATCGGTCGCGATCGGCACGGGCGGACTTCCTTACGTAAGCAACTGCTTACATGGTGCGTCCGTCGCATAGCTGTGTCAAGCCCGGTCTCGACTGATCGAGGACCACACGCCGGCGCCGTGCGCGGCCCTCGGCCGCGGGCTACTCGACCGGCGGAGCTGCCCGCCGGCTCAGCGATACTGCCCGCAGCGCGAGGAAGAGCGGGAACGTGAACGCGATCGCGGTCACTGCGCTCAGCACGACGAGCGCCCAGACCCACTTCGCCCACCCGAGGCGTGCGCCCTCCACGATCATGAAGATCGCCGCAGCGACCGCCACCACGAGCAGGTCGACCGACGCCGAGGAGGTCGCAGCGTTCGCGAACCACGCGCCGAAGTAGTCGGCGCCGCCCGACTCGAGCACGAACGCGACGTTGAACCACCAGGTGCCCACCAGCCCGACGCCCGCGAGCGCGAACCAGATGATCGCCACGCCGGGGATCCGAGCCACGGGCGCCCCCTCCTGCCTCGCTGGATGGCTGCACCATGTGCGCAGCGGCTGGCCATTGTCAAGGAGTCCGGTCGAGGCTATCGTCATTCGATAGGTGCTGATCGAGAGCCGATAGGTGGCAGCATGCAGCGCGGGGCAATCGTGGGCGCCAAAGCCGCCATCGCGATGCTGCTCGCCGCGTCGCTCGTGGGCCATCTCTGGTTCATCCCGCTCGCGGCGTGGGAGGTGGTCTCCGAGCTGCCGGCGGCGGCGCCGCTGCAGCTGCCGGGGATCGTCGGATGCGTCGCGATCGTCGCATGCGTGCAGGTCACGTTGCTCGCACTCTGGCGGCTGCTCTCGCTCCTCGCGCACGACCGGATCTTCGACGCCTCCGCGTTCCGTCCCGTCACCGCGATCATCGCGAGCGCGGTCGCCGCCGCTGCGCTGTTCGCGGCGGCACTCGTGATCCTCGCGTCGGCGAACGCGATGCCGCCGAGCGTCGGCGCGCTGCTCGTGGTCGGCATGCTGACGTCGGGCGGCATCGCGCTCGTCGTCATCGTCATGCGCGAGCTGCTCCGGAAGGCGACAGCGCTCGAGCACGAGCTGGCCGCCGTCGTCTGACGCCGCCGCGATCAGCCGCGCGGGGCGACGACCCCGTGCTCGTACGCCCAGATGACGGCGTGGATGCGGTCCCGGATGCCGAGCTTCAGCAGCACGTTCGACACGTGCGTCTTGACCGTCGCCTCACCGACGAAGAGCTCGCGGGCGATCTCGGCGTTCGAGCGTCCGCGGGCGAGCAGCATGAGGGTCTCGCGCTCGCGCTCGGTGAGCTCGTCGAGGGCGGGATCGGACGGCGGGGCATGCCCGCCCGAGCTGGCCGACGCATCCGCCACCGCGGGCGTGGCCGCGAACCGCTCGATCACGCGGCGCGTCACCTCGGGCGAGAGCAGCGCGTCGCCGCGCGCGAGCGCGTGCACGGCGTCGATGAGCTGCTCTGGCTCGGCGGTCTTCAGCAGGAAGCCGGAGGCGCCCGCCGAGAGCGCGTCGAACAGGAAGTCGTCGCGGTCGAACGTCGTGAGCATGAGCACGGCGGCATGGCCCTCGCCCGCGCAGATGGCGCGGGTCGCCTCGAGCCCGTCCATCACCGGCATCTGCACGTCCATGCAGATCACGTCGGGACGCAGCTCGGCGGCCAGCCGCACGCCCTCGCCGCCGTCCTTCGCCTGCCCGACCACCTCGAAGCCGGGCTCGCTCGCCAGGATCGTCTCGAAGCCCGCGCGCACGAGCGCCTGATCGTCCACCAGCAGGATGCGCGTCACCCGTCCACGCTAGCGGCGGCCGGCATCCGGGACCTCCCGGAGGCGAGTCGCGGCCGGATCGGTATTGTGAGCGCAACCTTGCCCTGACTGAACGGTTGCAGGATGCCCTCGCGCCCCCGTCTCGTCGTCGCCGCGCTCCTCGCGGCGCTCATCGGATCGGTGCTGACGGTGGTCCCGGCGACCGGCACCGCTGGACGCGCCGAGGCGGCGGTCGCGGCCGACTTCGATCCCGGCTACATCGTCTCGGACGAGCAGTTCTACGACGGCTTCGCGATGAGTGCCGGCCAGGTGCAAGCGTTCATCGACGCCAAGCACCCCGGCTGCAACGCCGGCTTCACGTGCATCGACACCTACGCGCAGCGGACGCCGTCGATGGCCGCCGACGCGTACTGCCAGGCGGTGCCTGGCAAGCCCAGCGAGACGGCGGCCAGCATCATCGCGCGCGTCGGCGAGGCGTGCGACATCTCGCAGCGCTACCTGCTCGTGCTGCTGCAGAAGGAGCAGTCCCTCGTCACCCGCCGAGACGCGACCGCCGTGCACTACACGAAGGCCACGGGCTTCGGGTGCCCCGACACCGCCCCGTGCGACCCCGCCGTCGGCGGCTTCTTCTACCAGGTGTACTACGCCGCCCGGCAGTTCAACCGGTACGCGGCGCATCCGCAGAACTACAACCACCGCGTCGGCGTGGTGAACCAGATCCTGTACAACCCGAATCGGGCCTGCGGCTCGAGCCCGGTGCTCATCCGCAACCTCGCGACGGCCGGGCTCTACAACTACACGCCGTTCCAGCCGAACGCTGCGGCGCTCGCGAACCTCTACGGCGAGGGCGACACGTGCTCCGCCTACGGCAACCGCAACACCTGGCGCATCTGGACCGACTGGTTCGGCGATCCGACCGTGCCGCTGCCCACCGCCGAGCGGGTCGCGGGCGCCGATCGATATTCGACCGCGGTGGCGGTCTCGCAGCGCACGTTCCCGCAGGGCGCGCCGGTCGTCTACCTCGCGAGCGGCGAGAACTTCCCCGACGGGCTCGCGGCAGGGCCGGCGGCGGCCCATCGAGGAGGGCCCGTGCTGCTGACGCCGCGGGGCGCGGCATCCCAGGTGGTCCTTACAGAGATCGACCGGCTGCGTCCGACCGAGGTCGTCATCGTCGGCGGTGAGCCCTCGATCTCGCCCGCGGTCGAAGCGGCGGTGCGTTCGCTGGACCCCGCTCGCACGGTGGAGCGGCTCGGCGGCGCAGACCGGTTCGAGACCAGCAGGCTGATCGCCGAGGACGCGTTCGCGTCGGCGTCGGCGGCCTTCGTCGCCACCGGGCTCAAGTTCCCCGATGCGCTCGCGGCCGGGCCCGCCGCCGCGCTCAGGGAGGGACCCGTGCTGCTCGTCCACGGCGGCCAGGACGCGCCCGACGAGGCGACGCTCGCGACCCTGCGGCGGCTCGGGGTCGGATGGGTCGGGGTCGCCGGCGACGCGAACTCGGTCTCGGCCGGCGTCGCCTCGGGCCTCACCGAGGCGGGTCTAAACGTGGCGCGCTACGCCGGCGGTGACCGCTTCGCGACGGCGGCGCAGCTCGCCGGCAGCTTCGGCGAGGTGAGCACCGGCTACATCGCGAGCGGCTCGGACTTCCCCGACGCGCTGGCCGGCGCCGCCGCCGCCGGAGCAGATCGCGCGCCGCTGCTGCTGGCCCGGCGCGAGTGCATGCCGGCGGTGACGCGCAGCGCGCTGCTGACCGCTCGAGTGGATGAGGTCGTCGTGCTGGGCGGGCTGCCGACGCTCAGCGAGGCCACAAAGAGTTACACGCGCTGCGGCTGAGTGCCGGTCGAGGATCGGACGACATTCGACCCCGTCGGCGGGAGCACAGGGGCGTACCCTGAGCGTGACCCTCGCCCTCGTTGAACGGTCGACGCATGCGCTCGAGCCTTCGCCTCCTCGTCGCCATGGTGGTCGCTGGGCTCGTCGGCTCGGTGCTCACCGTGATCCCGTCGACAGGGCCTGCCGGTCGGGCGGCCGCGGCCGTCGCGGCGGACTTCGACCCCGGTTACCTCGTATCGGACGAGCAGTTCTACGACGGCTTCGCCATCACCGCGACCCAGGTGCAGGCCTTCATCGACGCCAGGCATCCCGGGTGCAACGCCGGCTTCACGTGCATCGATACCTATGCGCAGCGGACGCCGTCCATGGCCGCCGACGCGTACTGCGCCGCGGTGCCCGGCGCGAGCAGCGAGACGGCGGCGAGCATCATCGCGCGCGTGGGGGCGGCGTGCGACATCTCGCAGCGCTACCTGCTCGTGCTGCTGCAGAAGGAGCAGTCGCTCATCACGCACCAGTCCCCGACCTCGACGACGTACGGGAAGGCGACCGGGTTCGGCTGCCCCGACACCGCGCCGTGCGATCCCAGCGTCGCGGGCTTCTTCTATCAGGTGTACTACGCGGCTCGCCGGTTCAACCAGTACGCGGCGCATCCGCAGGACTTCAACCATCACGCGGGCGAGGTCAACCAGATCCTCTACAATCCGAACCGAGCGTGCGGCTCCAGCCCGGTGCTCATCCGCAACCTCGCCACCGCGGGGCTGTACAACTACACGCCGTACCAGCCGAACGCGGCCGCGCTGGCGAACCTCTACGGAGCGGGCGACGACTGCTCCGCGTACGGCAACCGCAATACGTGGCGCATCTGGACGGACTGGTTCGGCGACCCCACCGAGCCACTGCCGACCGCTGAGCGAGTGCAGGGCAGCGATCGGTACGCGACGGCGGTCGCGGTCTCGCGGCGCACGTTCCCTCAGGGGGCGCCGGTCGCCTACCTCGTCAGCGGGGAGAGCTTCCCCGACGGGCTAGCCGCCGCTCCGGCGGCTGCGCACCGCGGTGGCCCTGTGCTGCTGACGCCGCGCGCCTCGGCGTTGCCCGGCGTGCTCGCGGAGATCCAGCGACTGGGGCCCGCGCAAGTCGTCATCGTCGGCGGCACCCCCTCGATAACGGCCGCGGTCGAGAATGCGGTGCGCGCGCTCGACGGTGGGCGAGAGGTGCTGCGAGTGGGCGGCACCGATCGGTTCCACACGAGCAGGCTCGTCGCCGAGCATGCGTTCGCATCGGCCGGATCGGCGTTCATCGCGACCGGGCTGAAGTTCCCCGACGCGCTCGCCGCCGGGCCCGTCGCGGCGTTCGCCTCTGGGCCGGTGCTGCTCCTCGATGGCGGCAGCCAGGCGCCAGACGAGGCGACCCTCGCCACGCTGCAGCGGCTCCGCGTCAGATGGGTGGGCATCGCCGGCGACACCAGCTCGGTCTCAGCGGGCGTCGCCTCCGGCCTCGCCGCAACGATCCCGGATGTGGTGCGCTACGCCGGCTCCGACCGCTTCGGCACCGCAGCCCGGCTGGCGGCGACCTTCGGCGAGGGCGGCTCCGTGTACATCGCGAGCGGCACCGACTTCCCCGACGCGCTGGCCGGCGCTGCCGCCGCGGGCGCGGAGGGCGTGCCGATGCTGCTCGCGCGCCGCGAGTGCATGCCGGCGGTGACGCGCAGCGCGCTGCTGACGGCGAGCCCCGAAGAGGTCGTCGTGCTAGGGGGCGCCTCGACGCTGAGCGACGCCACCGCGCGCTACAGGCGCTGCCCCTGATCGCCGATTGAGGTACACGTCCGCATGGTCCCGACTCGCATGCGAGACGTCATCTGACCGTTGCCGTGGCCAGACCCGCGGACGCCGTCGGCAGCGTTGCGCGCACCAGGTAGCCGCCGCGAGACTTCGGCGCGGCCTCGAGGGTGCCGCCGAGGGCGGTCACCCGTTCGCGCATGCCGACGATACCCATGCCGGTGCCAGAGGTGGTCGCCGCGGCGCTGCCGTGGCCGTCGTCGGACACCTCCACCTCGATCGCGTCGGGCAGGTACCGCACCCGCACGTCGACGACGGCGCCCGGGCCGGCGTGCTTGCGAGCGTTCGTCAGCGCCTCCTGCACGCAGCGGAACGCCGTTAGTCCCACCGCGGGCGACACCGACCGGGGCTCGCCGATGGTCGTGAGCGCCACGCGCTGGCCGCTCGCCTCCGCCGACGCGACGAGTGCCGGCAGGCGCTCGAGGTCGGGCGCGGCGCCGGCGCCGTCGTCCTCCGCTCGCAGCGTCACGACGAGCGACCGCAGCTCGCCGATCGCGTCGCGCGCCGACTGCTCGACGTGCCGCAGCGCATCCGACGCCTTCTCGGGGTCGCGGTCGAGCACCCGCCGCGCGGCGCCCGCCTGCACGCCCATCGCCGAGACGTGGTGCGCGACGACGTCGTGCAGCTCCCGGGCGATGCGCATGCGCTCGAGCGAGACCGCCTGCTCGGCGAGCTGCGCCTGCTGCGCGTGGATCTCGGCGTGCGCGGCGGCGAGCTCCTCCTGCTCAGCCGCGCTGCGCCAGGCACGGTCGCCGAAGATCCATCCGGCGCCGAAGTAGGCGGCGTTGATCACGATCTGGATGATGAGGAACGCGAAGAACGCCGACACCCCGCGCTCGCCGGTCTCGGGGTCGAGGAAGCCCCGGATCGCCGACGACGCGAGCCATGCCGCCATCAGGATCACGATCACCAGCCGAGCCCAGAACGCCCGGCGGCGGTCGGAGTCCCACGCGCCGATCGAGTAGATGCCCATGAAGAGGCTGACTTGCGACGCGTAGAGCTCGAGCGCGCCCGTCTCGCCGGCGACGATATAGATGACGATCTGCACGATCGACACCGGCACGGGGTGCACCCGCCGCAGCACGAGCGGCGCGGGCAGCAGCACCGCCGTGAGCAGCGGCGCCCAGATCGGCACCTCGGTGAACTGCAGCTCCGTCATCGCGCTGAGCGCCACCATGACGCAGCCCACGAGCGCGAGCACGCCCGCGAGGATCGCGTCGGCGCGCATCGATCGCGCGTCGGGAGCGGGGCGCACAGGCATGCCGACCAGCGTAGGCGGGAGGATGCGTCGGCCGCCTCCGCCGTCCGGCGGAGCCGCCTCCCGATGGTCGAGTAGCTGCCGAAGGCCGCGTATCGAGACCACCGCCCCGTGACCGAATCGTGATGTTCGCGCGCACTCGACCAGGAGGATCCTGGTCGCATCTGGACCAGCGAAGCTTCGCTCGAGACCAGGAGGAGCAGGGCCATGCACAGCACCCGTTCACATCCCCGGACGGCTGCCGTCGCGGCGCTCGCGGCCACCACCATCCTCGTCGCCTGCGGTCCGACCGCGCCGACCGCTCCGACGGCGTCGGATGCGCCGCCGACGGTGTCGGAGACCGCACCGGCGCCCACCGCGACACCCGCGCCGCCGTCGGCCAGCGCATCCGCGGCACCGACCAGCGCCCCCAGTGCGACGCCGACCCCCAGCGAAGCCGCGGGCGAGCTCTTCGAGACGCAGAACGGCACCATGCGGCTGCGCCTCCCGGAGGGATGGACCGTGCACGACGTGAGCCGGGTCTCGACCGACCACAGGAACGGCCAGGTCTGGTGGGAGAACATGATCGGCTTCGCGTCGCCGGGCGGCACGGAGCTCGGGTACTACGACGGCTACGGCGGCAATGTCGGCTTCATCCGTACGGACTTCGCCATCGTCGAGGAGATCCCGACTGACATCGCGAGCGATGTCGCGGCGATGTCGTGGTGGGTGCACGACGCCGACCGGTACTTCGTGTACGCGGGCATGGCGACGCACTCCGGCGAGGGCACCGAGCCGATCCCGGAGTTCGTGATGCCGGGCGTCGAGCGCAATCACCACTTCACCGTGATGCTGCTCGGAGGGAGCGATCCGTCGGTCGCCAGCCGGGCGGAGGCCGAGGCGCTGCTGAGCAGCGCCGACGTCTTGGAGGCGCTCGAGCTGATCGCGACCGTCGAGCTCACGGGCGTCGATCCGTCGGCCATGCCGCCGGGCGTCGACCCGTAGCGACGCGCGGGCTGTCGGATCCACTGCGACTCGGGTGCCGGAGCCGAGCGGGGCGCTCGCGAACCTACAAACACGAGCGCGTGTCACTGGGCCCGCCTACAGTGAAAGCAGAAATCGGAGAGTTGCCTGATCGGCAGCGATCTGCCGAGCGGTGCACCCCACGAGGAGACCAGATGTCGACGAGCGACGCGGCTGACGCCGTCCCGGAATCGAGCGTGTGGGCCGGCTGGGAGCACGCGAAGGCCGCGGCCTGGGCCGACGCGCTGCTCGCCTTCGAGCGGCATCGCTTCACGACCACGGCGCAGCACATGCTGCTGCTCGCGCTCTGGCACGACTGGCACGACCGCGGCTCGCTGCCCGAGCTGCGCCGCTGGGAGCAGCTCGCGCGACGCTTCGAGTCGCAGGGCGTGACTGCCGCCGCATTCGAGCGCTTCCACCGCGACGCGGGGGCGACGCCGTGGTCGCCTGCCGTCGACCGCCCCTGCCAGAAGGCGCTCGCCGGGGCCGCCTGAGCCGAGCCTGTAACCGCTGACACGCATCCGGACACTCCAGGCTGTGGACCTCGCCCAGACCGACGAGCACCTCTGGCGTGCCGTCGTGCGAGGGGACGGCGTCGCCTTCGCCGCGATCTTCGATCGCCACGGAGACCGCGTGTGGCGACACGCATGGAGGCTGATGCAGCACCGACAGGACACGGAGGACGTCGTGGCCGCCGCATTCGCGGAGGCATGGCGGCGCAGGGCGCGCGTGCGCATCGTCGACGACTCGGTGCTGCCGTGGCTGCTCGCCACCACCACGAACTGCGCCCGCAACGCACGCCGCAGCCTGCGCCGCAATCAGCGGCTCATCGCGCACATTCCCCTCGGCCCCGACGCCCCCGACACCGCTGACGTCGCGGCCGACCGCTTCGAGCGCCTCGACGCCACCAGTGCGGTGGCGGCGGCGCTCCGCGAGCTGTCCCAGACGGATGCCCGGCTCGTCTCGCTCGTGCTGCTCGAGGAGATCCCGCTCGCCGACGCCGCGCGCGCCATCGGCGTCAGCTACGGCGCCGCGAAGACGCGCATCCATCGCGCGAAGCAGCGGCTGCGCGGCCACCTCGAGGCGGCCGGCATCGACGACCTCGAGGGGGTGCCGGCATGAGCGAGGAGCGGCAGCCCGGCATGAGCGACGAGTTCAAGACGCGGATGCGTCAGGGTCTGTCGTCGATGGCCGTGCGCGAGCGCGTGCGCGAGCGGCGTCGCAATCGGGCGATCGCCGGCGGCGGCGTCGCGGCAGTCGCCGCGCTCGTGGTCGGTGTCGGCGTGTGGCAGGTGACCGGTGCCATCGACCCGAGCATCGACCAGGCGGCGCCGCCAGCACCGAGCGTGACGGTCGAGCCGAGCGCCACGCCGCCGGCACCGCCGCTCACGACGGCGACCGAGGCGCCCGAGCCGACGCCCGCGCCGCCGCCTGGCTTCGAGGGCGTGGCCGCCGGCGAACCGATCGTCACCGCGTCCGTCGAGGCGCCCGAAGGCGGCGACACCGGCGCCGGGGGCGGTGCGACGATCGAGCGCGAGTACGAGGTGTACGTGCTCTGCGAGGGAGCCGGCTCCGTGCTGTTCGACGGCATCCCGTTCATCGACTGCGAGCAGTTCGAGGCGGGCACCGGCTGGGCCTACTTCGGACTCACGGATGTCGTCGGCGACGGCGATCCGCAGTACACCGCGACCGCCGACTTCGACGGGCAGCTGCAGGTCGTCGACAGGGGCGCGATGCCGAGCGGCACCGTCGAAGGTGCCTCGGTGACCGTGTACTACGACTGCATGTCGCACGAGGTGCTCGCCATCGGCGGCCAGCGCTTCGACTGCGGTGCCGACCCGCAGCGCATCCCGGATCTCGCGGCCTGGGGCGTGCCGGTGGCGCCGGGCTCGTTCGCGCCCCGCATCGAGACCGAGGACGCCGGGTTCAACGGCGTCGTGCGATGGCTGGTCGAGCGGTGAGCCGGGCCCGCAGGCGATGCGCGGCCCTCGCGGCTGTGCTGCTCGTGGTGAGGCTCGCAGGCTGTGGTCCAGCGGGGACGCTCGCCCCCACCGACAGCCCAGCAGCCTCTCCATCGCCGTCAGCCGCAGCGACAGCCGCCCCGACCGCGGCCGCACCGAGCGCGATGCCGACGGAGACGCCGTCGCCGTCGCCGACGCCGACGCCGACCGCAGCCGCGGCGCCGCGCACGCCGCCGTCAGTGCCCGAGCTGCCCGCACGTGTGCCGGTGGCGACGGAGGTGCCGGTGGAGGGGCCGACGCCGCAGTACGGCAGCCGCTACGACTACCTCGTGACGTGCGATCCCCGCACGCCGGTGTGGCTCGACGACGGCGACGGACAGTACTCGTGGGACTCGACCGACCGGATGATCGAGTGCAAGGAGGAGCAGGGCGCCGTCATCGCCATGAGCGTGCGCTTCGAGGAGGCTCGGCTGCTCACCATCTACGAGGCCGACATCGGCATGCCGGTCGCCTTCCGGACCCTCACACGGACAGGCTTCGACGACGCTGCGATCGCAGAGGTCGCGGAGCAGACCGGCACGCAGGAAGTCGACATCGAGCTCAACTGCTATCAGGACTACGTCGGCTACATCCAGGTCGGCGACCGGTTCGCGAACTGCATGGAGAGCTACGACACCGTGCGGCTGACCGATGCGCCGCTCGCCGACGCGCTGACGAGCCTCGAGATCGGCCCGACCTTCGAGCGGCAGCTCCACCTCTACCCCTCGTGACCTGCGCGGTCACCGGCGCCGCGAACGTGATCGAAACGTGATCCGGATGCGGTGACCGGCGGCCGACACTGGACATGTCAGTGCGTGCGGGGAGGAACCCCGCGAGAGAGGATCCGCCGTGCGCGCTACCCCGAGCCGCTTGCTCGCCACCACCGCGATCGTCGTGCTCGCCGCGATGCTGGGCGCCTGCGCGCACCCGCAGCCCGAGGCGACGACGGCGCCGGACCGCCCGCAGTCGACGCCCAGTGCGAGCGCGACGCCGACCACCGAGCCGGTTGCCACCGAGCCGACGGCCACCGAGCGTGCGGGGACCGGTGTCGCGACGCCGCCCGCGACGGTCGAGCTCGTCGACTTCGAGACGCAGAACGGCACGATGCGCATGCGCATCCCCGCCGACTGGACGGTCGAAGACAACAGCGCCATCACGGTGCAGGGCGACCGGCACCAGGGTTGGAACAACGAGCTCTGGTTCGCCGCTCCGGACGGCGGAGGCATCGGTTACTCCGACGGCCACTGGGACAGCGTCGGTGCAGCAGCGATCGAGACGGTGGTTACGGAGCAGGTCCCCGTGGGCCACGGACTCTTGGCTGCCGCCTGGTGGCAGCGCTACGAGGGCGACTCGTACGGCGTCGGCGTCGCCGTCGTGCCCAGCCTTGAGGAGCCCTCCCACGTGTTCAGGCTGGGTGACGGCAGTCGACTGCGCTCACTGGCGTTCCACCATCCCGATGTCGAGCAGGGCTTCGCCAGCCGTGAGGCTGCCGAGGCGTATCTCAGCAGCCCTGCCGTCGCGCTCGCGCTCGACGTGATGGCGACGGTCGAGTTCGCCGGCGACGAGGACGCGCTGCCGGAGGGCGTCGGCGTCGAGCACGAGGGCACGACCTACCTCCCGTACACGACCAGGAACGGCACGGCCTCGTTCCTCGTGCCGCGCGAGTGGACCATCAACGACACCAGTCGCTTGGGCACGAACCGCGCCGGCCAGCAGGTGTGGGAGAACTCGGTCACGCTCGAGTGGCTGCACGTCGGCCCGATGCTCCACTACGGCGACTCGGAGTTCACGAACATCATCGAGGAGTGGGAGTGGACGCGCGGCGAGGTGCGCCCGACGGCGACCGACGGATGGCAGGCGGTGTCGTGGACGCTCGGTGACTCCGTGCCGAACCATGCCGGCGAGGTCGGCGTCAGCCTCACCGACCTGGGCGGCACCGTGCGGCCCGCCGACAACGTATGCAGCGAGCGGATGTGCCGCAGCTTCGCCAGCCTCCCGACGCCTCCGCACTGGTACCGGGAAGCGGGCGTCGACGGTCCCGAGGACTTCTTCGGCAGCGCCATGGAGGAGCGGCTGCTCACGGTCGTCGCCTCGCTCGAGACGCACCACGACGACCCGACGCGCATGCCCCCGCTCGGAGGTTGATGCACGGCTGTCAGATCCGGGGGCGGGCGGAACACCGCCCGGCCCCTGCGCGAGTGGGCGGTGTTACCGTTGGGCCCGCAACCGTGGGGAGTGCTGGATGCGTGCGCAACTGCGGCAGCCGGTGGGGCGAGCGCCCCAGATGCTGTCGGCTCGCGCACTCGTGATGCTCCTCGCCACTGTCACGCTGCTCATCGCGGGGCTGCTCGGCATGCACGCGCTGAGCGGTTCGGGCGGCCACGCGTCTGGTCATGGCGGCGCCGCGCTCGCCGCGGACTCGCACCATGGAACGATCCCGGTGTCACCGCACGCGCACGATGAGCAGGCGGCGTCGCCCTCGAAGACCGCGAGTTGCTCCATTGCGTGCGACCACGACGCCCCGGCGGCGCCGGGGCACGCCGATGTTGTCGCATGCGTGTTGGCGCTCTTGGCCGGCTTGATCGTGCTGGTGCCTCCCGCGCGACTCGGGCGCTCGTGGGCGCAGACCGCCGTGCCCCGGGGACCGGCCGTCGCATCCGCGGTGCTGCTCGCACCACCGCCGCCGTCCCTCACCCTGCTCTCGATCAGTCGGACCTGATCGGTCTGCCTGGCCCTCGGCCAGGCCGCCGGTGTCGCGCACCGCGACGTCGCAGACCCATCACACCCAACTGAGATACAGGACAGGAAGACCACCATGAAGCAGTTCAACCGCGCGCTCGGCTTCAGCGCGCTCGCACTCACGCTCGTCATCACCGGGTGCTCCGCAGGCGGCACCCCGACCGGCTCGTCGCAGGCAGCTGGCACCGAAGCCAACGCGGCCGACCAGATGTTCGTGACGATGATGATCCCGCACCACGAGCAGGCCATCGAGATGTCCGACGTCGTGCTGGCGAAGGGCGACGTCGACCCCCGTGTGCTCGAGCTCGCGCAGCGCATCAAGGAGGCGCAGACGCCCGAGATCGAGCAGATGCAGGCGTGGCTCGACGACTGGGGCATGGGCCACGGCGGCATGGGCGGCGGCATGGGCCACGGCGACGGGATGATGTCGGATACTGACATGCAGGCACTCGAGGACGCGAGCGGGGTCGATGCGAGCCGGCTGTACCTGCAGCAGATGATCGAGCACCACGAGGGCGCGGTCGACATGGCCGAAGCCGAGGTCGATGGCGGGCAGCACCCCGACGTGGTCGCGCTCGCGCAGCAGATGGCCGACGCGCAAACGGCCGAGATCGCCGAGATGGAGCAGCTCCTCACCGAGCTGTAGCTCACCCTGCCCTTGCAGCTCGTCGAGAAGTAGCCCCTTCCCGCTCGTCGAGAAGTAGCCCCTTCCCGCCCGTCGAGAAGTAGCCCCTTCCCGCCCGTCGAGAAGTAGCCCCTTCCCGCTCGTCGAGTAGTAGCCCGCAGGGCCACGTATCGAGACGACATCCGTCGCCGCCTCGAAACGGCCCTGCGGGCTACGCCCCCCGACGGAACGACGCCTGCAGCGCCTCAAGCACCGCGGCGCGCTCCCGCCTCGCAAGCCACCGATAGACGGGCATCATGAGGCGGCGGATGCCGCTCACCTCGACTCGCGCGCCATGGCGCACGAGCGTGCTGCCCTCGGACGCCGCTTCGAGCTCGTAACCGGGCCAGCCTTCGGCAACCCTCCGGCCACCGCGTCCGGGCTCCCACCAGTGGTAGACGAGCCGGGTCGGCCGCTCGAACGCCACGATCTCGCCGGGTGTCGTGCCCGCGGCGCTGCGGTCGACGTAGGTGGTGCCGAGCTGCGGCTCGCCGGGCGAGGTCTGCTCCGTCGTGCGGAAGATGCTGCCCTTGCGGGGCATCCAGTCGTTGTAGCCCTCGATGTCGGCGAGGCGGGCGAACACCGCATCGATCGGGGCGTCGACGATCCCGTGCAGCTCGAACTCGACGACGGCCATGGCCTCAGAGTGCTCCTCGACGAGCGCGTCCACAAGCGGACCGTTCGAGGGTGAAGGCTCCGGAGCGGCAGCTCGATCGAGGTGAGGTCGAACACCCTGCCTGTGTCCGTGCCGCCGATGCGCGTCCACCTCGTCGAACACGAGTCGCGCGCTCGCCCCCGGATGCCCGGACGAGCTGATGGCCGCGGGATCGCCGCCGCCGCCCCGCTGGCGCGGCGCACGAGCAGTCAGCGTGCGCGCGGGAACGCGAGCATCGTGAGTGCTCCCACGACCCACACCGCCCCCGACGCGGCGAGCAGCAGCAGCGGGTCGAGCCCTGCGAGCAGCCCCGCGACGGCCGTGCCGCCCGCGCTCGCGGTCGTGCGCAGCGCGGAGCCGACGGTGAAGACCTGCGCGACGACGTCCTCGGGGCTCTCCAGCCGCCGGAGCGTGAGCATCGCCGCAGTGGGTGCGGCACTGAACACGCCGGAGAGGCCGACGAGCGCGATCGTCCACCAGAAGCCGAGGTCGAGCGCTGCGGCCAGCGTTGCTAGCCCCGTCAGCCCGAAGCCGATGAGCATCGTCGCCTGCGGTGACAGCTTCGAGCGGCGGATGGGCTCGACGATGGCGCCGACGAGCGCGCCGATCGCGAACGCGGTGACGATGAAGGCGCTCGCAGCTGCGTCGCCCGTCGCGAGCAACGCGATGCCGATCGCCGCGATCGGCATGATGCCGCGGCCGAACTCGACGAGCGTGCCCGAGACGGTGATCGTGGCGAGCGGCCGGTGCGTCGACAGAGCGACCAGGCCTGCGCCGATCGAGCGCCACAGCCCCTTGCGCTCGGCCTCGCGCCGCTCGATGCGCAGCAGCGGGTACGCCGCGAGCGACACGAGCGCGATCGCAGCCATCGAGGCGAGCGCCCACCGCGGGCCGAGCGTCGGCGCGAGCAGCGCGACGAGCGCGGGTCCCGCGACTCCGGAGAGGTTGTAGCTGAGCGCGTCGAGCGCGTACGCCCGGCGCGCGTCAGTGCCGGCCGGGGCGACGAAGCTCGAGAGCCCGCCGAAGCCGAATGGGTTGAGGAGGCCGCTGAGGACGAGCGCGATCGCGACGAGCCACACCGGCAGAGGGTCGAGCGCTGCGGCCAGCCCGTAGGCGACCGCGGTGCCGGCAGCGGCTCCCATCATGAGCGGGCGCGGTCGGTGGACGCGGTCAAGGATTGCGCCGACGAGCGGCGCGGCGATGATGCTCGGCACGAGCGCGAGCGCCGCGAGCGCCGCTCCGAGTGCGATGTCGCCCGTGATCGACACCACGAGGATGGGGATCGCGATCTGCGCTCCGCTGGCAGCCGTTCGGATCGGCACCGAGGCGGCGAGCTGGCGCATCCCCGCCGCCTTCCCCTCGTGATCCACGACGGATGAGGCCGACGACGCGGACACAGACGACGGTCGATCAGCGTCGCGGGGAGAGTGCATCCCTCAAGCATGCCGCCCCTGCGCATCGACTAGCCGAATGGGCGGTCTGGGCGCCGTGTGCGATGCGTGCGAGGCCGACGCGGATCAGCGCCGCAGGACGATGTCGGGTCGCGGCAGCAGATCCGTCCGCCCGCGACGCCGCTGACGGGCTCGGCCGTGCTCGTGGAGCAGTGCGCGGAGGCGCCGCTCGGTCGAGCCGACCGCGCTGGGCTCCGATGCTCTGGGTCCCGATGCGCTGGGTCTGGCCGCGCTGGACGCCGCGCGCGGCGGTCGCCGCCGTCGCGGGACGCACTCGACCGGCCCCAGCTCGCCCGATTCGACGTTCACCGTGGTGCGCATCCCGATGCCGACGGCAGCGGGCTCCGGCAGCTTCATGGTGAGCGAGGCGGACGCGGCTGCGGCGAGCGACCCCGTCGCGGAGACGACGCGGTCACGCCGCGCCGGCCGCAGCTGCGACACGATCCGCCAGTTGCCCGGCTCCGGTCCGGCCTTCTCGACCCGCAATCGCCCGGCGTGGATCTCGTGGTGGTGGAAGTTGCAGACGAGGATGCCGTTGTCGACGTCGGTGGGGCCGCCCAGCTGCCAGGGGACGATGTGGTGCGTCTCGCACCAAGCGACGGGCATGCCGCACCCTGGAACCCGGCAGCCCTTGTCGCGCTTGGCGAGGGCGCGCTTCTGCGCGCGGGTGAAGAGCCGTTGCGTGCGGCCGAGCCAGAGCGGGTGACCATGCTCGTCGACGATGAGGTGGTGGATGTCGGCGAAGCAGACGAGCTGGTCGACGCCCTCGATCGGGACGAGGCTGCTCGTGTGCTCGATGGTGAGTGTGCGCTCGGGGTGGCAGAGTCGCTGCACGTAGGCGCGGTACGCCTCGATCGTGCCGGTGAAGACGAGGGAAGGCGACTCGCCGCCCGCCAGCGGCGCATCTCCGGAGGCGGCGTGCGCTCTGACCATGGCGATGATCGCGTCGTGCGCCTTCTGGTCTGGCGAGCGGTCGTCGAGCGAAGGCTCTTCGCTGCTGCAGCCGGCTCCGGCGCAGCCGCCCTGACCGCAGTGCTCGTCGTGGAAGGCGACTTTGACGCGTGGGCCAGTGTGCGCATCCACCACCGCCTTGATGGCCGAGCCGTCTTCGGCGGGGGAGCGGATGACAGTGAGCCACGAGCCGTCGCGCTGCTGGCGGATGCGCAGCGACCGGAGCGCGCGCTGCTGCTCGTCGTTCGGGAGCACGCCGTCGGGGTCGAGGAGCGCCGCGCACCGGCGGGCCAGCACGACCAGCTGCTCGGGCGCGAGCGGCGCGGCCGGATCGGTAGCGGCCTCGACCAGCAGCTGCTCGGCGGCCGCGAGCTGCTCGACGTCGGCTCGCGGAGCGGCTGGTTCGATGGTCGAGACGATCGCGTGCGCCTGTGCGAACGACATCTCGGCCTCGGCGAGCGCGTCGGCGACCGCCGGGTACTTCGTGCTGATGGCGGCGCCGGTGATGGCGATCGACGGCGATGTCGCCCGCCCCATGAGCAGCAGGTCGAGCGCGCGGCGGGAGCCGAGACCGAACGCTCTCGCGACCGCCTCCCTCTCGTGCCGAGCCCCTAGCAGCAAGCACAGCGGCTCATCGACCGCGCCATGCGAGCGCTCCTCCACCTCGTGCGCGAGCCGCACCTGCAGGCTCTCGGCGACTCGCGCGAGCTCTGCGACTCGGCCGAGCAGCTCGACGACTTCGCGGTTCGACGTCGTCGAGAACGACGGGGCTTCGGCGAGCAGGGCGCGGGCGGCCGCGACGGCTGCTCGTGCCTGCTCGGTGCTCGTCATCGCCGCCTCCTTGCGAGGAGAGTAGGTGTGGCCACCCACATCGACTCCGCCCTCGTTGCGAGCAGACTAGGGGTGGCCACTGACACGCCACCGGCGCCGGAAGACGACCGCGCCGCGTGCTCAGGGCACGCGGCGCGGTGGTGGCGTCAGCCCGCAAGCGGGTCGATCACTCGGTGCCGATCACTCGGTGCCGGGGACGATCAGGCCGCCCCACGTCTCCAGCATGTACGCGTCCGTCTCCTCGCTCGTGAGCAGCTCGTAGAGCGCGGTGACGCGCGGGTCGTCCTGCAGCTCGGGCGTGGTGGCGAGGATGTTGAAGTAGTCGGAGTCGTCGCCCTCGGTGAGGATGGCCTGGTCCTGCGTGAGACCGGCCGGCAGGGCGAACGAGGCGGTGACGAAGACCGCGTCGTTGTCGGGGATCGCGAGCGGCAGCGTCGCGTTCTCGACCTCGCTGAACTGGAAGTTCGACGGGTTCGACGTGATGCCGTCGAGGTTGGTGGCGCCCTCGGCGATCTCGATCAGGCCCTCGGCCGCGAGGATGCCGAGCGCGCGCGCCTCGTTCGTCGGGTCGTTCGGGATGGCGATGGTCGCGCCCTCGCCGAGCTCGTCGATCGACGTGAGCGACTCGGAGTAGAAGGCGGCGGCGGGCAGGTAGACCTCGCCGACCGAGACGAGGTTGCCACCGGCCTGCGAGTTGTACGTCTCCATGAACGTGGAGTTTTGGAACAGGTTCGCCTCGGTCGAGCCGTCGGTGAGCGCCGGGTTGGGCGTGTTGTAGTCGGTGAACTCGACCCACTCGATGTCGAGGCCGGCCTCGGGGGCGAGGTTCTCGTCCACCCAGGTGAGGATGTCGCCGGCCGGCACGGGCAGCGCGCCCACGCGGATGGTGCCGAGCGAGCCGTCCTCGGGCGCCTCGGGGGCGGATGCCGGGCTCGAGCAGGCGGCGAGGGCCGCGACGGTGACGCCGGCGGCGATGGTCGTCGCGACGCGACGGGTGGTGCGGGAGGTCATGGTGCTTCCTTCGGTGACGAGCTTCTGGGGCGCGCGGCTAGGTGCTGCGCGGGGTGTGGCGATCGAGGGCCCCCTGCGAGACCATGGTGAGGTCCGCGTCGAGGTGGGCCTGCGCATCCGCCGTCGCGTCCTTCTTGGGGCCGCGGCGGGGGGAGGGGGCGCCGAGCTTCCGGGCGAGCGCGGTCAGCGCCCACTGGATGAGCTGCACGAGGGCGAACAGGATGACGACGACGCCGATGATGTGGATCGTGCTGTAGCGCTGCATGCCGTAGGTGAGGGCGACGTTGCCGAGCCCGCCGCCGCCGACGACGCCGACCATCGCCGAGAAGTTGATGATCGACGTGATGGTGGTGGCGGTGCCGAGCAGGATCGAGGGCGTCGCCTGCGGCAGCAGCACGCGGCGTACGAGCAGCCAGCGGGAGGCGCCGAGCGACTCGGCCGCCTCGAACAGGCCGGGGTCGACCTCGCGCACGGCGATCTCGACGACGCGCACGAAGAACGGGATGGCGACGAGCGTGAGCGGCACGATCGCCGGGCCGGTGCCGATGAACGAGCCGAGCAGCCAACGGGTGAGCGGGATGAGCGCGATCATCAGCACGATGAACGGCACCGATCGGCCGAGGTTGACGACGAAGCCGAGCACCGAGTTGATGACGCGGCCGAGCACGCGCGAGCCGAACGGCCGCTCGAGGAAGCGGCCCTGCTCGGTGCCGACCAGGATGATGCCGAGCGGAAGGCCGACCACGAACGTGATCGCCATCGCGATCGCCGTCATGTAGATGGTCTCCCACGTGCCCTCGAGGAGCACGGCGATGAGCTGCGGCCAGAACTCGGGCGCGGCGGGGTCGATCATGCGAGCACCTCCCAGGCGGTGACGCCCTGCGCCGTGAGCGAGTCGATCACCTTGAGCGCGACGGATGCGTCGCCCGGCACGGCGAGGCGGGTGCGGCCGGCCTGGCGGCCGCCGATCGTCTCGAGCGCGGCGCCGAGAATGGAGACGTCGAGCCCGAAGTCGCGCGAGAGCTGCGCGATCACCGGGCGGTCGGCGCTCAGGCCCGTGTAGGTGACGTCGATGATGCGGTGGTTCGGGATGTAGTGCGCCTCGCCCACCGGGAAGAGCTCGGCGGCGATGGCGCTGCCGGGGGTGTTGATGAGCCGGTCGAGCGAGCCCTGCTCGATGACCCGGCCGTGCTCCATGAGGGCGGCCGCGTCGGCGATGCGCTTGACGACCTCCATCTCGTGCGTGATGAGCAGCACGGTGAGGCCGAGGTCGCGGCTGAGGCGCTTGATGAGCTCGAGGATGGAGCGGGTCGTCTCGGGGTCGAGGGCGCTGGTCGCCTCATCGCTCAGCAGCACGTCGGGGCCAGAGGCGAGGGCCCTGGCGATGCCGACGCGCTGGCGCTGGCCGCCGGAGAGCTGGCCGGGGCGGTCGTCGGCGCGGTGCGCGAGGCCGACGAGGTCGAGCATGTCGAGCGCCTTTGTGCGGCGATCCTTCTTGGCGGCGCCGGTCGCCTCGAGCGCGAACTCCACGTTCTGCGCGACGGTGCGGTTGCCCACCAGGTTGAAGTGCTGGAAGACCATGCCGATCTTGTGGCGCTCGTTGAGCAGCGCCTTGCCGCTCAGCGCGGTGACGTCGACGCCGTTGACGGTGACGCGGCCGGAGTCGGGGCGCTCGAGCGCGTTGACGGTGCGCAGCAGCGTCGACTTGCCGGCGCCCGACTGGCCGACGACGCCGAAGATCTGCCCCTTGGCCACCTCGATGGAGACGTCGTCGAGCGCGACGACGGCGTCAGGGCCGTCGCCGAACCGGCGGCTGACGTGCTCGATCGAGATCATGGAACTCCAAGCGGGGGCGCGGTCGGCGCCCTGAGTTGGGGGAGTGGCAGCCCGGCTTCGGCGGTGGGCTGTCGTCCATTGTCGCGCGGATGGGCCGCCGGCGCGAGCATGTGACGTCGCGTGACGGCCGGCGCAGCACCGTGATCGCACATGCGCTATTTACTGGCTTTTCCTCATCGCCTCAGTTAGCGTCGATCATGGAGGCGACATGGCGACGGAAGCGCAGATTGCTGCGGACGCGGCGACGCGGGAAGCAGTGTTTATGGCTCTCACGCGACGCAAGCTCGCGGGTGAGTCGCGACACCATCGGGAGTTCCTGCGCGAGGGCGTTCATGTGAATGGGCAGCGCATCCCGCTCGTTGACCAAAGCCGCGGCATTTGGAACCCTGCCGCCCTCCTGGGCACGTTGTCGGTGATGACGAGCCTCGACGCGCGGCGAACTAAAGAATACGAAGACGAAGTCGACCTTGCGACGGGGACGGTGTCGTACTCGTACCAAACCGGTAACGGGGGCCCTAACATAAAGCTGCGAATCGCCGCCGAGATGGGGCTGCCCATCGTATACTTTACGAAAGTGTCGCCCAACTGGTACACGTCGTCATATCCGGTTTATGTGACGGATGATGCGTCGGCTCGCCGGGTGTATCTCTCTATGGAGCGCGTCGAGCTGTTCGGTGAAGACACCATGCCGTCGGCGTATCCGGAGCGTTCGTATGTCGAGCGCCGGATGTGGCAGCGAGTCCATCAACCGGCGTTTCGCGGCCTGGTGATGTCGGCATATGTCGAACGCTGCGCGGTGTGTTCACTGGCACACGCTTCGCTTCTCGATGCCGCGCACATCATGGGAGACAAGCACGAGCTCGGCGCCCCGCGCACGTCCAATGGTCTTGCTCTCTGTAAGATCCATCACTCGGCGTTCGATCGCAACATGCTAGGTATAACGCCGGACTACCGGGTCAAGATCCAGCCAGCCTTGTTGGCTGAGGTCGACGGGCCGATGCTGAAGCACGGAATCCAGGAAATGCAGGACCGGGTGCTGCACCTTCCTTCCGCGAAAGCAGACCGGCCGGACCGCGAACTCCTCGCGCTGAAGTATTCGGAGTTCGCGGCGCACTAGCCCTTAACGTTGGTCGCCAATGCGGTCGGTTTCGTAGTCGTCCGGTCCGTGCTTGATCGAGGCGCAGCGAAAACGCGCGAACCCGCTGCGCCGTGAGAGTCCCGTCAGAGATCAAGATGGGCAGGCAGCACCCGCGCGGCCAGCTCCTCCACGCAGGTGAGCACCACGAGCCGATCGGTCGCGCGCGTCATGCCGACGTAGAGCAGGTCCTCCCAGTGCTGGCCGGTCTCGTCGACATCCGTGACGATCACGACCGGGGACTCGAGGCCCTTGAACGCGTGGATGGTGCCCCAGCGCACGCCGGAACCGGTCATGCCGCCGGTTGCGAGCGCATCCACCACCAGGCCCCTCGCGTGCGCCGCCGCGGAGTCGCGCTTGGGGGAGAGGATGACGATCTCCTCCGGCTCCCAGCCGTCGTCCCAGAGGCTCGCGAGCACACTCTGCAGCTGCTCGCCCTGCTGGTCGGGCGAGCGGTAGAGGTGGAGCTCGGCGCTCGGCTCGTCGTCGTCGCCCTCGCGGTCGAATCCCGTGTAGACGTCGCGGCCGAGGATCGCCTCGATGAACGCGGCGAGCTCGGGGGGTTGGCGGACGTTGTTGGTGAGGGTCATCGTGGCGACGCCGGGGAGGCGGCGCGTAATGGTCTCGAGACGGTCGGCGTCCCGGGCCTGCTGGAGCAGCGGGCGGGAACGGGGGCGGTAGATGTCCTGGCGCGTGTAGTCGCCGGCGAGCACGACGCGCGAACCGGCGAGCCCGCCGACGAGCAGGCTGTCGAGCACGTCGAGCGTCGAGTCGCGCGCGAGGTCCTGCGCCTCGTCGGCGACCAGGCAGGTGAAGGGCGGCTCGAAGTCGGGCGCGCGCGTCACCGCGAGCGTGGCTGCGGGGAGGGCGCCGTTCCACCACGCGTCATCGGCGTGCGGCGGGGGAGTGAGGCCCGAGTAGGCCAGCATCAGCTGGTGCACGCGCGCGACCGTGATGTCCCCGCGGTTGCGCAGGCGGTGGTGCAGGTCGGCCTCGAGCAGCTTGTTGAAGCAGGTGAGCAGCACGCGCTCGTCGCGGTTCCCCTGCAGCTGCGCCGCGCGCACGGCGATGTTCGTCTTGCCGGTGCCAGCCGGCCCGGTGACGATGAGGCGCTCGTTGCTCGCGAAGTAGCGCAGCGCCTCCTCCTGACGCTCGGTCGCCTCCTGCAGGTTCCGCCGGCGGGCCTCGCGACGGTCGGCGAGCTCGAGGTCCCAGCGCACCGCGGGCACGAGCGCAGCGCGGGCGTCGGCGATGTCCTGCTCGTCCGGCCGGCCGGTGTCGAAGGGCGGCACCCGGCGCTCGAGCTCGCGGGCGCCGTGCCGCAGGATCCGGACGATGCTCGTGACCAGCCGGCTCGGGTCGAGGTCTGCGCGCGTGAGCGTCGCGTCGGCCGGCACGTCGATGCGCTGTTCGAGCCGCTTCGTCAGCTCGCCGCCCATGTTGGGGAACCACGCCGCCTGCCAGATCGGGTAGCCGGGCACGTACGCACGCCGTTCGATCCACGTGCGGATGCTGCGGCTGTTGTCCCACACCTGGTCGTAGGGCGAGCGGGCCGTCGGCTCGCCGCCGCCCAGGCTCCAGCCGCGGTCGTCGACCTCGAGTCGGTCGTGCGACTTCACCTCGACCACGAGCATCCCCTCGCCCGGCACCATGACCACGAAGTCGGCTTCGCCCTCGACCTGCGTCTCGTGGTGGCGGACGGGCAGGCCGTGCCAGACGAGCCAGCCGGCGGTCCCCGGGTGGTCGCGGAGCGCCTCGAATACCTTCACCTCGCCCGGCGGGGTGCGGGGCCGGATCGTCGGGGGCACCATCGTCGCCATGGGCCCAGCGTATGGGCGGGAGATCCCTGACCCCGCCGCGCGCGTCTTCGAGCACGGCGACTGCCGCACCTACGCGGTTCGCGCCGGCAGCAGCGGCAGCACATCCTCCGAGAACTGGGACAGGAAGCGTCGCTGGTCTCCGCCGGGGCCGTGGAAGACCAGGTGGCGGAAGCCGAGGTCGATGTAGTGCGTGATCGCTGCGGCGGTCTCGTCGGCATCCGACGAGACGATCCAGCGCTTCGCAACCTGCTCGATGGGCAGCTCATCGGCCAGTCGCTGCATCTCGGCCGGGTCGTGGATGTTCTGCTTCTGCTCGGGCGTGAGCGACAGCGCGGCCCAGAAGCGCATGTTCTCGCGGGCGAGCTCGGGGTCGCGGTCGTACGAGACCTTGATCTCGATCATGCGGTCGACGCCGGCGTCCTCCCGCTTGCCGAGCGCGATGCCCTCCTCGAGGTTCGGCACGATCGTCTCCTGGTAGTACGCGTCGCCCTTGCCCGAGGTGCAGATGTGACCATCGGCGACGCGCCCCGCGTACTTCGTCGTGGCCGGCCCGCCGCCGGCAACGTAGATCGGGATGCGCTGCTCGGGTCGGTCGTAGATCGTCGCTCCCTGCAGGTTGTAGAAGTCGCCCTCGAAGTCGACCCGCTCGTCGTCCCACAGCGCCCGCATGAGGCGCACCGCCTCGCGGAGCCTGGCGAACCGCTCCTTGAGGTCGGGGTAGGGGACGCCGATCGCCTGCTCGTTGAGTGCCTCGCCGGTGCCGACGCCCAGGATGAAGCGCCCAGGGTGCACCTGTCCCAGCGTCCCGAACGCCTGCGCGATGACAGCCGGGTGATAGCGGAGGGTCGGGGTGAGCACGCTCGTGCCGAGGACGATGCGCTCGGTGCGCTCCGCCGCCATGCCGAGCCACGTGAGGGCATTGGGTGCATGGCCGCCCTCATGGCGCCAAGGCTGCAGGTGATCGGAGATGAACGCCGAGTCGAAGCCCGCCGTCTCGGCGAGAACCGCGAGCTCGAGCAGCTCCGCGGGCGAGAACTGCTCTGCGCTCGCCTTGTATCCGTACCGCATCTGAAGTCCCCTCGACGTTCGCTCGATGTCGCTGTTGTAACGCCGACGAAATGCCATCGACATCGGCGCCTGTGACCCTTAGCATGTCATCTACCGAACCTATGGTCCAATGAGTGAACCGGAGTTCTCATGTCAGCGACGACGCTAGCCCGCCGGCGGGGCCCTGCCGCCGCAGAGCGGAGGGGGTCATCCACGCCACGTCGGCGGCGCTCTTCCAACGCCCTCCAGTACGGGCTGATCGCGGTTGGGCTGATCGTCGCGGTCGTCCTGCTCTGGGAAGGCTACAAGGTGCTGGGTGCCGCGACCGGGGGCCGGATCCCCTTCACGGACCTGCCGCTGCCGGTCGCCTCGACGGACACGGCGATGCCCCACATCTGGACGATCATCGGCGCACTCGGCGCGCCGGCATCGAGCGCGACGACGGAGACCCTGCTCTCCTACCTGCTGGGCGAGACCAGCGTCACCCTGCGCGAGGCGGCCTACGGGCTCTTGCTCGGTGGCGGCATCGGCGTGCTGCTGGCGATCGGTCTGCGTGAACTGCCGCTGGTGTCGCGGGGCGTGATGCCGTGGCTGGTCGTCTCGCAGACCATCCCACTGGTGGCGCTGGCGCCCATCATCGTGATCTGGGTCGGCGGGCTCGGGCTGCCGAGCTGGGTGGCCGTCACCATCATCTCGGCCTACCTGTCGTTCTTCCCGGTCACTGTCAACACGCTTCGAGGCCTGAACTCGGCTGACCCCATCCACATCGAGCTGATGCGATCGCTCAACGCGTCGCGGTTCCAGACGCTCATGTGGGTGCGCATCCCCTCGGCGATCCCTTCGCTGTTCAGCGGCCTGCGCCTTGCTGCGATCGCCAGCGTCATCGGCGCGATCGTCGGCGAGCTGTCGGCCGGCACCGGCCTCGGCATCGGTCGCGCGATCCTCAGCTCCGCCTACTTCTACTCCACCGGCCCCGAGAAGCTGTTCGCGGCCGTGCTCGTGGCGTCGCTCGCCGGCGTCATCTTCGTCCAGCTCATCGCCATCGCGGAAACCCTCGTGCTCAGGAAGAGGACCCAATGACCACCACTGCCGCCAACCAGGCCACCACCACTCCGGCGATCTCGCTCCGCGGTGTCAGCAAGGTGTTCGAGACCTCGAGCGGCCCCGTGCACGCGCTGCAGGACATCGACCTCGACATCGAGCCCGGCTCGTTCGTCTCGTTGCTCGGCCCCTCGGGCTGCGGCAAGAGCACGCTCCTGCGCGTCATCGGCGACCTGATCGACCCCTCGGAGGGTGACGTCGAGGTGCACGGCAAGACCGCAGCGGCCGCGCGGAAGGCGCGCGACTACGGCATGGTCTTTCAGCAGGCCGGACTCATGGACTGGCGCACCGTGCTGCGCAACATCGAGCTGCCGCTTCAGGTGCAGGGCGTCGGCCGCGAGGAGCGACGCGAGAAGGCTCGCGAGATGCTCAAGCTGGTGAAGCTCGACCAGTTCGGCCAGCACCGGCCGCGGCAGCTCTCCGGCGGCATGCAGCAGCGCGTCGCGATCGCACGAGCGCTCTCGTTCCAGCCGAAGGTGCTGCTGATGGATGAGCCGCTCGGCGCACTCGATGAGATGACCCGCGAGCACATGCAGCGCGAGCTGCTCGGCATCTACCAGGAGACCGGCACGACGGTCGTGTTCGTCACGCACTCGGTCTCGGAGGCGACCTTCCTCTCCACCGAGGTGGTCGTGATGTCTCCGCGGCCGGGCCGCGTCGCTGAGCGCATCACGATCGATCTGCCTCGCTACCGCAACGACGAGACCCGCATCAGCGACGCCTACTTCGCCGCCGAAGCGAAGGTCCGCGAGTCGCTGCACAGCGTGCTCGACGAGACACGGAGCAAGGCATGACTGCCACGACAGCGATCGCGCTGCCCAAGCGCGGTACTGCGCAGACGAGCGCACGAGCGGTGCTGAAGCAGGCGCTTCCGCCGATCGTCGTGGGCGTGCTTGCGCTGGTGCTCTGGGAAGGCCTTGTCAGGGGCCTGAGCATCCAGGCGTTCCTGCTCCCTGCGCCGACCGCGATCATCTCCGCGCTGGGCGCCAACATCCAGATCATCCTCTCGGCGGCGCAGGTGACCACACTCGCGGTGCTCGGCGGCATGGCGCTCGGCTCGATCACGGGCGTGATCGCGGCCTTCATCGTGAGCCTCATGGAGCGCACGGCCAACACGATCCTCGTGCTGGTCGCGATCCTCAGCTGCGCGCCGGTGGTGGCGCTCGCCCCGATCTTCAACCAGTGGTTCGGCTCCTCGAACCTCATGTCGAAGATCGCGGTCGCGGCGATCATGGTGTTCTTCCCCGTCATGGTGAACACCACGCGCGGGTTGCTGCGGGTGGATCCGCTGCACCGCGAGTTCATGCAGTCGCTGTCCGCGTCACCCCTGCAATTCATGCTGTACGTGAGGATCCCGGGGGCTCTGCCCTCCCTCTTCGACGGCCTCAAGATCGGCGCGACGCTCTCGGTCATCGGCATCATCGTCGCCGAGTACTTCGGTGGCACCGCCAACGCGCTCGGCGTCTTCATCGCCAATACCGCCGCGCTGTCGAAGTTCGAGCAGACGTGGGCGGCCGTGGCTGCCGCGAGCCTGCTGGGCCTCGCCGTCTACGCGCTCGTGCTCCTGCTCGAACGCATCGCAATGCCCTGGCACCACTCCCTTCACCAGAACTAGGAGAACGACCATGACCACACAGCGAAAGCGCACCGTGCGCGCGGCGAGCCTGCTCGCCGCCGCGGGCCTGGCTCTCACCGCCTGCTCCGGCATGGGCGGCGAGGCGCAGCCCGCCGCCGCTCCCGCCGCCACCGCCAACGACGCCTGCGAGACCGTCGACAGCGTCACGGTGGTGCTCCAATGGGTTGCGCAGGCCCAGTTCGCCGGCTACTACGCCGCCGACGCCAACGGCCACTACGACGACCTGTGCCTCGACGTGACAATCCAGGAGGGCGGCACCAACGTCGTGCCGCAGCAGGTCGTCGCCTCGGGCAACGCGCAGTTCGCCGTCAGCCACGTCAACAAGAGCATGGTCTCCCGTGAGCAAGGCGCCGACATCGTCAACATCGGGCAGGTGTTCGAGCGCGGCGCCTATCTGCAGGTGTCTTGGGCCGACTCGGGCATCGATTCGCTCGACGACCTCGCCGGCACGACCATGGGCTCCTGGGGCGGCGGCAACGAGCTCGCGCTCTACTCCGCGATGCGCGCGAGCGGCGTCGACCCGACGACCGACGTCCAGGTGCTGCAGCAGCCGTTCGACATGTCGATGCTGCTCAACCGCGAGGCCGACAGCGTGCAGGCCAAGACCTACAACGAGTACGCGCAGCTGCTCGAGAGCGTGAATCCCGAGACAGGTGAGCTCTACCAGCCCGAAGACTTCTCGGCCATCAACCTGCAGGACGAAGGGTTCGGCACGCTCGAGGACGGCATCTACGCCCGCGACAGCTGGCTCGCTGAGGGCGACAACGCCGACATCGCGACTCGCTTCCTCGCCGCCAGCTACATGGGCTGGGCCGATTGCCGCGATGACGGCGACGCGTGCGTCCAGCTCGTGCTCCAGCAGGGCAGTGCGCTCGGCACGAGCCACCAGGCCTGGATGATGAACGAGATCAATGCCCTCATCTGGCCCTCGACGAACGGCATCGGCCGTATGGACGAAGCAGCCTGGGATCGCACCGTGCAGGGCGCGATCGAGGGCGCGGTCCTCACCGCTGAGCCCGTCGACGGCTACCGCACCGATCTGACCGAGGCCGCGCTCGCGCTGGTCGAGGAAGCTGGCTACGACATCACGGGCACCGACTGGCAGCGAGCCGAGGTCGAGCTCGTCGAGGGAGGCCGCTGACCGTGGCGACCACGACATCCGCGATCCGCGTCGCATGCGCGCAGACCGATCCCGTGCTGGGCGACATCGCGGCCAGTACAGCCGCGACCGTCGACGCCATCCGGTCCGCCGCCGACGCGGGCGCGGATGTCGTGGTCCTGCCCGAGTGCGCCTCGAGCGGCTGGGCGTTCGCCGACATGGACGAGTCCCGCGCGGCAGCGCAGCGCCTCGACGGCGAGACCCTCCGCGCTTGGCAGTCGGAGGCGCAAGCGCACGGCCTCTGGGTGTGCGGGGGCATCACCGAGCTCGGTGACGACGATCGCATCTACAACTCAGCCGTGCTCGTCTCACCTGACGGGGTCGAGTCGGTCTACCGCAAGGTGCACCTGTGGAACACGGAGAACGACGCCTTCGTGCCCGGGGATCAGGGCTTCCCAGTCGTGGAGACGCCGTTCGGCCGGGTGGGCATGCTCATCTGCTACGACGCCTGGATCCCCGAGAGCTTCCGCAGCCTCGCGCTGCAGGGGGCCGATCTCGTGCTCGCTCCCAGCGACTGGGTGCCGAACCCTCACCAGCCGGACTATCTGCCCCCGGCGGCGCACATCGTCACGATGGCTGGTGCGCAGGCCAACCAGGTCTTCGTCGCGTCCGCGAGCCGCGTGGGCGTCGAGCGCGGGCAGCGCTTCATCGGCGCCAGCATCATCGTCGACCCCTTCGGGTGGCCGCTCTCCCGCGCGGGCACCGATGCCGAAGACCTGATCTGGGCGGACATCGACCCGGTCGGCTCCCGCGACGCCCGGCGCAACGACCCCTTCAACCGCCCGCTGGGCGACCGGCGCCCCGAAGCGTACGTCAGCGCGGCCGCTGCGGGGCACTTCGATGCGGCGCAGGCAGGAGCGACTGCATGACGCGCACCGTCTTCCGCGGGGGCAGCGTCGTCACCTCGACGGAGGAGATCCGCGCCGACGTGCTCGTCGACGGCGAGCGCATCGTCGGGATCGGGCTCGATCTCGACGCGGCCGGCGCGACTGTGGTCGATGCGACGGGATGTGCGCTGCTGCCCGGCGGCGTCGACACCCACACGCACTTCGAGCACATGGTGGCCTCGGGCGCCACCCGCACCGCTGACGACTTCACCTCCGGATCGATCGCAGCGCTGTGCGGCGGCACCACGACGGTCATCGATTTCGTGCGCGCCCCGGCCGACACGAGCATCCGCGATGCCTTCCTGCGTCGCCGTGACCGCGCATCCGAAGCCATCGCGACCGACTTCGGACTGCACCCGATGGCGACCGCCGCGGCGAGCGACGCGGCCTCCATCGCACAGCTGCAGCGGCTCGCCCTCGAGGAGGGCGCGACGAGCTGGAAGTTCTTCATGGCCTACCCGGGCTCGATGGTCGGCGACGATGTGCTGCTCGCAGGGTTCCGCGCTGCGGCCGAGGTCGGCGCCCTGCCGATGGTGCATGCCGAGAACGGCCACATGGTCGCGGATGCGATCGCCCGCCTCGTGTCCGAAGGTCGCGTCGACCCCACGCAGCATGTGCACGGCCATCCGGGCGCCTCGGAAGCTGAAGCGATCCAGCGGGCCGCGGCGCTCGCGAAGCACGCCGGCAGCGAGCTGTTCGTCGTGCACGTCTCGGCCGCCGAGGCGGTCGACGCACTCGTCCGCCTGCGGGACCAGGGCCAGCGCATCACCGCGGAGACCTGCCCGCAGTACGTCGGTGCCGCCGCGGACGCGCCCGAGGTGACCGGCGCGCTCGCGGCCGGATTCGTCTGCTCGCCCCCGATCCGTGAGGCAGCGAACCAGGAGGCCATCTGGCGCGGCATCGACCTGGGCGTGCTGCAGACGATCGGCACCGACCACGCCGCCTTCACACTCTCGCAGCCGGACGACCTCCCCCCGCAGAAGGTCGTGCACGACGACTTCACCCGCGTGCCCAACGGCGTGCCGGGAGTCGAGGAGCGGCTGATGGTGATGCACGAGCTCGGCGTGCGGCGTGGCCGCTTCGACCTGACGCGCTTCGTCGACCTGGTGTCCACCGCACCCGCGCGTCGTTTCGGGCTCGATCGCAAGGGCTCGCTCGCGCCGGGCAAGGACGCCGACATCGTCGTGTGGGACCCGGCCGCTACGCGCACGCTGAGTGCCAGTGAGCTGCACAGCCGCAGCGACTACTCCGTGTACGAAGGCCTCGAAGTGCAGGGCGTCCCACGCGAGGTCTGGCGGCGGGGCACCCTCGTCGCCGAGCACGGAGAGCCGGTCGGCGAGCTGGCCGGCACCGGCACCTACCAACACCGATCCACGATCACGACGGAGGCACGATGAGCCCGCAGCTCGGCATTCACCTGGGGGAGCGCTTCACCCTCGATGAGACCATGGCCGCGGCCGACCTGGCGGAACGCTACGGGTTCGACTCCCTCTGGGTGGCCGAGGGTCGCCTGACGCGCGACGCTCTCACGATCATGGCGCTCCTGGCGCAGCGCACGTCCACCGTGCGCATCGGCTCGGGCGTCGTCAACAACAAGTCGCGCAACGCCGCGCTCATGGCGGTGAGCTTCAAGACCCTCGACGAGATCGCGCCCGGTCGCATCATCTGCGGCATCGGCGCCTGGTGGGAGCCGCTGGCATCGAAGGTCGGCACGCCGCTGAAGAAGCCAGTCAGCGCGATGCGTGAGTACGTCGACGTGCTGCAGAGGTTCTTCCGCAATGAAGAGGTGACCGTCGACGGCGAGTTCGTGCGAATGGACGGCGTTCGCTTCGATCGCATGTACGCCGACAACGTCGCCGTCGACATCCCCATCTACGCCGGCGCCGTCGGCCCACGCATGCTCGAGCTCTCGGGCGAGATCATGGACGGCGTCTACCTCGACTTCCTGCTGCCCGTCTCCTACGTGGAGTTCGCTCGCACGCAGCTCGACAAGGGCCTTGCCAAGCGCAAGGACGGCATCACCGCGGTCGACATCACACAGACGATCGCCTGCGCCGTCGACGACGAGGATCCACGCCGCGCGATCGACGCATGCAAGAACTTCCTCACCATGTACCTGATGCAGCAGCCGCACATCGCTGAGCACGCAGGCGTGGAGCCGGAGGTCGTCGAGCAGATCCAGAAGGTGGCCGGTTGGCCAGCCACACCCGAAGACATTCGCGAGGCCATGCAGTTCGTCTCGGACGAGGCGGTGCACCGCGTCTGCGCGGCTGGTTCAACGGCGGACGTGGTCGCCAAGCTCGAGGAATACCATCGAGCCGGAGTCCGGGTCACGGTGCTCAACCCCTTGGGCGCGAACAAGCTCGGCACGATCGAAGCGATTGCTCGCGCTGTTGCATGATGGAGCGATGGTGAACGAGCGCAAGGATGCCGGTCTGGTGCAGAAGACCGTGCAGATCGTGCGCGCCGTCGCGTCCCAGCCCGAGGGCGTCGGCCTCTCCGAGGTCGCACGCATCACCGGCTTCTCGAAGGCCACCTGCTTCCGGATCCTCACGGCGCTCGAGGAAGAGGGCTGGCTGACCGCCGAGCCGCTCAGCCGTCACTTCAGCCTCTCGCTCGACCTGTACCTGCTCATCTCGTCGCAGCACACCTCGGAGCGCAAGTCGGCCCTCGTGGACGACGTGCTGCGCGGTGTCGCTGCAGACGTCGAGGAGGCCGCGGGGCTCGACAAGTTCGACCAGAAGGCGGCGCTCGTGCTGCGCGAGTTCTCGGGGCCACACCGCATCGGCCACACGCCGCGCGCCGTGCCGAGGCGTCTCAGTGCCGTGCGTTCGTCGACCGGGCGCGTGATGCTGGCCCACGGTGACCGCGCCATCGCTCGAGCACTGTTCGAAGAGGACGCGGCCAGCGGCGTGCCTCTGCCCCTGCCGATCAAGGACGCCGCGGCATTCGAGGCCATGCTCGACGACGTGCTGGAGCGCGGCTACGCCGTCTCGAGCGATGAGCTCGAGCTGGGGCTGACGGCTATCGCTGTGCCGGTCCGGGTCGACGACGCCGTCTCCTACTCGACGTGGGTCTCCGGTCCCACGTTCCGTATGGAAGAGCGCCAGCGGCCGCGAGTCGTCGAGACGCTGAAGCAAGCCGCCGACCAGCTCTCCGCGCTGCTCTAGCCGCGGCTTCGCGCCGGCGGAATCGGGCGGTTCTCCAAGGAGGCCGCTCCCGTCGTCGACCCCTTCGACGAGCCGACGCATCGGCGCGAATTCGACACCACTACTGCTCGACTTCCGCCTGCCTCACGGCGTACGATGTCGTTAAGTGAACCGGCGGTTTATTGAATGAACCGCTCGTCGGAGGCGAAGGTGCCGTCGGCGCAAGCCCGAGCAAGAGGAGCAACCGTGAGCATCGTTGTGAGGAAGATCGTTCGACACCGCGAGGAGACGCTGCGCGAGAACGGTCGCGACGTGCCGCGCAAGCACGTCGTCGCATGGGTCGCCGCGATCATCGAGAACCCGTACGGCACGGGCGAGTACGTCGAGGACCTTGTCTCCAAGGCCGACGCCATGGGCCAGGAGATCGGCGCATTGCTCGGCCCGGCCACCGTGGAGCTGCTCGGTGAGGAGGTCGAGGGCTTCGGCAAGGTCGCGCTCGTCGGCATCGGTGGCGAGGTCGAGCACGGTTCGGCGATCATCCACAACCTGCGCTTCGGCAACGAGTTCCGCACCGCAGCCGGCGGCACGGAGCTGCTGCCCGCCGCCGAGAAGGTGGGCCTGCCTGGTGCGACGATCGACGCTGCCGTCAAGCACAAGACCGACTCCAAGACCCGCTCGCACCACCAGACGATCACGCTGTCCATCCCGGATGCCCCGCGCCCCGACGAGATCGTCATCGCCTGTGTCGCGACCAGCGCCGGGCGCCCGCTCGCGCGCCTGGCTGCCTTCGGGGCGGAGGTCGCGAAGTGACCGAGGTGCTCACACGCTCGATCGCTCGGTCCGCCGATTGGACGCCGGAGCGCGTCCTCGAATCCGATCGCCGGTACGTCATCCGCAGCTGGTCGCAGCAGGGGAAGCCCGCGCAAGCCGTTGTCACGCACGGAGAGGGGTCCTGGTTCCACACCGGAGACGGGCGCAGGATCCTCGACTTCCAGTCGCAGCTGGTGAACCTGAACCTCGGACACCAGCACCCGAAGCTGGTCGAGGCGATCCAGCGGGCGGTGGCGGAGATGGCCTACATCGGGCCCGGCTTCGCCGCTCGCGCTCGCTCGGAGCTGGGCGAGATGCTCGCCGACATCGCTCCGGGCGACCTGTCGTTCTCGTTCTTCACGACGGGCGGCGCCGAGGCGAACGAGAACGCGATCCGGCTCGCGCAGCACATGACCGGCCGGTCCAAGATCATGGCCCGCTACCGCTCGTACCACGGCGCCACGCTTGGCGCCCTGGCCGCCACTGGCGACCCACGCCACAACAACGGCGGCCAGAACGTGCCCGGCATCGTGCGCTTCCACGACCCGTACACGTACCGAACGGCATCCGGCCTGCCGCCCGAGCTCGACCCGGCCTGCCTCGGCGCGCCCCACCTCGAGGAGATCCTGCAGTACGAGGACCCCTCCAGCGTCGCGGCGATCATCGTGGAGTCGATCACCGGCACGAACGGGTTGCTGGTGCCGCCGGACGGCTACCTCCAGTCGCTGCGCGAGGTGGCTGACAAGTACGGCATCCTGCTCATCGCCGACGAGGTGATGGCCGGGCTCGGTCGCACCGGGGAGTGGTTCGCCGTCGACCACTGGGGCGTGGTGCCAGACATCATCACGAGCGCGAAGGGCCTCAACTCGGGCTACGTGCCGCTCGGCGCAATGATCGTCGGCGATCGATCGCGCGAATGGCTCGAGGCGAACAAGTTCTGGGGCGGGCAGACCTACGCAGGTCACCCGCTCGCCTGCGCCTCCGGCGTCGCGTCGCTCCGCATCATGGAGGAGGAGAACATCCTCGACAACGTGCGCGAGCGGGGCGCTCAGCTCGACCGCGCGCTGCGCCGGATGCAGGAGCGATACAGCATCATCGGCGATGTTCGCGGCAAGGGGCTCTTCTACGGGATCGAGCTCGTGCGCGACCGGGCCACGAAGGAGCCGCTGGTGCCGTTCAACCCACCCGCCGCGGCGAACAAGCCGATGCAGCAGATCGTCGCCGACGGCTGGGCGCGCGGCATCTACCTGTCGGCGAACAACAACGTGCTCCGCCTGACGCCGCCACTCGTGATCACCGAGGAGGAGCTCGACCTGGGCATCGAGATGCTCGATGGGATCATTGGGGCGGCGGATGCACGCCTGCAGAGGGGGGACTCATGAGGGCAGCAGCCATTCAGCTCGGCGTCGGCCAGGGCGTCGCCGAGACCATCGCGACAGCCAAGACGCTGGTCGACGAGGCGGCGGCGGACGGCGCGGACTTCATCGTGCTGCCTGAGCTGTACGCCGTGCCGTTCGTGCAGCCCGACCCCGACCCCGAGTACTTCGCGCTCGCGGAGTCGCTCGACGGGCCTTCGAACACGATGGCGCGCGAAGCCTCGGAGCGGCACGGCATCACCGTCGTCTCCTCGGTGTTCGAGGCGGCGGCGGTGCCCGGGGTCTACCACAACACCTCGTGCACCTACTCGCGAGGAGAGCTGGTGCAGGTCTACCGCAAGTCGCACCTGCCGTTCTCGAACGGCTTCCCGGAGAAGTACTACTTCCGGCCGGGCGACGAGGCGCCCGCAGCCGTCGACACCGTCGCCGGCCGGGTTGGCACCATCATCTGCTACGAGCGGCACTTTCCGGAGCTCGCACGCTCGGTGGCGCTCGACGGCGGCATCGCGCTGGCGCTCCCCGTCGCCTGCGCCAGCAAGCCGATGCGCGATGTCTTCCAGATCGAGCTCCGTGCACTGGCCATCGCCAACGGCATGGGCGTCGTGTGCGCGAACCGCTCTGGTCTCGAGGTGGAGAAGGACTACTTCGGCACCAGCGCCGTCTACGGGCCCAGTGGAGAGATCCTCGCGCAAGTGGATGACGGTCCCGGCATCGCGATCGCCGACCTCGACCCGGTCGCCATCGCCGCCACGCGTCGTACACGTCCGTTCCTGCGCGATCGCAGACCGGACATGTACGCGTCGCTCGTCTGAGCGACACCGCGGGGCTCGCGCCGGGGGTGATGACCGGCGTGGGCCCCGCTCACTGCATCCGTGCCAGTCGAACCGGAAGACCCCACCGTGAGTCGCATCGCAGCGCGCATCGCCGCCATCAACGAGTCCGCCACCCTCAGAGTCGACACGAAGGCCAAGGCGCTGAAGGCAGCCGGCCGCGACGTCATCAGCTATGCAGCGGGCGAGCCGAATTTCGCCACGCCGCCCAACATCGTCGAGGCAGCCCAGCGCGCCCTCGCCGATCCGAAGAACTACCGCTACACGCCCGCGGCGGGCCTCCCGGAGCTGCGCGAGGCGATCGCCGCGAAAACGCTCCGCGACTCAGGGCTGCAGGTGGAGGCGAGCCAGGCGCTCGTCACCAACGGCGGCAAGCAGTCGGTCTACCAGGCGTTCCAGACGATCCTCGACCCGGGCGACGAGGTGCTCGTGCCGACGCCCTACTGGACGACCTACCCGGAGGCGATCGCGCTGACCGGCGCGAAGCAGGTCGACGTCTTCGCGGGCGCCGACCAGGGCTACCTCGTGACCGTCGACCAGCTCGAGGCGGCGCGCAGCGACCGCACCAAGGCGCTGCTGATGGTGAGCCCCTCGAACCCGACCGGCGCCGTCTACCCGGCCGAGCGTCTCCGCGAGATCGGCGAGTGGGCCGACACGCACGGGCTGTGGGTGGTCAGCGACGAGATCTACCAGAACCTCACATACGACGGCGAGCGCGCGATGTCGATCGTCGAGGCGTGGCCGGCGCTCGCCGAGCGCACGATCCTCGTCAACGGCGTCGCGAAGACCTATGCGATGACCGGTTGGCGCGTCGGCTGGATGGTCGGCCCGGCCGATGTGATCAAGGCCGCCGCGAACTTGCAGTCGCACCTGACCAGCAACGTCAACAACGTGGCGCAGCTGGGCGCCGCCGAGGCGCTCACCGGACCGCAGGACGCAGTGGGGGAGATGCTCTCGGCCTTCGACCGCCGCCGGCGGACGATCGTCGCGGAGCTCTCGCGCATCCCCGGCATGAGCGTCCCCACGCCGAAGGGCGCGTTCTACGTCTACGCGGACGTGTCGGGGCTGCTCGGCAAGGAGTGGGGCGGCGTCACCCCAGCCTCGAGCTTGGAGCTCGCCGACCTCATGCTCGAGCAGGCCGACGTGGCTGCGGTGCCCGGCGAGGCCTTCGGTCCCTCCGGCTACTTGCGCTTCTCCTATGCACTGGGCGATGAGGCGCTGCTCGAAGGGGTGCAGCGGCTGCAGCGGCTCTTCGGGGGCTGAAGCGCCAACTCCGCTCGCGTGTACTGAGTGATGCTCAGTATGCTGTTGCGACGAGCGACAGCAACGAGGGAGTCGGCACCGTGGACCTTTGGTCGCCAGTCATGAACGGCGTTCTTACCGCGCTCGGGCCGCACCTGTGGTGGGCGCTCCCGGCGCTCGTCCTCGTCGTGATCCTGCGCTTCCCGATGCTCGGTCGCGGGCCGAACTCGTCCCGTCGCGACCCGTGGCCCGGGTTCAAGTTCGCGCCGCGCAGCACGGTGCTGGAGCGTGCCGGCGGGCAGTGCGAGGCGCCGGTGCTGCTCATGTGGGGTCGATGTGGCGATCCGGCTACCGAGGTCGACCACGTGGTGCCGTGGTCGCGAGGCGGCCCGACCGTCGCCAGCAACGGCCAGGCGCTCTGCCGGAGCCACAACCGGTCGAAGGGCGCGATGGTGCCGCCCTGGTGGTACATGCTGGGCCTCGAGCGTCGCCGACGGGAGTACTTCCCGAGCGGCGCTGACGTCAAGGTACGCGCCGTCATGAGCGCGGAGGAGCGCGCGGCGCGCGAGCGGTCGACGACCAAGCGGCGCGCGTAGCCGGGGCGCGTAGCCTCGGAGCATGGACGAGACGACGATCACCCCTGTTGAGCTGTCGCGCGAGCTCGGGCTCGACCGCAAGGGCAAGCAGGTGCGGGGGTTCCTGCGGAACCCGCAGGACGGCGGCGGCCCGTTCGAGGACCACGAGATCGGTACGGAGTGGCACCTGACGGCGGAGCAGGCGGATCGGATCCGGAAGCACTTCAAGAAGGGCTGAGTGGTTTCGACTCGGTCTGCGCGCTGCGCGCGCGGACCGGCTCAACCAGCGGGACAGGGCCCGCAGCGGCTCAATCAGCGGATCGAAGTAGAGCGCGAGCCGCACCAGCCGCGGGGGGTCACCCATGCGAGGCGGACGTTGTCAGATAAGTAGCATGGGGGCGCGCCGCGGTCCTCGGGTTCGCGCGTGAACCCGATCAGGAAGGTGTCCTTGTGGCGCTCAGCACCAGCTCCGACCAGCTCCCCAACGCATCCGCGACCGTCGTCGACAACCCGCACGGCAAGAAGCTGAAGTCGCGGCACGTCACGATGATCGCCCTCGGCGGCATCATCGGCGCGAGCCTCTTCGTCGGCTCCGCGAACGTGATCCTCGCAGCCGGCCCGGCGGCGACGCTCTCATACCTCGGCGGCGGGCTCATCGTCTTCCTCGCCATGCGGATGCTCGGCGAGATGGCCGCCGCACGCCCGGCCGTCGGGTCGTTCATGGAGTACGCGCGCGTCGGCCTCGGCGACTGGGCCGCGTACATCGTCGGTTGGCTCTACTGGTACTTCTGGGTCGGCGTCATCGCGTACGAGGCCGTCGTCGGCGGCGGCATGATCGCCGAGTGGTTCCCCGCCGTGCCGGCCTGGCTCGGCTCCCTCGTGCTGCTCGCGATCTTCGTGACCACCAACCTCATCTCGCTCCGCGCCTTCGGTGAGACGGAGTTCTGGCTCGCGAGCGTCAAGGTCGTCGCCATCGTCGTGTTCCTCGGCGCGGGCGTGCTCTTCGCGCTCGGCCTGTGGCCCGGCGCCTCGATGTCGATCCCCAACCTGTGGGAGCACGGCGGCTTCATGCCCAACGGCTTCGGCGTGGTCGTCTCGTCGATCGCGCTCGTGCTCTTCGCCTACTTCGGCGCCGAGATCGCCGTGATGGCGGCGGCCGAGTCGGAGGACCCGGCCAAGGGCGTGCGGCAGGCCGCCAACACGGTCATCTGGCGCGTCATGCTCTTCTACGTCGGCGCGGTGCTCGTCATCGTCACCGTCGTGCCGTGGAACGAGCTGCCCTCGCCCGACGAGATCGCGCCGTTCGCGTACGTCTTCAGCCTGCTCGGCATCCCCGGCGCCGAGGCGATCATGACGCTCGTCATCTTCACCGCGGTCATCTCGGTGCTGAACTCGGGCACCTACTCGGCATCGCGGATGTTCGCCGCCCTGTCGGAGCAGAAGCTCGCACCGGCGATCATGTCGAAGCGCTCGAAGCGGGGCGTGCCCATCTACGCCGTGCTCGCATCCACCGCCGGCGGCCTGATCGCGACGCTCGTGAACTTCATCGCGCCGAGCTCGGGCATCTACGAGTTCATCATGAACTCGACGGGCCTCGTGGCGCTCTTCGTCTTCGTCTTCATCGCCGTCACGCAGTGGCGTCTGCGCGTGAAGATGACGCCGGAGCAGCGGGATGCGCTGACGCTGAAGGTGTGGATGTTCCCGGTGCTGAACATCGTGCTGATCGCCGCGGCGATCGGCATCGTGGTGATCATGCTCGGTACGGAGGGTGGCCGCGCGCAGGTGCTGACGAGCTTCATCGCCGCCGGCGCGCTGGCGCTGTTCTGGCCGATCGTGCGGCGGAACCTGCGGCGGGCGCGGGCGGAGGGCGTGATCGAGGCGGAGCCGGCGCAGGTCGGCTGACCGAGCCGGTCACCAGCAGGTGGCATCGCTACGATCGCCGCGTGCTGCGCAGCCGACGCGCGGCGTCCGCGACGGATGAGGGAGTGACTGGATGGATGTCGTGCTGATCGCCGCGGGGATCGTGATCATCCTGCTCGGCCTGCGCGACATGTTCCATACGCTGCTCCGCCCCGTCGGGAGCGGCCGCATCAGCCCTGTCATCCTGGCCGCCGCCTGGCGGCTCTCGCGAGCGACCGGACACCGATTCGGCTCGGTCGTCGGGCCGGCCGGGATGGTGGTCGTGATCGGCGTCTGGGTCGCGTTGCAGGTCGTCGGTTGGGCGCTCATCTACCTGCCGGGCGTGCCGGATGCCTTCACGTATTCGCCGGGTGTGCAACCGGCCGACTACCCCGACTTCGCCGAGGCGCTGTACTTCTCGTTCGTCACGCTCACGACGCTCGGGTACGGCGACGTCGCAGCCACAGACCCGTGGATGCGCGCGGCCACGCCGCTCGAGGCGCTCACCGGGTTCGCGCTGCTCACCGCGGCGCTGACGTGGTTCGGGCAGATCTATCCGCCCCTGACCCGACGGCGGGCGCTCGCGCTGCGGCTCCACGGCCTCGCGGAGTCGGAGGGGGCGGAGCAGATCCCCGCGCTCGATCCGTCGTCGCTCTCGCTGATGCTGGACGGACTCGCCGCCGCGGTGGCGAGCGTGCGCGTGGACTTCGTGCAGCACAGCGAGGGCTTCTACTTCTTCGAGGAGGACGCCCAGCTCTCGCTCGCGCGGCAGCTGCCCTATGCGCTCCGACTTCGTGACGCCGCGATGACGCGATCCGAGCCGGAGGTGCGCCTGAGCGCGCAACAGCTGACCGTCGCGCTCGACGACCTCGCCGTGGCGCTGCGGTCGCAGTTCCTTCGCAGCGGCGACGGCACCGAGGCGGTCTTCGCAGCGTTCGCCTCCGACCACGGGCGCGAGCCGCGCGGCTGAAGGGTCTCGATACGCGGCCGGCTCCGCCGGCAGCTACTCGACCAGCGGGAGGGGTGCGGCAGGCTTCGCCGGGAGCTACTCGACCAGCGGGAGGGGTGCGGCAGGCTTCGCCGGCAGCTACTCGACCAGCGCAGGGGGCGGGGTCGGGCTCGGCTGGATCCGCTTGAGGAACTCGTCGGCGTCCGCCAGTTGGCGGACGAGCTTGGCGCGGCGCTCGCGCGACTCCGAGCGGAAATACTCGGCGCGCTCGGGTGACATGCCGTCCAGTGGGGCGTCGGGGGAGATGTCGAGCGCCCGCGCGAGCTCTCCCATCTCCTCGAGCGTGAAGCCCAGCGGCTTCATCCGCATGATCAGCCGCACGCGCTGCTCGTCGTCGGCGGTGTACAGCCGGAACCCGCCCTCGGTGCGGCCGGATGCGTGTACGAGGCCGACCTCGTCCCAGTGGCGCAGAGTGCGCAGCGAGAGTCCGGTGCGCTCCGCGAGCTCGCCGATGTGCATCATGTCGTCCGTCATCCGATCTTCCTCTGCAACTCTACCGTCACGTTAGGGTAGAGTCGTCTCCGGTCGAGCTCTCGGCCGATGCCATCCATTTCTCGCCTTTCGGCTGGATGCGCCGCCGCGCGACGACGCGCTCCCACACTTCCCTCGCAACGGCTCGCCGACGCGAGCCTCCCCGAGGAGCCCCCATGACGACCACCACCGCGCCCGAGCGCGCCCGCTACCGCGACGACCCATCCGTCGCCACCGTGCTGCGCAGCCCGCGGCTGCTCACCCGGGAAGCGCTCGCCGGCCTCGTGGTGGCGCTCGCGCTCATCCCCGAGGCGATCTCGTTCTCGATCATCGCGGGCGTCGACCCGGCGGTCGGGCTCTTCTCGTCGGCCGTCATGGCTATCTCGATCGCGTTCCTCGGCGGCCGGCCGGCGATGATCACCGCGGCGACCGGCGCCGTCGCACTCGTCATCGCGCCGATCATGCGCGACCACGGCTTCGACTACTTCATCGCCACCGTGCTGCTCGCCGGCGTGCTGCAGGTGCTGCTGGGCGTGCTCGGCGTCGCGAAGCTCATGCGCTTCATCCCGCGCAGCGTCATGGTCGGCTTCGTCAACGCGCTCGCGATCCTCATCTTCATGGCGCAGATCCCGCAGCTCGTGGACGTGCCGTGGCTCGTCTACCCGCTCGTCGTCGTCGGGCTGGTCATCCTCGTGCTCATGCCCAGGCTCACGAAGGTCGTGCCGGCGCCGCTGTTCGCGATCATCCTGCTCACGGGCGCCGTGCTGCTGTTCGGCTGGTCGGTGCCGAACGTCGGCGACCAGGGCGAGCTGCCTTCGAGCCTGCCCGCGCTCTTCTTCCCCGACGTGCCGCTCACGCTCGAGACGCTCGGGATCATCGGCCCGACCGCGATCGCGATGGCGCTCGTCGGCCTGATGGAGTCGCTCATGACGGCGAAGCTCGTCGACGAGGTCACCGACACCCGCTCGAACAAGACGCGCGAGTCGTGGGGCCAGGGCGTCGCGAACATCCTCTCCGGACTGTTCGGCGGCATGGGCGGCTGCGCCATGATCGGCCAGACGATGATCAACGTGAAGGTGTCGGGCGCTCGCTCGCGCGTCTCGACCTTCCTCGCCGGCGCTTTCCTGCTGGTGCTCGTCGTGGCGCTCGGCGACATCGTCGGGCTCATCCCGATGGCCGCGCTCGTGGCCGTCATGATCATGGTCTCGGTCGGCACCTTCGACTGGCACTCCATCCGTCCGTCCACGCTCAAGCGGATGCCCGTCTCCGAGACGCTCGTGATGGTCGTCACCGTCGCGGTCGTCGTCGCCACGCACAACCTGGCGATCGGCGTGATCGCCGGCGTGCTGGTCGCGATGGTGCTGTTCGCCCGCCGCGTGGCGCACTTCGCGTCGGTGCGACGCGAGGTGACGGATGCGTCCGCCCGCTACACCGTCGAGGGCGAGCTGTTCTGGGCTTCGTCGAACGACCTCACGACGCAGTTCGAGTACTCGGCCGACCCCGACCACGTCGTCGTCGACCTGTCGCGCTCGCACATCTGGGACGCATCCACCGTCGCCGCCCTCGACGCGATCGAGACGAAGTACGGCCGGCTCGGGAAGACGGTCGAGCTCGTCGGGCTCAACGCGGCGTCGACCTCGATGCACGGTCGGATGACGGGGCAGCTGGGCGGGGAGTAGCGGCTCACGACGGTGCGCCGGCGCATCCGCTCTACGCGTTCTTCGAGGTGACGTGATTATGGTCGGCCGCATGATGCGAATCGTTCGTGCATTGGGTGTCGGCGCGGTCGCGACGCTGGTGATGACGGGTTGCGGCATCCAGGTGCCGGCTGATCCGGAGGGCACCCTGGAGCGGGTCGAGGGCGGCGTCATGCGCGTCGGCGTGACCGAGAACGCCCCGTGGGTCGAGCTCGGCGCGAACGACGAGCCGTCGGGCACCGAGCCGGCGCTCATCACGGAGTTCGCGGCCAGGCACGGCGCCACGATCGCGTGGACCGCCGGCAGCGAGGCGGAGCTGCTCGACGCGCTCGATCACGGCGAGCTCGACCTTGTGCTCGGCGGCTTCCTTGAGGACACGCCCTGGACCGAGATGGGCGCCGCCACGCGGCCGTATGTGGAGGCTGGGACCCCCGACGGGAACGAGAAGCACGTGATGCTCGTGCGGATGGGCGAGAACGCGTTCCTCGTGGCACTCGAGTCGTTCCTCGACGAGGAGGTGGGCGCATGAAGACGGAGCCGCGCTTCGGACGCACCGAGCTGCCAGAGCCGCAGGCGAAGGCACTGCGCCGCGCCATTCGGATCGAGTGGGCGACGCTCGCGTTCCTCGCGGTCGCGATCACGATGGTCTACCTCGTGATGGGCAGCTCGCAGGCGATGAAGGCCGCGTGGATCGAGGACATGCTGTCGCTTGCGCCCCCGTTCGCGTTCCTGCTCGCGGTGCGGCTCGTCAACAAGAAGCCGACGCCGAAGTATCCGTACGGCTGGCACCGCTCCGTCGGCGTCGCGCATCTCGTCGCGGGTGTCGCCCTCTTCACCATGGGCGCGTTCCTCATCTACGACTCCGTGTCGGGTCTCATCACCGCGGAGCACCCGCCCGTCGGCTCGGTCGTGCTGTTCGGCCAGACGGTGTGGCTGGGCTGGCTCATGATGATCGCGATGGCGCTCACGATCCCGCTGCCGATCTACTTCGGCCGCGTGAAGATGCAGCTCGCGAAGGAGCTGCACGACAAGGTGCTGTACGCCGACGCCGACATGAACAAGGCTGACTGGATGACCGCGGCCGGCTCGATCGTCGGCGTCGCCGGGATCGGGCTGGGCCTGTGGTGGATGGACTCGGCGGCCGCACTCTTCATCGCCGCGAGCATCCTCTGGGACGGGATCAAGAACATCCGTGCCGCCATCACCGACCTGATGGACACGCGCGCCACCACGTTCGACGATGGCAAGCCGCACCCGGATGCGGCGAAGATCGACGATCACCTGCGCAGCCTCACGTGGGTGGCTGAGGCCGGTTCGAGGGTGCGCGACCAGGGGCACGTCTTCCACGTCGAGTCGTTCGTGGTGCCGCGGCGCGGGATGATGCCGACGCTCGACCAGCTGCTCGACGCCCGGGACGCCTGCATCGAGCTGGACTGGAAGATCCAGGACATCGTGATCGTGCCGATCGACGAGCTGCCCGAGGAGGTCGGGGGCGGCGACCGCAGCCGCCAGTCGGAGCGCAACCGGTAGGGCCGCATTCGCGGGTCGAACCGGTGCCACAGGCCGTGGCACAAATCGTCCAACAGGCTGCTGGACGATTGCGCTGCATGGACGGCGCGCCCTTGTCACCTGCAGCGGCTACCGTCTCGGCGTGACGACGATCGATCTGCCTCCGAAGTACGACGAGGTGCTCGCGGAGCTCAAGCGTCGAGTCCGCGATGCTCGCGTTCGCGCCCATCGCACGGTCAACGCAGAGCTGATCGGCCTGTACTGGCAGATCGGTCGCACCATCCTCGATCAGCAGGCGTCGACCGCCTGGGGGGCTGGCGTAGTCCAGCGCCTGGCCAACGACTTGCGGCGCGAGTTTCCAGAGATGACGGGCTTATCGAAGCGGAATCTCATGTACATGCGCGGCTTCGCGCACGGATGGCCTGACGGAACCTCAATTGTGCAACAGCCTGTTGCACAATTGCCCTGGGGCCACATCGCACTCCTCCTCGACAAGCTCGACGTCGCGAGCGAGCGCGAGTGGTACGCGGCCCAAGCCGCGGAGGAAGGCTGGTCACGAGCCGTACTCGAGCACAACATCCGGGGCGGGCTGCATCAGCGCGCAGGAGCTGCCCCGAACAGCTTTGCTGACCGGCTCGGGGAGCGCGAGGGGCGTCTTGCGGGGGCCATCTCGAAGGATCCCTACATCTTCGACTTCCTCGATCTCGGGGCCGACGCCGCCGAGCGCGATCTCGAGCAGGCGATGATGGATCGGCTCGTCGACGTTCTGCGAGAGCTCGGGAGGGGGTGGGCGTTCGTCGATCGGCAGAAGCACCTCGAGGTCGACGGAGACGACTTCTACATCGACCTGCTCTTCTTCCATACGGAGCAGCTGCGCTACGTGGTGTTCGAGCTCAAGGCCGGCAAGTTCAAGCCCGAGTACACCGGCCAGCTCGGCTTCTATGTCGCCGTCGTCGACGACCGCATCCGACAGCCGCAGCACGCACCGACTGTTGGCATCCTGTTGTGCTCCGACAAAAACGAGTCGGTGGTGCGGTACTCGCTCGGGGCCGCGAGCGGGCCGCTCGCAGTCTCCTCGTACACGTACGAGACGCTTCCGGCAGCGGAGCGCGCGACGCTTCCCGACGCTGCCCGGATCGCCCACGCGCTCGACGGATTGGACAGGTCCACCGGGGAGGGCGTCGCCGCCTCGTAGGGTGAACATCAGGGAGTCGACGGAGGTCGTGATGACGGAGACGGTGCCGGAGCTGCTGGCCGAGCTGGCCGCGCTCGAGGACCCGCGCATGCGCGAGGTGAACGAGCGCAACGGCGACGACCACGGCGTGAACCTCGGGAAGCTGCGCGCGATCGCCAAGCGGTTGAAGACGCAGCAGGAGCTGGCGCGCGAGCTGTGGGGGACCGGCGAGACGTCTGCGCGGCTGCTCGCGCTCCTCATCTGCCGGCCGAAGGCGTTCGACGCCGATGAGCTCGACGCCATGCTGCGCGAGTCGCGGGCGCCCAAGGTGCACGACTGGCTCGTCAGCTACGTGGTGAAGAAGGGTCCGCACGCCGAGGCGCTGCGCGTTCGGTGGTTCGACGATGCGGATGCCGTGGTCGCGAGCGCGGGATGGGCGCTGACGATCGAGCGGGTGGCGAAGTCGCCCGAGGGGTTGGATCTGGCGGCGCTGCTCGACACCATCGAGGCGGAGATGGTGGACGCACCCGACCGGCTCCAGTGGTCGATGAACCACTGCCTCGCGCAGATCGGCATCTCGCACCCCGAGCACCGGGCACGGGCGCTCGCGATCGGGGAGCGGCTCGAAGTGCTGAAGGACTACCCGACGCCGCCGAACTGCACCTCGCCGTTCGCGCCGACCTGGATCAACGAGATCGTGCGGCGGCAAGAGCTCGCCGCAGCTCGCTGAGCGACGACGCCGAGTGGCGGAGGCGGCCTCCGGCGTACGGGACGCCTCCGGCCGCCCGCCACCCGACGGCGATCCACGCCGTGATCGCCCGCTCGAGCACCCACGCCGGTGCCCACAGCGGCGCCGTGCGGGCGTACACGCTCGAGCCGCCGGCGACCCGCCGACCGCATGCGGCCACCGCGACGGCGGCCGCCGCCCACGCGAGGTATCCCTTCGGCGCCCGCGCCTGCAGCAGCAGCGCCGGCAGCAGTGCGAGCTCGGCCGCGAGCCGAGCCGGCTGCGCCGACGAGTCGTACGCCTGCCTCACCCGTTGCGACCAGAAGTGCCGGACGGTGGGTGGACGCCGCTCCACGAAGACGTCCTTCGCGTGCTCGATCGTCCCCCCGCGGGCGATGACCGTGCGCATGAGCTCGAGGTTCTCGAACAGCACGTCTCCGCGGTAGCCGTCGGCGGCGAACTCACGCCGCACCGCTAACGTGCCCGGGTAGTCGTGGTCGAGCGCCCGGTTGAGCAGCGACCGCGCCGTGTCCCACCGCGCATGCCACGGCAGCGGCCGGAAGTGGTTCTGCGGCGCGATGAGGCCGGCGGCATCCAGCCGGCGCACCACCTCGGCGAGCTCGGCCTCGCGGTAGCGCACGTCGTCGTCGGCGATCACGAAGCGCGGCTGTGCGGTGGCCCGGATGCCGGTGAGCACCCCGGCGACCTTGCCGTTTGGCGTCGGCGGGCCGTCAGGGGCGATGTGGCGCACGAGGGTGGACCAGGCGCGGTGGTGCTCGGCGAAGATCGGCTCGTCTGAGCCGTCGACCACCACGACGTCGGCCCAGTCGCGCAGACGCTCCAAATATGCCGTCAGCTCGGGCAGCTCACTGCGCGAGGTGGCGGCATCCCAGCGCAGCGGCAGGACGTAGTCCGGACGCATCCGCGCATCGCCTCCCGCTCATGTCGTTCAGGCAGAGGATAGGGCGCGTTGCTGAGGTGGGGGTCGGTTTCGACACGCTCAGCGCCTGCGGCGCGGAGCGGCTCAACCAGCGGAGGGGCGGAGCGGCTCAACCACCGGAGGGGCGGAGCGGCTCAACCGGCGGAGCAGGTCGGCGCCCACCGGATCAGCCGCGGAAGAACGCCTCCGCGACCTTCGAGAGGTCGAGCAGGTCGGTGACGCCCGCCAGCTCGCGCGCGGAATGCATCGACAGGATCGGGATGCCCACGTCGACCGTGCGGATGCCGAGCCTCGTGGCGGTGATCGGCCCGATCGTCGAGCCGCACGGCACGGAGTTGTTCGAGACGAACGCCTGGCTCGTCACGCCCGCCGCCGCGCACCAGCCGTGCCACGCCGCGGCACCGGCGCCGTCGGTCGCGTAGCGCTGGTTGGCGTTGATCTTCAGGATCGGCCCGGAGCCGAGCAGCGGCTGCACGTTCGGGTCGTGCTTCTCGCCGTAGTTCGGGTGCACCGAGTGACCCACATCGCTCGAGACGCACCACGACGACGCGAGCGCGCGCATCCGCTCAGACCTGTCAGCGCCCAGGGCGATGCCGATGCGCTCGAGCACGTCCTCGAGGAACGGGCCGGCGGCGCCGGAGCGGGTGGCGGAGCCGATCTCCTCGTGGTCGAAGACCGCGAGCACCGGGATGTGGCCGGCGTCGAAGCCGTCGGACGCGGCGGCGAGCGCCACCGCACCGGCGTGCACGCTCGCGAGGTCGTCGAGCCGGCCGGCCGCGAAGAGCGCGTCGTCGCGGCCGAAGACCGCGCCGCGCGCCGCGTCGGCGGTGACGACGTCGAAGCCGCGGATGCGGGCGGGATCGACGGGCGCACCGTCGACGCGGGCGGATGCCGCGAGCTCGCCGAGCAGGTCGGCCGACTCGGGCGCGCCGAGACCCCACACCGGCTGCGTGTGCGCCTGCTTGTCGAGCTTCAGCCCGTCGTTCGCCTCTCGGTCGAGGTGGATCGCGAGCTGCGGCAGCCGCAGCAGCGGCCCCGAGTCGGCAAGCACGCTCCTGCCGTCGTCGAGCACGAGACGGCCGGCGAGCCGCAGCTCGCGGTCGAGCCACGAGTTGAGCAGCGGCCCGCCGTACACCTCGACGCCGGCCTGCAGCCAACCGAGCCGGCCCGTCGTCGGCTGCGGCTTGAGCTTGAAGCCGGGGGAGTCGCTGTGGGCGCCGAAGACGCGCACCGGCGTGGTCGCCGTCGCCGACGACGGCACGATCCAGGCGATCACGGCGCCGTCGCGCACCACCAGGTACTTGCCCGCGGTGTCGGGCCACGCATCCGTCTCGTCGAGCGCGGCGAAGCCGGCCGCCTGCAGTCGACGGGCGACCTCGGCGGCGGCGTGGTAGCTCGATGGGGATGCGTCGACGAAGTCGGCGAGATCCTCGGCGTGGGCGATCGGTGCTGCGGGCACGGGCTTGCCTCCTGGCGACGGGCTTCCGATCGTATCCGGCGCGTGGAGTCGGGGCTTGTCGGTGCGGGCGCAGCGATCTACCGTCGGCACCGACCCGAGGGGAGCGCGCATGCAACCGCTCAGCGTGGACTTCATCTGCTCGCTCGACGGCTTCGGCGCCGCCGAGGGCTGGCCGGGATGGTGGGGCATGGAGAGCCCCGAGTACCTGCGGTGGCTCGACGAGCTGCCCGAGAAGGACCATCCGATCCTCATGGGCGCCACCACGTACCGGCTCATGTGGGGCTTCGCGAAGGCGGGGGAGGAGGGCGTCGACGAGCTGAACGCGGCGCCCAAGGTGGTGTTCTCCTCGACGCTCGACGGGCCGCTCGAGTGGCCGAACTCGACGCTCGTGACGACGGATGCGGTCGAGGCGGTGCGCGCGATGAAGCGTGAGGGCGAGCGGCCGCTGCGCACGCTCGGCAGCGTCTCGCTGTGCCGCTCGCTGCTGAACGCCGGGCTGGTGGACCGCTACCGGGTGGTGGTGTTCCCGGTGATCACCGGGGCGACCGGGCGAGACCGGATCTTCGACGGCTACCCGGATGTGCGGCTCGAGCTCGTGCAGAGCCGTACCTTCGAGGGCGGGCTGCAGCTGCTCGAGTACGTGCCGACGGTGCTGGACGGCCCGCCGCTCGGTTGAGGAACTCGGGCGTCGACCGACTCGCCCCTGGCGCTCCCCGCGCGCTCGGCGTTCACTGGGGCCGGAGGCGATCATGACCGCACTCGGCCAGCCGGCGGCAGCTGTGCGCGCCCGGCCACGCACGTCGCGAGCCGTCTGGCTCATCCCCGTCGGCCTCATCCTGCTGACGATGATCCCCATCATGTCGGGCGCGTTCCGGCTCACGCAGCTGAGCGGCGGACCGGAGCTCATCCCCGAGGCCGCGCGCTTCACCGACTTCCCCGTGCCGGTGATCGCGCACATCGTCGCGGGCGTCGTCTTCAGCGTCGTCGGGGCGTTCCAGTTCGTGCCGCAGCTGCGGCGCGAACGTCGCAGCTGGCACCGGATGGCGGGTCGGGTGCTCATCCCGGCGGGATTCGTCCTCGCGATCTCGGCGCTCTGGATGGCCACGTTGTCGGACCTGCCTGTGGGCGATGGGCCGGCGCTGCTCGTGATCCGGTGGGTGTTCGGCTCGTACCTGATCGCGGCGCTCGTGCTCGCCGTGCGCGCACTGGTGCGCCGCAGGTACGCGGTGCACGGCGCCTGGATGACGCGGGCCTACGCGCTCGGCGTCGCCGCGGGCACGCAGGCGTTCGCCCTCATCCCGGGCTCGATGATGTTCGGCTCGAGCGACGAGACGTCCAGGGCGGTCGCGATGACGGTCGGCTGGCTCGTCAATCTGGCGGTGGCCGAGCTGGTGATCTGGCGGCGTAGGCGGCGTGCCGGCGGGCCGGCTGCTGCACACGGCGGTCGCCTCCGCCCTTCCAGCGGGAGGGGCGGCGCGGCGCGGCGGCTCAACCCGCGGAGTCGGCCGGCGACGCGACCGCCGCGCTGATGTAGTCGGACACCGCCCACGGCTCGATGCCGAAAGCGCGCAAGGGAGCGTCGTCCGCCGTGCTCGGATGGGTGTCGTTGAACAGCGCGATCGCCAACATGGAGGCGAGCGCCGGCTTCATGTTCCAGAGCGCCCTCGAGCTGATGTCGAGCACCCCGCGCGGCACGTGCCGCACGCGCAGCGTCTTGCCCGCAGCGGCGGCGAACGCCGCCACCACCTGGTTGCGGGTGAGCGCCTCCGGTCCGCCGACCTCGACGAGCCTGGGCGGCTTGTCGGCGAGCGCGAGCCGAGCGCACAGCTCCGCGAGGTCGTCGGCGGAGATGTAGCGATGGGGGGTCTGCCCACGTCCGTAGATGACGGCCTTCCCCTTGTCGGGCTCGATGCCCGTGAGCGGCTCGAGCCAGACCTCCATCAGCATCTCGCTGCGCACGATGACCGCCTCCATCGCGGTCGCCAGCAGCGCCTGCTCCGCATGCCACTTCGCCTCGGTGATGGGCGCCATCCGTTCGAGGCCGCGGCCGAGCCCGGCGTGCGACACGAAGACGAATCGCCGCACGCCAGCCTCGGCCGAGGCGCGGATGAGGTCGAGGTTGCCGGAGAGGTCGACGTCGGCGATGGTGAGGTCTCTGTCGCCATCCAGGATTCGGCTGATGGCGTTCGCCGTGGTCACCACGGTGTCGATGCCCGCCAGCGCTGCCCGCAGGCCGGTAGGGCCACGGAAGTCGCCGCGCACGGTGGCGACGCCCGCAGCCTGCAGCGCTGATGCATCCGTGTCGGGACGGACAAGGGCGCGCACCTGCTGATCGGCGTCGAGCAGGTGTTCGACGATGCGGCTGCCCAGCAGCCCTGTGGCTCCGCAGACGAGGATCATCATGGCTCCCTCGACACCGGAGCCGGTCGCGATCGCGACCCGCCACAGCCCCGGCGTGGTCCCGGAAGGCTACTCCGGCGTGCGGCCGAGAGACAGAGGAGTCTTCTACGACGTTGCTGGAATCCGGCGGAGCCCGTTACCGGAGGGCGCTCTTGATCGTCTCCCGCTCCTTCTCGAGCTTGCGCACCCGGCGGCTCAGCTTGAACAGCCGAACCGAGCCGAGGAGGGCCGCGATGAGCACGCCCGCGATGGCCGCGAACAGCATCGCGACGCCGAGCGGGAGGCTGAAGGCGAAGCCGAAGAAGGCGAAGTCGGCCGGGACGTTGTTCTGCAGGATGAAGATGAGCAGCAGGATGAGGATGAGCGTGCCGAGGATGAGCGCGATCCACGTGCCGCCCGTGATGCCCTGCCGCTGATGTGCGTCGAGCGAGGGGTCGAGCCTGACCTGCTTGGGCTCGACGGCTGCCGGGGTGGCGGTCCCGGTCGAATCGGCGTCGGTGCGGTCGGAGCCGGCCGAGCCGGAGCCGGTCGTGGTCGCCGGCACGGAGCGCGGCGCGTCCGACGGCGAGCGCTGCCCGTCGGCGTCGCGAAGTCGTCGGGCCTCTGCGTCGGAAGTGTCGGTCATGGCGGTTCTCCTTCGTCGAGGGTGTACCCACGGCCGATGCTAGCCCCGCGATGCTCCGGTTCCGCTGGTTGCTCAGCCCGCGAGGGGAGGTGGCGCGGTGCCAGGCGGGCGCGGTGCCGGGGGCGGCGGCACCTGCTTCCACAGCAGCACGTCGCCGAGCGCGATGGCCACGTCCCCGTGACGGGTCGCGACCGTGCACCCGGCGTCGTCGATCGCGATCAGGTCGCCGAGCGCATCCGACGACGGATGCGTGTCGTCATGCAGCCGGTACCGGATCACGACGCGTGTGCCGAGCGGCAGCGCGCGCAGCTCAGCGGGCGTCGTCACCACGCGCCGATGTCGTAGTCCTTGAGGAAGACGCCGAAGAGGTCGTCGCCCGCCTCGCCGCGCACGATCGGGTCGTAGACGCGGGCGGCGCCGTCGACGAGGTCGAGCGGCGCGTGGAAGCCCTCCTCGGCCAGCCGCACCTTCGTGAAGTGCGGCCGCTCGTCGGTGATCCAGCCGGTGTCGACGGCAGTCATGAGGATGCCGTCGCTCTCGAACATCTCCCGCGCGCTGGTGCGCGTGAGCATGTTGAGCGCGGCCTTCGCCATGTTCGTGTGCGGGTGGCCGGGGCCCTTGTAGCCGCGGCCGAAGACGCCCTCCATCGCCGAGACGTTGACGATGTAGGTGCGCCGCGCGCTCGACGCCGCCAGCGCCGGCCGCAGCCGCGACACGAGGAGGAACGGCGCCGTCATGTTCGCGAGCTGTACCTCGAGCATCTCGATGGGCTCGACCTGGTCGACATGCTGCGTCCAGGAGTTCACGTGCTCCTCGTCGGGCAGCAGCCCGCCCGCGTCGATCGCGGTGCCGGCCGCGAGCCGCTCGAGCGAGCTCGAGCCCGCGGCCATCGCCTCCGCGGTGAGCTCGTCGGCCGTGCGGGCGGTGCTCGCGAGGATCGGGTGCGCGGCCACCGACGCGGTGAGCGACAGCGGATGCGCGTCGTTCGTGTGCCCGAAGGTCACGAGCTCGGGCAGCGGGCCGTCCGGGAGCGGCGCGAGCTCGGCCTCGACGAGCGGCGCGTAGGCGCCAGGGGAGCGGCGCACGGTCTGGGCGGCGTTGTTGATGAGGATGTCGAGCGGGCCTGCCGCCGCGACCTCTTCGGCGAGCCCGATCACCTGCGCCGGGTCGCGCAGGTCGATGCCGACCACCTTGAGGCGGTCGATCCACTCGCCCGAGTCGGGCAGCGACGAGAAGCGGCGCACCGCATCCCTCGGGAACCGCGTCGTGATCGTCGTGTGCGCGCCGTCGCGCAGCAGGCGCAGCGCGATGTGCATGCCGATCTTCGCGCGGCCGCCGGTGAGCAGGGCGCGCTTGCCGGTGAGGTCGGTGCGGGCGTCGCGCTTGCGGTGGCTCATCGCCGCGCACGAGGGGCAGAGCTGGTGGTAGAACGCGTCGACGAGCGTGTACTGCTGCTTGCAGATGTAGCAGCCGCGCGACTTGATGAGCGTGCCGGCGGTGGGGGATGCGACGCGCGTCTCGAGCGGGATGCCGCGCGTCTCGTCGTCGATGCGATCGGGCGCGCCGGTGGCGGTCGCGGCGACGACCGCGCGATCGGCGGCCTGGATGCGCGCGTGCTTCGCCTTGCGGCTCGCGAGCTTCACTTCCTTGAACATGTTCGCGGTCGCCTGCCGCACGGCGACGTAGTGCGGGTCGTCGCGGTCCATGGCGTGGAGGGTCTCGAGCACGCGGAGGGTGGTCGCGACGTCGGCGGGGTCGAGCTGCGCGGCCGTCGCGGCGGCCGCCGCGGGTGAGGTCTCCGGGGCGTCGGCCTCGCGGTTCGCGGGCGCGCCAGAAGGGTCCGAGTGGGTGGGGAGCACAGGCCAGTCTACCGAGCGCAGTCAAGTGCGGGAGGATCGAGCTGATGACCCTCCTCGACCGAGCCCCCTCTCCCTGGGACCCCGACGCCGCATTCGACGCGTTCGCGGCCTGGTCGGCCGAGCGCGGGCTTACGCTCTACCCGGCGCAGGAGGAGGCGCTGATGGAGATCGTCAGCGGCGCGAACCTCATCCTCTCGACCCCCACCGGCACCGGGAAGTCGCTCGTCGCCGCCGGCGCGCACTTCGCCGCGCTCGCGCAGGGCCAGCGCTCGTTCTACACCGCGCCCATCAAGGCGCTCGTGAGCGAGAAGTTCTTCGCGCTCGTCGACATCTTCGGAGCCGAGCAGGTCGGCATGGTGACGGGCGACTCATCCGTCAACGCCGACGCGCCCATCATCTGCTGCACCGCCGAGATCCTCGCGAACCTCGCACTGCGCAACGGCGAGGACACCGACGTCGGCCAGGTCGTGATGGACGAGTTCCACTTCTACGGCGACCCGCAGCGCGGCTGGGCGTGGCAGGTGCCGCTGCTGACGCTGCCGCACGTGCAGTTCGTGCTCATGTCGGCGACGCTCGGCGACGTCACGACCATCGCCGACGACCTCAGCGCCCGCACCGGGCGCGAGACGGCCGTCGTCACCGGCGTCGAGCGACCCGTGCCGCTGTCGTACGAGTACGCCATGACGCCCGTGCACGAGACGATCGAGGAGCTGCTCTCGACGCAGCGTGCCCCGGTCTACATCGTCCACTTCGCGCAAGCGGCAGCGCTCGAGCGGGCGCAGGCGCTCATGTCGACGAAGATCATCACCCGCGAGCAGCGCGACGAGATCGCCGAGGCGATCGGCGAGTTCCGCTTCACGACCCGCTTCGGGCAGACGCTCTCGCGGCTCGTGCGCTCGGGCATCGGCGTGCACCACGCCGGCATGCTGCCGAAGTACCGCCGACTCGTGGAGCAGCTCGCCCAGCAGGGGCTGCTGCGCGTCATCTGCGGCACCGACACGCTCGGCGTCGGCATCAACGTGCCCATCCGCACCGTGCTCCTCACCGGCCTGACGAAGTTCGACGGCACGCGGATGCGCCAGCTGTCGGCGCGCGAGTTCCACCAGATCGCGGGTCGCGCGGGCCGCGCCGGCTACGACACGGCGGGCACGGTCGTGGCGCAGGCACCGGAGCACGAGGCGGAGAACGCGAAGCAGCTCGCGAAGCTCGGCGACGACCCGAAGAAGCGACGCAAGCTCGTGCGCAAGAAGGCGCCGGAGGGCTTCGTCTCGTGGGGGCAGCCGTCGTTCGAGAAGCTCATCGCCGCCGAGCCGGAGCCACTCACGCCGCACATGCAGGTCAGCCACTCGATGCTGCTCAACGTGATCGGCCGCGGCGGCGACGCCTTCACCGCGATGCGCGAGCTCATCGCATCGACCCATGAGCCGTGGCGGTCGCAGCTCGCGCTCGAGCGGCGGGCGCTCGCGATCTACCGCACCCTCCGCACGGCCGGCGTCGTGGAGCAGCATCCCGACCCGAACGATCCCGACGGGCCGCAGCGCATCCGCCTGACCGTCGACCTGCAGCCGAACTTCGCGCTCAACCAGCCGCTGTCGCCGTTCGCGCTCGCGGTCATCGACATGCTCGACCCGGCCTCGCCGACGCATCCGCTCGACATCATCTCGGTGATCGAGTCGACGCTCGACGACCCGCGGCCGATCCTGTCGCAGCAGCAGTTCCTCGCGCGCGGCGAGGCGGTCGCGGCGATGAAGGCCGACGGCATCGAGTACGACCAGCGCATGGAGCTGCTCGAGGAGGTCACGCACCCGAAGCCGCTCGACGGGCTGCTCAACGAGGCGCTCGCGGTGTTCGCGTCGTCGCAGCCGTGGGTGTCGGACTTCGCGCTGTCACCGAAGTCGGTCGTGCGCGACATGTGGGAGCGGGCGATGACGTTCGCCGACTACGTGCAGCACTACGGGCTCGCGCGCAGCGAGGGGCTCGTGCTGCGGTACCTGTCGGATGCGTACCGGGCGATCCGGCAGACGGTGCCCGCCGAGGCGAAGACCGACGAGCTGCTCGACATGATCGAGTGGCTCGGCGAGGTCGTGCGGCAGGTCGACTCTAGCCTGCTCGACGAGTGGGAGCAGCTCATGCACCCGACCGCGCCCGGGGAGGCGCCGATCGCGCCGCCGCCCCCGCCGTCGGTGGTCGCGAACCCGCGGGCGTTCAGGGTGCTCGTGCGCAACGAGCTGTTCCGGCGGGTGCAGCTCGCCGCGCTCGACAAGCACGAGGAGCTCGGCGAGCTCGATGCGGCAGCCGGCTTCGGTGCTGACGCGTGGGGCGATGCGCTCGACGCCTACTTCGACGAGCACGGCGCGATCGGCACGGGCGCGGATGCGCGCAGCTCGCGGATGCTCGTGATCGACGAGGGCGCCGAGACGTGGGAGGCGCAGCAGATCCTCGCCGACCCGGCCGGCGACCACGACTGGCGCATCTGGGCGTCGATCGACCTGGCGGCGTCGGCGGATGCGGGCACGGCCGTCGTGCGCGTCACCCGCGTCGGCCGCCTCTGACCAGCGGGGTCAGTAGAGGACGCGGTAGCGCACGTGCGTCGCTCGCGGGGTGCTGATGACCTCCGCGATCTCTAGCCGGATCGGTGCCGGCAGCAGCTCGAAGAGGCGGCGACCGGCGCCGAGCAGCAGCGGCACGTGGTGGATCTGGATCTCGTCGATCGCGCCTGCCTCGAGCGCCGCGGGCACCCAGGCGGCGCCGATCATGTGCACGCGCCGGTCGCCCGCGGCCTCCTTCGCCTGTCGCACCGCATCCGCCACGTCGTCGACGTAGTGCACGAGCGGATGCGCGGCGACCTCCGCGCTCGGCGCCCGGCGGCTGATCACGAAGATGGGCACGCCCATGCCGTGGTGGTCGCCGCCCCAGTGGCCGGCCTGCTCGGCGGTGCGGCGACCGGAGAGGATGGCGCCGGCGGCGCGGACCGCCTCCATGAGGTCGCGGTCCCGGCCGGCCGCGGTCGACGGGTCGTCGGGGTCGCCGATCCAGTCGTGCAGCGAGAACCCGGCGCCGCCCGGCAGCTCCGGGCTGTCGTCGGGGCCGGCGATGAAGCCGTCGAGCGACATCGACATGTCGAGCACCGCGGTGGCCATGGTCAGGACGGTACGGCGCACTGCGATCCCGGGCAACGGGCGGGTTCGAGCGCGCTGCCGGCACTACGCTCGCGGAGGACGAAGGAGCACGCATGCCACTGCAAGGCGAGTACGCGCCCAGCACTTCCGAGTGGGCGCGCAATCAGGCCGAGAGGTTCGAGGCGTCGAACGGCGCCGAGGCGAACACGCTTCGCGGCAAGCCGATCATCCTGCTGACGAGCGTCGGCGCGAAGACGGGCAAGCTGCGCAAGACCGCGCTCATGCGGGTCGAGCACGATGGCGAATACCTCGTCGTCGCCTCGAAGGGCGGCGCCCCCGAGCACCCGGTCTGGTTCTACAACCTCAAGCAGCACCCGCACGTCGAGCTGCAGGACGGCGCCGAGCGGCACGACTACATGGCCCGGGAGCTCGAGCCGAGCGCGGAGCGCGACGCATGGTGGGAGCGCGCCGTCGAGGCGTGGCCCGACTACGCGAACTACCAGCAGAAGACGGACCGGCTGATCCCCGTCTTCCTGCTCACCCGCATCCCCGACTGACCCGATTCCTCAACGTCGCGGGTGGTCGCTCGGCACGCATATCGCCGCCAGCAACCACCCGCGACGTTGAGGGTTCAGGCGAACTCGGCTGCCAGCTCGGTCGCGAGGGCGGTGACGTCGGTCGAGCCGGAGAAGTCGCGGTCCGGCTGGGCGGCGCGGTCGGCGTCGGAGACGAGCGCCTTCACGCGCTTGACGACGGTGCGAGCGGGGGTGCTGCGCAGCTGTTGCCCGACCGCGGCGAGCCACGCCTCGGCCGCTGCCTTCAGCGCGACGTAGTTCGCGTTGCCCGCCGTGGGGCGCTCGACGCCGGTCGACGAGATGATCGCGATGACGCCCGCATCCGAGCGCCCGATCGCGTCGGCGAACGCCCGCGTCGTGTTGCGCAGCGTGTGCACGACGCGCGCCTCGAGCCAGGCCCAGTCCTCGTCGGACTGGCCCGCGAGCCCGCCGCCGCCGCGCCAGCCGCCCACGAGGTGCAGCAGTCCGTCGAGCTCGCCGACCTTTTCCGCCAGCTCCCGCACGGCGCCCGGGTCGGTGAGGTCGCACTCGAAGTGCTCGCTCGCGTCGACCAGACCGAGCCGGTCGTCGTTCGAGCCGACCGCGATGACGTGGTGCCCGGCTCGCAGCAGGGCGGATGCCGTGGCGTGCCCGAGCGCGCTCGTGGCGCCGGCGATGAGGATGCGCATGAGGACCAGTGTGCCGCGCGCGCGGTGTCAGCGCGGCAGGGCGGCGATGATGAGGCCGGCGACGATCGAGACCGCGATGACGCCGACGCCGATCAGGCAGAGGCGGAAGACGCTCCGCCGCAGCACGGCGAGCACGATCGCGGCGATCAGCGTGGCGACCCAGACGACCAGCGGCAGCTGCCACGTGAGCAGCATCGACCAGCCCCGTGCGGTCCACCAGCCGTCGCCGCCCTGCGAGACGAACAGCAGCACGCCCATGGCGATCGTCGCGACGTAGCCGAGCACCGCCGTGACGAGCAGCAGCGCGCCGCCGCTCAGGAGGTCGCCGGTGCGACGTCCGGGTTCGAGCGGCGGGAAGAGCGGTGTCATGGCGTCAGCGTAGGGGGGCGCTGCGGCAGCCGGCTCTCGATCAGCGTCGCCGCCCGCTCCGGGCCGCCCGCCGCCTCGAACCCGGCGGCGACCGCCTCGACCCCCGCGCGCATGGTGCGGGCGCGGCGCACCGCATCCCGCACACGCTCAGGTGAGAGCCGCTTGCGCGGCACCCGCACGCCGGCTCGAGCATGCTCCACGCGGGCCGCGACCTCGAGCTGGTCGCGGCCCCACGGGACGACGACGACCGGCACCCGCATCCCGAGCGCCTTCTGCGTCGAGCCCATCCCGCCGTGCGTGATCGCACAGACCGAGCGGGCCAGCAGCTGGCCGTGCGGTGCGAACTCGACCACTCGCGCGTTCGCGGGCGTCGGGCCCTCGAGCCGAACGCCGGCGGGCATCGTGGCGACGACGGTCACCGGCTCGTCGCGCAGGCCATCGAGGGCGGCCCGCACGATGGCGACGTCGGCCTGGTACTCGCTCGAGGTCGTCACGAGCACGATGGGACCGTCGATCTCGTCGAGCCAGTCCACGGCAGCGGCCTCCGGCTCCCAGTTCGTCGGGCCGACCATCACCAGATCGGGCGCCCAGTCGGGGTGCGGGTACTCGAAGGGCTCGGCGGTCGTGACGAGCGTCAAGGGGGCCCGCCGATCGGCCTCGCTGGCGCTGGTGATCGCGGGCACGCCGAACCGCTGTCGCATGGGATTGATCTGCGGCAGCAGGAGCCGCTCCATCGCCCCGTTGACAAGCCGGAAGGCGATCTCGTCGCGCGCCCGCCCGAGCGGTCCGGCCATGGGCCGCAGTCCAGGCCCGAAGGGCGGTGTGCCCTTCGAGCGCACAGCGGGCGTGTAGGGCGAGAACGCCACCCATGGCAAGCGGGAGCGCTCGGCGACCGCGGCCGCACCCCAGGAGTTGATGTCGGTGATCACGAGATCGGGTCGCGCATCATCCAGCAGCGCCTGCAGGTCGTCGCCGTCGAAGGCGCCGCGGGTCACAAAGGTGTCGATTGCGCGCGCGAGGCTGTCGAGCGGCTTCTCCGTCTGCCAGTCGGTGATCTCGACCGCTTCGACTCTCGGGTCGATGGCGTCGGCGTCGAAGCCGAGCTCACGCATCGTTGCGACGTGGCCAGCGAGCGTACGCAGCCGGAGCCGATGCCCCCGCCGCTGCAGCGCCAGCAGCATGCCGGTCAGCGGGAAGAGGTGCCCGGCGGCCGGGCTCGTGTACGCGGCGATGGTGGCCATGGTCTGCCTTCTCCGGTGTCGGCCCAGCGCTGCGGCGATGCGCTTGGCGCGAGCGTAGCCGCGCGGGCGCGGTCGCGGAATGGTCGGGATGCGGCCGCAGGAGGGCGGACCGGCTCCGTCGCCGTGCGGGCCCCTACAGCCGGCCGTCGAACGGCGACGGGACGGCATCCGTCGCCAGCCGGAACAGACGCACCGTGCGGCCGGAGTCGCGCTCGTACTGCCGGTAGCCGGGCCATTGCCGCTCGATACGGGCCCAGACGGCGTCGCGCTCCGCGTCGGGGATGCGCTCCGCGCGCACGCGGTAGCGGCGGCCGCGGACGACGGCCTCGGCGTCGGGATGCGCCGCGAGGTTCGCCGTCCAGCCGGGGTGCGCCTCGCGCGCGAAGCTCGTGCCGGCGACGATCGCGCCGCCGCGACCGTCGGGCGTGTACATGAGCTCGGACCGCCGCGGCTGCCCACTCCTGGCGCCGGTCGTGTGGAGCACGAGCGACGGCACGAGGATGCCCGACACGATCAGCCGGCCGCCAGTGAGCCGCTGCACGACGCGCTCCGCGACCGGCAGGGCCCGCGGGCCGACGCGGCGGAACCAGCGGGTGCGCGAGACGGGCGCGAGCACCCGCCGCAGCATTCGCAGCACGCGGTCCGTCACGGCGAGCCGGCCGAGCCGATGCACGGAGCGATCCTCGCCACCAGCGTCAGCCGTGCGGCCTCGACTGGCCCGCACGGGCGTCCCGCACGAGCTCGCGCACCTCGGTGTCGCTCGGCGTCGCGCCGCCCGCGTTCAGCTGGTCGAGCACGGCCGCGACCGCCTCGTCCTCACTGCCCTCCATCGGGATCGTGAGCCCGCGCTTGAGCAGCTCGCCGTAGTCCGGGGTCCAGTCGATGTTCATGCCAGCACTGTCGCAGATGAGTCCCGAGGGCGACAGGGCCGGATGCCCGGCGCGCGCTGCGAGGACGCGCCGGGGCAGGCGGGCACGGCTTCCGGTGCCGATCTGCCGATCGCCGCGAGCGGCACCAGCAGACCGGTGCCGGAAGACCGGCCGCCGGGGATCAGTAGGCGAACGAGACGTGCTTGCGCACGTGCGCGTCGGCCTCGATCTCGTCGACCACGGCGAGGGCGAAGTCGGGGCCGGAGATGACCGAGTTGCCGTCGGCGTCGAAGAACGCCTCCTCGCCGCCCGTGCGGTACTCGCCGCGGCGGGTCTGGTCGGGCACGAAGCTGCCGAACGTGCCGGCCGGGCTCACGTAGGTCCAGTCGACGTCGGTCGCGCTGACCCGCTCGTACGCGGCGAAGAGCTCCTGCGCCTCGGGCTTGTACTCGGGTGCGAAGGCCTCGGTCTCGACGATGCGCTCGCCTGCCTCGTTCTTCAGCGAACCGAAGCCGCCGACGATGATGAAGCGCGTCGGGGTGCCCGCGAGCCGCGCCGCGATGTCGGCGTACGCATCCGCCACCTCGCCCTCCATGTCGCCGCGCGGCGACAGGGCGCCCACGACCACCTCGGCGCCGTCGAGCGCCTGCGAGAGCACATCGCCGTCGAGCACCGAGCCCTGGATCACGCGCGCACCGGCGGGCGGATCCTGCGGGGTCGACCGCGAGAGCAGCGTGACCTCGTGGCCGCGGCTGGCCGCCTCCGCTGCGATGTGGCTGCCGGCGAATCCTGTCGCGCCCAGAACCGTGATCTTCGTCATGTGGAACCCTCCTCGAAGTCTTCGACGCTCAACGAGCAGTCTCCGAGGCCAACCGGGACCGGCGCCGCCGCATTCCGGCGGATGCGCCGGTCAGTCCTGGGCGTGCTGGCGCAGCCGCTGCTCGACCAGCGTGGCGGCGAGGGCGGGGCCGCCCGCCGCGGCGAGGCCCGCGGCGACCGCCTCAACGCCCGCGCGCATTCCTTGGGCCTGCGCCACCGCATCCCGCAGCCGCTGCGGTGACAGCGCGCTCCGCGCGACCCGCACGCCTGCACCGGCGTGCTCCACCCGCGCGGCGACCTCGAACTGGTCGCGGCCCCAGGGCACCGTGACGACGGGCACGCCGCGCGCGAGCGCCTTCTGCGTGACGCCCATGCCGCCGTGCGTGATCGCGCACACGGCGCGGTCGAGCACCGGTCGGTGCGGCAGGAACTCGACGAGCCGCCCGTTGGCCGGCACGCGGATGCCCGGCTGGATGCCCGCCGGCATCGTGGCGATCACGGTGACCGGCTCGTCGGCGAGCGCCTCGAAGGCGGTGCAGACGATCGCGCTGTCGCGCTGGAACTCGCTCGACGTGGTGACGAGCACGATCGGGCCGTCGATCTCGTCGAACCAGGTGGGCATCGGAGTGGGCGGCTCCCACGAGGTGTCACCGACGAGCTGCAGGTCGGGCGCCCAGTCGTCGTGGCGGTACTCGAGCGGCTCCGCGGTCGCCACGAGCGTCACGTCAGGGCGACGGAACAGCTCGTCGGCCGAGGCGAGCGGCGGCAGGCCGGCGAGTCTCGCCCGCAGGTCGTTGCGTCGCCGCACCATCAGGCGCTCCGCCGGGTCGAGCACCAGGCGACGCACCGTGGCGTCCCGCAGGCGGCCACGGCTGCTCGGATCCGGGCGGAAGCCCGGCCCGGGCGGCGGCAGCCCCGACGAGCGCACGAACGGCGAGTACGGCGACATCGCGACCCACGGCAGGCCGGATGCCTCCGCCGCGACTGCCCCGCCCCACGCGTTGATGTCGGTGATCACGAGGTCGGGGTCGACCGCATCGATGAGCGACTGCAGGTCGGGCGCGCCGAGCTCCGCACGGCGCGCGAGCGTGTCGACCATGCTCAGCAGCCCCTCGCGCAGCGGACGGGAGCGCCAGTCGTCGAGTTCGACGCGCTCCAGCCGCGGGTCGATCGCGTCGACCTCGAAGCCGAGCTCGCGCATCCTCGGCACCTCGCGCTTGAGCGTGCGGAAGTGGATGCGGTGGCCGCGCGCCTGCAGCTCGAGCAGCACGCCGACGAAGGGGTACAGGTGCCCGACGGACGGACTCATGTATGCCGCGATCGTCGCCATGGAGCCTCCTCCGGGTCAGCGTAGGCCAGGCCGCGGACATGCTCCAGGGATGTCACCCGATTCTGTACCCCAGATTCACAGGAACGGGCTTGCGGCGATTCCGTTGACGTACCCCGAATGACGTCCGTAGCGTCCCCCGCACGGCCCGCGGGCGTCCGGCCCACGGGGGAGACCGGAGGGATCGCCCATGTTCTTTCACAAGCAGGAGCTGCAGCACAAAGCCACACCCGACAAGCCCGATGCCGTCTACGCGCGCAAGCTCCAGGAGGTGCTCGGCGGCCAGTACGGCGAGATCAGCGTCGCCATGCAGTACTCGTTCCAGGCCTGGAACATGCACATGCCTGGCAAGTACCGCGACCTCGTCTTCGGCATCGCCGCCGAGGAGATGGGGCACGTCGAGATGCTCGCCGTGATGATCGCGCAGCTGCTCGAGAAGGCGCCGCTCGGCATCACGGATGAAGCGGTGCAGGCGGACCCGACCGTCGCCGCCGTCGTCGGCGGCACCGACATCCAGCACGGCATCGTCGCCGGCGCCGGAGCCCGTCCGGTCGACTCCATGGGCAACCCGTGGCAGGGCAGCTTCATCACCGCGAGCGGCAACCTGCTCGCCGACTTCACGTCGAACGCGAACGCCGAGATGCAGGGCCGGCTCCAGGTCGCCCGGCTCTACCACATGACCGACGACCACGGCGTGCGCGATCTGCTGCAGTTCCTGCTCGCGCGCGACACCATGCACCAGAACCAGTGGATGGCGGCGGCGGCCGAGCTGCGCGAGGAGGGCATCGAGGACTTCCCGGTGCCCAGCAACTTCCCGCAGCGCAAGGAGGACACCGAGGTGTCGTACCAGTACATCAACTTCAGCGACGGCGAGGCGGCCGGCGAGGGCCGCTGGGCGAGCGGGCCGACGCCGGACGGGAAGGGCGAGTTCTCGTACCGTGCCGAGCCGGAGCCCGGAGTGCCGATGCCGCCGGCGACGCAACCCGACGCGCGCTGGTACGGCACGACGCCGAAGCCGAACCTGATGGAGAAGATCGCCGGGGAGGTGCAGGACAAGCTGCACATGGAGTGACGCCCGGTCCGTGGGGCGCCCGACCGCGGGCGCCCCGCGCCGGGGTCAGCCGGTGATGCCCTTCGTCGAGGCGATGACGTCGCGCATCTTCTTCTCGAAGGCCTCGTAGAACATCGACAGCGGGAACTCGTCGTCCATCACCAGGTCGGTCAGCTGTCGGGGCGTGCCCTCGAGCGGCAGCGCGCCGGCCTTCCACGCGGATGCCGGGTGCGGCTCGACCACCGACGACACGAGCTCGTACGCGGCGAGCCAGTGCGCCACCTTCGGCCGGTCGATCGACTTCCAGTACAGCAGCTCGATCGCCTCGCCGAGCTTGTTGACGACGTCGGGCACCTCGTCCCAGTCGAAGGCGAGCTGCGTGTCGGTCCAGTGCAGCACGCGGTGCTGGTGCAGCCACGCGAACAGCAGCTGGCCGCCGAGCCCGTCGTAGTTGCGGGTGCGCGAGCCGGTGATGGCGAAGCGGAAGATGCGATCGAAGATCACCGCGTACTGCACGAGCTTCGCGTGCTTCGCCAGGTCGCGCTCGGCATCCGTCGCCGCGCCCTCACCGGTCGACGGCTTCGCGAGGATCCGCCGCTCGATGGCGACCGACTCGCGGAAGGCGGTCAGGTCGCAGCGCAGCTCCTCGAGCGAGTACAGGAAGAACGGCATGCGCTGCTTGATCATGAACGGGTCGAACGGCAGGTCGCCGCGCATGTGGGTGCGGTCGTGGATGAGGTCCCACATCACGAAGGTGCGCTCAGCGAGAGCCTGGTCGGCGACCATCTCGGCCGCGTCGGCCGGCAGGTCGAGCTTCGTGACCCCGCACGCGGCCTCGACGACGCGGCGGAAGCGCGCCGCCTCGCGGTCCTGGAAGATCGCACCCCACGTGAACTTCGGGATCTCGCGCATCGCGACGGTCTCGGGGAAGAGCACCGCCGAGTTGGTGTCGTAGCCGGCGGTGAAGTCGATGAAGCGCAGGGGCACGAAGAGCGCGTTCGAGTAGTCGCCCGCCTCGAGGTCGGCGATGAACTCGGGCCAGATGACCTCGACGAGCACGGCCTCGACCCTGCGGTCGGGCGAGCCGTTCTGCGTGTACATCGGGAAGACGACGAGGTGCTGCAGGCCATCGACGCGGTGCTGCTGCGGCTGGAACTCGGCGAGCGCGTCGAAGAAGTCGGGCTCGCCGAAGCCTTCGGCGGCCCAGCGCTCGAAGTCGAGCACTGCCTGCGCGAGGTAGGCGGCGTCGTGGGGGAACTCGGGTGCGATCTCGCGGATGCCCTGCGTCAGCTCGGCGACGTGGCCGCGACCCGCGTCGTGGTGGGCGGCGTCCTCGATCGAGCCGTTCTTCGACTGGAGCGGCTGCAGCGCGGTGGCGGCGGCCTTGATGCGGAGCCAGGCGGGGTGCTGGCGGAGGTCGGCGGCGGTGGCCTGGGTCATCGTCATGGAAGCCTCCTGGGCGGGATCGGGGGCGGGGGATCGAGCGGCGGCGGACGTCGTCGCCCTCGATCGGTGCGTGAATCCAGCGTATGGAGGGCGCGGCGCACGTATCTTGCACGGCGCCCCGCCTTTCCTGCCCGTTTCCGGCGTCGCGCGCGGACCGGCCGCCGGCCGCAACGCAGTTGCGCCGGAACCATGGCGCGATTCCGTAACAGTGTCATAGTGTCGCTCCATGAGGGACGGCACACAGGAGGCCCTGCGGAGCGGCGGTCGGGCGGCGCTGGGGAGCATCGGCCCGATCGCCGCGACGCTGGGAGTGCACTTCGTGGTCGCCGCGACGCTGACGTGGGTGGTCGCGCCCGTCGTCGCCGAGACCTACGTGTGGCGGCCCTTCTCGATCCTCGACCTCCGCGCGCTGATCGGCTCGTGGGGTGAGCTCGCGGGGTCGACGGCGATGGCATGGGCGCTCCTCGCGGTCACGGGTGCCGCAGTGCTGCGGCCGCGCTCGGGAGCGTGGCTGGTGGGCTCCGCGGCGATCGTCGCGGTCCTCACATCGGCGTTCGCGCTCGTCATCGCCCTCACCGCCGCCGACGGCGCCTCTGCGACCACGGGCGGTGCCGCGCTCGCCGCGCTCCTCCTGGTGCCGGCCTCCGCCACGGCGACGCTCGTCTCCCGCCTCCTCCGGCGCCGGGCAGCGGCGCTGGCCTGACGCATCCGACCCGCGTCGGTCAGAGGAGCGCGGTCGCGGCGAAGAAGCCGATCCAGCTGGCGAGCGTTGCGAGCGCCGGCGGCACGATCGCCCAGCGCTGCCGGGTCGCGGCCGCCGCGGCGCCGATGCCGTTGCCCACGATCGTCGCGCCGAGCAGCGTGATCCAGAAGACGAGTCGCGCCGGGCCGACGTCGGTGCCGGCTGCCTCCGCCGCCTGCACGAGCCCACCGTCGCCGATGGGCGCCAGCAGCAGCACGCCGAGCAGGTTGGCGAAGATCAGCACCCACGCGGCCAGCCGCCAGCGGTCGGCCGCCGTCCACACGCGCTGGGGCTCGAGGTCCTCCCAGTCCTCCGGCGCCGTGTCATCCGGCCCCGGGCCGCCCGCATCCGTCATCAGAAGATCATCGGCCGGTCGTCGTCGAGCTCGGTCTCGAGGTCGAGGTCGACGACCACGGGCACGTGGTCTGAGGGGGCGTCGCCCTGCCGCTGGTCGCGGTCGATCGACGCGCGGGTCACGAGCTCGGCGAGCTCGGGCGTGCCGAGCACGAAGTCGATGCGCATGCCCTGGTTCCGGTTCCAGCGGCCCGCCTTGTAGTCCCAGTAGGTGTAGCCGGGAGCCCGGTCGCGCACGACGTCGACGAGCCCTGCCCGCAGGAGCGCCTCGAACGCCTCGCGCTCGGGCTTCGACACGTGCGTCGCGCCGTCGAAGGCGGCGATGTCCCAGACGTCGGTGTCGAGCGGCGCGATGTTGAAGTCGCCCATGAGTGCGAGCGGCCGCCCGCCCCATCCGCCCAGGTGATCGGTGAGCACGCGCAGCCACTCGAGCTTGTAGCCGTAGTGCGCGTGCGTCAGCTCGCGGCCGTTGGGCACGTAGAGGCTCCACAGCCGCACGCCCTCGACGGTCGCGGCCATGGCCCGCGCCTCGACGACGGGGTCGCCGGTGTTCGCGTAGCCCGGCTGCCCGACGAAGTCTCGCTCCACCTCGCTCATGGGCAGGCGCGACGCGATCGCGACGCCGTTCCACTGGCTGAAGCCGTGCGCCTGCACCTCATATCCCGCGGCCTCGAAGGCCTCATACGGGAACTGCTCGGTCTTGCACTTGATCTCCTGCATGGCGAGCACGTCGACGTCGCTGCGCTCGAGCCAGTCGACGATGCGGGCCGTGCGGGCGCGCACGGAGTTGACGTTCCAGGTGGCGATGCGCATGCATCGAGCCTACGGGCGGGGCGGATGCGTCGACACGGCGACGCGCGCCCTGCCCCGCGCGTCGTGAGGCAGCCTCAATCGCCGGGCACGTGGGACAGGGCACTATGGAGCGATGGGCAACGCTCGCGACCGCTACCTGCAGGCTCTCGACCTCTTCTGCGCCGAGGCTCGAGCCGGTGCCGACCGGCTCGGCCTGCAATCCGCGTGCGCCGAGTGGTCGATCGCCGACGTCATCCGCCACGTCACGGGCGTGCAGGCCGAGTACGGCGGCAGTGCGCTGCTCGGGCGGGCCGAGGGCGACGGCGCCCTCACCGCCGAGCACAGCGCGGTGATGGCGCCCGGCACCGACTTCGAGGCCGTCGAGCGCTGGGAGGCGCTCGCGTCGCGGCTGCGCTCCGCTGCGCATGACGCCGGTGAGGACGCGTTCCAGGGCCTGCCGCTCGCGACGCTCGACATGGCGCTCCACGCGTGGGACGTGCGCTGGGGCTCTGCCCGGGTCGGGCTGGCCGCGAACCTCGAGTTCCCCGCGGACCTCCTTCAGTGGATGGAGGACTACCGCGACCGAGCCGACGAGGCGTCGATCCGCAAGTCCACCGTCTTCGGCGCTGCCGTCGAGCCGCCCGCCGACGCCACCCGGTCCGAGCGCTTCGCCGCCTGGACGGGCCGCGAGACCCGCACCGGCCTCGCCCGGCGCGCCGACAGCATCCCCTCGCCCGCCGACGCCTGACCGGCTGGATCCTCAACGTCGCGGGTGGTCGGACGAGCGCCCATGCGGGGCGCGCGACCACTGGCGACGTTGAGGAGGAGGGGAGTGCGCGGCGAAGTAGCCTGGAGGACGTGACCGCGCGCGACCAGCTCATCCAGCTCATCCGAGACGAAGCCGTCTTCCACGGCGACTTCGTGCTCACCAGCGGCAAGCGAGCCAGCTACTACATCGACCTGCGCAAGCTGTCGCTCGACCACCGCGCCGCGCCGCTCATCGGCGACGTGCTGCTCGACCTCATCGCCGACATCCCGGACGTCGCGGCCGTCGGCGGCCTCACGATGGGCGCGGATCCGCTCGCGACGTCGGTGCTGCACCGCGGACTCGCGCGCGGCCTCGAGGTGGATGCGTTCGTCGTGCGCAAGGAGCCGAAGGATCACGGCCGCGGCCGGCAGATCGAGGGGCCCGAGCTGAACGGCAAGCGCGTGGTCGTGCTCGAGGACACCTCGACGACCGGGGGCAGCCCCATCAAGGCGATCGAGGCGCTGCGCAAGGTCGGGGCCGAGGTCGTGGCGGTCGCGGTGATCGTCGACCGCGCGACCGGCGCGCAGGCGGCCATCGAGGCAGCCGGCGTGGAGTACCGCGCGGCCATCACACTCGACGACCTGGGCCTCGAAGCGCAGTAGCCCGCGCGACGGCGGAGACCGCCGAACGGGACCCCGTCCACCGAACGGGACCCGGTGCACCGGGTGCCCGGCGGGGGGCCGGGGGGCCCCGCCGCCCCGCGGTGGGCCCGGCGCCGGGGCGGGAGGTCCTGCAGGGGCTGCGGGGGATGTCAGACTTGTCCCGACCGAGAGACCGAGCGCGGGAGGTGCCATGGGCGGAGTGCTCATCGGCTTCGCCATCATCGGCTTCGTCATCTTCGTCGGCTGGCTGCTCGCGCGGCTGAGGATCGTCGACCAGGAGGGGCGGCTGGTGCTCAACCGCACCTCCTTCTTCGCCGCGAGCCCCGCCCTGCTGTTCCTCGTGCTGAGCGAGGCGGATGTCGGCCTGCTGTTCTCGAGCGTGCTCGCGGTCGCCCTGCTCGCGTTCGTCGCCGTCGCGCTCATCTACACCGTCGTCGCGCGCGTCTGGCTCACCAAGGACCCGAGCCGCATCGCGCTCGCCGCCACCGCGTCCGGCTACAGCAACGTCAACAACATCGGCCTGCCCGTCGCCATCTACGTCATCGGTGACGCCGGCTTCATCGGGCCGATGCTGCTGCTGCAGCTGCTCGTGCTCGCGCCGCTGCTGCTCGCGACCCTCGACGTACTCACGGCGGGCCGCGCGTCCTTCACCGGCATCATCACGCAGCCGCTGCGCAACCCGATGCTCATCGCCGCCGCGCTCGGCGCGCTCGTGTCGGCGCTCGGCATCGAGCTGCCCGCGCCGGTGCTCGCGCCGCTCGAGATCCTCGGCGGCGCCGCCGTGCCGCTCATGCTGCTCGCGTTCGGCGTCTCGCTCGGCGGCGAGCGCCCGCTGCAGCCGGGCTCGGGGCGCAAGGAGGTCGCGCTCGCGGTGCTGCTGAAGTCGCTCGCGATGCCCGTGATCGCCTACCTGCTCGCTCGCTTCGCGTTCGGGCTCGACGAGCAGCTCACCTATGCGTGCACGGTGATGGCGGCGCTGCCGTCGGCGCAGAACATGTACCAGTACGCGCTGCGCTACGACCGCGCGACCGCCATCACGCGCGACATCGTGCTGCTGACGACCATCGGGTCGCTGCCGGTGATGCTGCTCATCGCCTGGCTGCTCAAGCCCGCCTAACCCGGCCCGCCTAGCCCGGCCACTCCGTGAGCGGCGGCGCCGCGCGGAGGGCGTCCGTCGGCAGGGGCAGCTCCCACCGCTGCGGCTCGCCCGGCCCGACCGCGCCGAAGTCATCGAGCTTCACGTGCACGCGCTCGGGCGTGAGCTCGGTGACCCGCACGCGCACGTCGGCCTCGCCGGCCGACAGCAGGAACGCATCCGTCAGCCACGCGAGGCTGTGCGCGTCGAGCAGCTCCTCGGCCGCGAGCCAGTCGCTCGGCTCGGCGAGCGGGCGGCCGAGCAGGTCCATCGGCTGGAAGCCGTCTCCCGCCTCGCGCACGTAGCCGACGACCTCGCCGTCGGCGCGGCGATGCGGCATCCAGGCGGCGGGGATCATGCCGACGACGATACGACGGATGCGCGACCCGGGTTGCCAAGGGAATCTCCGCGCGCATCCGTCCGTTGCACCAATCGTTGCAATCTGAACGACTGAATGGGGCGGGGATGACGGTGACGAGCGAGCGGATGCCGAGCACGAGCCAGCGCGCAGCGACCGTCGTCGTGATCGGGGCGGGCCAGGCCGGGCTGTCGGCGGGCTTCCACCTGCAGAAGCGCGGCTTCGCGAGCGCGCTCGACGACCCGAGCGGCGAGCGCACCTTCGTGATGCTCGACGCAGACGACGCGCCCGGCGGCGCATGGCAGCACCGGTGGGAGTCGCTGCGGATGGCGACGGTGAACGGCATCTTCGACCTCCCCGGCTTCCCGAAGCCGCCGATCGATGACGAGGAGCCGAGCCGCACCGCCGTGCCGCGGTACTTCGCGGCGTTCGAGCGCGAGATGCGCCTGCCCATCCTGCGGCCGGTCGCGGTGGCCGCGGTGGAGCGAGCGGATGACGATCCCGAGGGCGACCTGCTCGTGTCGACGGACGCGGGCACCTGGCGCACGCGCGCCGTGATCAACGCGACCGGCAGCTGGAACAACCCGGTGCTGCCGCGCTACCCCGGGCAGGATGCCTTCGAGGGCAGGCAGCTGCATACGCGCGACTACGTCTCGGCCGACGAGCTCGCCGGGCTCCGGGTCGGGGTCGTGGGCGGCGGGATCTCGGCCGTGCAGCAGCTCGAGGAGCTGTCGCGCGTCGCGACCACGCGCTGGTACACGCGGCGCGAGCCGGTCTTCCTCGAGGGCGAGTTCGAGCCGGAGGTGACGGGCCGCCAGGTGATCGAGCGCGTCACGGCGGATGCCGAGGCCGGGCGCCCGACCGGCAGCGTCGTCTCGTACACGGGGCTGCTCTGGACGCCGTACGAGCGCGCCGCGAAGGCGCGCGGCGCGCTCGATCGCCGGCCGATGTTCTCGCGGATAGAGCCGCGCGGAGTGCGAGAGGCCGACGGCACCTTCACGTCGCTCGACGCCATCCTGTGGGCGACGGGCTTCAAGGCCGACCTCGCGCACCTCGATCCGCTGGGACTGCGGAACGAGCAGGGCGGCATCACCGTGCGCGGCACGCAGGTCGCCGACGAGCCGCGCGTGCACCTCATCGGCTTCGGACCCAGCCAGTCGACCGTCGGCGGCAACCGCGCTGGCCGCGAGGCGGCGCGGACGATCGACCGGATGCTGTCCGGCAAGGGCGCGCGAGCGCTCGTCGGCACGTCCTAGTCGACGCCGCGACAGCCCGCGGGGTCGCGTCGCTCGTGCGCCGTGAGCGCCCGCGAGCGCTCGCCGGCATCGCGATCGGCGTCGCCGTCGCGGCCCTCGTCGGAGTGCTCTCCTCCGCGCTGCGATACGTGCTCGTCGGGTCCCCTTTCATCCCTTGAGTGCCGAGGTTCCGGCGTAGCGTTGAGGTGTGCGCTGGACGGACCGACTCTTCAAGCGGCCGCCGTTAATCGTCGCCGGCGAGCCGGCCACCGGTTGGCTCGGCCTGCTGACGTCGTGGGCGACCGCCGGCTACGGGGCGGCGTCGGCATCGAGCGCGACCGGCATGCTGCTGTCGGCGGATGCGGGCGCGTGCGGCTCGCTCTCGGCCGACGTGTGCCAGGTGGCCGGGTGGGGCGGCCTGCTCATGGGGGTCGTGCTGCTCGCGGTCGCCTCGCTGCTCGGGCTCGTGGTGGCGCGCGGCTTCGGCCCGCCGATCACCTGGTGGGTGCTGCCGATCATGCTCGGCGCGCTCGCCTTCGCCCCGTTCCGGGCGGCCGCGGGAGCCGACCTGCCGTGGCTGTGGCTGCTGCTCACGGTCGCCGCCGCCATGCTCGCGCTCGTGCTCGCGGCAGCGGCGGTCGGGCGAGGCAAGGCGGCGCTGTACGGCTGGATCCGGCTCGACGGGCTCGACGCGCGCGAGGTGGCCCACCGTCCGATCGATCGCCTGGTTGCGCCCGTCGCCGTCGCGGCGGCCGCCGTCGCCGGCCTCTTCGGCGCCCACGTCATCCGCCTCCTCTCGGAGGCGTGACCGGGTGTTCTCAACCGGGTAGTTGGTCGCGCGAGGGGATAGTGCCCCTTCAGGACCAACTGGCCGGTTGAGAGTCACACGTCGGCGCGCACCTCGTCGAGCTCGGACTCCACCGGAGCCTGTTCGACGAGCTCGTGGACGCCCTGCAGCAGCTCGTCCGGCCGGAAGGGGTAGGTCTCGACGAGCGCCGGGTCGGAGATGCCCGTCATGACGAGCACCGTGTGCAGCCCGGCCTCCATGCCGGCGATGATGTCGGTGTCCATCCGGTCGCCGATCATGCCGGTCGTCTCGCTGTGCGCGCCGATCTTGTTGAGCGCCGAGCGGAACATCATCGGGTTCGGCTTGCCGACGATGTACGGCACGCGCCCCGTCGCGGTGGTGATGAGCGCGTTGATCGCGCCCGTCGCCGGCAGCAGGCCGTCGGCGCTCGGCCCGGTCGCGTCGGGGTTCGTGGAGATGAAGCGGGCGCCGCCAGAGATGAGCCGGATCGCCTTCGTGATCGCCTCGAACGAGTACGAACGGGTCTCGCCGATCACGACGTAGTCGGGCTTTGACTCCGTCATCGTGAAGCCGATGTCGTGCAGCGCGGTGATGAGCCCCGCCTCGCCGATGACGAAGGCCGAGCCGCCCGGCATCTGGTCGTGCAGGAAGTCAGCCGTGGCGAGGGCGCTCGTCCACAGCCGCTCCTCGGGGACGACCAGGCCGGATGCGCGCAGCCTCGCCGAGAGATCGCGCGGCGTGAAGATGGAGTTGTTCGTCAGCACGAGGAATTCGACGCCGCGATCCTGCCACTGCTCCAGCAGCTCCTTGGCTCCCGGCAGCGGGCGCTCCTCGCGCACGAGCACGCCGTCCATGTCGGTCAGCCAGCATTCGATGTCTGCTCTGGTGCGCATGGCTTCAGGCTACGCGCGCACATGCCGCGGCATGTGACGGCAATGTGAACAGTGTGTTTACTTCGTTTTTGAATGACCTTGACCGGACCCTGAGGGTCGCTCAAGCGAACTTGAGGATTCCTTGTGCGCTCCAGGCAAGTTTGCTGAGATCCCCTCAATAGCGTCGGAGGTTCTGGCCGGGTCATCGACGTCCCGGCGGAATCCACCCCTCAAGGACCTCCTCCATGCGCTTCCGCCCGCTCGCAGCACGACGATCGGCGCGATCCGTCGTCGTTGCCGTCGTGCTCGCGGTCGCCGGGGGAGTGCTCGTCCCGCTGTCGCCGCTCGCTGGCATGACATCTGCGGCCGCGGCCGTCATTGAGCCGCTCGAGACCGCGGAACCGACAGTCGCAGGGGTGGAGCCCGCTCCCGCCGCATCCGCTGCTCCGGTCGAAACGGTCGAACCCGTGCCGAGCGCTGAACCAGCACCCTCGGCCGTCCCGACGCCCACGGCACTACCCGCGCCGGCTGTCGTGGGCGCGCAGACCGCCGCGCCGGTTCAAGCGACACCTCTCGCGCGGCAGACGGTTTCGAGCAGCACGTCCGCGATCGCCGCTGGCGCGCCGCGCAGCCAGCCCCAGGACGACAAGCTGCGTCCCTCGATCCACTGGGCGGTAGAGGACGAGCAGGGCAATCTCGTCGCGGGAGCGACGTTCGAGGTCGAGGGTCTGCAGGGCGCTACCGCTCCGTACCCGATCGTTAGTGACTGCAGTGCGACGGGATGCGGCGACCTCGACCCCGATGGCGGCGAGTTCCAGATTCGCGCACCGGGCAATGGGACTCGCAGCTACATCGTCACGCCGCGCACAGCGCCCACGGGCTACCAGTTCGTCAGCCAGCTGCCCGTTTCAACGAGGGGATTCAAGGACGAGGACGTTGTTGGGCTCGCCAGTTTCCGCGTGCGCAAGGTCGCGCCGGAGGTGCGGGAACCGCTGCTGTGCACTTCGGGCACGTTCTACTCGCTCCTCGCTGATGGCACCGTCCGGCAAGTAAGTGGGCGTGGACCCGGGGCGACAGTGAGCATGTTCGGCCGATGGCCCGAGTCGCCGCGAGGCGTCGACGCGCTTGGTATCGCTCACGACGGACGCGCCATGTACGCACTCGAGGGCGGCAGCACGACGGAACCTCGCATCCTGCGATACACGCAGACCGACGGTTGGGAGAGCATCGCCTCGTACGCGTCACAGGAACTCGGCGCGGTAGTCGCCGGAGCCGTCAATCCCCTGGACGGGCGCTACTACTTCGGGGGCTTCATGACCGTCGGCGCAACGCAGCAGTTCCGCCTGCACCGGTTCGACGCGACGACCAGGGCATCGTCGTTCGTCGGCAGGGTCGACACCCCGATGGATGCAGGCAGCGGCGATATCGCGTTCGACCGTGCGGGCAATCTGAGCGTGGTGCAGAGCCAGGGTGATCGCGTGAGCGCGTTCACCGTGCCCGCCGCGGCGCTCACAGGTACGCCTGGTGCCGCCCTCGCGCGCAGCCCGTTCGTTTCGGGGCAGCTGCAGGGCGTGCTCGGAATGAGTGGAGTCGCCTTCGACGCAGATGGCAGCGTCGTCCTTGGCACCTCGACGGGAGCTTCGCGCTTCGACCCAAGCACCTGGGCCGCCGAGGGCGTAGTCACGAACGCGCTCCGAGTGGGGAGCGCCGACAGTGTGGATCTTGCGAGCTGCCTCACACCGCCCACTCTGACGGTCCGGGCCGTCGTGGCCGGCCGCGTCGCTCCGGCGGACGAGTTCCGCGTTCAGCTCCGCGCCGGCACGTTCGCGCTCGCATCGACCACGACGGCGGCTACGCCCGCTTCGATCGGCCCGTTGCCGGTGCGTGCGACCCGCGAGTTCGCCATCGAGCGCACGGCGCTCGGCGGCAACGCCGCCGACTACGCGACCACCATCGCATGCACGAGCGGAGAGACGCCCATCCCCGTGACCGCGACCGCGGCGGGCGGATCGTTCACCATGCCAACCGCCGCAGTCGACTGCGTGGTGACGTTGACCCCGCTCGTCACGATCGTCACCGTCCGCAAGATCGTGCTGGACGCCGCAGGCGAAAACCCGCAGCCCGGTCAAGCCTGGAGCGTTGAGGCATACGCGACGAACACCGGCGTGACCTCCACTCCGGCACAGGCCACGCAACCGACTGGCGCCGACGGCGCGGCGCGATGGACGTTGCGGCACGACAGCGGCAGTGTCACGGCGAACCTGGCGATCTCGGAAGTCCCGCAGCGCACTCACGTATTCGTGAGCGGAGCGTGCGACGTGACGCCCCCTGGCGGCGCTACGACCACGGTGCAGCTGACGACCGCGAGCGACACGACGCTGGAGGGCGTCCAGCCCGGCTCGAAGATCGACTGCCGCTTCATCAACCGCCTGCGCCCCTCGCAGCTGACCCTCGTCAACACGGTGGCATTCGGTGACGCGGCCGGGACCGCATGGCAGCTCACCGCGACCGGTCCGACCGGCAGCCTCGCCGGACCCGCCGGCGCAACCGGCTCGCCCTCAGCGACCGCCGTGGTGACGGCCGACCGGCCGTACTCGCTCGACACCGCCGGCGGCCCCGAGACCTACGCGCAGGCAGGGCCGTGGAATTGCACGGTTGCCGGGACCAGCACCGCGGTCGAGGTAGTGGGCGGCAGAGTGCAAGTGCCGGGGGGTACGCACGTCTCGTGCGAGGTCAAGCACGTCACGAGCCGCCTGACGCTCCTCAAGCACATCGAGGGCGGCGGCGCCCTGCGAGCGAGCATGTTCAACCTCACGGCGACCCCGGTTGCCCCTGTCCACTCAACGCTTTCGGGCACCACCGTCCCCGGCAGCGAGACCGAGGTGACGACCGGAACGGCCGCGAACCGGATCGACATGCGCCCCGGGCAGGTCTACGCGCTCACAGAGACGAGCGCTTACGCCTCCCTCGGCCTCCGGGTCGAGCGGCAGCTTCCGGACGGCAGCTGGCAGCCGGTCTCGAAGCCGGGATCGGTCCAGGTGCCGGCCGGCGAGCACCACGTCTACCGCTTCGTCAACGCACCCGTCCCCGCGCTGACACTCCCGCTCACCGGTGGCGTCGGCGCCGACGCCTACCTCTTCGGCGGCAGCGCCCTCCTGCTGCTCGCCGCACTCCTGCTCATCCGCACCCGGATGCGCCGAACGAAGGCCCTCCTCATGACCAACCCCGACCGGATCACTCCCCAGCGATCTCTTGCATCACTCCAGGAAGGAACCGCCACCATGGCATCCACGAAGAAGAGCATGACGGCGCGAGTCGCCGCAGGCTTCGGCGCAGTCGCGATCGCGACCGTCGCCGTCCTCGGCGGCGCGCTCCCCGCATCCGCCGCGCCCAACATCGACGCTGACACTCCCGGCACGATCTTCGTCCACAAGCTCGAGCAGTCGGTCGCGGTCGGCGCTGTGGGCACAGGCGCCGAGCTCGAGGAGGCGGCGCTCGCCGGTATCGACCCGGTGCCGGGCGTCACCTTCCAGATCCAGCAGGTGACGAGCCTCGATGTCTTCGATAACAGCACCTGGGCGCTCCTGAGTGGCTCGGACGCCCTGACGGCAGCCGACGTCCAGGCGGCCAGCAGCGGCCACGTGCTCGGCGATGCCGTGACCGGCGTTACCGACGCGGACGGCAACGCGACGTTCGCGGACCTCGACCTCGGTGTCTACCTCGTGCAGGAGACCGGCCTGCCGAGCGCAGCTGCAGGCGCTGACCAGGTCGTGATCCCGGCGGAGCCCTTCCTTGTGGTCGTGCCGCAGCCCTTCCAGAACGAGTGGCTCTACGGCGTGCACGTGTACCCGAAGAACACCGTGACGCACGTGGTCAAGCAGGTCGAGGAGTTCGACCAGGTCGGGCTGGGCGACACCCTGACCTGGACCATCACCTCGCCGGTGCCGATGGCCACCCAGGGCACCGAGGTCGACACGTACGCCGTCACGGACGACCTCGACCCTCGCCTGAACCTCGTCGGCACGGCGCCGGTGACCGTCACGGTCGGCTCAACGACGCTCGTCGCCGGCACCGACTACTCGCTCTCGGGACCGACCGGCGCCGCGCGGACGGTTGCCGTCGACTTCAAGCCCTCGGGCATCGCCGCGCTCGTGGCGAACCGAGGCGCGAACGTCGTGGTGACGATCGACACCGCGGTGTCCTCCGTCGGCACGGATGGCATCATCGACAACGACGCGACCGTGACTGTGAACAGGACCGCTGTCGACTCGACGACCGCAACCTCCTACTGGGGCGCGATCGAGATCTTCAAGCACGACGACACCGTCGCGAAGACGTCGCTGCAGGGCGCGGTCTTCGTGGTGCTCGACGCGGACGGCCAGCGGGTGAGCGTCAACATCGACGGCACGATGCGCGATGAGTTCACCACCGACGAGAACGGCATGATCGTCATCCCGGGACTCCGGACGACGGCGACGGGCTCGAACTACACCGTGGTCGAGATCCAGGCGCCGGACGGTTTCCAGCTGCCGGCCGCGCCGCTTGACCGCACCGTCGTCAAGGTCATGCCTGGCACGTCCGACGAGCTCGAGGTCTCCATGGCCAACACGCAGGTGCCCGCCTACGCGCTCCCCATCACCGGTGGCTCGGGCCAGGCCGCGTTCATGATCGGCGGCTTCGGTCTCCTCGCCGGCGCGATGGGCTTCGCCCTCCTGCGTCGCCGCAAGGCCGAGCAGGACGCCTGATCCACACCCCTTGAGCCCCGTGGCGGTCCACCGCCGCCACGGGGCTCACCCCTTCCAAGGAGCCCTCGTGACCCTGATCGCCCCGACTGCGCCGGCCTCGTCGCCCGCAGCTCGGCGCCGACGGCGCCGGGGCTCCGGCACTTCGCTCGTCGTCGCGCTCATGGTCATGCTCGGGGTCAGCGTGCTGCTCTACCCGTCGGCCGCGAGCTGGTTCTCGCTGCTCGAGCAGTCCCAGCGCGTGAGCGAGTACACCGAGGTGATGGACGAGCTCGGTCCCGAGGGTCGACTCGAGGAGCTCGCCGCGGCGCGCGAGTACAACGCCACGCTCACCGGTGGTGCGCTCATCGACCCGTATGGCGGCACGCCGCTCAGCGACCAGCGCGCGATCGTCGCCGCGTACCGCGAGCAGCTCGACCTCGGCCCGGCCGAGGTGATGGCGCGCGTGCGCATCCCTGCGATCGACGTCGACCTGCCGATCTACCACGGCACCGACGAGGAGACCCTGCGGCGCGGCATCGGGCACCTCCTCGGCTCGGCGCTGCCGGTGGGCGGCGAGGGCACCCACAGTGTGCTCACCGGCCACCGGGGACTGCCCGAGTCGGTGCTCTTCAACGACCTCGACCACGTCGTCGTCGGCGACATCTTCCAGGTCGACGTCTACGGCGAGGTGCTCACCTACGAGGTCCGTGACGTGCAGGTGATCGAGCCGGGCGACACCGACCTCCTGATGCCAGAGATCGGCCGCGACCTCGTGAGCCTGGTCACGTGCACGCCGCTCGGCGTCAACAGCCACCGCATCATCGTCACCGGGGAGCGCATCCCCACGCCTGCCGCAGCGGAGGCCGAGCTCGAGATGCCCGACCTCCCGGGGGACCCGTGGTGGGCGGTCGGCCTGGCGCTCGGGTGGGGCTTCGCCGCCGCGTACCGCTCGCTCAGCGCGCGACCTGAGCCGGCGCCGACCAGCCCTCGGGCGGCCGCGCCGGCCCCGCCCAAGCAGCACATCACCGGGATCATCGTCTGATCCCGCGCCCGTAGCCTGGAGGCATGGAGCCAGCCGACGAGCCGCAACTCGAGGTCGGCGTCGGCCCCTGGCAGGGCGAGCATCCTGACGACCCACGCCTCGACCCGCAGCTGCTCGAGCTCGGCGATCGGCGCAATGTCGTCGACGGCTACCGCTACTGGCGGATGGAGGCGATCGTCGCCGACCTCGAGTCGCGGCGTCACCCCTTCCACGTCGCGATCGAGAACTGGCAGCACGACCTGAACATCGGATCGATCGTGCGCACCGCCAACGCGTTCACCGCATCCACCGTGCACATCGTGGGCAAGCGCCGCTGGAACCGGCGGGGCGCGATGGTCACCGACCGGTACCAGCGGATCGAGCACCACGAGAGCGTGGATGCGCTCGTCGCGTGGGCGAGGGAGGCGGGGCTGCCGATCGTGGCGGTCGACAACACCGCCGGCTCGATGCCCGTGGACGCGGCGCCGCTGCCGGAGCGCTGCGTGCTGCTGTTCGGGCAGGAGGGGCCGGGGCTGACCGATGCGGCCATCGCCGCCGCGGACGCGCACGTCGCGATCCGCCAATTCGGCTCCACCCGCTCGATCAACGCCGCAGCCGCGGCAGCGATCGTGATGCACGAGTGGGTGCGGGTGCACCGCCCGAGCGCCGAACTTCCCTGAACGGCGAGTCCGTCGTTGGAATTCCCGTGTTTCAGGGAAGTTCGCCGATCGGGCGGGGCTCTGGCTGGCAGCGGGGGCACCACTGCACCTGCCGCAGCATGCCGTCCTCGAGGCCGAGCTGCGCATCCCGGATGCGCGTGCCGCAGCGGAGGCACGGCTGCCCGCCACGGCCGTACACCCACGTGCGCCGCCCGCGCCGCGCATCCCCGGTGAAGGTGCGCTCCGTGCGATCGCGGTTCGCGACCATCAGCCGCCGGGCGAGCGCGACGAGCGGCTCCACGTCGACCTGCGCGATCGGGGTCACCGGGTGGATGCCGCGCAGGAAGCACAACTCGCCGCGGTAGACGTTGCCGAGCCCCGCGATGGCGTGCTGGTCGAGCAGCGCGACGCCGACCGGCGCGTCCGTCGCCCGGAGCCGCCGCGCCGCCTCCGCGGCCTTCGCGTCGTCCCAGTCGGGGTCGAGCAGGTCGGGGCCGAGGTAGGCGAGGGTCTCGAGGTCGCGCTCACGCGGCAGCAGCTCGAGCACCGGCAGGCTCGAGCCGACGATCTCGTGCTGGTCGGTGGTGAGCACCACGCGGATGGTGTGGGCCGGCACGGGCGCGCGGCTCCCAGGTGCGAGCACGTGCCAGAGGCCATCCATGCCGGCGTGCGAGTGGATCGTCCACCGTTCGCCCCGCATGAGCAGGTGCTTGCCCACCGCGCGCACCTCGTCGATGTGCTCGCCCGCGAGGTCGGCGGTCGCGAGCGACGGCACCCGGAAGTCGCTGCGCACGAGGTCGCGCCCGGCCATCGCTGCGCCCAGGTTGACGGCCGCGCGGTAGATCGTGTCGCCCTCGGGCATCAGCCCGCCTTCCTCTCGACGTCGCGGGTGGTCGCGCGAGCGCCATGGCGCGTCGTCCGACCACCGGCGACGTTGAGGATCTCGGGGATGCGGATCACGGGCCGATCCGGTAGCCGCGCGGCGTGCGACGCAGGCCGGCCCGCTCGAGCATCGGCGCGAGATCCGCGTCGAGCGAGGAGCGCCCGTCGACCTGCTCGAGCACCCGACGGCGGCCGCCGAGCCTCGCGACCGCGTCGGCGAGGTTCTCGAGCGCGCGCACGAGCACATCCTCGTCGTCGACGAAGGTGAGCAGCGACTTGCCGCCGCGCTCGAGGTGCAGCACGGGCCGCCCGGCCGCGATGGTCGTGAGCGCCCCCACGCGCCGGGTCGGCCGGTGGTCGCCGCGCGGCTCGGGCCAGGGGAGCGCGGCACCGAAGGGGTTCGCCGGGTCGACCGTCGACACCGTGGCGACCGCATCGCTGGGCCCGCTCGACTGCCGCGCCCGCAGCGCGTCGACGACCGGCGCATCCGCGAACTGGGCGGCGCCGAGGCCGTCGACGAAGTAGCCGCGGCGGGTGTGACCGGCCTCCTCGAACGCCTTGAGCACCTGGTAGACGCCGTGGAAGCCGCCCGGCACGTCCTCGGCGACTACGCTGCCGCGCGTGACGACGCCGTAGCGGGCGAGCAGCGCGTCGGCGGTGGCCGCGGCCAGCTCGGTCGTCGACCCGGCGGGGCTCGACGCCAGCAGCCAGCGTCCGGCGAGCAGCGGCATGGCGTCGGAGCGCGACGGGCGGGCGAGGCCGATGCGGCGCCGGCTCGCGGGAGAGGCGCGCCGGCTCGGTGCGGGCGCCGATCGCGCGCGGGCACCGAGCAGGTGGGCGCGCAGCGGCGCGATGGTGTCGTTCGTGACGCGGCCCGCCCACACGAGCGGCCACAGCACATCCGCGAGCCGCGCGGGATCGAGCGCCACCATGTCGCCGAGCTGGCGCGCGAAGAGCGCCCCGCCCTCCGCGAGCGCGGCGAGGATCGCTGCGGCCTCGGGATCGTCGTGCGCGACGTCGCGGTGCTGGGCCACGCCATCCGCCGCCCGCAGCACGACGCGGCCGTCCTTGCCCGACAGCGCCCCCGCGCCGACCCAGGTGATGAGGCCGCTCGCGGTCAGCTCGTCGAGCATCGACGGCCGGTAGCCCTTCACCCGCGAGGGCAGGATGAGCGTCTCGAGCGCGCTGAGCGGCAGCGGCAGGCCCTCGAGGCCGTCGAGCGCCTCGAGCAGGCCGTCGCTGCCGGTGAGGGGTCGCGTGACGTGCTGGTGCGCGAGCAGGTGGTCGGCGAAGACGGCGTGGTCGACGGGCTCGACGTCGCTGCGCAGCGCCTGCAGGCTGCGGCGCTTGAGCCGCGACAGCACCTGCGCGTCGATCCACTCCTCGCCAGAGCCGCCCGGCCGGTAGGCGCCGGAGAGCACCCGGCCCTGGGCCTCGAGCGCCCGCAGCGCCGACCGCGCGACGGCGGGCGCGAGGGCGAGGCGGGCGCCGACATCCTCGACCGTGAACGGTCCGTGCGTGCGCGCGTGCCGCGCGACGACGTCGCCGATCGGGTCGAGCACCGTCTCGAGCAGCGCCGACGGCACGCCGGGCGGCGGCGGCACGCCGAGCGCGTCGCGCAGCCGGGCGACGTCCTCGATCGCCGCCACCCGCTCCTCGTCGCCGATCCGCACCCGCACGGCACGTCGCGCATCGACGAGCTCCGCGGCGATCGCTGCGGCGGCCGGCTCATCGAGCGCGGCGTCCCCGGCGCCCTCGAGCCGCGCCGCGAGCTCGTCGACGCGCAGCGGTCCCAGCAGCCGCAGCAGGTCGGCGGCGCCCTCGACGCCGCGCGCTCGCCGGTCGGGGGCGAGTCGCTGCAGCTCGAGCTCGATGCGCTCGACGACCAGCGGGTCGAGCAGCTCGCGCAGCGCCGTGGTGCCGAGCACCTCGGCGAGCAGCGTCGGGTCGAGCGTGAGCGCGGCCGCGCGCCGCTCCGCGAGCGGGGCGTCGCCCTCGTACAGGAACGCGCCGACGTAGCCGAACAGCAAGTGGTGCGCGAAGGGCGACGGGCTCGGCGTCTCGACCTCGACGACGCGGATGTCGCCGTGCTGCAGCCGCTCGGCGATCGTGCGCAGCGCGGGCAGGTCGTAGGCGTCCTGCAGCACCTCGCGCAGCGCCTCGAGCACGATCGGGAAGTCGGGGTAGCGCTTCGCCACGTCGAGCAGCTGCGCGGCGCGCTGCCGCTGCTGCCACAGCGGCGCGCGGCGGGCGGGGTCGCGCTTGGGCAGCAGCAGGGCGCGAGCGGCGCACTCGCGGAACCGGCTCGCGAACAGCGCGGTGCCGCCCGCCTCGGTCTCGACGATGCGCTCGAGCTCGTCGGGCTCGAAGCGGATGAGGTCGGCGCCGGGCGGATCGGCGTCGGAGTCGGGGATGCGGATGACGATGCCGTCGTCCGACGCCATCGCCGCGGCACCCATGTCCTTGTCCTCGCGCAGCCGTCGGTCGATGGCGAGCGCCCACGGCGCGTGCACGCGGCGGCCGAAGGGGGAGTGGACGATGAGCCGCCAGTCGCCGAGCTCGTCGCGTGAGCGCTCGACGACGAGCTGCCGGTCTGTGGGCACGGCACCGGTGGCGGCGAGCTGGTCGCGCACGTACGCCTCGAGGTTGCGGCGCGCGCGCTCGTCGGAGTGCGTGAGCTCGAAGCCGCTGCCTGCCGCGAGCGCGCCCGTCGCGCGGCCGATGGACGCGCCGAGGTCAGCGGGCCGGCCCTCGTTGTCGCCGTGCCAGAAGGGCAGCTTGCCGACCTCGCCGAACGCCGGCACGACGAGCACCCGGTCGTGGGTGATGTCGACCACTCGCCAGCTCGTGGCACCGAGCGCGAAGACGTCGCCGTTGCGCGTCTCGTAGACCATCTCCTCGTCGAGCTCGCCCACCCGCGCGCCCGGCTTGCCCTCCTGCCCGGCGAGGAAGACGCCGAAGAGCCCGCGGTCGGGGATCGTGCCGCCGCTCGAGACCGCGATGCGCTGCGCGCTCGGACGGCCGACGATGGTGCCCGCATCGCGGTCCCACACGACGCGGGGCCGCAGCTCCGCGAACTCGTCGCTCGGGTAGACGCCCGCGACGAGGTCGAGCGTCGCGTCGAAGGCGCCCCGCGAGAGCGTCGCGAAGGGCGCCGCGCGACGCACGGTCTGGAACCACTCGTCGACCACCAGCTCGTCCATCGCGGCGGCCGCGACCGTCTGCTGCGCGAGCACGTCGAGCGGGTGCCGCGGCATGCGGATCGGCTCGAGCTCGCCGCGCGCCATCCGGTCGGCGACGACGGTCGCGTGCAGCAGGTCCGCGCGGTGCTTCGGGATGATCACGCCGCGCGAGGCGTCGCCGACGTTGTGCCCGGCGCGGCCGACCCGCTGCAGCCCGCTCGCGGTGCTCGGCGGCGCCTCCACCTGCACGACGAGGTCGACCTCGCCCATGTCGATGCCGAGCTCGAGGCTCGAGGTGGCGACGACGCAGCGCAGCCGCCCCGACTTCAGCTGGTCCTCGATCTCGCCGCGCTGCTCCTTCGACACCGAGCCGTGGTGGGCGCGCGCGAGCGGTGGCGCCTCGGCGTCGGCCCCGGCCGCGTCGCGGGCGGCGGCGCGCTCGGCGAGGCGCAGGCGGATGTGGTCGGCCACGTCGCGCAGGATCACGCCGCTGCCAGCGCGGCCGGCCGACGCCGCGCCAGCCGAAGCATCCGCCGCCGCCTGCACGCCGGCGCCGGGCGCCGCTGCCGCCTCGGCCTCGTCGAGCCGCTCGGCGTCGAGCTCGTTGAGCCGTGCCGTCAGCCGCTCGGCGGCCCGGCGGGCGTTGACGAACACGATCGTGGAGCGGTGCCGGTCGACGAGCTCGAGCACCTCGCGCTCGATGTGCGGCCAGATGGACGGCGTGTCGGGCTTCGTCGAGCCGAACGCGCTGCCGGTGGGCGCCGCCTCCTCGCGCGCCGGGCCCCGCAGGTCTGTCATGTCGTCGACCGGCACGGTGATGGTGAGCTCGATGCGCTTCTCGCTCGGCGGCGCGACGACCGTGACCGGCGCGGGGCCGCCGAGGAACGACGCCACCTCCTCGGCCGGCTTCACCGTCGCCGAGAGCCCGATGCGCTGCGCGGGCTGCGGCAGCAGCGCGTCGAGCCGCTCGAGGCTGAGCGCGAGGTGCGAGCCGCGCTTCGTCGGCACGACAGCGTGCACCTCGTCGACGATCACCGTCTCGACCGTGCGGAGCGTCTCGCGCGCGCGGCTGGTCAGCAGCAGGAACAGCGACTCGGGCGTGGTGATGAGGATGTCGGGCGGATGCTTCGACTGCGCCCGCCGCTCCTCCTGCGGCGTGTCGCCGGTGCGGAGGCCGATGCGGATCTGCGGCGGCTCCGCGCCGTCGGCGCGGCCGCGCGCGGCGATGCCGGCGAGCGGCGCGCGCAGGTTGCGGTCGACGTCGACGGCGAGCGCCTTGAGCGGTGAGACGTACAGCACCCGCACCCCGGGCTCGCGCTGCTCGTGCGGCGCCGCATCCTCGCGCTGCAGCCGGTCGAGCGCCCACAGGAACGCGGCGAGCGTCTTGCCCGAGCCGGTCGGGGCGACGACGAGCGTGTGCTCTCCGCGCGCGATCGCCGACCACGCCTGCGACTGGGCGGCCGTCGGGGCAGGGAACGCCCCCGCGAACCACGCTCGGGTCGCGGGGGAGAACTGCTCGAGCGCATCGCTCACCCGCTCAGTACAGCACAGCGGGTTGGGGGCCCGCCGTGCCGTGCGCGACTGGTGCATCGCGCCCGCGCGGGCCGGTCCCTACGCTGGCGCCATGGCCATCGAGCTGGCGGCGGTGTACCGCGATCTGCACGCCCATCCCGAGCTCTCGTTCCAGGAGCATCGCACCGCGGGTATCGTCGCCGACCACCTCGGATCGCTCGGGTACGCCGTGACGACCGGTATCGCCGGCACCGGCGTCGTCGGGGTGCTGCAGCGCGGCGCCGGGCCGACGGTGCTGCTGCGCGCAGACATGGACGCGCTGCCGGTGCTCGAGGAGACGGGGCTGGACTACGCCAGCACGGCTCGGGGCATCGATGCCGATGGCATGGACGTGCCGCTCATGCACGCGTGCGGCCACGACGTGCACGTGACCTGCATGCTGGGGGCCGCCGAAGAGCTCGCCGCAGCGGACGACTGGTCGGGCACCCTCGTGGTGCTCTTCCAGCCGGCGGAGGAGTGGGGCGGCGGTGCCGAGCGGATGGTCGCCGACGGCCTGTTCGACCGGGTCCCCGTCCCCGACGTCGTGCTCGGGCAGCACGTCGCGCCGTTCCCCGCCGGCTTCGCGGGGCTGCACGCGGGCGTGGCGATGGCGGCCGCGGACTCGATCGACATCACGCTGCACGGCGAGGGCGGCCACGGGTCGCGGCCCGAGACGACGGTCGACCCGGTCTACCTCGCGGCCAACGTGGTCGCGCGGCTGCAGGGCATCGTCGCTCGCGAGATCGCGCCGGCGGATGCCGCGGTCGTCACGGTGGGACAGCTGCACGCGGGCACGAAGAACAACATCATCCCGCCGTCGGCGAGGCTCGGGCTCAGCGTGCGCACCCTCGACGCCGCGGTGCGGGAGAAGGTGCTCGCGGGCATCGAGCGCATCGCGCGCGCCGAGTCCGCCGCCTCCGCGGCTCCCGCCGAGCCCGACTTCGACTACGTCGAGCGCTTCCCGCTGACGGTCAACGAGCCGGCCGCGACGGCGCGGACGCGCGCCGCGCTGCAGGCGGCGCTCGGCGAGGGCAGCGTGATCGACCCCGGTCCGGTGGCCGGCAGCGAGGACGTCGGCGTGCTCGCGACCGCGGCGGGCGCGCCGCTCGTCTACTGGTTCCTCGGCGGCTTCGACCCCGCGCGGTTCGCCGACCTGCGCGAGACGGGCCGCATGCCGGAGGACGTGCCGTCGAACCACTCGCCGCACTTCGCACCGCTCATCGAGCCGACGCTGTCGACGGGCGTCCGCGCTCTCGTCGCCGCCGCGCGGGAGTGGCTCGGCTGAGCCTGGGGGAACCGGGCCCTCGACGGCGCCGGGGGTCGCGGCTATGGTGAGCGGTCACCGCCGCCGCGAGGGCGCCCGGTGTCGATGGAGGAGGAGCCATGGCCAAGCCCACCGCATCCGATCGAGCGAAGCACCCGCGCACGGTGCTCGCCGGCCCCTACGGGCATCCGTTCCATCCCATCCTCGTCACGATCCCGATCGGCGCGTGGATCGCGAGCATCGTCTTCGACGTGCTGGCGATCTTCGCCGAGGACCCCTCCGGGCTGCTGTTCGGGGCGCAGGTCCTCATCGCGATCGGCGTGGTGGGCGCCGTCCTCGCGGCGGTCGTCGGCCTGCTCGACTACAGCGTCATCCCCTCGGGCACGCGCGCGAAGCGGATGGCGCTGGCGCACATGGTGCTCAACCTGACGGCGGTCGTGATCTTCGCGGTCAGCTGGATGGTGCGCGCGAACCACGGCCATGACAGCGTGATCGCGGTCGGTGTGGTGCTCAGCCTCGCGGGACTCCTCCTCGTCGGCGCCTCGGGGTACCTCGGCGGCGAGCTCGCCTATCGCTTCGGGGTGCGCGTCGCCGACGAGAGCAAGCAGGCGGAGGGGTTCGCGAAGCGCTGAGCAGCTTCCGCGCTGATCGAGCGGTGCGGGCGCTAGTCCGTGCCCAGGTCCATCGCCGCGCGGTCGTTCCACTGCTCGACGGCCTCGGGGTCGTCGGTCGGCGACGCCATGATCTCGTCGGAGCGGCCAGCCTCGAGCGCGCCGAGGAGCGCCTTCGTCTCGCCCTCGATCAGGCCAGCTGCCGCGTACGACTCGAGCCGCGAGCGCGAGTCGGCGATGTCGAGGTTGCGCATGGTCAACTGGCCGATGCGGTCCTCCGGGCCGAACGCCGCGTCGCCGACGCGCTCCATCGAGAGCTTGTCGGGGTGGTACGAGAAGCCCTCGCCCCGGGTGTCGACGATCGTGTAGTCCTCGCCGCGGCGCAGCCGCAGCACGACCTCGCCCGTCACCGACGAGCCGACCCAGCGCTGGATCGACTCGCGCAGCATGAGCGACTGCGGGTCGAGCCAGCGGCCCTCGTACATGAGCCGGCCCAGGCGGCGGCCCTGCTCGTGGTACGTCGCGATCGTGTCCTCGTTGTGGATGGCGTTGAGCAGCCGCTCGTAGGCGATGTGCAGCAGCGCCATGCCCGGTGCCTCGTAGATCCCGCGGCTCTTGGCCTCGATGATGCGGTTCTCGATCTGGTCGCTCATGCCCAGGCCGTGGCGGCCGCCGATCGCGTTCGCCTCCATGACGAGCGCCACCGCATCCGGGAACTCGGTGCCGTTGATCGCGACCGGCCGGCCCGCCTCGAAGCGGATGGCGACATCCTCGGTCGGGATCGACACCGACTCGTCCCAGAACTTCACGCCCATGATGGGCTGCACGATCTCCATCGACTCGTCGAGGTGCTCGAGCGTCTTCGCCTCGTGCGTCGCGCCCCAGATGTTCGCGTCGGTCGAGTACGCCTTCTCGGTCGCGTCGCGGTACGGGTAGCCGTGCTCGACGAGCCACTCCGACATCTCCTTGCGACCGCCCAGCTCCGTGACGAACCGCTGGTCGAGCCAGGGCTTGTAGATGCGCAGCGCCGGGTTGGCCATCAGGCCGTAGCGGTAGAACCGCTCGATGTCGTTGCCCTTGTAGGTCGAGCCGTCGCCCCAGATCTCGACGCCGTCCTCCTTCATGGCGCGCACGAGCAGCATGCCCGTGACGGCGCGGCCGAGCGGCGTGGTGTTGAAGTACGTGCGGCCGCCGGAGCGGATGTGGAAGGCACCGGTCGCGAGGGCGACGAGGCCCTCCTCCACGAGCGCCGTCTTCGCGTCGACCAGGCGAGCCGCCTCCGCGCCGTACTCGTCGGCGCGCGCCGGCACCGCGTCGATGTCGGGCTCGTCGTACTGCCCGATGTCGGCGGTGTACGTGTAGGGCACGGCGCCGTTGTGGCGCATCCACGCGACGGCGCACGACGTGTCGAGGCCTCCGGAGAAGGCGATGCCGACGCGCTCGCCGACGGGCAGGGAGGAGAGGACCTTGGACATGCCCTCAATCCTACGGTTCGGGGCGGATGCGCTCGGCCGGTCCCTCGCACCGCAACCTGAGAGCCGGCTCATTGTCGCAGTCTCAAGGTCGTGGCAGGATCGGCTTGGGGTACATCCCCGTCGAAGACGACAGTCCGGGAGCGATGATGCAGATCGACGATTCATTCGAGGTCGCAGCCCCCCGCACAGAGGTGTTCCGGATGCTGACCTCGTTCGAGCAGTTCCCCGAGTTCATGACGGGCGTCGAGTCGGTGTTCGCCGAGACCAAGGAGCGCCTCCGCTGGCGCGTCGCGATCGCCGGCGTTCCCGAGACGTTCTACGCCGTGATCACCGAGTACGAGCAGGACGAGCGCATCGCGTGGACGAGCGTCGACGCGACCACGATGGCGTGGTCGGTGCAGCTCGCCGAGCTCGACCCGCGCACCACGTGCGTCACGGTGCACGTCAATTGGTCGCCGCGCGGCGAGGAGTCCGCGCCCGACGCGCGCGAGCTGGACGAGCTCACGGTGCGCTGCGACTTCCAGCGCTTCCGCCAGCTGGTCGAGGGTCTCCCAGCCGCAGCCGCGTAGCATCGCCAACCCGTCCGACGACAGCTAGGAGAAACCATGCCTCAGGTCACCGACAGCATCGACGTCAACGCCCCGATCAGCGCCGTCTACGCGCTCTGGACGCGGTTCGAGGACTTCCCGCAGTTCATGGGCGGCGTCGAATCCATCACCCAGCAGACCGACGACAAGCTGCACTGGGTCGTCTCGATCGCCGGCGTCGAGCGCGAGTTCGACGCCGAGATCACCGAGCAGCACCAGGACGAGCGCGTCGCCTGGCGCAGCACCGACGGCGAGACGCACGCGGGCGTCGTCACGTTCCACCGGATCGACGACGACACCACGCGCGTGAACGTGCAGATCGACTGGAAGCCGCAGGGCATCGTCGAGGCGGCCGGCGCGCTGCTGCAGGTCGATGACGCGCAGATCGGCAAGGACCTCAAGCGCTTCAAGGAGCTCGCCGAGCAGGCGCCGCCGCGCCAGGCCGCCGAGTCGGGCTGGGAGGGCGACATCCCGCGCTCGCCCGACAGCTCCGGCCTCTAGCGCGGATCCTCGAACGCCCCGGCCCTGAGCCTTCGTGCTCAGGGCCGGGGCGTACGGTCTCGCCATGGGCATCGAGCACCGCAGCACCATCCCCGCCACCGCAGACGAGGTCTTCGCCTGGCACGAGCGTCCGGGCGCCTTCCAGCGGCTGCTGCCGCCGTGGATGCCAGGCGCCATCCGCCGCGAGGCGGAATCGCTGAAGGACGGCCGAGCCGAGCTCGCGCTGCCGGGCGGCCAGGTGTGGGTCGCCCAGCATGACCCGGCCGGGTACGAGCCCGGGCGCGCGTTCGTCGATGAGCGGGTGCCGGGCGGCCTCGCCTCCGTGGCGCTGACGCCCGTGCGCTGGCGCCACGAGCACCGCATCGAGCCGCACGGTGACGCTGCGGTGATGATCGACCGCGTCGGCACGCAGGCCGGATCGCGCCTGCTGCGGCCCATGTTCGTCTACCGGCATCGGCAGCTCGCCGACGACCTCGAGCGGCATCGCGAGCTCGCGGCCGCCCCGATGACGGTCGCGATGACCGGAGCATCGGGCCTGATCGGCACCGCGCTCGCCGCCTTCCTCACGACCGGCGGGCACCGCGTCGTGCGCCTCGTGCGCCACGAACCCGGTGCGGGGGAGCGGCGCTGGCATCCGGATGCGCCAGCGCCAGACCTGCTGGAGGGCGTCGACGCGCTCGTCCACCTCGCCGGCGCCTCGATCTTCGGCCGCTTCGGCGACGACCATCGTCAGCGCATCCGCGACAGCCGGATCGGGCCGACCCGCCGGCTCGCCGAGCTCGCGGCCGCGAGCGGCCTGCGCGCGTTCGTCACCGCATCCGCCATCGGCCGCTACGGTGACGACCGCGGCGACGAGCCGCTCACCGAGGCGAGCGGTGCCGGCGACGGCTTCCTCGCCGAGGTCACCGTCGACTGGGAGGCCGAGGCCGCGCCCGCCGTGGAGGGCGGCGTGCGCACCGCGCTCATCCGCACCGGTCTCGTGCAGACGCCGCGCGGGGGCGTGCTGCAGGTGCTGCGCCCGCTCTACGAGGCGGGCCTCGGCGGGCCGCTCGCCGGCGGCCGCCACTGGCAGTCGTGGATCGACCTCGACGACCTCGTCGACATCTACGCCCGGGCGCTGGTCGACGAGCGGATGTCCGGGCCGATCAACGCGGTCGCGCCCGAGCCGGTGCGGCAGCGGGACTACGCGACCACGCTCGCGGCGGTGCTGCACCGGCCGGCGCTGCTGCCGACGCCGGCGATCGGCCCGCGCGTGCTGCTGGGCGAGCGCGGCATGCGCGAGCTCGCGCTCGCGAACCAGCGCGTGCTGCCGATGCGGCTCGAGGAGCTCGGGCATCGCTTCCGCCGGCCGAGCCTCGAGGATGCCCTGCGGCACCAGCTGGGCCGGATGCGGGCGGCCGGCCGATAGGCCGGGCCCGCACCCGAGGTCATCCCAGCGCGGGCGCGCCGAGCGCGCGCGAGATCGCGTCGGCCGTGGCGATCGCCTGCGGCGCGAACTGCTCGATGCTCGAACCCGGGTGCTCGAGCGCGATCGACGAGATCGAGAGCCCGTAGGTCACCCGACCGAGGTGATCGCGGATGGGCGCCGAGACGCAGACCGTGCCGCGCTCGTTCTCACCGAGGTCCATCGCGTAGCCGCGAGCCCGCACACGGGCGAGCTCCTCGTGCAGCGCGGCCGGATCCGTGATCGTGGCGTCGGTGCGCGCCGGCAGGCCCACATCGGCGATCAGCCGGTCGACCTGCTCGGGGCTCCACGACGCGAGCACGACCTTGCCCATGCCCGAGCAGTGCATCGGCATCGAGAGCCCGACGCGCGAGCCCATCCGGTATGGCTTCGACGAGTCGCGGCGGATGACATAGACCATCTCGGTGCCGTTCACGACGCCGACGTGGATGGTGCAGTCGACCTCGCGCACGAGCCCGTCGACGATGGGCTCGGCGATCGCCGAGATGTCGAGCCGCGAGATCGCGCTGCCCGCGATGCCGAGGAACCGCGCGCCCGGCTGGTAGCCGCGCTCGCTGTCACCGGTGATGAACTCCTGCTCGACGAGCGTCGCGAGGATGCGGTGGACGGTCGCCTTCGCGAGCCCCGACTCCTCGACGATGTCGGTGAAGCGGTCGTGCAGGATCGCCGCCTCGAGCACGCGGAGCGTCTTCTCGCTCGCGCCCCCGGAGGGCGCGGGGCTCGTGTCGAGCGTCCTGGGCTCCGCAGTCATGGTCCGCCTCATCTCATGTCGACGATCGCGACGCCGTCCATGTCGTCGAAGGACTGGTTCTCCCCGGCCATCGCCCACACGAACGAGTAGTTGGATGTTCCCACACCTGAGTGGATCGACCAGGAGGGCGAGAGCACGAGCCCGCCGTCGCCGACGAGCAGGTGCCGCGTCTCCTGCGGCTGGCCCATGAGGTGCACGACGCGCGCGTCCTCGTCGACGTCGAAGTAGACGTAGAACTCGGTGCGCCGGTCGTGCGTGTGCGACGGCATGGTGTTCCACATGCTGCCCGGGTGCAGCTGCGTCACGCCCATCACGATCTGGCAGCTGCGCACGCCGTTCTCGTGGATGTACTGGTTGAGCGTGCGGCGGTTCGAGGTGAGCGGGTCGCCGAGCTCGCGCACGGTTCCCTGCCCCGGCTCGACGAGCGCGGTCGGGTACGTCGTGTGCGCCGGCGCGGAGAAGCCGTAGAAGCGGGCGGGCGCCTCGGCGTCGTCGCTCTCGAACGAGACGTCGCGGACGCCGCGCCCCAGGTACAGGCACGCTCCGGGGGCCATCGCGTGGCGCTCGCCGTCGGCCACGACGGTGCCGGCGGCGCCGATGTTGACGATGCCGATCTCGCGGTGGTCGAGGAACTGCTCGCTGCGGATCTCGGGCACCGCCTCCAGCTGCAGCGGAGCGTCGGTCGGCACGGCGCCGACGGCGACCACGCGGTCGTAGTGCGTCACCACCGTGCGCACGCTGCCGGGCACGAAGAGGTCCTCGACGAGGTAGCGGTCGCGCAGCTGCTGCTGGGTCGAGCCAGGGATCTGGTCGGGCGACGTGGGGCCGTAGACGGCGTTCATGGTGCTTCCTTCCGGTCGGGGATCACAGCAGGCCCATGAGGCCCGGAAGCCACAGGGACAGTTCGGGGACGAAGACGATGACGAACAGCATCACGATCAGCACGATGAGGAACGGCACCATCTTCACGATGACGGGCTCGAGCCTGGCCTTCGCGACCTGTGCGCCGACGAACAGCACGGGCGCGGACGGCGGCGAGATGACGGCGATCGAGAGGTTGAAGACCATCATGATGCCGAAGTGCACGGGGTCGATGCCGTACGAGACCGCGATGGGTAGGAAGATCGGCGTGAAGATCAGGATCGCCGGGGTCGGGTCGAGCGGGATGCCGATCAGCAGCAGCACGAGCATCATGATCAGCAGCACGACGACCTTCGAGTCGGTCCAGCCGAAGAGCGACTCCGCGATCAGCTGCGGCAGCCGCGCGTACGTCATGACGTACGACATGATCGTCGACACGGCGATGAGGAAGATGACGATCGCGCTCGTGCGGCAGGCGTCGTAGAGGATGCGCGGCAGGTCCCTGACCGCGATCGTGCGGTAGATGAAGGAGAGCGCGAGCGCATAGAGCACCGCGACCGCCGAGCCCTCGGTGGGGGTGAAGAAGCCGGCGACGATGCCGCCGATCGCGACCACGATGAGGCCGAGCGAGGGGATCGCCCGCCAGAGCGTGCGCAGCATGTCGGCCATGGGCGGCCACGGCTCACCCTTGAGGTCGGGGCGCTTGCGGGCCGCCACGAACACGACCGCGGCGCACGCGAGCGCCCAGAGGATGCCGGGGATGTAGCCGGCGATGAACAGGGCGCCGACAGACGTGCCGCCGGCGGCGAGCGAGTAGACGATGAGCGTGTTGCTCGGGGGGATGAGCATGCCGGCAGGGGCGGAGGCGACGTTGGCCGCGACGCTGAACGACTTGTCGTAGCCCGCCTTGCGCTGCATCGGCGCCATGGTCGAGCCGACCGCGGCGGCCGTGGCGACCGCGGAGCCCGAGACGGTGCCGAAGATCGCGTTGGCGATGACGTTCGTCTGCACGAGCGGCGCCGGCGTGCGCCCGACGAGCACGCGGGCGAGGTTGATGAGCCGCTCGGCGATGCCGCCGTTGTTCATGATCACGCCGGCGAGGATGAAGAAGGGGATCGCGAGCAGCGCGAACGAGTCCGCGCCGCCGAGCATCTGCTGCGCGGCCGTCACGGCGCCGCGCTCGAAGTCGACGATGAGCAGCATGCAGAGCGCGCTCGGCAGCGCGATCGAGATGGAGACGGGTGCGCCGATGGCCAGCAGCAGCACGAGGCCGCCGATCAGGATGGCGCTGATGGTGCCGGGGTCGATCACAGCGAGGCCGCCTCGAGGTCCTCGTCCGGCGTCCCCACGTGGCCGACGTAGCGGCTCGAGAACGTGGTCACGATGTGGACGATCAGGTAGATGGTCAGGAGCATGCCCGAGATGGGCAGCGCCAGGTACAGCTGGCCCTGCGTGAGCGGCAGCAGCGGGTTGCGCTGCGTCCAGGCGAGCATCGACTGCTGCAGGCCGCCGAACACCATCACGTACGTCACGAACGCGAGCGTCGCGAGGTAGGCGATGATGTCGGCGACCCGCTGCAGGGAGCGCGGCAGGCGCTCGACGAGGAAGTCCATGATGACGTCCGCCTTCTCCCCGACCGCGATCGCGATGCCGATGAGGCTGACCCACACGAACGTTTGCCGTGCCGCCTCCTCCGACCACGCGCTCGGCTGGCCGAGCACCAAGCGGGTGAAGACCTGCCAGGCGACGAGCGCCACGAGCATCGCGAAGAGCGCGACGCACACGGTGCGCAGGGAGTTGTCGAGCCAGGTCCTGGCCGTCGTCATGAGCCTCCGGGTCGCCATCAGCCGCGCGCAGCCTGGATGGCGTCGTAGATCGAGCGGGTCACGTCGGTCGTGATGCGCTCGTCGTGGAGCGGCTGCACGGCCTCGCGGAACGCCTCGATGTCGACCTCGTTGACGGTCGCGCCGGCCTCCTCGGCAGCGGCGGTCGCCTCGTCGACGGCGGTCGAGAAGGCCTCGAGCTCGGTGTCGACCGACTCGTCGAGCAGCTCCTGCAGGACGCCGCGGGTCTCCTCGTCGAGCGCCTCCCAGACGGCCGGGCTGCCGATGAGGTAGTCGGGCATCATCAGGTGCTGGGTCAGGGAGTAGTACGGGGCGATCTCGTCGTGCGAGAGGCTCGAGTAGATGAGCGGGTTGTTCTCCGCGCCGTCGAGCACGCCCGACTGGATGGCCGTGTAGACCTCGCCCTGCGCCATCGGCGTGCCGACGCCGCCCATGAGTTCCATCATCCGCACGTTGGTGTCGGAGCCGATCACGCGGATCTTCTGACCGGCGAGGTCGGCGGGCGTCTCGACCGGGCCGACGCTCGAGTACACGTTGCGCACGCCGCCGTGGTAAGCGGCGAGCACCTGGATGTTGTCCTCGAGCACGGCGTCGTAGAGCTCGCCGACGATCTCGCGGTCGTTGAGCACGCTCATCTGGTGCTCGGGCGACTCGTACAGGTAGGGCAGGTTCACGACCGCGAAGTCGGAGTCGAAGTTCTCGAGCAGGCTGCCGGCGACCATCGCGAAGTCGATCGTGCCGGACTGGACCTGCTCGATCGTGGCGGCCTGATCGCCGAGCGTCTCGTCGGTGTACAGCTCCAGCGCGTATGCGCCGTCGGTGCGGGCCTCGAGCTCGTCCGAGAGCGAGATGAGCGCCTGCGCCTGGGGGTGGTTCACGTCCTGGTTGAACGCGACGCGGAAGACGGTCTGGGGCTGGTCCCCGCCGTCCGCGGAGCTGCTCGAGCACGATGCGAGCGCCAGCGTCATGACCGCTGCGGCGCCGATGGCACCGAGCATCCGTCGTCCCTGCATGGGTTCCTCCTCGTTGAGTTGCCCGCTCGGTCGCACTTGCGCCGATGGGCGGGTCGGGGGCTACTCTAACCAGACAGAACCAAGTTGCGCCACACGGAACATCAAACAGAACTAAGTTTCACGGCGCGACCACCAGCTCGAGGAGGAGACGGCGTTGCGAGCAGCGAAGTACATCGGCGGAGGACGCATCGAGGTCGGCGACGCCGAACCGGTCGCGCCCGCGGCAGCTGAGGTGCGCATCCGCGTCGCCTTCAACGGCATCTGCGGCACCGACCTCCATATCGTCCAGGGCCACATGGATGCGCGGGTGGCGACGCCTGCGACCATCGGTCACGAGATGAGCGGCGTCGTCGACGCCGTCGGCGAGGGCGTCGAGCTCGCGGTCGGCACCAAGGTCACGGTCATGCCGCTGCGTTGGTGCGGCGAGTGCCCCGCGTGCGTCGCCGGCCACCAGCACATCTGCCAGCGCCTCGACTTCGTCGGCATCGACTCCCCGGGTGCGCTCCAGGAGCTCTGGACCGTGCCGGCCTCGATCGTCGTGCCGGTCCCCGAGCAGGTGTCGCTCGAGCACGCGGCGCTCGTCGAGCCGCTCGCGGTCGCCGTGCACGACGTGCGGCGCTCGCGGCTCTCCGCTGGCGAGACGGCCGTCGTCATCGGCGGCGGGCCCATCGGCCAGCTGATCGCCATCGTGGCTCGCGCGACGGGCGCGACGGTCGTCCTCGCGGAGCCGGACGCCGCGCGGCGCGCATTCGCCGAGCAGCAGGGCGCCGTCGTCGTCGACCCGATCGCGGGGGATCTCGCCGCGGTGGTCGAGGAGCGCACGGGCGGCGCGGGCGCCGACGTCGTGTTCGAGGTCGCGGGCACACGCGGCACGGCGCTCGACGCCACCCGCCACGCGCGCACGCGCGGCCGCGTCGTCTTCGTCGCCATCCACCCGGAGCCGGTGCCCGTCGACCTGCACCGCATCTTCTGGCGCGAGCTCGAGGTGCTCGGCGCCCGCGTCTACGAGCGCGAGGACTTCGAGCGCGCCGTCGAGCTGCTCTCCGCCGGCTCCGTGCCCGCGGACGCGCTCATCACTCGCGTCGTCGGGCTCGACGACACCATGGAGGCCTTCGACGCGCTGCTCTCCGCCGCCGCGATGAAGATCCTCGTCGACGTCCAGGGGGCACACGCATGAGCATCTCGTTCGACCTGACCGGATCCACCGCGGTCGTCACCGGCGCCCGCCGCGGCATCGGCTTCGCCATGGCCGAGGCGCTCGCCGAGGCGGGTGCCGACATCGTCGCCGCCTCCGCGAGCCAGGAGGCCGACGGCGGGGCGATCGGCGACCGCGTGCGCGAGCTCGGCCGCGCCTTCGAGGGCCACGCCGTCGACTTCCGCGACCGGGATGCGGTGCTCGCCTTCGGCGAGGCGGTGCGCGACCGCGCCGACATCCTCGTCAACAACGCCGGCACCATCCGCCGATCGCCCGCCGCCGAGCACCCGCTCGAGTGGTGGGACGAGGTGCTCGACGTCAACCTCCGCAACCAGTTCGTGCTCGCGCAGACCATCGGCGCCGGCATGCTCGAGCGCGGGTACGGCCGGATCGTCTTCACCGCGAGCCTGCTGAGCTTCCAGGGCGGCATCAACGTGCCCGGCTACACCGCGGCGAAGTCGGGCATCGCGGGCCTCGTGAAGGCCCTCAGCAACGAGTGGGCGGCGAGCGGCGTCACCGTGAACGCGATCGCCCCCGGCTACATCGCGACCGACAACACCGCCGCGCTGCGTGCCGACGAGGACCGGTCCTCGGCGATCCTCGAGCGCATCCCTGCCGGCCGCTGGGGCAGGCCGGAGGACCTGCAGGGCGCGACTGTCTTCCTCGCGAGCCCGGCAGCCGGGTACGTGACCGGCGTGACGCTGCCCGTCGACGGCGGATGGATGGCCCGATGAGCGCCGGGATCGGCGGCGTCGTGCCGCTCGCGACCGTCGCCGACGAGGCCGCTGCCGACGCGATCGCCGACGGCCTCGCCGCCGGCGGCCTGCCGGTGCTCGAGGTGACGCTCCGCAACGCCTTCGGGCTCACCGCGATCGAGCGCATCGCCGCTCGCGGCGACGTGCTCGTGGGCGCCGGCACCGTGCTCGACACCGAGCAGCTGGGGCGCGCGCTCGACGCGGGTGCGGCGTTCGTCGTCTCGCCGGGGCTCGACGAGGAGGTCGTGGAGGCCGCGCTCGCGGCCGGCGTGCCCGTCCTGCCCGGCGTGCAGACGGCGAGCGAGGTGCAGCGGGGCATCCGCCTGGGCCTCGACCGGTTGAAGCTGTTCCCCGCGGGTGTCGCCGGCGGGCTCGGCCTCATCGGCGCGCTCGCGCCGGTGTTCCCGCAGGTGCGCTTCATGCCGAGCGGCGGTGTGAGCGCCGCGAACCTCGCCGACTACCTCGGCCACCCGGCCGTCTTCGCCGCCAGCGGCTCCTGGATCGCATCGCCGGAGCGCGTCGCGGCCGGCGCCGACGCGATCGCAGCCGCGGCCCGCGAGGCCGTCGTCATCCAGGACGCGGCCCGATGAGCGTCGTCGCCCTCGGCGAGTCGCTCGGGCTGCTCGTCGCCTCGCGCATCGGCAGGCTCGAGCTCGTGCCGTCGATGGACCTCGGCTTCGGCGGCGCCGAGAGCAACGTCGCGATCGGGCTCGCGCGCCTCGGCGCGCCCGTCACCTGGATGGGCAGGCTCGGCGACGACGCGCTCGGCCGGCTCATCGAGCGGCAGCTGCGCGCCGAGGGCGTCGCCGTCGCCGCGACGCGCGACCCCGACGCCCCCACGGCGCTCATGCTCAAGGAGCGCCCCGCCGCGGGCGCGAGCGCTGTCTCGTACTACCGCGCGGGGAGCGCCGGCTCGCGGCTCGCGCCCGCCCACCTCGACCTCGCGCGCATCCGCGACGCCCGCGTGCTCCACGTCACCGGCATCACTGCCGCGCTGGGCGACGGCCCGCGCGCGGCGCTCGACGCGGCGATCGACGCCGCGCGCGCGGCCCGCACGATCGTCTCGTTCGACGTCAACCACCGGTCGCGGCTCTGGGGCGCCGAGCTCGCGGTGCCGGCGTACCGTGCGATCGCCGCGCGCGCCGACCTCGTCTTCGCCGGGGAGGATGAGGCGGAGCTGCTCACCGGTGAGCGCGAGCCGCGCGCGCAGGCCGCGGCGATCGCCGCGCTCGGGCCGACGCAGGTCGTCGTGAAGCGCGGCGCCGATGGCGCGGCCGCGCTCGTCGAGGGGGAGTGGGCCGAGCAGTCGGTGTTCGCGGTGCAGGCGGTCGACACCGTCGGGGCGGGCGACGCGTTCGTCGCCGGCTACCTGGCCGAGCTGCTCGACGACGCGCCGCTCGCGGAGCGGCTCCGCACCGCCGCCGCATGCGGCGCGCTGGCGTGCACCGCGCCCGGCGACTGGGAGTCGGCCCCGGACCGCGCCGCGATCGCGCGCCTGCTCGGCGGCGGCGACCCCGTCCAGCGCTGACCCGGCGCCCGGGCCAGGGGCGGGCGAGCGCCCCACCGCCGCTCGATAGGGTGGGGTGTACGCGAACCCGTCGAAGGGATGGCCCATGCCAGGAATCGTCATCATCGGCGCTCAGTGGGGCGACGAGGGCAAGGGCAAGGCCACCGACCTGCTCGGCCCCCGCACCGACTACGTCGTCAAGTTCAACGGCGGCAACAACGCCGGGCACACCGTCGTGGTGGGCAACGAGAAGTACGCGCTGCACCTGCTGCCCTCCGGCATCCTCACCGAGGGCGTCACGCCCGTCATCGGCAACGGCGTCGTCATCGACCTCGAGGTGCTGTTCGACGAGCTGACGGCGCTGTCGGCCCGCGGGGTCGACGTGTCGAGGCTGCGCATCTCGGCGAACGCGCACATCATCACCGACTACCACCGCACGCTCGACAAGGTGACGGAGCGCTTCCTCGGCAAGCGCTCGATCGGCACGACCGGTCGCGGCATCGGACCGGCGTACGCCGACAAGATCAACCGCGTCGGCATCCGCGTGCAGGACCTGTTCGACGAGTCGATCCTGCGGCAGAAGATCGAGGGCGCGCTCGACGTCAAGAACCACATGCTCACGAAGGTCTACAACCGCCGATCGGTGACCGTCGACGAGGTGTTCGACGACCTCACGTCGTACGTCGAGCGGCTCCGCCCGATGGTGGGCGACACGGGACTCGAGCTGTCGCAGGCGATGGATGCCGGCAAGACCGTGGTCTTCGAGGCCGGTCAGGCGACGATGCTCGACATCGACCACGGCACCTACCCGTTCGTCACCTCCTCGACCGCGACCGCGGCGGGAGCGGCCGCGGGTTCGGGCGTCGCGCCCGCGCGGCTCGACCGCGTGATCGGCATCGTGAAGGCCTACACGACCCGCGTCGGCGCCGGCCCGTTCCCGACCGAGCTGTTCGACCAGTGGGGCGAGCTGCTGCGCAGCAACGGCTTCGAGTTCGGCACCACCACCGGACGCCCGCGCCGCTGCGGCTGGAACGACACCCTCATCACCCGCTACGCCTCGCGCGTGAACGGCCTCACCGACATCGTGCTCACGAAGCTCGACGTGCTCACCGGCATCGAGCGCATCCCCGTGTGCATCGCCTACGACGTCGACGGCGTGCGCTACGACGAGATGCCGGTGTCGCAGTCCGACTTCCACCACGCGAAGCCCATCTACGAGGAGCTGCCCGGCTGGACCGAGGACATCTCGGGCGCGCGGGAGTTCTCCGAGCTGCCGGCGAACGCGCAGGCCTACGTGCGCTTCCTCGAGGACTGCTCCGGCAGCCGCATCTCGGCGATCGGCGTCGGCGCCGATCGCGAGGCGATCATCCAGCTGCACGACCTGATCGACTGAATCCCCGCTCTCGGCTCGCCGAGCAGCACCGCCCTACCCGCTCGTCGAGTAGCAGCGCCGAAGGCGCCGCGTATCGAGACGCCACCGTCCCGCCGAGCAGTACCGGTCTCGATACGCGGGGCTCCGCCCTGCTACTCGACCAGCGTGGGGCTGGTCGCGCCCGGCCTGCTCCACTGGGGCACGGGGCGGCCGTCGCGCGACCAGCCGGTGAACGTCGGGTCCTGCGGCCAGCCGGCGGGGGAGTCCTCCCACTCCTCCTGCCGGCCGTAGGCCGTCATGTCGAGCAGGCTGAGCGACGTCATGGCGAGCTCGGTGCCCCGCCCCGTGATCCAGTTCGTCGCGAACACCCGGTCGCCGCGCCGCAGCAGCGCGACGAACGCGCCCTCGGTCTCGGGCCCGAGCAGCGGGTCGTCGACGTGCGCCACCGAGTACCACGGATGCGTGTAGCCCATGAAGGCGCGGTACGGCGCGAGCTCCTCCCACGCGCCCTTGCTGAGCACGGCGAACGAGACGCCCCTCGCGTGCAGGTAGGAGGGATCGTGGTAGTCCCAGATGGTGGCGGTGCAGCCCTCGCACTGCCCCTCGATCGGCTGGCCGGCGTGCCACATGTGCTTGTAGACGATGAGCTGCGGGCGTCCGTCGAAGACGTCGAGCAGCGGTGTCCGGCCGCGCTCGCCGACGACGTCGACGTTCGGCACCTCGGTCATCGGGAGCCTGCGTCGGGCAGCCGCGATGGCGTCGCCCTCGCAGGTGTGCGCCTTCTCGCGGTCGAGCAGCAGCGCGCGCTCGCGCAGCCAGGTGTCGCGGTCCACGACCGCAGGGGCAGGGGTCGACGCGTCGATGGTGGCCATGCGGGGGATGTTAACGCCGTTCACATCTGCGCGACAGGGGCGCGTTGCCGGTGCGCGGCGACATCCACGCGCCTCCTGACCGCGATCTGAGCGATCTTGTACCCCACTCTCGGTTGGGGCGGCTAGCCTCCGACCATGCCTTCCGCACCCGCAGCGCCCCGAGGGAGACGACCTTGACCCGGATCGGCCCGACGCGTGCGACCGCTCGGGCGCGATCCGCGCCGCTCGCACTCGACGGTGCCGCGCTGCTGGTGCTCGCGAGTGCCTGGCTCTCGCTGAGCGCCGCGGCGGGAGGAACGCTGGCTGCGCTCGCGCCCCCGACGGGCGTGGTCGGCTGGATCTCGCTCGGGGTGACCGCGGCGCTCGTGGGCCTCGCGCTGCTGTCCGGGCTGCGGCAGGTGGCCATCGTCGTCGCCGCGCGCAGCGCCCATCCGGCACCGCCTGAGCCGCAGCTCGGCACGCACGACGCGCGCGTCGCGCTGCTCTACCCGACGGCGGACGACTTCCGCGCCGACGTCGTGCGGCGCAGCGCCGTCCAGACGCATCCGGGCACCCGGACGGTCGTGCTCGACGACTCCCAGCGCGCCGAGGTGCGGGCACGCGTCGACGCCCTCGAAGCCGAGGGCGACGTGGAGGTGCATCGGCGGCCGTCGCGCACGGGCGCCAAGGCGGGCAACCTCAACGCATGGCTCGCGGAGCACGCGCACGAGGTCGACTACGTCGTCGTGCTCGACGCCGACCAGGAGATCGGCGCCGGCTTCGTCGCCGGCGCGCTGGCGCGCTTCGAGGCGCACCCCGATGCCGCGGTCGTGCAGGGACGCATCCGCTCGCGTGACGGCGAGACGTCGTTCTCACGCGACTTCTCGGGCCTGTTCACCAGGCATGCCGACATCAAGCTCGCCGCGCGCGCGGCACTCGGCCTCGTCGACTTCTTCGGCCGCGGGGCGATGCTCGACGTCGCCGCGCTGCGAGCGGTCGGCGGGTTCCCGGAGGTCGTGATGGAGGACACGGCGCTCACGGTCGAGCTCGAGCGGCGCGGGCACCGGGTGGTGGCCGCGCCGGAGCTGCTGTCGGTCGAGGACGCGCCCGTCGACCACACCGCGTTCGCGGTGCAGTTCGGCAAGTTCGCGGAGGGCGCGCTGCAGCTGCTGGTCCGCTCGCGCGGCAGCCTGGTCGACCGCAGGCTCGGCGTGCTGCGACGCGTCGATCTCGCGCTCGAGCTGCTGATCCCGGTGCTCGCAGCGGTCGTGCCGCTCGCGCTGTTCGGGTACGCGGTCGTCGCCGCGATCACCGGTGCGGCCGCCTTCCCGTGGCAGCTCGGACTGCCGCTCGCCGTGCTGAGCTCGGTGCCGCTGCTGCCGGAGGTGCTGCACCGCTGCCGTTCGCTCGGGCCTCGCGGGGGCCTCGCCTTCGCGGTCCGTGCGTCGATGCTGTACGCCTCGGTCGGCGTGGTCGCCGCGCGCGCCGTCGTCGCGGTGGCCGTGTCGGGTCGCGCCCGGTTCCGGATCACGCCGAAGGAGCGCGCGGGCGGGAGCGCGTCGATCGTCGTGCGCCGCCGAGCGCTCGAGCTCGTGGTGGCGGGCCTCGCGCTCGCGGTCGCCGTGCTGTGGGCTGGACGGCCCGAGATCGCCGCCCCGTTCGTCGTCATCGCCGCGACCGCGCTCGCGTTCGGATGGCGGGATGCGGTGGGCGAGCGCGCGCAGTAGGCGCGCACCGCGGTAGTCCCGCACCCCGGTGCGGCGCCGAGGCCGCCCGCACGGCCCCGCTCAGGAGCCGACGACCGCCCCGCGGGTGCCGCGCACGCCGGCGACCTCCCAGGTGGCGCCGCGGCCGAGCTGCACGAGGCGCAGGACAGCCCCGAGGAACAGCGCGATCAGCAGGCCGTTGCGGAGCGACAGCAGCGCCACCGGCACCCACTCGAGGCGGACGAGCGGCATGTAGGCGATCGGGAAGATGATCGTCGTGAGCAGCGAGGTCGCCAGCACGGCGGCCGTCGTGCGCCGCCACCACTGCGTGGGCTGGCACATCGCCACGGCCGCGATCGGCACGACCCACAGCAGGTACTGCGGCGAGCCGACCTTGTTGCACACGATCGCGGCCAGCACGAGGGCGAGGGCGCCGGTCAGCAGCAGCTGCCGCTGGTCTGCGCCGCGGCGTCCGGCCCACGCGAGCAGCGCGGCGAGCGCGACGACCACGAGCACCAGCAGTGGCGTGGCGACGGCGATCGCGAGCTCGTCGAGCGGACCCGTCACCTCCCGCGTCGCGAGCGAGCGGTTCTGGAAGACCCGGGCGCCGGGCACCTCCATCGCCGCGAGCCACACCCAGGGCGTCGCGATGGGCGCCTCGAGCTGCAGCCCGCGGTCGGTCTGCGTGGTGAGGAAGCTCAGCAGGTGGGCCAGGCCGCCCGACGCGGCGCTCATGCCGGCGGTCACGGCCGTGACGGCGACGCCGGCAGCGATCACGCGCCAGCGCTCGCGGCACACCGCCACGATCACGAGGATCACCATCGCGGGCCACACCTTGATCCAGGTGGCGACGGCGAGCAGCGCTCCGGCGATCAGCGGGCGGCGGGCCAGCCAGGCGAGCGCGACGATGACGAGCGGACCGGTGATGCCCTCCAGCCGCAGCAGCGCGACCGGGCTGAGCAGCAGGAACCCCAGCAGCCAGACGTAGGCGCCGATCATGCCCGGCCGGCTCCGGCCGCCGTCGCTGAGCACCCACACCGCCCACAGGTTGAGCGCGGTGGTCATCAGCAGCCACACGAGCTGGAACGCCGTGGGGCCGAGCACGTTGGCGGCGCCGATCGGCAGCCAGGCGAGGAGCGGGTAGACCCAGTCGTCGTGGATGCCGATGACACCGTCGCCGGCGGCGGCATCGATGGCCCACTCGCGGTACAGCGGCAGGTCGCCCAGCACCTCCCCGCCCACGATGATGGGCAGCAGCGCGAGCAGCGAGGCGCCGTGCAGGAGCGCGAAGCTGCGCACGAGCCACTGGCGCGTCAGCATCAGGTCGGCGAGGTGCGCGCGGTGCGCGCGACGCCGCAGCGCGGAGTCGTCGACGAACGAGTCATAGCTCACCCTGCGTCCTCCGTCCCCGCGCCGTCACAGGGGTACAGCGTATGGTGCGAGCTGGGAGATCCGGTCAGATCACGCCGAGCGCGAGCATGGCGTCGGCCACGCGGTTGAAGCCGGCGATGTTCGCACCGGCCACGTAGTCGCCCGGTCGGCCGTACTCATCCGCCGTCTCGGCGCACCGGTCGTGGATGCCCTTCATGATCTCCTCGAGCCGGTCGTCGGTGTGCTCGAACGTCCACGAGTCGCGCGACGCGTTCTGCTGCATCTCAAGCGCACTCGTCGCGACGCCGCCCGCGTTGACGGCCTTGCCGGGGGCGAACGTCACGCCGGCGCTCGCGAACACGCGCGCGGCGGCCTGCGTCGTGGGCATGTTCGCGCCCTCGCCGACGAGCGTGCAGCCGTTGGCGGCCAGCGTGTTGGCGTCGCTCTCGTCGAGCTCGTTCTGGGTCGCGCACGGCACGGCGATGTCGCAGGCGACCTGCCAGATCGAGCCCTCCGACGTGAACGAGGCGCTCGGGCGGCGCTCGGCGTACTCGGCGATGCGGCCGCGCCGCACCTCCTTGACGTCCTGGAGCAGCTCGACGTCGATGCCGGCCTCGTCGACGATGTAGCCGGAGGAGTCGCTGCACGCGACGACGGTGCCGCCCAGCTGCTGCACCTTCTCGATCGCGTAGATCGCGACGTTGCCTGAGCCCGAGACCACGACGCGCTTGCCCTCGAAGCTGTCGCCGCGCGAGTGCAGCACCTCGTCGAGGAAGTAGATCGTGCCGTAGCCGGTCGCCTCCTTGCGCACTTGCGAGCCGCCCCAGGTGAGGCCCTTGCCGGTGAGCACGCCCGACTCGTACGCGTTCGTGAGGCGCTTGTACTGGCCGAACAGGTAGCCGAGCTCGCGCCCGCCGACGCCGATGTCGCCCGCGGGCACATCCGTGTACTGCCCGATGTGCCTCGACAGCTCGGTCATGAACGACTGGCAGAAGCGCATGACCTCGGCGTCGGACTTGCCCTTCGGGTCGAAGTCGCTGCCGCCCTTGCCGCCGCCGATCGGCATGCCCGTGAGCGAGTTCTTGAAGATCTGCTCGAAGCCGAGGAACTTCACGATGCCGAGGTAGACGCTCGGGTGGAAGCGCAGGCCGCCCTTGAACGGGCCGAGCGCGGAGTTGAACTGCACCCGGAAGCCGCGATTGATCTGCACGTTGCTCGCGTCGTCGACCCACGGCACGCGGAAGATGATCTGGCGCTCGGGCTCGACGATGCGGCGCAGTATGGCGGCGTCGACGTAGTCGGGGCGCTTGGTGACGACCGGACCGAGGCTCTCGAGCACCTCGAAGACGGCCTGGTGGAACTCCGACTCACCGGGATTGCGGTGGAGCACCTCGTCGAACACGGGAGCGAGGTGGGGGTGGAGCTGCGTCACGCGATGCCTTCCGGAGCTGTCAGATAAGAAAGCAGTCTACGGGCTGACGGATCTAGCCCCGTTCCGCGAGCGTCGACCGCGGCATCAGCCGCCCGCGCGCAGCACGCCCTCGAGCCCCGCATCGGGCCGGCGGCCGGTGAGGTACCGCAGCGCCTCCTCGCCCATCCCTCGCGCGGATGCGTTGGCGGCGGCCAGGTGCAGCGCGTCGAGCATGTGCTCCGCCGGCGGCGCCCACGCGAGCCCGGCCGCATCCGCGATGTCGAGGCCGTGCACGGTCAGCTCGAACACCCGGGTGCGCAGATACTCGCCGAGCCGCATCGCGATGGCGTCCGACGGGGCGCCGATCGCGACGAGCCGGTCGAGCCCGACGCGGTCGACCGCCTCGACGGCGGCTGTCGCGAGGTCGGCGATCGCGCCGACGAGGTCGTCGCCGAGCAGCTCGGCGCTCTCGCGGCCGCGCGCTGCGATCGCTTCGTCGTCCCCGCGCTGGCGCAGCACCACGTCGAGGTACTCGCTCGCGGAGTGCACGGTGGGCTCGAACGGCGCCGGCTGCTCGAGGTAGCGCACGACGGTCGACATCGCGCGCGAGGTGTGCCCGATGAGCTCCCGCAGCGTCCACTCGCCGAGGCCCGGGCCGTCGAGGCGCTCGGCCGGCACGAGCTCGATGAGGTCGACGAGCTCGAACGCCGCCCTGCCGAAGTGCACCGTCATGCGGGCATGCTCGCACGGGGCGCCGCGGCGGGCAATGCCGCCGGCCGGCGGACGTGGCCGCAGAATGGGCGGGTGAGCATCCTCGACCTCCCCGTGCTGACCCATCCGCTCGCCTCGCTCGAGCCGCTGTCGCAGGAGCACGCGCCAGCGCTCGCGGCCGCTGCGGCGGAGGGTGAGCTGTGGCGACGCGCCTGGTACACCTCGGTGCCCGAGCCGGATGCGGTCGGTGACGAGATCGAACGAAGGCTCGGCCTGCACGCGCAGGGCTCGATGGCGCCGTGGGCGATCGTGGTCGGCGGCCGCGCGGTGGGCATGACGACGTACATGAACATCGACGCCGAGACGCCGCGGGTCGAGATCGGCTCGACGTGGATGGCGGTGTCGGCGCAGGGGAGCGGCGTCAACCCGGCGATCAAGCTGCTCATGCTCGAGCGGGCGTTCGACGAGCTCGGCTGCGTCGCGGTCGAGTTCCGCACCTCCTGGCACAACCGGCAGTCGCGCGATGCGATCGAGCGGCTCGGCGCCAAGCAGGACGGCGTGCTGCGCAGCCACCAGTACTACAAGGGCACCCTGCGCGACGTGGTCGTGTACTCGATCATCGAGCCCGAGTGGCCGGCCGTGCGGCGCGGCCTCGAGGCGCGGCTCGACGCGCGCGCCTCCTAGGGTGGAGGCATGAGCACCCCCGACGAGCAGCTGCAGCGCCTTCGGCGGTCGATCGACAACGTCGACGCGGTCCTGATCCACACGCTGGCCGAGCGGTTCAAGCTGACCCAGGCGGTCGGCGAGCTCAAGGCGCGCCACGGCATGCCGCCGTCGGACCCCGGCCGGGAGGCGACGCAGATCGCCCGCCTGCGCCGACTCGCCGAGGATGCGGAGCTCGACCCGGAGTTCGCCGAGAAGTTCATCACCTTCGTGATCGCCGAGGTCATCCACCACCACGAGCGGATCGCGGGCGGCGAGTAGTCAGGCCGCGGGCCAGCCGCGGTAGTAGCCGGCCGGGCCTGTCGCCATGAGGGCACGACGGTTCTCCTCGCGCACCATGCCGGGCGTGCGGAAGATGTCGACGAACCACCACACGGCGACGGCTGCGAGCAGCACGAAGCCCACGAGCACCATCGCGGTCACGATGCCGATCACCGTGAGCGACAGCATGCCGATCGCGGAGCCGTTGCGCCCGAGGTAGAAGCGGTGCGCGCCGCACGTGCCGAGGAAGAACAGCAGCAGGTAGGCGACCGACAGCTCCTTCGCCGGCGCGTGCACGACGTGGTGCACGATGGTGGGGGTGGGCGAGCCGGCCGGGGCGGTCGGGTCGCGCAGCAGTCGCGAGTCGAGCCTCGCGGGCGGACGGGCGGATGCGGGCGCTGCGGCTCCGCTGTCGTCCCACGGCGCGTAGGCGCCCCAGCGCTGGCCGTCCCACCAGCGGCGCCTGCCCGCGGGGTCGTCGTACCAGCCGGGTGCGGTGGGCGTCGTCGTCACAGCACCAGCATAGGTCGAGCATCGCTCACCTCTGCCGCCGGTTGAGCGATTCTCGAGGCTACGCGGCCTCTGCGGCGCGGGCGATGTCGTCGAGGTCCTGCTGCATCATCTTGCGCGTCACCGCCATGCCGAGCCGGGAGGTGAGCTTCGCGACGACGCGCTGCACCCACGACGGCGACTGCAGGGAGCCGCCGAAGCGCATCCGCAGCAGCGTGCCCTCGGGGGTCGGGTCGAGCGTGAACTCCGTGCGGTACGCCATGCCTCGCGCCTCGGCGGCGATGATCGTGGAGCGGCCCTCGTCGATGCCGACGACCTCCATCTCCTCGGTCTCGTCGCGCCCCATCATCGTGCGGGTCTCGCGCCAGCGCGTGCCGATCGCGTAGCCCACGCCCGCGAGCCGCTCGACGCGAGTGACGCCGGAGAGGATCGCGGGGGCGGCCTCGAGGTCGGTGAGCACGCGCCACACCGCCTCCGGGGGAGCGGCGATCGACCGCTCGAGGGTCAGGGTGATGTCGCTCATGCTGCCGGCGGCCAGATGCCGATGACGAGCGCCATCGCGGTGATGACGAGCACCTCGTTGAGCGCGGTGTGCCCCGTGACGCGGAAGCCGCGCGGGTCGAACGCGTCGTGCACGACGACGCGCGCGAGCGTGAAGCCGATGAAGAGGATCCAGCCGGTGACGAGCGCGTTGAGCAGGAACGAGCCGCCGTAGAACTCCTGGCTGATCCAGGCGGCGCCCGCGAGCACCCACGCGGTCGCGAACGCGCAGACGATGATGAGCGGGTAGACCCACGGCCTGACGCCGCGGCCCATCGTGTCGGGGGTGTGGCCGATCGCCTTCATCCACGAGGTGCCGAGCACCTTCGGGTGGTAGTAGACGAAGCCGACCACCATCGCGGCCACGGTCGCGAGCAGGACGGCGAAGATGTTGATCGCGGGGACGGTGAGCTCCATGGCTGAAGCATAGGCTTCCGCGCCCGCGCCCGAGATCACGACCTGGTCTCAACGTCGCCAGTGGTCGCTCGTGGCTCCATGGCGGCCGAGCGACCACTGGCGACGTTGAGGATCCTGGGTCAGGCGAAGCGGCCGCGGATGGGCGCGCGGTTGGTGGTGCGCAGCTCGTCGAGCGAGAGGGTGGCGACGTCCTGGATCTCGATGGCGCCGCTCGTCGCATCCGTCACGCCGATGCGGAGCACGGGCACGCCGCGCGCCTCGCACATGCCGGTGAACTTGACCTCGTCCTCGCGGGCCACGGCGGCGAGCGCCCGCGCGCCCGACTCCGAGAAGAGGGCGGCGGTGTCGTCGATGCCGTCGCGCTCGGTGATGCCCGACAGCCAGATGCGCGCGCCGATGCCGAAGCGCAGCGCGCCCTCGACGACGGCCATGCCGAGGCCGCCCTCCGACAGGTCGTGCGCGGCGGTCGCGAGGCCCTCGAAGGCGACGCCCTGCATGAGGCCCGCGAGCGCCTTCTCGGCGGCGAGGTCGACCTTCGGCGGGAGGCCGCCGAGGTGGTCGTGGATCGCGCCGGCCCACGCCGAGCCGTCGAGCTCGTCGCGCGTCGTGCCGAGCAGGAAGAGCGCCTGCCCGTCGTCCTGCCAGCCGGAGGGCATCCGGCGGTCGACGTCGTCGATGATGCCGAGCACGCCGACGACGGGCGTCGGGTGGATCTGCGTCTCGCCGGTCTGGTTGTAGAACGACACGTTGCCACCCGTCACCGGGATGCCGAGCTCGACGCATCCGTCGGCCAGGCCGTCGACGGCCTCGGCGAACTGCCACATCACGGCCGGGATCTCGGGGTTGCCGAAGTTCAGGCAGTCGCTCACACCCACCGGCGTCGCGCCCGAGACGGCGACGTTGCGGTAGGCCTCGGCGAGCGCGAGCTTCGCGCCCTCGCGCGGGTCGAGCTGGCAGTAGCGGCCGTTCGCGTCGACCGCGACCGAGAAGCCGAGCCCCGACTCCTCGTCGATGCGCACCATGCCGGCGTCATCGGGCGTCGAGAGCGCCGTGTTGCCGAGCACGTAGTCGTCGTACTGGTCGGTGATCCAGGATGCGTCGGCCAGGTTCGCCGAACCGGCGAGCGCGAGCAGCTGGTCGCCGAGGGCGCTGCCTGCGACTCGCGGGAGCGAGGCGGCGCTGTCCGCCTGCAGCGCGTCCTGCCAGTCGGGACGCGCCATCGGGCGCTCGTAGACGGGGGAGTCGATCGCGACCGTCTTGGGGTCGACGTCGACGATCGTGTCGCCCGAGTGGGTGATGACCAGCCGGCCGTCGCCGGTGACCTCGCCGAGCACGCTCGTCTCGACATCCCACTTCGCGGTGATGGCGAGGAACTCGTCGAGCTTCGCCGGGTCGACGATCGCCATCATGCGCTCCTGCGACTCCGACATGAGGATCTCCTCGGCCGTGAGCGTGGGGTCGCGCAGCAGCACGTGGTCGAGCTCGACCTGCATGCCCGAGTCGCCGTTCGCCGCGAGCTCGCTCGTGGCGCACGAGATGCCGGCGGCACCGAGGTCCTGGATGCCCTCCACGACGCCCGCCGCGTAGAGCTCGAGGCAGCACTCGATGAGCACCTTCTCGGCGAACGGGTCGCCCACCTGCACGGCGGGCCGCTTCGCGGGGCCCTCCTCGTCGAACGACTCGGACGCGAGGATGGATGCGCCGCCGATGCCGTCGCCGCCGGTGCGAGCGCCGAAGAGCACGACCTTGTTGCCGACGCCCGTGGCGTTCGCGAGGTGCAGGTCCTCGTGCCGCAGCACGCCGACGGCGAGCGCGTTCACGAGCGGATTGCCCTGGTAGACGGCGTCGAAGACCGTCTCGCCGCCGATGTTCGGCAGCCCCAGGCAGTTGCCGTAGAACGAGATGCCGCCGACGACGCCGTGGACGACCCGCGCCGTGTCGGGGTGGTCGATCGCGCCGAAGCGCAGCGCATCCATCACGGCGACCGGTCGCGCGCCCATCGAGATGATGTCACGGACGATGCCGCCGACGCCCGTCGCGGCGCCCTGGAAGGGCTCGACGAACGACGGGTGGTTGTGGCTCTCGATCTTGAAGGTGACGGCCCAGCCCTCGCCGACGTCGATGACGCCCGCGTTCTGGCCCATGCCGACCATGAGGCGCTCCTGCATCTCGGGTGTCACCTTCTGCCCGAAGGTGCGCAGGTGCGTCTTCGACGACTTGTAGGAGCAGTGCTCGCTCCACATCACGGAGTACATCGCGAGCTCGGCGCTCGTGGGGCGGCGGCCGAGGATGTCGCGGATGCGCGCGTACTCGTCGGGCTTCAGGCCGAGGGCCGCGAACGGCTGCTCGCGCTCGGGCGTCGCGGCGGCACGGTCGACGGTGTCACGCGGGGTGGAAGGGGTCACGACTCTCCTCAGAGCTCAGCTCGGCGGTCCCTCGATCCTACCGAGCGCACACGTGCCCTCAGGGCGCGAGGCCGGCCGGGGGAGCCGCGCTCGTCACCCGCTGCAGCGCAGCACGGGCGTCGTCGTTCCCGGGGTCGAGCGCGAGCGCCCGCCGCAGGTGCGTGGCCGCCTCGTCGGGGCGGCCATCGACCTCAGCCGCCCACCCGCTCATGCGCCACGCGGCGGACGACTCGGGCCTCACCCGTTGCCACAGCTCCAGCACCGGCCGCGCCAGGTCGGTGCGGTGCAGCTCGATCGCGCCCCAGACCGCATCCTCGAACTCGTCGTCCTCGACGCTCGAGGTCGACGGCACCTCGGCGACGATGCGGTGGAACAGGTCGGCGGCTGCCTCGACGCCGCCGCTCGCGAGCACCGGCGCGAGCCGCGCCGTCACGGGAGGGAGGGACAGGCCGCCGGGCTCGAGCCCGAGCAGCACGTCGACGGCTGCAGCGGCGATGCCGGACACCGGTGCTGCATTCGCGTTCGCGAGCGCGACAGCGCCGATCCCGAGCTCCGGCAGCAGCACGAGACTCGACTGGAAGCCCGGATCGCTGCCCGGGTGGCTCACGACCGCGTGGCCGCGGTGCTCTCCCCGGAACCATCCGAGGGCGATGCCGGAGTGCCAGCCAGGCTTGCCCGTCTCCCCGCATGGCCGCCACATCGAGTCATGCGTGGTGCGCGACAGTAGACCGTCACCGCGCGCGAGGTGCACACGCAGCCACTGCCCGAGCTCGGCGGCGCTGCTGTGCAGGCTCGAGCTCGGTGCATGGCTGCGCGTGTACGGGTACGCGAAGCCCGGCACGCGCGCCGGCAGGCCGACGTGCGGGAGCGCGGCGAGATGGTGGGGCACGTCGTCGCGCAGGAACGTGCTCGCGGCCATGCCGGCCGGCTCGAGGACGTGCGTGCGGAGGTGCTGCTCGAAGGGCGCACCGCCGACGGTCGCGACGACGTGTCCGAGCAGCTCGAACCCGGCGTTCGAGTAGCGGTAGCCGGAGCCCGGGTCGCGCTCGAGCGGCCAGCCCGCGACGCGAGCGGCGAAGCGCGCGAGCGCGTCGTCATCGAGCTCCGGCTGGTGCCAGCCGTAGTCGCTCACGTCGCCGAGGCCGGAGCGGTGCGACAGCGGGAGCCTGGGGGTGATGCCCTCCGCGCGGGGGTCGGCCCACCGCAGCGCGGGCAGGATGCTCGTGATGGGCGCGTCGAGCTCGAGCGTGCCCGACTCGACGAGCTGCAGCACCGCGACCGCGACGAAGGTCTTCGAGACCGACGCCAGATGGAACAGCGTGTCCGCGGTCGCGCGCGCACCCGAGGACCGGTCGGCCGTGCCGAAGCCGCGCGCCAGCACGCGATCGCGGTGCACGGCGCAGACGGCCACCGCGGGCAGCGACCAGTCCTCGACCACCTGCTCGACGAACGGCCACAGCGCCTCCCGGACGCGCCGATCCACCGCCGTGTGGCCGCTCACGCACGCAGGCTACTCCCGCCGCCCGCTCGCCCGGAAGCCGTCCGGCTCAGGCGAACCACTCGCTCGGCGGTCCCGCGTTCAGCAGCACGACGAAGGCGAGCGCGACGAGCGCGAGGGCGACGAGGCTCAGCAGGATGGGGTGCGTCACGCCCCAGCGGAACACCCGGTCAACGGCGGTCGCGTCGCGCGGGTCGTCGCTCGCCTCGGTGCGCCACCCACCGTCGAGTGCGCCGCGGCGCGCGAGGCGGCGCTCCCACGGGATTGTGGCGTAGGGGATGACCGCGGTCGCGATGCCGAGCAGCACCGTGCCGACCGCCCAGCGCTGGTTGCGGCCGACGACGAGCTGCATCGCCCCGTACGCGAGGAAGACGAAGCCGTGGATCGGCCCGGCGATGGGCACGAGCGCATCGACCTCGAAGCCGTACTTGGCGATCATCGCGATGATGAGCAGCGTCCAGGTGATCGCCTCGGCGATGGCGAGGAAGCGGTAGACGCGCTTCGGCGTCAGCCCGGTCGGGGTCGTGGTGGCACGCGCGGTCATGTAGCCAGTCTACACGTAGCGCATCATGACCATCGGATCGGGTCGCCATCGGCGGGGCTGTAGTCGCCCTCGTTCGGCTCGTAGGTCGCGGAGCCGAACTCCACGGCGTCGCTGCCGGCGACGATGTAGCACGTCGTCGCCGTGGCGCCCTCGTCGATCTCGCTGGGCATCGATGCGGCGGTGCAGGGCTCGAACTCGCCGATGAGGCTGACGGTCTGCATCGCCTCGCCGTTCGAGTCGAGGGCTCCCATGTCGGTGTGGAGCGCGGTGGACGCGAGCGCCGCCGCCCCCGGGTCGGCCTTCGTCGCCTCCACGGTCACGTAGTAGGTCGTGTAGCCCGCGAGCTGCTGGAGGAAGTCCTGGTCGAGGCCGGCCGCCTCGAAGTCGGCCACCGCTCCCTCTTCCACGCCCGTCACCGTCACCGCGAGCGGCACGTCGGTGACGCTGGCGCCGGAGCTGAACGGCACGGTCGCCGGCTCGCCGAAGGCCAGCCGGGTGCCGGGAGCGGTGAGCTCGCCGGCCGCGGGCGCGGCCGCCTCATCCGTCTCGGCGGGGGATGTCTCGGTCACCTCAGGAGCCTGGGTCCCTTCGATGGCCGGAGGCTTCGTCGGCGAGGGGACCGCGGGTGGCGCGCAGGCGGAGAGGCCGAGTGCGGTCACGACGGTCAGGAGCAGGGCGGGCGTGCGCGTCTTCGGCATGGGGTCGCTTTCGATCGAGGAGCCGTTCCCGGACCCATCTCCGGGGACGCCCCTCGACCCTAGCTGCGCGATCGGCAAAAGCCCGCGGGCGGTGTTGCCCGGGCACCGTCAGGCCGCGATGCGCTCCAGCGCCGACTTGAAGATCTCGAGGCCGTCGAGGCCCGCCTTCATGCGGGTCGTGGTCGGGCCGAAGCCCAGCTCCACGGCGTGCTCCGGATGCGGCATGAGGCCGACGACATTGCCGGCGGCGTTCGCGAGTCCCGCGATCGCGTCGACCGAGCCGTTCGGGTCGTCGCCGACGTAGCGGAACACGACCAGCCCCTCGCCCTCGATGCGCTCGACCTCCTCGGGCGTCGCCACGAAGCGGCCCTCGCCGTTCTTGAGCGGGATGACGATCTCCTGGCCCTCGGTGAACCGGTTCGTCCAGTCGGTCGAGGTGCGCTCGACGCGCAGCACCTGGTCGCGGCGCACGAACACGCCCGTCGCGTTCCGCACGAGGCCGCCCGGCAGCAGCCGCGCCTCCGTCAGCATCTGGAAGCCGTTGCAGATGCCCAGCACCGGCATGCCCCGCTCAGCGGCCTCCACGACCTCGGTCATGATCGGCGAGCGTGCGGCGATCGCGCCGCAGCGCAGGTAGTCGCCGTACGAGAAGCCGCCCGGCAGCACGAGCGCGTCGACGCCGTGCAGGTCGTGCTCGCCGTGCCAGAGCGCCACCGGCTCGTGGCCCGCGAGCCGCACCGCGCGCTGCGCGTCCCGGTCGTCGAGCGTCCCCGGGAAGGTGATGACGCCCACCCTCACAGCGCGGGCCCCTGCTGCGCTGCCTCGGCGTCCTGCACCACGTGCACGCCGACGACATCCTCGATCACCGTGTTCGCGAGCACCTCGTCGGCGACCTCGCGCACCTGCGCGAGCAGCGCATCCGTCACGGGTCCGTCGACCTGCAGCTCGAAGCGCTTGCCGACGCGCACGTCGCCCACCGCCCCGTGGCCGAGCCGGGCGAGTGCGCGGGTGACCGCCTTGCCCTGCGGATCGAGGATCTCCGCCTTCGGCATGACGTCGACGACGATGAGGGCCATGGGTCGCTCCCTGGTTGGTGAGTGGGGTGGGGGTGCCGCTCCAGTCTACGGATGCCCGGGTCGCGCAGGCGGTTCGGCGGCGGTTCCGCGCTCCCGGCTCCTTCAGGCCGCCGCGGGCTATTGTCTGTCCATGACCTTCAGGGGCGACGCGAACTTCGACACCAGCGCGGTGAGCAGAGGCGGCGGTGGCGGCGGCGGGGGCGGCGCGATCGCGGTCGGCGGTGGTGGCATCGTCACCCTCATCCTCGTGCTCGTCTCGATGTTCTTCGGCATCGACCTGACGGGCCTTGCGCCGAGCGCGCCGATCGATCCGCAGTCCCAGACGCAGGGCCAGGGCGAGGAGGTCACCGGGTGCACCGGCGAGGCCGCCAACGACCCCGGCAACGTCACCTGCCGGATGGAGGGCGGCGCCGACTCGATGTCGCGCTTCTGGACCGACACGGCGGCCGCCAACGACATCCAGTACGCCGACCCCTCCGTGCAGCTGTTCGACCGTCAGGTGCAGACCGGATGCGGTGGCGCGACGAGCGCCGTCGGGCCGTTCTACTGCCCGCCCGATCAGCGCATCTACATCGACACCACGTTCTTCCAGCAGATGCGCGACCAGTTCGGCGCCTCCGGCGGCTCGCTCGCGCAGCTGTACGTGCTCGCGCACGAGTGGGGCCACCACATCCAGAACATCACCGGCCAGCTCGACCGCGTGCGGCAGGGCGACACCGGGCCGCAGTCGTCGGCCGTGCGCAGCGAGCTGCAGGCCGACTGCTACGCCGGCGCGTGGATCGCGGGCGCCTCGCAGACGCGCGACGACGACGGCGGCGCCCCGGTGCTCGTCGCGCCGACGCAGCAGGAGATGAACGACGCGCTGAATGCCGCGAACACCATCGGCGACGACGCGCTGCAGCAGATGGGCGGCGGCGGCGTCAACCCGGAGGGCTGGACGCACGGCTCGAGCGAGCAGCGGATGCGCTGGCTCTCGACGGGCTACAACGAGGGCGTCGGTGCGTGCGACACCTGGAACGCGCCCGAGGTCTGACGCCCCACCCCGGCGGTTGAGCCGCTCCGCGCGCGCAGCGTGCTGAGCGCGTCGAAACCGAGCGGCCATCCGGCTAGAGGGTGGTTTCGACACGCGCAGGCGCCTTGGCTTCAGGGGGTTAGTGCAACGCCTGGTTGAGGGGTGGTGGTTGCGTTGGCTCGTCCGGGGTTCTCGGGGCA
>NZ_JBNCLZ010000001.1:624362-679621 GCF_049844935.1 Agrococcus sp. DT81.2 | reverse complement strand
CGCCGAGACCGAGCTCTGGCGCAACCCCGACACCCGACCCGACCCGCAGCCGCCCGACACCACCGGCCACTGGGGCACCCCACCCCAACCGACCGACGACGAAGCACCACCACCGTTCTGACGCCGCACCGATCTCACGCCGCACCGATCTCATGCCGCACCGTTCTGACGCCGCACCGTTCTGACGCCGACCTCGCTCGCCAGCCCGAGTGACACGCTTGTCATTCCGCGGCTCGTTGTGACACACTCGAGGCTGTCTCGAATTGTTCGACCGATGGGGAAGTCGCATCGAACGAGGGAGAGACGATGACTGCCGCGAACACGCTCCGACGACGTCCCGTTTCCACGACGGGGGTCGTCTGGATCCACGCGTCCCCGCGCGCCATGCGCACCCACTTGGAGTGGGCCGTCGGCAATGCCGTCGGCGACGCACTGCGCTTCGTGTGGCAGGGCCAGCCCGCCGCGCCCGGCATGGAGCGCACCGAGGTGCACTGGAACGGTCCCGCCGGCACCGGCGCCGCCATCGCGAGTGCCCTCGCCGGCTGGCGCGACGTGCGGTTCGAGGTCTCCGAGGATCCGACGCCCGGCAGCGACGGCATGCGGTGGATGCACACGCCGCAGCTCGGCATCACCGCCCGTCGCATCGACGCTGCCGGTTCCCTCGTCGTGCCCGAGGACCGCATCCGCAGCGCCATGGAGTCCGCCGGCACCGACGCGCGCGCCCTGCTGGCCGAGCTCGACGAGGCCCTGGGCGGCGCATGGGACCGCGAGCTCGAGGCCTACCGGCACGCCTCTGACGCATCGCCCGTCATCTGGCTGCACCGCGTCGGCTGACGCCTCTCGTCCGCAGACGCGCGTCGGCGGACCCACGAACGGCTGAGGGCCCCGCTGCGTACAGCGGGGCCCTCAGCATGTCGGTGTCAGACGGTCAGACCGACCGGATCGCGATGACGGCGTTGTGGCCGCCGAAGCCGAACGAGTTCGAGATCGCCAGCTGCGGTCCGTCGCCGAGCGGCATCGGCGTGCCCGAGATGCGCAGCGGCGCCTCCGGGTCCTGCTCCGTCACGTTGATCGTGGGCGGCGCGGTGCGCTCGACGAGCGCGAGCGCCGTGAACACGGCCTCGAGCGCGCCGGTACCGCCGAGCAGGTGGCCGTGGGCCGCCTTCGTCGCCGAGACCGGGATCTCGCTGATGCGGTCTCCGAAGATGCGGTGCATCGCGCGCACCTCGGCGACGTCGCCCACCGGAGTGGAGGTCGCGTGCGCGTTGATGTGCGTGACGTCGGCCGCCGTGGCGCCCGCCGCGGCGAGCGCCCTCTCGACCGCCCTGCTGGCGCCGAGGCCCTCGGGCTCCGGGGCGGTGATGTGGTACGAGTCGGCGGTCACGCCGCCGCCCGCGAGCTCGGCGTAGATCCGGGCGCCGCGCGCGAGCGCGTGCTCCTCGGTCTCGAGCACGAGCGCGGCCGCGCCCTCGGCCATGACGAAGCCGTCGCGGGTGATGTCGTAGGGGCGGGATGCGCCGGCCGGGTCGTCGTTGCGGCGCGAGAGCGCCTGCATCGACGAGAATGCCGCGAGCGTCATCGGGTGGATGGCCGACTCGCTGCCGCCGGCGATCACGACGTCGGCGAGGCCCTCCTGCAGGTGCGCGTAGGCGTGCACGAGCGCCTCGGTGCTCGACGCGCACGCCGAGGCGACGGTCTGCGCGTAGGCGCGCGCCTGGAAGTGCATCGAGACGGCCGCGGAGGGCGCGTTCGGCATGAGCATGGGCACCGTCATCGGCATGACGCGGCGCGGGCCCTTCTCGCGCAGCGTGTCCCACGCGTCGAGCAGCGTCCAGAGGCCGCCGATGCCGGTGGAGAAGTCGACGCCGAGGCGCTCGGGGTCGACGTCGGGAGAGCCCGCGTCGGCGAACGCCTCCTTGGCGGCGACGAGCGCGAACTGGCTCGAGGGGTCGAGTCGCTTGGCGACGGGTCGCTCGAGCACCGTGTCGGGGCGCACCTTGGCCTGCGCGGCGAACGTGACGGGAAGGTCGTACTTCTCGACCCAGTCGTGCTCGAGCGTGCTCGCGCCGGACTCGCCGGCCAGCAGCGCCTCCCAGCTCTCGCGGGCCGTGCCGCCGAGCGGCGACGATGCGCCGATGCCGGTGATGACGATCTTCTGCGTCATGGCTCTCCTCCAGAATGCCGCGTGCGGCCGGTCACCCGGCCGCACGCGAGTCGAAGCGAAGGCTCAGGCTGCCTGCGCGCCGGTGATGTAGTCGACCGCGTCCTGCACGGTCTTGAGGTTCTTGACCTCGTCATCCGGGATCTTGACGTCGAACTTCTCCTCGGCGTTCACGACGATCGTCATCATCGAGATCGAGTCGATGTCGAGGTCATCCGTGAACGACTTCTCGAGCTGCACGTTCTCGGTCGCGATGCCGGTCTCGTCGTTCACGAGATCGGCGAGTCCTGCGAGGACCTCGTCCTTGGTGAATGCCATCGGGTGTCTCCTTCTGTCTGGTGGACGGGTTGAAGTCTAGGGGAGGACGACGACCTGGGCGCCGTACACGAGGCCCGCGCCGAAGCCGATCTGGAGCGCGAGACCGCCCGAGAGCTCTGGCTGCTCCTCGAGGATGCGGTGCATCGCGAGCGGGATCGACGCCGCAGAGGTGTTGCCGGTCGTCGCGATGTCGCGAGCGATCACGACCGAGTCGGGCAGCTTCAGCTGCTTCGCGAACTCGTCGATGATGCGCATGTTCGCCTGATGCGGGATGAACGCGGCGAGGTCGGCCGGCTCCACGCCCGCGGCGTCGAGCGCCTCGCGCGCCTTCTTCGCCATCTCCCAGACGGCCCAGCGGAAGACCTTCTGGCCGTCCTGGCGCAGCGTCGGCCAGGCGGCGCCCTCGCGCATCGAGGCGAGCGGGTTCGTCATCCGGATCGTCTCCCACTGGGCGCCGTCCGAGCCCCACACGGATGGGCTGATGCCCGGCTCGTCGGAGGGGCCGATGACGACGGCGCCGGCGCCGTCGCCGAGCAGGAAGCTGATCGAGCGGTCGGTCGGGTCGACGATCTCCGAGAGCTTCTCGACGCCGACGACGAGCACGTGCTCGGCCATGCCGCTGCGCACGAGCGCGTCGGCCTGGGCGACGCCGTAGGCGTAGCCCGCGCACGCGGCGGAGATGTCGAAGGCAGGTGCGGGCGTCGCGCCCACGCGCTCGCACAGCAGCGAGGCCATCGATGGCGTCTGCACGGTGTTGCTGATGGTCGAGACGATCACCGCGTCGATGCGGGAGCCGTCGAGGCCAGCTCGCTCGAGCGCCTCGCGCGCGGCGGTCTCGGCGAGGTCGACGGCCTCGATGCCCTCTGAGGCGCGCACTCGGCTGATGATGCCGGTGCGCTGGCGGATCCACTCATCAGACGAGTCGATGGGCCCGACGAGGTCGTCGTTCGGCACATCGAGGTCGCCGCGCGCGGCGCCGACCGACAGGATGCGGGCGCCGTTGCGGGTGGGAAGGCTCGTCATCGTCGTCATGCTGCGGCTCCGCTCTCGAGCAGCGCCACGGCTGCGTCCAGGTCGTCAGGGGTGGTGATGCCGGCGGCGGGCACGCCGCGCAGGCCGCGCTTCGCGAGCCCGATGAGGGCGCCGGCGGGCGCGAGCTCCACGATGCCCGTCACGCCCGCATCCTGGAACGCCGCCATGCACAGGTCCCAGCGCACGGGGCTCGAGACCTGCCCGACCACGAGGTCGAGGAAGTCGGCGCCGGTCGCGACAGCGCTGCCGTCCCGGTTGGTCCAGAGCGTCGTGGTCGGGTCGGCGGTCGCCGTCGCGGCGGCCGCTGCCCGGAAGCGCTCGACCGCGGGCGCCATGTAGCCCGTGTGGAAGGCTCCCGCCGTCTGCAGCGGGATGACGCGCGCACGCGCCGGGGGAGCGGCGGCGAGCTCGCCGAGGGCATCGAGAGAGCCGGCGACGACGATCTGCCCGCCGCCGTTGTAGTTGGCGGGCTCGAGGCCGAGCTCGGCGAGCCGCGTCTCGAGCACGGTCTCCTCCGCACCGAGCACCGCGGCCATGCCGGTCGGCGTCTCGGCCGCCGCATCCGCCATCGCCCGGGCGCGCTCCCCGACGAGCGCCATGGCGGCCTGCGCCGTCAGCACGCCGGCCGCGACGGCCGCGGTGATCTCGCCCACCGAGTGACCCGCGACGCCGCCCGCGAGTGCCGCGCGCTCGCCGAGCGCATCGAGGGTGAGGATGCCTGCGGCGACGATGAGCGGCTGCGCGACGCGCGTGTCACGGATCGTGTCGGCGTCGCTCACGGTGCCGTGCTCGACGAGGTCGATGCCGGCGGCCTCGCCGAGGGCGCCGAGGCGCTCGCGCACGCCTGGCAGCTCGAGCCACGGGGCCAGGAAGCCGGGCTTCTGCGAGCCCTGGCCGGGAGCGACGATCACGATCACGGATTCATCCTTCCACTCACGACCTGCCCCGGCTTGCATGCCGGGTCGGGGTGGCGCTGCGCTGGGAGCGCTCGCGAGTCGCGTCGTGGATCGAGCCGAGGATGATCGCCGTGTGCAGCGCGAGCGCCTCGCGGGCACCCGTCGCGTCCCAGCCGATGATCTCGCTGATGCGCTTGAGGCGGTAGCGCACGGTGTTGGGGTGCACGAAGAGCTCCCGAGCGGTCGCCTCGAGCGATCGGCCGGTGTCGAGGTAGCACGCGAGGGTCGCGAGCAGGTCGCTCGAGTGGTCGCGCAGCGGCTGGTAGACGCCGCGCACGAGCTCCTGGCGCGCGAGCGGGTCACCCGCGAGCGCGCGCTCGGGCAGCAGGTCGTCGGCCCGCACGGGCCGGGGCGTGCGCCGCCAGGCGTCGGCGACCGCGAAGCCGGCGAGCGCGGCCTTCGCGCTGCGCGCCGCCTCGACGATGCTCGGCACGGCAGGCCCGAGCACGAGATGCCCGTCGCCGAAGCCCTCGGAGAGCTCACCCGCGATCGCGAGGAACTCGAGCGGCTCGTCGGTCGTCTCGTCGTCGTCGGCGGCAGCGCGCCCGATCACGACGACGAGCCGCGTGCCCTGCACGCCCACCAGCACGTCGCAGCCGGCGTGCCTCGCGCGTCGGCGGATGACGTCGACGTCGAGCACTCGCGGGGCGACGCCCACGAGCACGGCGCACTCGCCACGGCCGTGCCAGCCGAGCGCCGCCGATCGGCTCGGCAGCTCGTCGTCGTGCTCGCCCGTGAGGATCGAGTCGACGACGAGCGCCTCGAGCCGCGCGTCCCAGAGCCCCCGCGACTCGGCCGCGCGCGCGTAGACGTCGGCGGCCGCGAACGCGATCTCGCGCGAGTAGCGCAGGATCGGCTCGCGCATGAGCGGATCCGCGTCGCCGATGCGCTCCTCGAAGACCGACACCACCGTGCGGATCAGCTGCAGCGTCTGCTGCAGGCTCACGCTGCGCAGCAGCTCCCTGGGCGCCGCCGCGAAGACGTCGGCGGCGATCCAGGGCTGCGCCTCTGGATCCTCGTGCCAGGCAATGAACGACGTGATGCCCGACTGCGCGACGAGCCCCACCGCGCTGCGGCGCGATGGGGGCATCGTGCGGTACCAGGGCAGGCGGTCGTCGAGCGCCCGCATGACCTGGGTCGCGAGGTCGCCCGAGATGCGCCGCAGCCACCCGAGCTGCTGCGCCTTCAGCTCGGCGTCAGCGGACAGCGCGGGTCCTAGGACTCGCCGCCGGCGTTGCCCGACTGCCCCGCGTTCACGTCGTGCAGGCTGTACTTGTCGATCGCCTGCATCACCATGCCGAGCGGCACCTTCCCCTGCTTCGCGAGCGCCTCAAGGGCGCGCACGACCACCGAGTGGCTGTCGATCGTGAAGAAGCGACGAGCCGCGGCGCGGGTGTCGGCGAAGCCGAAGCCGTCGGCGCCGAGCGTCGCGTAGTCGCCGGGCACCCACTCGCGGATCTGGTCGGGCACGGCGCGCATGTAGTCGCTCGTCGCGATGAACGGGCCCTCCGCCGCCGAGAGGCGCTGCGTGACGTACGGCACCTTGGCGTTCGCCTGCGGGTTGAGCCAGTTGTGCTCATCCGCCTCGAGCCCGTCGCGGCGCAGCTCGCTCCACGAGGTGACCGACCAGATGTCGGCCGAGATGCCCCAGTCGCTGCCGAGCAGCTCCTGCGCGTGGTGCAGCCACGGCAGGGCGACGCCCGAACCGAGCAGCTGCACCTTGATCGGGTGGTGGTCGCTCACCGAGACGCGGTGGATGCCGCGGCGGATGCCCTCGACGTCGACGCCCTCGGGCTCGGCCGGCTGCACGTACGGCTCGTTGTAGACGGTGAGGTACATGATGACGTCCTCGGGCGTGTCCCCGTACATCCGCTCGAGACCCATCTGCACGATGTGCGCGATCTCATAGCCGTAGGCCGGGTCATACGCGAGCACGGCCGGGTTCGTGGATGCGATGAGCGGCGAGTGGCCGTCGGCGTGCTGCGTGCCCTCACCGGCGAGCGTCGTGCGGCCCGCGGTCGCGCCGATCAGGAAGCCGCGCGTCATCTGGTCCGCGGCCGCCCAGATCGAGTCGCCGGTGCGCTGGAAGCCGAACATCGAGTAGAAGACGTAGATCGGCACGAGCGGCTCGCCGTGCGTCGAGTACGACGAGCCGGCGGCGATGAAGGCCGCCATGGCGCCAGCCTCGTTGATGCCGACGTGCACGATCTGGCCGTCGGGCGCCTCGCGGTACTTGAGCAGCAGGTCACGGTCGACCGAGGTGTAGTTCTGGCCGTGCGGGTTGTAGATCTTCGCCGTCGGGAAGAACGCGTCGATGCCGAACGTGCGCGCCTCGTCGGGGATGATCGGCACGATGCGCTCGCCCCAGCCCTTGTCGCGCAGCAGGTCCTTGAGCAGCCGGACGAACGCCATCGTGGTGGCGACCTGCTGCTTGCCCGAGCCCTTCTTGGGCATGTCGTAGGTCTTCGCCTCGGGCAGCGGGATGATCGTGTGCTTCGAGCGGCGCTCGGGCGTGAAGCCGCCCAGCTCGCGCCGACGGTCCAGCATGTACTGGATCTCGGGGGAGTCGTCGCCCGGGTTGAAGTACGGCGGGTTGTACGGGTCGGCCTCGAGCTGCTTGTCGGAGATGTCGAGCTGCAGGTAGTCGCGGAAGGTCTTCAGGTCGTCGAGCGTGAGCTTCTTCATCTGGTGCGTCGCGTTGCGCGCCTCGAAGTGCTTGCCGAGGCCGTAGCCCTTGATCGTCTTCGCGATGATGACGGTCGGCTGGCCCTTGTGCTCGGCCGCCGCATTGTAGGCCGCGTAGACCTTCTGGTAGTCGTGGCCGCCGCGCTTCAGGCCCCAGATCTCGTCGTCGGTCATGTCCTTGACCAGCTCGAGCGTGCGCGGGTCGCGGCCGAAGAAGTGCTCGCGCACGAACAGACCCGACTCCGCCTTGTAGGTCTGGTAGTCGCCGTCGGGCGTGACGTTCATGAGGTTGCGGAGCGCGCCGTCGTGGTCGCGGGCGAGCAGGTCGTCCCACTCGCGGCCCCAGACGACCTTGATGACGTTCCAGCCCGCGCCGCGGAAGAACGACTCGAGCTCCTGGATGATCTTGCCGTTGCCGCGCACCGGGCCGTCGAGGCGCTGGAGGTTGGCGTTGATGACGAAGTTGAGGTTGTCGAGGCCGTCGTTGGCGGCGAGCTGCAGCGCGCCGCGCGACTCGACCTCGTCCATCTCGCCGTCGCCGAGGAACGCCCACACCTGCGAGTCGGCGACGTCCTTGATGCCGCGGTTGGCGAGGTAGCGGTTCGCCTGCGCCTGGTAGATGGCGCCGATGGGGCCGAGGCCCATCGACACGGTCGGGAACTGCCAGAAGTCGGGCATCATCCGCGGGTGCGGGTAGGAGGGGATGCCGTTGGGCCGCTTCGACTTCTCCTGGCGGAACGCGTCCATCTGCGACTCGCTCAGGCGGCCCTCGAGGAAGGCGCGCGCGTACATGCCGGGGGAGGCGTGGCCCTGGTAGAAGATCTGGTCGCCGCCGCCGGGGTGATCCTGGCCGCGGAAGAAGTGGTTGAGGCCGACCTCGTAGAGCGATGCCGAGGAGGCGTACGTCGAGATGTGGCCGCCGACGCCGATGCCGGGCGCCTGCGCCCGGTGCACCATGATCGCCGCGTTCCAGCGGATCCAGCGGCGGTACGTGCGCTCGATCGCCTCGTCGCCCGGGAACTCGGGCTCGTTGTCGGGCGAGATCGTGTTGATGTAGTCGGTCGTCGGCACCATCGGCACGCCCAGGTGCAGCTCCTTGGAGCGCTTGAGCAGGCTGAGCATGATCTCGCGACCGCGCTCGCTCCCGTTGGCGGCGACGAGCTGCGACAGCGACTCCTGCCACTCAGCGGTCTCGCTGGGGTCCATGTCGTCCGTGTGGCCCGAGTAGGGGTCCTGGTCGTTCAGCACCGATGCTCCTGACGTCGATTCTCGCGGCGCCCTGGGTGCGCGCGTCCGCGCATCCACTCTATCCACCGCGTCGAGCCGGACGCGTTCGTGCTGGGAACCATCGACGGGGCTCTGGCACGATGAGGCCATGGCACTCCAGATCGGCGAGGAAGCACCCGATTTCACGCTCACCGACCACACCGGCGAAGCGGTCACGCTCTCCGAGCTCCGCGGGCGTCCCGTGGTGCTCGTCTTCTACCCGGCGGCGTTCACCGGACGCTGCACGGGCGAGCTGTGCGCGATCCGCGACGAGCTCGCCGCGTTCGAGGACGCGGAGGCAGAGGTGCTCGCGATCTCGGTCGACACCGCGGCCTCGCTGCGCGTCTTCGCCGAGCAGGAGGGGCTGCGGTTCCGGCTGCTGAGCGACTTCTGGCCGCACGGCGCCGTTGCGCAGGCCTACGACGCGTTCCTGCCCGAGCGCGGCACCGCCACCCGCGCCACCTATGTCATCGACCGCGACGGCCGGATCGCCGCGCAGTTCCGCGTGAGCCCGTCGGCGTCGCGCGACATGGAGTCCTACAAGGAGGCGCTCGCGCTGGTCGCCTAGCGCCGTCGTGGCAGCAGCTTGATCGGCGCCGCGGGTGCGCAGTGTCAGGTAGTCGCTCGAGTGTCGCGACACCGGAGCACGACGTCGACACTCGCGCGGCGACCCATCCGCCCAGTGTCGAGGCGGTGCAGGAGTGTCGCGACACACGAGCAGCAAGCCGACACTCGCGCGCAGGAGGGCGGCAACGGCGGCGGCCCAGGCTCCGCGCCGCCGGCGAGAGCTTCAGTCGTGGGCGGTGCCGGGCTCGAACCGGCGACCCCTTCGGTGTAAACGAAGTGCGCTACCAGCTGCGCCAACCGCCCGACGGCCATCCTGCCATCACCCGAGCACTCGGGCGGTAGCGTGGCCGGGCGCCGACGGGGCGCGCGACGAGGAGGTCGATGTGGAGATCCGTGGTGCCGCCGCACTCGTGACCGGGGCGGCGTCGGGCCTGGGCGCCGCGACCGCCGCCGCGCTCGCCGACCGGGGAGCGCTCGTGGTCGGGCTCGACCTGCCGGCCGCGATCGAGCGCGCGGAGACGTCCGGGTCGATGCCGCGTGACGGCATCCGGCTGGTGCCGGGCGACGTGACGGTCGAAGCGGATGTGCAGCGCGCGGTCGACGAGGCCTCGGCGCTCGCGCCCCTGCGCATCGCCGTCTCGTGCGCCGGCATCGCGACCGGCAAGCGCCTCATCGGCCGCGACGGACCGCACGACCAGGCGGCCTTCGAGCGCACGATCGCCGTCAACCTCTTCGGCTCGTTCCAGGTGCTGCGGCTCGCCGCCGCGAGGATCGCCGAGGCCGACCCGCTCGAGGGTCGCGACGGCCAGCGGGGCATCGTCGTGCAGACGGCATCCGTCGCCGCCTTCGACGGCCAGATCGGCCAGGCCGCGTACAGCGCCTCGAAGGGCGCCGTGGCGGCGATGACGCTGCCGGCCGCCCGCGACCTCGCGCGCCACGGCATCCGCGTCATGACGATCGCGCCGGGCGTCGTCGACACCCCGATGATGGCCGGCATCGGCACCGAGGTGCGCGACGCGCTCGAGGCGACGGTGCCGTTCCCCGCGCGGCTCGCGCGTCCCGACGAGTTCGGGCAGCTGGTGGTCGCGGTCGTCGAGCACGACTACCTCAACGGCGAGACGATCCGCATGGACGGCGCGCTGCGGATGCCGCCTCGCTGATCGGGGCCGCGGCGCTGCCGCCGGGCGGGCGTCCGTAGGATGGGGCGCATGACGAGCGTCGCGGAGGTCCAGCGCGCGGTCGAGTCGCTCTGGCCGGCTGCGACCGCCGAGGACTGGGATGCCGTCGGGCTCATCGCGGGGGATCCCGCCGACCCGGTCGCGCGCGTGCTGCTGGCCGTCGACGCCGTCGACGCGACCGCCGCCGAGGCCGTCGAGCGCGGCGCCGACCTGCTGCTCGTGCACCACCCGCTGCTACTGCGCGGCGCCACGAGCGTCGCCGCCACCACGCCCGCCGGACGCGTCATCACTCGGCTCGTGCGCGAGCGCGTCGCGCTGCTCGCCGCGCACACGAATGCGGATGCGGTCGACCGGGGCACGAGCGGAGAGCTCGCGTCGATGCTCGGCCTGACCGACGCGACGCCCATCGTCGTCAATCGCGTCGACGACGCGCTCGGCCTGGGCCGGGTCGGCGACCTGCCCGAGCCGGTCGCGCTCGGCCAGCTCGTGCGGACGCTCGCGGCGCTGCTGCCCGCCGTCGCCGGGGGCATCCGTGCCGCGGGCGACCCGACCCGCGAGGTGCGGCGCGTCGCGATCTGCGGCGGCGCAGGCGACTCGCTGCTGCGCGAGCGCGCCGTGGCCGGCGCCGACGTCTACATCACGAGCGACCTCCGCCACCATCCCGCATCCGACGCGCGCGAGCGCCACGCGGCAGGCGAGGGCCCCGCCCTCGTCGACGTGTCGCACTGGGCGAACGAGTCGCTGTGGCTGCGGCCCGCCGCCGAGCAGCTGCGCGTCGCGCTGCCGGGCGTCGAGGTGCTCGTGAGCGAGATCCGGACGGACCCATGGGACTTCGCGGTCCCGCAGGAGGAGCAGGCATGGCACTGAAGGCGACGAACAGCGACCAGCGACGGCTGCTGACGCTCCAGGACGTGGACACCCGCATCGTGCGGCTGCAGGCGAAGGCGAAGGCGCTGCCGCAGACCAAGCGGATCGACGAGCTCGACGCGCTGCTCGCGACGCTCGACCGCGCCGTGCTCGAGCGCCTCGGCGCCCACGACGACGCGAGCGCGGAGGTCGCGCGCATCGAGAGCGACGTGCAGACGGTCGAGGCGCGGCTCGCGCGCGACCGCGAGCGCCTGCTGGTCGTGAAGGACGCGAAGACCGCGACCGCGACCGAGCACGAGATCGAGACGCTCGAGCGGCGCCGCAGCACGCTCGAGGACCTCGAGCTCGAGGCGATGCAGGTGCAGGAGGACGCCGCCGCGGCGCTCGCCGCCGCGCGTGCCGAGGTCGCCCAGGCGCGCGAGGAGCGGGACCGGCTCGCTGCGGAGCGCGCCGAGGTCGCCGCCGGCCTCGAGCGCGAGCTCGCCGAGGCCCGTGCGGAGCGCGCCGACCGCGTCAAGGCGGTCCCTGCCGACCTGCTCGCCCTCTACGACCGCCAGCGCGAGCGCTACGGCATCGGCGCGACCCTGCTGCAGCACCGCACCTCCGCCGCCTCGGGCGTCGAGCTCAACGCCTCCGAGATGCACCAGATCCGCCAGGCGGCTCCCGACGACGTGATCCTCGACCCGAACTCGTCGGCGATCCTGGTGCGCACGGAGGAGAGCGGCCTCTAGTCAGCCGCCCCCGCGTGCGGCATCCGTCGTACGATGCCGCATGGGGATGTCGCGATGAGGGTCGTGGAGGTCGCCGACGAGGCGGCGCTCGAGTCCTTCGTGCGCCTCGGCTACGAGACGCACGGCGGCATGGCCGTGCCGCTCTCGGAGCGCACCGTCCGCGCGTGGCATCGGGGGAGGCATCCGCACCCTCACCCCGTGCAACTGCTGCTCGCGTTCGACGGCGACCGCCCGGTCGGCCGCGCGATCACGCATCGCGACGACCGGCTGGATGCGCGGCTGGGCGGCCGCGCGCAGGTGTTCGGCGCGCTCGAGGCCGCCGGCCCGCAGGTCGTGCATGCCCTGCTCGACACGATCGAGGCGACGGGCGTCGCTGCGGGGGCCGACGAGCTCTTCGGCCCCGCGCAGCTGCTGCCCAACCAGTCGGGCGGCGTCATCACCGCCGGCTTCGAGGAGCGCGGCTTCCTCGACGCGCCCTGGAACCCGCCGTGGCTGCCGGAGGCGCTCGAGGAGCGCGGCATGCGCCGCTGGTACGAGGCCGACACCTGGATCGTCGACGTCGTCGACGAGGACGGCCCGAGCGACGACGAGCTCGACGCCGTCGGCATCCGCATCGACGAGGTCAGTCGTCTCGGGCTCGGCAGGGGGCTGCGGGCGCTGCTGCCGATGCTCAACGACTCGTTCGCGCAGTTGCCCTACTACACGCCGTTCACGCGGGCGGAGCTGCGGGTGCAGACGCGAGGCTTCGGTCTGCTGCACGAACCCGGGCTGTTCCTCATCGCCCGCGACGAGGAGGACCACCCGGTCGCCTTCGTCGTCGCCGTGCTCGACGCGTCACCGGTGCTGCAGCGCTCCGGCGGCCGCATCCGTCCGCAGGACGCGTGGTCGGTCCTGGCTCGCCGCCACGAGCTGCGCGGCGACGCGGTGCTCGTCATCCAGGGCGCCAGGCCCGATGCGCAGGGCAAGGGGATCGTCACCCTGCTGAGCCGCCGGCTGCACGCGAACCTCGCGGCGCGCGGCTGCCGCACGCTGCGCTCGACGCCGGTGGGGCGGCAGAACCCCGGCTCGGCGCGGCAGTTCTCGCGCTTCGGCGGCAGGCCGCTGCACTCGACCGCGTACTACCGCAAGCCGCTCGCGCCGCCTGCCTGAGCGCGGCGGTATCCTGGGAGCGCGAGCCGGTCGGCTAGGCGGTCGCGTCGCGAGGTCCTCCGGGGCATCGCGCCGAGGAACGTCCGGGCTCCGCAGAGCAGGGCGGTGGATAACGTCCACCCGGGGCAACCCGCGAGAAAGTGCAACAGAGAGCAGGTCCACCGGTCAGGGTCGCAAGGCCAGGGCCGGCCAGGAGTGAAACGGTGGGGCAAGAGCCCACCAGCGTCGCGTGCGAGCGCGGCGGCTAGGCAAACCTCGCCCGGAGCAAGACCAGACAGCGGATCACGGGGCTGCTCGTCCCATCCGCGGGTAGGTCGCTAGAGGGCTGCAGCAATGCATCCCGTAGAGAGATGACCGTCCACGACAGAACCCGGCGTATCGGCTGGCCGGTTCGCCCAACGCACGAGCTCCCCGAGGCCGCGAGGCCTCGGGGAGCTGTGTCCTGCGGTTGTGTCAGGCGGCCACGAGCGCGGGCTCGGCCGCGACCTCGGCGGCCGGCGACCTGCGCGCCCAGCGCTTCAGCGCGATGACCGCGAGCGCGGTGATGACCGTCCCGACGGCGATCGCGATCACGAACATCAGCAGGTTGCCGATCGCGAAGAACACGAAGAACCCGCCGTGCGGCGCCTGGCTCGTCACACCGAACGCCATCGAGATCGCGCCGGTCGCGGCCGAGCCGAGGATCGCCGCGGGGATGACGCGCAGCGGGTCGGCCGCCGCGAACGGGATCGCCCCCTCCGAGATGAACGACGCTCCCAGCAGCCACGCCGCCTTGCCGTTCTCCTGCTCTGCGGGGGTGAAGAGCCGCCGGTCGAGTGTGCTCGCGAGCGCCATGCCGAGCGGCGGAACCATGCCGGCTGCCATGACGGCGGCCATGATCATCCACGGCGAGAGGTTCTCGGGCGAGCCGGCTCCGAGGCCCGCGACGGCGAAGCCGTAGGCCACCTTGTTGAGGGGGCCACCGAGGTCGAACGCCATCATGGTGCCGAGCAGCAGGCCGAGCAGCACCGCGCCGGTGCCGGTGAGCGAGCTGAGCCAGCCGGTCAGCCCAGCCATGAGCGCGGCGATCGGGCCGCCGAGCAGCATCACCATGAGGCCGGAGGCGAAGATCGACGCGAGCAGCGGGATGACCACGACGGGCATGAGGCCGCGCAACCACGACGGCACCCGCCAGGTGCCGATCCACCAGGCCGCGAGCCCGGCGAGCAGTCCGCCGACGAGGCCGCCGATGAAGCCGGCATCCATGATCCCGGCGACGGCGCCCGCGACGAAGCCCGGGGCGATGCCGGGCCGGTCCGCGATCGCGTAGGCGATGTAGCCGGCGAGCGCTGGCACGAGGAAGCCCATCGAGGCCGCGCCGATGGAGAAGAGCACCGCGCCGAGGTACTGGCCGAGCCCGCCCTCTGGCAGGTTCAACAGGGTGTTCTGCACGATCACGTCGCCCGCGACCTCGGTGATGCGGAAGCCGCCGAGCAGGAAGCCGAGCGCGATGAGCAGGCCGCCGCCGGCGACGAACGGGATCATGTAGCTGACGCCGGTGAGCAGCGCTCGCTTGACCGTGCCGCCCAGCGAGCGAGTGCCGGAGTCGGTCGTCGCGGCCTCGCTCGCACCGCCGCCGGCGAGGCGCGGCCCGGATGGGTTGTCGGCGTGCCCGAGCGCCTCCTGGATGAGCGCATCCGCCGCATCGATGCCGCGCTTGACCGGCACCTGCACGTACGGCTTGCCCGCGAAGCGGCCGCGCTCGCGCACGTCCACGTCGACCGCGAAGACCACGGCGTCGGCCGCCGCGATCACCGCCGGGTCGAGGCGCTTCGTGCCGCTCGAGCCCTGCGTCTCGACATCGATGCGCACGCCCGCGCGCTCGGCCGCGGCCTTGAGCGCATCCGCCGCCATATAGGTGTGCGCGATGCCTGTCGGGCATGCCGTGACGGCGACGATGCTGCGGGCACCCTCGGCGACCGGCGCCGCGGCAGACTCGTCGCGGTCGGCGACGACGTCCTCGACGAGCGCGACGACCTCGGCCTGGCTCGACGCCGCGCGCAGCGCGTCGGTGAACTGCTCGTCGATGAGCGAGCCGGCGAGCCGCGAGAGCACCGCGAGGTGGGTCTCAGCAGCGCCGTCCGGCGCCATGATCATGAAGACGAGGTCGGCCGGGCCGTCGGGGGCGCCGAAGTCGACCGGCGGGCTGAGCCTGGCGAACGCCAGGCTCGGCTCGCGCACGGCCGCCGACTTGCAGTGCGGGATGGCGATGCCGGCGCCCATGCCGGTGGGCGTGAGCGCCTCGCGCTCGAGCACGGCGGCGGCGAGGCCGTCGCCGTCCGCGACGCGGTCGGTGCCCGCGGCACGAGCCGCGAGCGACCGGATGACGGCCTCCTTGTCGGCGCCGAGGTCGGCGTCGAGCACGACGAGGTCGGGGGTGAGGATCTGGGGCATCAGTGCTCCTGGGGTTCTGCGACGGCTGCCGCGTGGTCGAGGGTCTCGACGTCGACGCGGGTCGCGTCGGCGTCGTCGGGAGTGGGGAAGCCGGTGCCGGGCATCGCGGCCGCCGCGGAGCCGTGCGCGACGGCCTGGCGCAGCCGGCCGGCCGCGTCGTCGCCGCGGACGTGGGCGATGAGCCAGCCGGCGAGGCTGGCGTCGCCGGCGCCGACGGTCGAGCGCACGACGGTCGGCGGCGGGGTGGCGCGGAGGAGGGCGATGCCGTCCGCGAGGATCGCGCCGTCGCCGCCGAGTGTCAGCAGCACCGCGCCGACGCCTCGGCCGACGAGCGCCCGCGCCGCCGACGCCGCAGCACCCGGGCCGTCGATGGCGCCGTGGGTGAGGCCGAGCAGCTCCTCGAGCTCTTCGTCGTTCGGCTTCGCGAGGTCGATGCCGCCCGCGGTCACGGCGGCGGCGAGCGGCGCGCCCGAGGTGTCCACGGCGACGCGGATGCCGGGGCGCGCCGCGCGGGCGGCCGCGATGACGTCGACCACGAGTCCCGGTCGCGCGCCGACCGGCAGCGAGCCGGCGACCACGAGCCAGTCTGCGGAGGCCGCGTGCGCACTGACCGCAGCGAGCACGGCGGCGACAGCGCGGTCGTCGAGCGGAGCGCCGGGCTCGTTCACCTTCGTCGTCGTGCCGTCGGCCTCGGTGAGCGCGAGGTTCGTGCGCACGGGCGCGTCCACCGGCACGTGCACTGCGTCGACGCCGTCGGCCGCCAGCAGGGCGGCGAAGGCGTCGTCGTCGCGGGAGACGACGATGGCGCGCGAGCGCACGCCGGCCGCCGTGAGCACTCGGGTGACGTTGACGCCCTTGCCGGCCGCGACCTCGCTCGCGGCGGCGACGGCGCGCTGCACGGCGCCGCGCTCGAGCGGAGCGCCGAGCTCGACGGTGCGGTCGATGGAGGGATTGAGCGTGAGCGTGAGGATCATGCGACCTGCACCTCGCAGCCGGCGTCGTCCAGGGCCGCGGCGAGCGACGCATCCGGCGCCGCGTCGGTCAGCAGCACGTCGAGCTGCTCGAGGGCGGCGAAGCGCACGAGCGACGCCTCGCCGAGCTTCGTCGCGTCGGCGAGCACCGCCACGCGGCGGCCGGCGGCGACGATGGCCGACTTCACTGCGGCCTCGTCGGGGTCCGGGGTCGTGGCGCCGGTCGCGTCGAGGCCGTTGGTGCCGAGGATCACGACGTCAGGTCGGAGCGCCGCGATCGCCAGCACCGTCTGCGCGCCGACGGCGGCGCCCGTCACCGCACGGATGCGGCCGCCGATCGCGTGCACCTCGATCGACGGGTGCGCGGCGAGCAGCTGCGCGATGGCGGGGGAGTGCGTCGCGACCACCAGCCGCGGGCCTCCCGCGCCGGGCCAGGTGGCGACGAGCTCGGCGGCGACCGCGGCCGTGGTCGTGCCGGCGTCGAGCAGCACGCTCGTGGCGCCGGATGCCAGCAGGCGGTCGCACGCGAGGCGGGCGATGCGGCGCTTGCCCTCGGCGTTCGCGTCCTGCCGCTCGGCGATCCCCGTCTCGACGAGGCTCGAGCGGCTCGCGCTGACCGCGCCGCCGTGCACGCGGCGGGCGACGCCGGCGCGCTCGAGGGCGTCGAGGTCGCGCCGCACCGTCTCGGGGGTGATGCCGAGCTCGCGAGCGATGCCGGCGACGAGCACGCGGCCGTCGGACTGGATGCGCGCAGCGATCGTGTCGCGGCGCTGCGTGGCGAGCATCGGTGACTCCATACGAGCACCGTAGCACCGTTACGCAGACAAAGCCAGAGAAACGCAGAAGAACACAGATGGGGGGACGTGGGCGATCGATCGGGCGGGCGTAGGGCAGTTGTCCCGCTGCCCCGCCCTGCAGTCAGCGAGCCGCCACGGCGCCGGCTCGGCGCGTCGCGTCAGACCCCGCGGGCGAGCGCGGCTGCGCCGATGATGCCGGCGTTGTTGCGCAGCTTCGCGGGCACGATCGGGGTGTCGAGATGCAGCAGCGGCAGGAACAGGTCGGCCGACTTCGAGACGCCGCCGCCGACCACGAACAGGTCGGGGGAGAACAGGAACTCGAGGTGGCTGTAGTACCGCTGCAGCCGCTCGGCCCACGCCTCCCAGCTGAGCTCCTCGCGCTCGCGCGCCCGGTTCGACGCCCGCGACTCCGCGTCGTGGCCGTCCAGCTCGAGGTGGCCGAGCTCGGCGTTCGGGATCAGCACGCCGTTGTAGATGAACGCGCCCCCGATGCCGGTGCCGAGCGTCGTCATGATGACGAGGCCCGACGCATCCTTCGCCGCGCCGTAGTGGTCCTCGGCAAAGCCCGCCGCATCCGCGTCGTTGACGAAGTGGATGTCGCGGCCGAGCGCGCGCTCGAACAGCTGCTCCGCCTCGAGGCCGATCCACGCCTTCGAGACGTTCGCCGCGCTCATCGTGCGCCCGTGGCGCACGATCGCGGGGAAGGTGACGCCGATCGGCGTCGACGCGTCGGCATCGAGGCGCCCCACGAGCTCCACGACGGCGTCGCGGATCGCGTCGGGTTCGCCACCGGTGGGCGTCGGCAGCTTGATGCGGTCGCTGAGGAGCTCGCCCGACTTCACGTCGACGAGGGCGGCCTTGACGCCGGTCCCGCCGATGTCGACGCCGACGGCCTGGTGCTTCGACTTGGTCACGGCTCGCATCCTGCCACGGATGCGAGCCAGGGGCCGTTCAGGCGGAGGGAAGCGTGAGGATCTCGGCGCCCGTCTCGCGCACGACGATCGTGTGCTCGAACTGGGCGGTGATCGAGCGGTCGCGCGTGACGATCGTCCAGTCGTCGTCCCAGCCCTCCCACTCGTGCGTGCCGAGGGTGAGCATCGGCTCGATCGTGAAGACCATGCCCGGCACCATCTCGGTGTGGAAGCGGTCGGTGTCGTAGTGGGGGATGATCAGGCCGGAGTGGAACGACGTGCCGACCCCGTGGCCGGTGAAGTCGCGCACGACGCCGTACCCGAAGCGCTTCGCGTACATCTCGATCGCGCGACCGATGACGTTGACGCGGCGGCCTGGCATGGCCGCCTTGATGCCGCGGCGGAGCGCCTCCTCGGTGCGCTCGACCAGCAGCGCGACCTCATCGCTCGCCTCGCCGACGATGAACGTGCGGTTCGAGTCGCCGTGCACGCCGTCGCGGTAGGCGGTGATGTCGATGTTGACGATGTCGCCGGGCTCGAGCCGGGTGTCGTCGGGGATGCCGTGGCAGACGACCTCGTTGACGCTCGAGCAGATCGACTTGCGGTAGCCGCGGTAGCCGAGCGTGGAGGGGTAGGCGCCGTGGTCGGTGACGAACTCGTGACCGATGCGGTCGAGCTCGTCGGTCGTGACGCCGGGGCGCACGGCGGCGCCGACGGCGGCGATGGCATTCGCCGCGATCGTGCCCGCCGCCCGGATGCGCTCGATCGTCTCCTCGTCGTAGACGTCGCCGCCGATGTGCTTCGCCGGAGCCGGCTTGCCGACGTACTCGGGACGGGCGATGGATGCGTCGACGGGGCGCTCTGGGCCGATCCGGCCGGGGATCAGGTGACCTCTCACGTCCTTCGGCATACGATCCATCCTAGGCAGAACGATCCGCGGCAGCACCGAGGAGGCGCGCATGGCCGAGTACTGGTACAACCTCGAGACGGGTGTCGTCGAGGAGGGCATGGTCTCTCCCGGCTACGACCGCGCAGGGCCGTTCGCGACGCGCGAGGAGGCGGCGCGAGCGCCGGAGATCATCAAGCAGCGCTCGAGGGCGTGGGCGGAGGAGGACGCAGCGGCGGACTCGTGGGGCAAGCGCCCGAGCGGCGAGCCCCCGGCCGAGACTGAGGGGTAGCGCTCCGCCTCTTCCTGCTGGTTGAGCCGCTCCGTGCCCCTCTCCGCTGGTTGAGCCGCTCCGCGCGCGCAGCGCGCTGAGCGTGTCGAAACCGAACTGCTCGGCGAACCGGTTTCGACGCGCTCAGCCGCCTTCGGCGGCGGAGCGGCTCAACCAACGGGTAGGGCTGGTCGACACGGTCAGGGCGCTGGCGCGCCCGGACCGGCTCGACCAGCGGGGAGGGGCGGCGCTCAGGCCGCCGCCAGCACCTTCCGCAGCGTGCGCAGGTTCCGCGTCGTCGTGGTGTCCTTGCCGGAGCGCTCGGAGCCCTTCGCGATGCGCTCCGACGCCTTCGCGAAGCCGCTTGTCAGCGTCGTCCCCTTCGGATTCGACCAGTAGAGCACCCGGTCGCCCACGGCGATGGCCTCGTCCTCGGCCGTCTCGAGCCGCGCGAGCGCATCGACGACGCCGGGTTCGAGCTCGAAGATCACGTAGGGCGTGTGCTCGTCGTCCTCGCCGTGCGGGTAGGCGTCGACGATCTCCCGCAGCGCATCGATCGCGATGCCGAGCACGCGGATGCGCCTCCCGTACCGCTCCTCGAGCGCCGTCTCCGCCGCCCGCGCCGCCGCGGTCGCGCTCGTCGCGGTCACGACCGCGTTGCCGCTCGCCAGCACCGTGACGACGTCGCCGAGTCCCGCATCCGTCAGCACCGAGCGCAGGTCGGCGGAGCGCACCGTGACGCCCCCGACGTTGACGCCGCGCAGCAGGAGCGCGACCCGCTCGGTCACTGGTACTCGTGCTCGGGCGCCGGGTACGAGCCGCTCGCGACGTCCTCCCGGAACGACACGGCCGCCTCCTCGAGCGTCTGCGCGAGCTGCGCGTACTGCTTGACGAACTTGGGGATGCGGCCGCTCGTGAACCCGGCCCAGTCGCTCCAGACCAGCAGCTGGCCGTCGCAGTGCGGGCCGGCGCCGACGGAGATTGTGGGGATCGTTAGCGCCTCGGTCACGCGCCTCGCCGACTCCGACGGCACCATCTCGAGCACGACGGCGAACGCACCGGCCTCCTCGACCGCCTTCGCATCCCGCAGCAGCTGCTCGGCGCCGGCGTCGCCGCGCGCCTGGATGACGTGGCCGCCCAGCCCGTGCTCGGACTGCGGCGTGTAGCCGATGTGCGCCATCACCGGGATGCCGGCCTCGACGATGCGGCGGATCTGCTCGGCTGAGCGCTCGCCGCCCTCGAGCTTCACCGCGTGCGCACCCGTCTCCTTCATGAAGCGGATGGCCGTGTGCACCGCCTCGCGCGGGTTCGTCTCGTACGAGCCGAACGGCAGGTCGGCGACGACGAGCGCGCGCTTCGCGCCCCGCGCGACGGCGCGCGTGAGCGGGATGAGCTCGTCGACCGTGACCGGCAGCGTCGTGTCGTAGCCGAAGACGGTGTTGCCCGCCGAGTCGCCGACGAGCAGGAAGTCGATGCCCGCGCGGTCGAAGATGCCGGCGGAGAGGTAGTCGTAGCTCGTGAGCCCGACGATCTTCACGCCGTCGCGCTTCGCCTGCGCGAAGTGGCGCGTCCGGACGCGCTTCGGCCCGCTCGAGCCGCCGCCGTACGGGGCGGCCGCCTCCGTCGCATCGGCCGACGCCTGCTGTGCCGGGGTCCGATCGTCGTGTCCGGAACCGCGCTGCTGCGAACCATCCTGTGCCATGTGCCCGAGCCTAACCTCACGCAACTGGAGGCCCCACTAGCCTGTGGGGAGGCAGAGAGAGGTGCGGGATGGACAAGCAGCGGGACTTCGTGCTGCGCACGATCGAGGAGCGCGGCGTCAAGTTCGTGCGCCTCTGGTTCACGGATGTGCTCGGCACGCTCAAGTCGGTCGCGATCGCGCCCGCAGAGGTCGAGGGCGCCTTCACCGAGGGGCTCGGCATCGACGGCTCGTCGATCGAGGGGCTCTCGCGCTCCTCCGAGGCCGACGTCATCGCGAAGGCAGACCCGTCGACGTTCCAGATCCTCCCGTGGCGCGGCGAGGTCGACCCCACCGCCCGCATGTTCTGCGACATCTCCACGCCCGACGGCCAGCCCGCCGCCGCCGACCCGCGGCATGTGCTCAAGCGCACGCTCGCGAAGGCCGCCGACCGCGGCTTCAGCTTCTACACCCACCCCGAGTGCGAGTTCTACCTGCTCAAGTCGGCAGACGTCGCCAACCCCGAGCCCGTCGACCGCGCCGGCTACTTCGACAACGTCCCCGGCGGCACCGCGCACGACTTCCGCCGCGCGAGCGTGCGCATGCTCGAGGACCTCGGCATCTCGGTGGAGTTCAGCCACCACGAGGCAGGCCCGGGCCAGAACGAGATCGACCTGCGGTACGCCGACGCGCTCTCGACGGCCGACAACATCATGACCTTCCGCACGGTCGTGAAGGAGGTCGCGCAGGCCGAGGGCGTCTACGCCACGTTCATGCCGAAGCCCTTCGAGGGGCACCCCGGCAGCGGCATGCACACGCACCTGTCGCTGTTCGAAGGCGAGCGCAACGCGTTCTACGACGCATCCGGCCAGTACCGGCTGTCGAAGATCGGCCGTCAGTTCATGGCGGGCCTGCTGCACCACGCGCCCGAGTTCACGGCCGTCACGAACCAGTACGTCAACTCCTACAAGCGCATGTGGTCGGGCGACGAGGCACCGAGCTACGTGAGCTGGGGCCACAACAACCGCTCCGCGCTCGTGCGCGTGCCGCTGTCGAAGCCGAACAAGGCGCAGTCGGCCCGCATCGAGTACCGCGGCCTCGACTCGGCCGCGAACCCCTACCTCGCGTTCTCGGTGCTGCTCGCCGCCGGGCTCAAGGGCATCGAGGAGGGCTACGACCTGCCCGAGGAGGCCGTCGACGACATCTGGCAGCTCTCCGACAAGGAGCGGAAGGCGCTCGGCTTCACGCCGCTGCCCGCGAGCCTCGACCGCGCGATCGGCGCGATGGAGGAGTCGGAGCTCGTCGCCGAGACGCTCGGCGAGCAGGTCTTCTCGTACTTCCTCCGCAACAAGCGCGAGGACTGGCGCCGCTACCGCGCGCAGGTCACTCGCGTCGAGCTCGAGTCGAACCTCCTGACGCTCTAGCGCATGCGCATCCCGTCGCCCCGGACGCGCCTCGCGCGCCTGGGGTTCCGCGAGCCGAGCCGCGCCGAGGCGTGCCTGGCAGAGCTGCCTGAGGCGCTGCACGGGCTCGTCGCCGAGTGCGCGCACTCGGCCGACCCCGACACGGCGCTGCAGATGCTCGTGCGGCTCGTGCGGGCGGATGTCGACCTGGGCGACGCGCTCGACGACCCGGCCGCGCGCGCCTCGCTGCTGCGCGTGCTGGGCGGCTCGCTCGGCATCGCCGAGCACCTCGAGCGGCACGCCGAGGACATCGACGTCGCCGCCCGGCCCGCCTCGCCCACGACGGCCGACGGCTACCGCGACAGCCTGCTCGCGTCGGTCGCGGCCGACGAGGGGGTCGCCAGGATGCCGCGCGATCGGGCGATCGCCGCGATGCGCGGCCGCTACCGGCGGCACCTCACCGAGCTCGTCGCATGGGACCTCGGCCTCGACGACCCGGCGGCGTCCGTCGACACCGTCTCGGCCGCGCTCGCCGACCTCGCGGCCGGTGCACTCGAGGCCGGGCTCGCGATCGCTCGCGCGGCCGCGCGCGAGCGCTTCGGCGACGACGCCGACCGGGTGCGGCTCGCCATCATCGGCATGGGCAAGGCCGGGGCGCGCGAGCTCAACTACATCAGCGACGTCGACGTCATCTTCGTGCACGAGGCCGACGACGATGTCGACGACGCGCGCGCGACCCAGATCGCGACGCTGCTCGCGCGCGAGGCGTCCGCAGCCTGCGCGCAGTTCCAGTCGGCGCCGCCGCTGTGGGAGGTCGACGCCAACCTGCGCCCGGAGGGCAAGGACGGCGCGCTCACCCGCACCCTCGCATCCCACGTCGCCTACTACGACCGCTGGGCGAAGTCGTGGGAGTTCCAGGCGCTGCTGAAGGCCCGTGCGCTCGCGGGTGACGCCGAGCTCGGCGCCGCCTACGAGGCGTCGGTACGGTCGAAGGTCTGGGAGTCGTCGAGCCGCGAGGGCTTCGTGGAGTCCGTGCAGCGGATGCGCGAGCGCGTCACCGAGCACATCCCCGCCGACGAGGTGGCCCGGCAGCTGAAGCTCGGTCCCGGCGGGCTGCGCGACATCGAGTTCACGGTGCAGCTGCTGCAGCTCGTGCACGGCGCCGACGATGACTCGCTTCGGCAGCGTGGCACGCTCGAGGCGCTCGACGCGCTCGCCGCCCGCGGCACCATCGGGCGCGCGGACCGGCTCGAGTTCGGCGCGCACTACCGGTTCCTGCGCGTGCTCGAGCACCGCATCCAGTTCTGGCGCATGCGCCGCACGCACCTGATGCCGCTCGCCGATGACGACCTGCGCAGGCTCGCGCGCTCCGCCGGGCTGCCCGACGCCGACGCGCTCGAGCAGCAGTGGCAGGCGACACGGCGTGCCGTGCGAACGCTGCACGAGCGGCTCTTCTACCGCCCGCTGCTCGGCGCCACGGCGTCGCTCGGCCACGAGGACGTGCAGCTGACGCCCGAGCACGCCATGCGGCGCCTGCAGGCGGCCGGGTACGTCGACGGCAAGGGGGCGCTCGCGCACATCGGCGAGCTGACCGCGGGCGTGACGCGGCGCGCGCAGATCCAGCGGCTGCTGCTGCCGGTGCTGCTGGGCTGGTTCGCCGAGGGCGCGGACCCCGACATGGGGCTGCTCGCGTTCCGCAGGCTGAGCGAGGCGCTGGGGGAGAGCCCGTGGTTCCTGCGCATGCTGCGTGACTCGCCCGTCGCGGCGCAGCGGCTCAGCCGCCTGCTGTCGTCGTCGCGGCTCATCGCGCAGCTCATGGAGCGGATCCCCGAGGCCGCGTCGTGGCTCGATGGCGACGAGCAGCTGCGCCCGCGCACCGAGGAGGCGCTGCGCGACGAGGCGAGCGCCGTGCTGGCCCGGCACGACGATCCGGATGCGGTGCGGCAAGCGCTGCGCTCGCTGCGGCGCCGCGAGCACCTGCGGGTCGCGATGGCGAGCGCCCTGCAGCGCATCGACGAGAGCGTCGTCGGGGCGGCGCTCACCGCGATCGCCGCGGCGCTCGTCGACGCGGCCATCCGGCTGCATCGGCCCGAGGGGCTCGAGCTCGCCACGATCACGATGGGCCGCACGGGCGGCCGCGAGATCGGCTTCGGCAGCGACATCGACGTGCTGCACGTCGCGCGCGGCGAGGGCGACGCCGTCGCGGCCGCGACCAGCGTCATCCGACGTGTGCAGGAGACGCTCGCCGACCCGACGCTGCCGTTCGAGCTGGATGCGGGGCTGCGGCCCGAGGGCCGGCAGGGGCCGCTCGTGCGCACGGTGGACAGCTACCGCGCCTACTACGAGCGGTGGTCGGAGCCGTGGGAGGCGCAGGCGCTGCTGCGCGCGCGACCGTTCGCGGGTGACGCGGCCCTCGCCGACGAGCTCATGGCCGTGATCGACGAGCACCGCTACCCGGCGGAGTTCCCCGCGTCGTCGGTGCGCGAGGTGCGCCGCATCAAGGCGCGTGTGGAGTCGGAGCGGCTGCCGCAGAACGCCGACCGGCGCCGCCACCTCAAGCTCGGTGACGGTGCCCTCAGCGACGTCGAGTGGCTCGTGCAGCTGCTGCAGCTGCGGTTCGCGGGCCGCGTGCCCAGCCTCCGCACGCCGTCGACCCTCGAGGCCCTCGCCGCAGCCGGGCGGGAGGAGCTGCTCTCGGACCGCGATGTCGAGATCCTGCGGGAGGCGTGGAAGCTCGCCACGCGCATCCGCAACGGTCTCGCGCTGGCACGCGCGCGGTCGATCGACCTGCTGCCCGTCGACCGCGGCGAGCTCGAGGCCGTCGCGCGGCTCGTCGGCCTGCCGGCGGGCTCGGCGCGCGACCTCGAGGAGCACTACCTCGCGGCCACCCGGCGCGCGCGCCGCGTCTTCGACCGCCGCTTCTACGAGGACTGAGACGCATCGCTCGTCGAGCAGCCCCCTCCGTTTGTCGAGTAGCACCGAAGGCGCGTATCGAGACGCCCTCCCCGCTCGTCGAGCAGCACCGAAGGCGCGTATCGAGACGCCCTCCCCGCTCGTCGAGCAGCACCGAAGGCGCTCATCGAGACGCCCCCTCCGTTCGTCGAGTAGCACCGAGGGCGCGTATCGAGTCGCCCTCCCCGCTCGTCGAGTAGCACCGAAGGCGCGTATCGAGACGCCCACCCCGCTCGTCGAGTAGCACCGAAGGCGCGTATCGAGACGCTCCTGGCTCCCAGCAACCTGCGCCTACGCTGGCCCGATGTTCTTCATCTTCGGCTTCGGCAGCAAGCAGCACGACCTGGGTGCGGGGCAGACGCGCACGTGCGAGCGGTGCGGCAACACGACCGTGTGGAGTCGCATCCGCGAGGCGAAGCAGTTCACGCTCTTCTTCATCCCCATCGCCCGGTGGGGCCGCCGCGAGTACGAGGTGTGCGGCATCTGCGGCAACGCGGTCGCCGTCTGACCGACGGGCGTCAGGAGGCGTCGAGGCGGAAGACCGCGCACCGCGGAGCGGCTTCGGCGAATTCGTCCGCGCTCGCGTCCGGGCCCACTTCGAAGATCTGTGCGGCGATCTTCCTGCCCTGGCTGTGCTGGTGCCAGTAGGCCCGCAGCACCGACCCTCGCTCGTGCGGCTCCAGCTCCGTGAAGCGCACCGGCTCGCGGCGGCGGCCGCGCTGGATCGAACCGACTCCGGCGGCCCGAACGTTCTTGACCCAGGACATCCGTCGGCCGGCGACGACGTAGCGACTGCCGTCGATCCAGACGATTGAGACGGGTGTCGGTCGCGGCTCGCCGCTCGTGCGACCGGGCACATGCAGGATGTGCGGGGGTCCGATCGCCACGCCGGCGTTGTGCAGGAGCAGCATGACGCGGTTGGCGTGCTTGAGCCACGCGGGGAGCTTCGTGTCCTGCGCCATCCGGTCCGGGCCCTCTCTGTTCGGTACGGCGCGGTCGCGCCGTGACGGTCGTGCGACCAGCGTCCAGTATGGCTGGCGGAGGCCAGCAGGGCAGACGGCGGGCGCGAGATGGATCGCGCGGGGGCGCCGCCAAGTGCACCGCGCACGCAGAGGGGCCGGGTCCCCCCAAGGAACCCGGCCCCCGTCTGCGTGCGCGGTGGCGTCAGACCGTCAGACCCCGTAGTAGAGCTCGAACTCGAACGGGTGCGGGCGCAGCGCCATCGGCAGGATCTCGGTCTCGCGCTTGAGCGCGATCCACGTGTCGATCAGGTCCTTCGTGAACACGTTGCCCTCGAGCAGGAACTCGTGGTCCTGCTCGAGCGCGACGAGCGCCTCCTCGAGCGTGCCGGGCACCTGGGGGATGTCCTTCGCCTCCTCGGGCGGCAGCTCGTAGAGGTCCTTGTCGACCGGCTCGTGCGGCTCGATGCGGTTCTTGATGCCGTCGAGGCCGGCCATCATCTGCGCGGCGAACGCGAGGTACGGGTTCGACGCCGCGTCGGGGGCGCGGAACTCGATGCGCTTCGCCTTCGGGTTGGAGCCCGTGATCGGGATGCGGATGGCCGCCGAGCGGTTGCCGGCCGAGTAGACCAGGTTGACCGGCGCCTCGAAGCCCTTCACGAGACGGCGGTACGAGTTGATCGACGGGTTCGTGAACGCGAGCACCGCGGGCGCGTGGGCGAGCAGGCCGCCGATGTACCAGCGAGCGACGTCGGAGAGGTTGCCGTAGCCGTTCTCGTCGAAGAACAGCGGCTTGCCGTCGAGCCACAGCGACTGGTGCGTGTGCATGCCCGAGCCGTTGTCGCCGAAGAGCGGCTTCGGCATGAACGTCGCCGTCTTGCCCCACTCCTCGGCCGTGTTCTTGATGATGTACTTGAAGGCGAGCACCTCGTCGGCGGCCTTCACCATCGTGTTGAAGCGGTAGTTGATCTCGGCCTGGCCGCCGGTGCCGACCTCGTGGTGGCTGCGCTCGACCTGCAGGCCGATGCCCTCGAGCTTCAGCACCATGTCGTCGCGCAGGTCTGCCTGCTTGTCGACGGGGGAGACGGGGAAGTAGCCGCCCTTGTAGGGCGTCTTGTTGGCGAGGTTGCCGCCCTCCTCGACGCGACCGGTGTTCCAGGCGCCCTCCTCGGAGTCGACGCTGTGGAACGACTGGTTCTGCGTCACCGAGTAGCGCACGTCGTCGAAGACGTAGAACTCGGCCTCGGCGGCGAAGAACGCGGTGTCGGCGATGCCGGTGGAGGCCAGGTACTGCTCGGCCTTGTGCGCGACCTGGCGCGGGTCGCGGTGGTAGATCTCGCCCGTGCGCGGGTTGTAGATGTCGAAGATCATCACGAGCGTCTTGTTGTCGCGGAACGGGTCGAGGTACGCCGTCGTGACGTCGGGGATGAGCTGCATGTCCGACTCGTGGATGTTCGCGAACCCGCGGATCGACGACCCGTCGAACAGCTGGCCGACGGTGAAGAACTCCTCGTCGACGGTGGAGGCGGGGATGTTGAAGTGCTGCTGCACGCCCGGCAGGTCCGTGAAGCGGATGTCGAGGAAGAGCACCTCCTCGTCCTTGATGTAGGCGAGGACCTCGGACGAATCCTTGAACATGGTGCTCCTTGAACTGCGTTGGGGGTGGGCGAATGCCGTGCCGTCGACGCTACGCAGGAGCCATTGCCCGCCCGTGACGCCGATGTTTCGGCAGTGTTACGTCAGCGGGGGCGGCCGGGTCGCACGCGGCGCGGGTCGATGCCCTTCGGGATGGGCAGGCTCGCCTGGCCGAGCGACGTGAGCCGGTTCGCGACCGCCATCACCTCCGCGCGGCTGAGCGTGCGCTTCAGCCGCCGCATCGTCTTCGTGAGCTTGCGCAGCTCGAGCTCCGAGTCCGGGCCGATCTCGATGACGTGGATCGGCACGTTCGGCACGATGCGCTTGACCTTGCGCTTCTCCTCGCCCAGCAGCCGCGCCAGGCGCTCCTTGGGACCCTCGGCGATGAGCACGACGCCCGGCTTGCCGACCGCGCGGTAGACGGCGTCCTGGGTGCGGGGGTTGACGCCGACCGGCATCTCGCTCGTCGTCCAGTTGCCGCGCAGGCCGTTCTTCAGCACCGCGCCGACCGCTCCGGGACGGCCCTCGATCTGCGCGAACGCGATCTTCTCGGCTCGCCACGTGAGCGTCATCATCATCAGCATCAGGCCGATGAGCACGCCGCTGATGATCCAGAGGACGAGGAACAGCGGGTCCTGGCGGAAGACGATCGCCAGCACCGTGACGAGCACGATGGGGCCGAGCAGCGCGAGCAGCAGCAACGGCAGCGCGAGCCGGTCGTTCTTGCGGGTCATCTGGAAGATGGACCACATCGTCTTGAGCCTGCCGGGCTCCTTCTCGGTGTCGCGTGCCATGTGGACAGGATACCGGCGCGCGGGCCTCGCGCTCTCCACAGGTGGGGTCCGAGGGACGCCGGTCGCGGCGGCCGCAGTGGCATGGTCGCCGACGTGGATGACGTGGTCGGGATCGACGAGGAGGACGACGCCGACGGTGCCGCGCCGACGATCGCGGGCCATCCGCTCGTGCGCGCACTGCGGCGCGACGCGGCGCGGGAGGTGTGGGTCGCGACCGACGCGTCGGGCGCCGGGGTCGAGCTGCACCGCAGCCTGCCCGGGGAGGAGGCGACGCTCGCCCGAGAGGCCGAGGCGCTGCTGGTCGCCGAGCATCCGCACCTCGTGCCGATCCTCGACGTCGCGACGGATGCGGGCGTCGTGCTCGTGCGGCCGCTCCTGCCTCACGACCTGGCCGACTGGCTCCGCGAGCGAGGTGCTCCGCAGCCGGGCGAGGCCGTGACGGCGCTCGCGCCGATCGCGGCGGCGCTCGGGGCGCTGCACGCCGTCGGAGCCGCGGTCGGCGGCGTGACGGCCCAGCAGGTGCGGCTCGACACCGATGGCGCGCCGCTGCTGGTCGGCGAGGGCGCGAACGTCGAGACCGCGCGGCCGTCGCCCGCCTGGCGCGAGCGCAGCGAGGCGGTCGCTTCGGATGTCGCGGACTGGGCGGCCCTGGCCGAGGCGGTGCTGTCGGCGGGCGGCGCCGAGCTCCCCGACAGCGTCGCTCGGGCGCTCGACGCGCGCGACATCGCGGCCGCCGGCGAGGCCCTGCTCGCGGCGTGGCCGGCCCTGCCGCTCGGGATGCAGCCCGACGCGGCGCCGGTCGAGGTCGCCCGGCCACGGCTCCGCGATCGGGATCGGGCGGTCGGGCTCGACGCCGTCTGGGCCAGGGCAGCATTGCTGCTCGAGCGCCTGAGCGATCGGATGCCGACGCTGCGGTCCGGGCGCATGCCCCGCGCGTCCGCGATCGTGCGTGGCCTCCGCGCCGTCCGTGCACCGTTCTGGGCGGTGGCGGCGGCGAGCGCCGTCGCTTTCGCCGTCGCCGTCGCGGCGCTGCTGCCGCCGACTGCGGCGGGGGAGGCGCGGATGCCCGTCTCGCCGCCGGCCGCGGCGTCAGCCGTGCCGACCGCGTCGCCCGACACGTCGGGGCCGCCGCAGGCCGCTCCGGCGGCGGCACCGACCGACGACCCCGTCACGGGTGCCGCGATGCTGCTCGCCGAGCGGGAGGCGTGCCTCGACGCGGCGGATGCGGCGTGCCTCGTCGGCCTGCACGAACCCGACAGTCCGCAGCTCACCGCGGACCGGCCGTGGCGCATGCCAGCAGACGGTCGGCTCGAGCTCGTCCAGCGGCTCGGCGAGGCGTGGTTGCTGCGCGTGGTCTCGGACGACGAACCGGCCTCGGTGCTCGTGATGAGCTCCGAGGCCGGTTGGACGCTGCGAGACGCGTGGCCGGACTAGACCTCGAACGCGCCCGACTCGAGCCGGGCCTTGACCTGGCCCAGGTAGCGGGCCGCGTCGGCGCCGTCGATGATGCGGTGGTCGTACGAGAGGGCGAGGAACACCATCGAGCGGATGGCGATCGAGTCCTGCCCGTCGACCTGCACCACGACGGGGCGCTTCACGACCGTGCCGACCCCGAGGATGGCGCGCTGCGGCTGGAACACCACCGGCGTGTCGAACAGCGCGCCGCGCGAGCCCGTGTTCGTCAGCGTGAACGTGCCCCCGGCGAGCTCGTCGGGGCTCAGCTTGTTGTCACGGGTGCGCTGCGCCAGGTCGGCGATCTCGGCCGTCAGCTCGCGGATGCTCTTCGAGCTCGCGTCGCGGATGACCGGGGTCAGCAGTCCGCGCTCCGTGTCGACCGCCATGGCGAGGTTCTCGGTCGCCGGGTAGGTGATCTCCGCGCCGTCGTCCGTCGCGTTGATGAGCGGGTGCGACTTGAGCGCCTCGACGGCCGCCTGCGTGAAGAACGGCAGGAAGGTGAGCTTCTGCCCCGTCTCCTGCTGGAAGGCGGCCTTCTTCGACTCGCGGAGCTGCGCGACCTTCGTCACGTCGACCTCCACGACGGTCGTGAGCTGCGCGAGCGTCTGCATCGACTCGACAGCGCGCTTCGCGACCACCTTGCGGAGGCGCGACATCGGCGCGGTCGTGCCGCGCAGCGGCGAGACCTCGACCTCGACCGGAGCCTGCTGCGCGGGCGCCTCCGCGGCCGGTGCCTGGGCAGCCGACTCGGCGGCCGCCAGCACGTCCTCCTTGCGGATGCGTCCACCGACGCCCGTGCCCGTGAGCGACGCGAGGTCGACGCCCTTCTCGTTCGCGAGCTTGCGCACGATGGGCGTGACGTAGGGCGTGCCGGTTGCGGGCGCGGGAGCGGCCTGCGGCGCCGGCGCGGCGGGTGCCTGCTGCCGGGCGGGGGCGGCCGGGGCCTTCGGCTGCGCGGGTGCGGCCGGCGCCTTCGGCTGCGCGGGCGCGGCCTGCTCCTTCGGGGCCTCCTGCTTCGGAGCCTCCTGCTGCTGCGGAGCCTCCTGCGCGATGGCCTCCTTCGCGATCTCCTCCTGCTCGACGCCCACCTCTTCGGTGCCGGCGCCCTCGATCACGTCCTCCTCGGCGGGGACCGGCTGATCGCCGGACGCCTGCGCGGGCTGCTGCTCGGTCGGCTCGCCGGCGGCCGGCGCACCGGCTCCGCCGCCGATGCGAGCGATCACGGCGCCGACGTCGACCGTCTCGTCCTCCTGGGCGAGGATCTCGGTGAGCGTGCCGGCGACCGGCGACGGCACCTCGGTGTCGACCTTGTCGGTCGAGACCTCGACGATGGGCTCGTCGACGGCGACCTCGTCGCCCACGGCCTTGAGCCAACGGGTGATCGTGCCCTCGGTGACGCTCTCGCCGAGCGCCGGGAGCGTGATCTCCGCGCCGCCGTCGTCGGCGGGCTTCGTGCCTGCCTCGGGCGTCTCGGTCGGGGTGGTCTCGGCCTGCTGGTCCGCCTGCTGCGAGGGGGAGTCCTGCGCCTCGGCGGCCGACTCGGCGTCGGCCTCCTGATCGGGCTCGCTGTCGGTGCCCGCGGTCGCGACCGCAGCATCGGGAGCGTCCTCGGCGGGCGCCTGGGCAGCCGGCTCGGCCTCCGCGGGCGCATCGCCCGCATCGCCGACGCGCGCGATCACGGCGCCGACCTCGATGGTGTCGTCCTCCTGGGCGAGGATCTCGGTGAGCGTGCCGGCGACCGGCGACGGCACCTCGGTGTCGACCTTGTCGGTCGAGACCTCGACGATGGGCTCGTCGACGGCGACCTCGTCGCCCACGGCCTTGAGCCAACGGGTGATCGTGCCCTCGGTGACGCTCTCGCCCAGAGCGGGGAGCTGGATGTCAGTCATGCTTCGTGTCTCCTGTGGCTGTCGATCAGATGGCGTGCAGCGGCGTGCCCGCGAGCTTGAGCATGGTCTCGCCGAGCGCCTCGTGCTGCGTCGGGTGCGCGTGGATGAGCTGCGAGACGTCCTCGGGGTACGCCTCCCAGTTCACGATGAGCTGCGCCTCACCGATGAGCTCGCCGACGCGGCGGCCGATCATGTGCACGCCGACGACGGGGCCGTCCTTGACGCGCACGGCCTTGACCGATCCGGTGGTGCCGACGATCTCGCTCTTCGCGTTGCCACCGAGCGAGTACTCGTACGTCTCGATCTGGTCGGCACCGAATTGCTCCTTGGCCTTCGCCTCGGTGTAGCCGACGGATGCGACCTCGGGGTCGGAGTAGGTGACCTTGGGGATGTTGAGGTCGGCGACCGGGCGCGGGTCGAGGCCCGCGATCTGCTCTGCGGCGAAGATGCCCTGCTGGTAGCCGCGGTGCGCGAGCTGCAGGCCGGGCACGATGTCACCGACGGCGTAGACGCCGGGCACCGAGGTCTGCAGGCGCTCGTCGACGGTGACGAAGCCGCGGTCCATCTGCACGCCGACCTCCTCGTAGCCGAGGTTCGCCGTCACCGGGCCGCGGCCGACGGCGACGAGCAGCAGGTCGGCGTCGATCGTCTCGCCGGTCTCGAGCGAGACGTGCACGCCCGAGTCGTCCTGCGTGACGCCCGAGAAGCGGGCGCCGAGCTTGAACTGGATGCCGCGCTTCTTGTAGGCGCGCTCGAACTGCTTCGAGACCGACTCCTCCTCGTTGGGCACGAGGTGGGGGAGGCCCTCGATGATCGTCACCTCGACGCCGAAGGAGCGCCAGACGCTCGCGAACTCGACGCCGATGACGCCGCCGCCGAGGATCGCCGCGCGCTGCGGGATCCAGTCGAGCTGCAGCGCCTGCTCGCTCGTGATGACGTTGCCGGTGATCTCGAGGCCCGGGAGCGACTTCGGGTAGGAGCCCGTGGCGAGCACGATGTTCTTGCCCGTGATCGTCTGGTCGCCGACCTGCACGGTCGTGGGCGACGTCAGCTTGCCCTCGCCCTCGATGACCGGGATGCCCTTGGCCTTGATGAGGCCCTGCAGGCCCTTGAACTTCTTCGAGACGATGCCCTCGCGGAAGGCCGTCACGCGCTGGATGTCGATGCCCTTGAGCTCGGCCTCCACGCCGGACTCCTCCGCGTCGCGCACGACGTCGGCGACCTCCGCGGAGTGGAGCATGGCCTTCGTCGGGATGCAGCCCTTGTGGAGGCACGTGCCCCCGAGCTTGTCCTTCTCGACGATCGCGACGGTCTTGCCGAGCTGCACAGCGCGCAGCGCCACGGCGTACCCCGCGCTGCCTCCGCCCAGGACGACGATGTCAAAGCTCTGATCGGACACGCACTAGCTCCTTATGAGTCTTCATTGCCGCTCTGGTCTCGCGGCGGTGCACGGCAGGTCTTGCCCGTCCCACCCTAGTCGGATGCGCCTGCACGTCGGGCGTGCCCCGCGCGGGCGCATCCGGGCAGGGCTGCCTACTCGGCCGTGCGCGCCATCGCCGCGAGCGTGCGGATGAGCCCGCGCACGGTCACGCCGGTGGCACCGGAGGGCGTGTGGCCGAACGGCGAGCCGGTGTTCGTCGACGGGCCGGCGATGTCGAGGTGCGCCCAAGGGATGGGCGCGCCGTCGCGCTCGCCGACGAACTCCGCGAGGAAGGCCGCGGCGAGCAGCATCCCGCCGGAGCGACTGCCGACCTTCGCGTTCATGAGGTCGGCGACGTCGGAGTCGAGCATGGGCAGCATCTCCTCCGGGATCGGCATCGGCCACAGCTGCTCGCCCGCCGCTCGCGAGGCGGTCAGGATCGCGTCGATGAGGGCGTCGTCGTTGCCCATCAGCGCGCTCACCCGGTCGCCGAGCGCGACCTGCTGCGCGCCCGTGAGGGTCGCGACGTCGATGATGGCGTCGGGCTGCGCCTCGCTCGCGAGCGCGAGGCCGTCGGCCATCACGAGCCGGCCCTCGGCGTCGGTGTTCGTCACCTCGACGGTCGTGCCGCCCCGCATGGTGAGCACGTCGTCGGGGCGGGTGGACGTGGAGGAGACGAGGTTCTCGGCGAGGCACAGGTGCGCGGTGACGCGGATCGGCAGCTGCAGCGCGGCCGCGGCGACGGTCACGGCGTAGACGGTCGCCGCTCCCGTCATGTCGAACTTCATGTGCTGCATCGAGGCGGCGGGCTTGAGCGAGAGGCCGCCCGAGTCGAAGGTGATGCCCTTGCCGACGAGCACGACGTGCCGCGTCGCGCCCTCGGGGGCGTGCTCGACCGTGACGAGCCGCGGCGGGCGGCTCGAGCCCTGGCCGACGCCGAGGATGCCGCCGAAGCCCTCGCGACGCAGTCGCTCCTCGTCGCGCACGACGACCGTGAGGCCCGCCTCCGGCGCCTCGGCGGCGACGCGGTCGGCGAAGTCGACCGGGCTCAGCAGGTTCGGAGGCGTGTTGGCGAGGTCGCGCGTCGTCCACACGGCTCGAGCGGCGATCGTCGCGTCGGTGACGACGGATGCCGACACCTCCGCCTCGCCCGCGACGACGGCGATCTCGCAGATCCTGGGCGCCTCGGCGCGCTTGAGCCCGGCGAAGCGGTAGGCGCCGAGCGCGGCGCCCTCGAGCACGGCGAGCACGTCCTCGCTCGACCGGACGGGCAGCGCCAGCGCGAGCGACGGCACGTCGCGCAGCGAGCGCACTGCAGCGCCCGCGACCTCACGCAGGCGCGTCGGCGTGACGTCGTCGCCGAGCCCGGCGAACGCGACGCGGCGACCGTCGACGACGGCCCGCACGATCTGCTCGCGCTTGCCGGTGACGCCCAACGCCGCCAGCAGCTCGGTGTCGAAGCCCGGGGCCTCGGGCGTCTCGCCTGCGCGCACGCCGTGCACCACGAGCTCCGCCGTGGCGTCGTCGGGGCTGGCGATGATGGAGAGTGTCGGGAGGGGCATGGGTCACGAGGATACCGGCCGCCTGCAGGAGGGTGCCCCGAAGACGGCGACCTGCGGATGGGCAGCCCGGCCGATCACTAGGCTGGGACCGTGTTCGATCCGCGCGAGCTGACCCTGTCCCTCGAGGACCTCGAGACGGTCCCGCACGGCCTCGACCTCGTCATCGCGATCCACGGCTTCGTCGACGCGGGCGCCGCCGCCGAGGCTGCGGCCGCCGCGATCCTCGACACGCTGCCGCACCGCAGCATCGTCGAGTTCGACACCGACGTGCTGATCGACCACCGCTCGCGGCGTCCGCGCATCCTCTTCAACGAGGACAAGATCGAGGAGTACCTGCCGCACTCGCTCACGCTCCTGGTCGTGGAGGATGACGCCGGCGTGCCGTTCCTGCTGCTGACGGGGCCTGAGCCCGACTGGATGTGGGAGCGGTTCACGGATGCGGTGCTCGATCTGATCGAGCGGCTCGGCGTCGCGTCGACCACGATCATCACCTCGATCGGCATGCCGGTGCCCCACACGCGCCCGCTCGTGTCGACGGTCTCCGGCAACCGCGTGGAGCTCATCGAGCAGTACTCCGCGTGGCGGCCGGTCTCGCAGGTGCCCGGCTCCGTCATCCACCGCATCGAGCACCGCCTGCACCCGATCGCGCCGGTCGTGACCTTCACCGTGCTCGTGCCGCACTACGTCGGCGAGTCGGGTTCGGCCGGTCCCGCCCTCGCAGCCCTCGAGGGCGTGACGAGCGCGACGTCGCTCGCGTTCCGCACCGAGGAGCTGCGCCAGGCCGACCGCGAGTTCCAGCAGCTCGTCGCGCAGCAGATGGAGACGAACGAGGAGCTCGTGCGGATCGTGCGCACCCTCGAGGCGCGCTACGACGCGTTCATGGCGCAGTCGTCGGTGCGCTCGCCGCTCACCGACGAGGACGGATCGCTGCCGAGCGCCGACGAGATCGCCGAGGAGCTCGAGCGGTACCTGCAGCAGCGCCGGCGCCCAGGGGCGGACCCGCTCGGATGAACAGCGCCCGCTCCTGGTTCGTGTGGGGAGTGGGCGCGATCGCGTACATGGTCGCGATCCTGCACCGCTCCTCGCTCGGCGTCGCTGGCCCCGCGGCGGCGGAGCGGTTCGACGTGCAGGCGACCCTGCTCTCGACCCTCGGTGCAGTGCAGGTGGGCGTCTACGCGGTGATGCAGATCCCGGTCGGCGTGCTGCTCGACCGGTACGGACCGCGCATCCTCATCGCGAGCGGCGCGGCCGTGATGGTCGGCGGGCAGGTGATGGTGGCCGTCGCCGAGGAGCTGCCGATCGCCATCGCCGGCCGCATCCTGTTGGGCATCGGCGATGCGGCGACCTTCATCTCGGTCATCCGGCTGCAGTCGGGCTGGTTCCGCGGGCCGATCGTCGCGCAGATGTCGCAGTGGACCGCCACGAGCGGGCAGCTCGGCCAGCTGCTGTCGGTCGTGCCGTTCGCGTGGCTGCTGCACGAGGTGGGCTGGACGCTCTCGTTCGGCTCGCTCGCGGTCGTCGGCGCCGTCGCGCTCGTGCTCGTGCTCATCGTCGTCTTCGACGCGCCCAGGGGCGGGGCGCCCGCGACGGGCTCGATCGACGTGCCGGAGGGCTGGTGGCCGCGCCTGCGCAGCGCGATCCGCCAGCCCGGCACGAAGCTCGGCTTCTGGACCCACTTCTCGCTGCTCGGCTGCACGAACGTCTTCCTGCTGCTGTGGGGCTACCCCATGCTCGTCGAGGGGCTCGGCTACGAGCGCGGGGAGGCGGCCGGGCTCATGGCCATCGTGGTCGGCACCGGCATGGTGGTCGGCCCGATCGTCGGCATCGCGACCGCGCGCTTCCCGCTGCGGCGATCGACGCTCGTGCTCGGGATCGTCGGACTCGTCGTCGCGACCTGGACGACCGTGCTCCTCTGGCCCGGGCATCCGCCGCACTGGCTCGTCATCGTGCTCGTCGTCGTGCTCGGCATCGCCGGTCCCGGCTCGACCGTCGGCTTCGACTTCGCCCGCACCTTCAACCCGCTGCGGATCCTCGGCTCGGCCAACGGGGTCGTCAACGTCGGCGGGTTCCTCGCGTCGTTCGCGCTCATGCCCGCGATCGGCGTCATCCTCGACGCCGTCCACTCGGTCCGCAGCGCTGCGGGGGAGAGCGTCGGCGTCTACGACTGGGAGGGCTTCCGCATCGCGCTCGCCTCGCAGCTCGTCGTGCTCGCCGTCGGCGTCGTCATGATCGTGCGCACACGCCGCCTCACACGGTCGAAGATGCGCGAGGAGGGCATCGAGGTCGCGCCGGTCTGGACCGCGATCGCCCGGTGGATGCGGGACCGCAAGGGCTGAGTCGAGCCCCGGTCGGGCGGATCTGCGCCATATGGGAATGCCCATGCCATACCCGGCGCTATACTGTCAAGACCGACCCAGTCGAGATCGCGCTTGCTCGCGGACTTGACATGGGTCATTCGACTGCCCCGAAGCCTGGGTGCCCGAGATCTGCGGAGGACGCATGCCAGCCAAGGAAACGACCACGACCGCCCGTCGAACCTCGACGAAGGCCGCCGCTGCGACCGACGCCGCTTCGACCGACCCCGCTTCGACCGAGGCATCGCAGGCCGACGCGCCCGCGGCCAAGGCCCCAGCGGCCAAGACCGCCGCGGCGAAGGCGCCGGCGGCGAAGACCGCTGCCAAGAAGGCGCCGGCGGCCAAGACCACCGCCGCGAAGACCACCGCCACGAAGACGACGGCCGCCAAGGCCACCGCCGCCAAGACGGCGGCCGCGAAGAAGGCCGCCGCTGCGGCCGGCTCCGACGAGGCCGCCGCCAAGCCTGCTGCCGCGCGCGGCGGTCGCCGCAAGGCCGCCGCCACCACGGAGGAGCCGGAGACCGAGGAGACCACCGAGGAGCCCGAGGAGGCCGAGGAGGAGGAGACGGTCCACGTCGAGAAGCTCCCGACCGGCGCAATGCGCCTCTCGGGTGACGACGACGAGCCCGCCGCGACGGCGATCACCGGCGCCACGGCAGACCCCGTCAAGGACTACCTGAAGCAGATCGGCAAGGTCGCGCTGCTGAACGCCGAGCAGGAGGTCGACCTCGCGATGCGCATCGAGGCCGGTCTCTTCGCCGAGGAGAAGCTCTCGCTCGAGCCCGACCTCGACTGGCAGCTCAAGCGCGACCTCACGCGCATCGCCCGCGACGGCCAGCGCGCCAAGAGCCACCTGCTGGGTGCGAACCTGCGCCTCGTCGTGTCGCTCGCCAAGCGCTACACCGGTCGCGGCATGCAGTTCCTCGACCTCATCCAGGAGGGCAACCTCGGCCTCATCCGCGCGGTCGAGAAGTTCGACTACACCAAGGGCTTCAAGTTCTCGACCTACGCGACGTGGTGGATCCGCCAGGCCATCACGCGCGCCATGGCCGACCAGGCCCGCACCATCCGCATCCCGGTGCACATGGTCGAGGTCATCAACAAGCTCGCCCGCGTGCAGCGGCAGATGCTGCAGGACCTCGGCCGCGAGCCGAGCCCCGAGGAGCTGGCCCGCGAGCTCGACATGACCCCCGAGAAGGTCATCGAGGTGCAGAAGTACGGCCGCGAGCCCATCTCGCTGCACACACCCCTCGGCGAGGACGGCGACAGCGAGTTCGGCGACCTGATCGAGGACACGGAGGCCGTCGTGCCCGCCGACGCTGTCGGCTTCACGATGCTGCAGCGCCAGCTCGAGTCGCTGCTCGACTCGCTGTCGGAGCGCGAGGCGGGCGTCATCCGCATGCGCTTCGGCCTCGGCGACGGCATGCCGAAGACGCTCGACCAGATCGGCGACACGTTCGGGGTCACGCGCGAGCGGATCCGGCAGATCGAGTCGAAGACGATGGCCAAGCTGCGCCACCCCTCGCGGTCGCAGCAGCTGCGCGACTACCTCGAGTGATGCCCCGCTGGTCGAGCCACACGCGCAGCGCGTGCGTCGAGACCACCGCCGTCACCGATCGTCATGAGGCCCCCCGGAACATCCGGGGGGCCTCGCGGCGTTCTAGGATGTGTTGATACCCCCGAGAAGGAGCGCTCATGCCTCGACCCCGCACCACCATGTCCCGCCTCGCCCCGATCGCCGCTGTGGCCGCGGCGTCCGTCGCCATCGTCGGCTGCTCCACGGCTGCGGAGCCCGGCGCGACGGAGGCCCCGGAGGCCTCGACGGGCCTGACGATCGAGCAGGTGCAGGAGGAGGGCGTGCTCGTCGTGGGCACCGAGGGCACGTACTCCCCGTTCTCGTTCCACGAGGGCGGCGCGGGCGAGCTGACGGGCTACGACGTCGAGATCATCACCGCGGTCGCCGAGGAGCTCGGCGTCGAGGTCGAGTTCGTCGAGACCCAGTGGGACGCGATCTTCGCCGCGCTCGACGCGGGCCGGGTCGACGTCATCGCCAACCAGGTGTCGATCACGCCGGAGCGCCTCGAGCGCTACCTGTTCAGCCAGCCGTACACCTACTCGCCCGGCGTGCTCATCGTGGCCGAGGGCAGCGACATCGCGTCGTTCGACGACCTCGCGGGCCGCACGAGCGCGCAGTCGCTCACGAGCAACTGGGCAGAGGTCGCGACAGACGCCGGCGCCGACGTCGAGGAGGTCGAGGGCTTCGCGCAGGCGGCCGAGCTGCTGCGCACGGGCCGCGTCGACGCGACGATCAACGACCGCCTCACCTACCTCGACTACGTGCAGTCGCAGGGCGGCGAGACGGGGCTCGTCGACGTCGCCGAGACCGAGGAGACGAGCGAGAACGCGCTCGCGTTCCGCGCGGGCAGCGAGTCGCTCGTGACCGCGGTGGACGAGGCGCTCGCCGCGCTCGCCGCCGACGGCACGCTCGCCGAGATCTCGGAGCGCTACTTCGGCGAGGACGTCTCGCAGCCGTGACGCAGTCCAGGTCCTCCCTCGCGGCCCCGGCACTCGCCGGGGCCGCGTCGGCGCGCGCGGCGACCCGTAGGCTCGCGGCGTGAACTGGCAGCTCATCCTCGACTCGATCGGGCCGATCGCGCTCGGGGCCGTGGCGGGCACCATCCCGCTCGCGGCGGCGTCGTTCGTGCTCGGCCTGCTCGTCGCGATCGGCCTCGCGCTCGCGCGCATCTCGGGCATCCGATGGCTCTCCGGCATCGCCCGCGCCTACATCTCGGCGATCCGCGGCACTCCGCTGCTCGTGCAGCTGTTCGTGATCTTCTACGGCATGCCGCAGCTCGGCATCACGCTCGACCCGTGGCCGAGCGCCATCATCGCGCTGTCGATGAACGTCGGCGGCTACGCGGCCGAGATCATCCGAGCGGCGATCCTGTCGATCCCGCGCGGGCAGTGGGAGGCCGCGTCGATGATCGGCATGTCCCGGGGCCAGTCGCTGTGGCGCATCGTGCTGCCGCAGGCCGCGCGCGTCTCGGTCCCGCCGCTGTCGAACACGCTCATCTCGCTCGTGAAGGACACGTCGCTGGCCTCCGTCATCACGATGACCGAGCTGTTCCGCGTCGCGCAGCGCATCGCCGCGCCGAGCGGTGAGTTCCTCACCATCTACATCGTCGCGGCCGCCGTCTACTGGGTGATCTGCCTCGTGCTCGCGGGCGGCCAGGACCGCCTCGAACGGAAGCTGGATCGCTATGCAGTCTGACAACACAGCGCCGTCTGACCTCCTGCTCTCCGCGCGCGGCCTGCACAAGTCGTTCGGCGACAACCACGTGCTGCGCGGCGTCGACCTCGACATCGCACCCGGCACCGTGCATGCACTCATCGGGCCGTCCGGCTCGGGCAAGACGACCGTGCTGCGCTCGCTCAACGGCCTCGAGAGGCCGGAGGCGGGCACGCTGCGCATCGGCGACCTCGAGCTCGACCTCTCGAAGCCGCGCACCGGCCGCGAGCGCGCCGCGCTCCACCGCGCATCCGCCATGGTCTTCCAGCAGCACCACTTGTTCCCGCACCTCACGGTGCTCGGCAACGTCACGATCGGACCCATCAGGGTGCAGGGCCGTGGCCGCGACGAGGCGACGGCGGATGCGCTGGCGCTGCTCGAGCGCGTCGGCCTGCGCGAGAAGGCGGATGCGTATCCCTCCTCCTTGTCGGGCGGCCAGCAGCAGCGCGTCGGCATCGTGCGCGCGCTCGCGCTCCAGCCGTCGATGCTGCTCTTCGACGAGCCGACGTCGTCGCTTGACCCCGAGCTCGTCGGCGAAGTGCTCGCCGTGATGACCGAGCTCGCAGGGGAGGGCTGGACGATGGCGGTCGTCACGCACGAGCTGGGCTTCGCGCGCGAGGTCGCCGACGAGGTGTCGTTCTTCGACCAGGGCGTCGTGGTCGAGCGCGGCACGCCCGAGCAGGTCTTCGGCGACCCGCGCGAGGAGCGCACGCGGCGCTTCCTGCAGCGACTGCAGGGTCCGTTCGGGCGCTGAGGCGCGCCGCGCACTGCCGGGCACACGGAAGCGGCCCGCCCCTGTGGGGGCGGGCCGCTTCGTGGTCAGTGCTCGATGGTGGGCACCGAGGGGCTGATCAACGCTCCTGGAGCTTGGCCGTCTCGTCGTGCCACACCTTGGCGAGGGGCATCATCGCTTCGCGGTGCTTCGCCGCGTGGTGCGCGCAGAAGAGCAGGGTGCCGCTCTCCATCGTCGCGCGGACGTACGCCTGGGCGCCGCAGCTGTCGCAGCGGTCCAGCCCGCTGAGCGGGGCGTCTGGCTCCTCGATCTCGAGCGTCGTGGTCTGGGTGTCGTTCACGGTGCCCTCCTTCTTCCGTCCGTGCTCCATCGTGGCACGTCCGAGGCGCGAAACCGTGCCAATCCGATAACGGTTCGCCAGCGGCGCAACGCACAGCACGCCGCGCGCCCTGCCATGCGGGGTGGGCGCTCCGCCGTAGGCTGGCGGGCGCGGCAACCGGCAGCGGACCGCTCGACACGCACGGAGGGGGATCGGTTGGCAGTCGCATCCGACTACTCGGCACGGCACCTGACGGTGCTCGAGGGTCTCGAGGCGGTGCGCAAGCGCCCCGGCATGTACATCGGCTCGACGGATTCCCGCGGGCTCATGCATTGCCTCTGGGAGATCATCGACAACTCGGTCGACGAGGCGCTCGGCGGCCACGGCACCGAGATCACGGTCGTGCTGCACGCCGACGGCTCGGTCGAGGTGCGCGACCGCGCCCGCGGCCTGCCGATCGACATCGAGCCGCGCACGGGCCTGTCGGGCGTCGAGGTCATCTTCACGAAGCTGCACGCCGGCGGCAAGTTCGGCGGCGGCGCCTACAAGTCCTCCGGCGGCCTCCACGGCGTGGGCGCATCCGTCGTCAACGCCCTCTCGGAGCGCCTCGACGTCGAGGTCGACCGCGACGGCGCGACCTGGGCCATGTCGTTCCACCGCGGCGAGCCGGGCGAGTTCCTCGACTCGGGCGAGCCCTCGCCGTCGGCGACCTTCCTGCCGTTCACCGAGGAGTCGCACCTGCGCAAGGTCGGCAAGGTCGCGAAGGGCGTCACCGGCACCCGGGTGCGCTACTGGGCCGACCCGCAGGTGTTCACGAAGGGCGCCGAGTTCCTCGCCGACGAGCTCGCGAGCCGCGCGCGCCAGACCGCGTTCCTCGTGCCGGGGCTCGCGCTGCAGATCATCGACGACCGCGGTGCCGAGCGCGTCGTGCACGACTTCAAGTACGACGGCGGCATCAGCGAGTTCGTCGAGTACCTCGCGCCCGATCCCGCGCTGACCGGCACCTGGCGGCTCACCGGCGAGGGCGCGTTCCAGGAGACCATCCCGGTGCTCGATGAGGAGACCGGCCACATGGTCACGCGCGAGGTCGACCGAACGTGCGAGGTCGACATCGCGCTGCGCTGGGGCACGGGCTACGACACGGTCGTGCAGACCTACGTCAACATCATCGCGACGCCCAAGGGCGGCTCGCACCTTGCCGGCTTCGAGCAGTCGCTGCTGAAGCTCATCCGCGACCAGGTGGCCGCGAACTCGCGCAAGCTCAAGGTCGGCAACGACAAGGTCGAGAAGGACGACGCCCTCGCCGGGCTGTCGGCCGTCGTGACCGTGCGCCTGCCCGAGCCGCAGTTCGAGGGCCAGACGAAGGAGGTGCTCGGCACGCCCGCCGTGCGCCAGATCGTCGCGCAAGTGGTGCAGCGCGAGCTCGGCGCGATCCTGACGTCGTCGAAGCGCGATGAGAAGGCGCAGGCCGCGCAGCTGCTCGAGAAGGTCGTGAGCGAGATGAAGGCGCGCATCTCGGCGCGCTCGCTCAAGGAGACCGCCCGCCGCAAGACGGCGCTCGAGTCGTCGTCGCTGCCCGTCAAGCTCGTCGACTGCCGCTCGAACGACGTCGACCAGACCGAGCTGTTCATCGTCGAGGGCGACAGCGCGCTCGGCACCGCGAAGCCCGCCCGCGACAGCGAGTTCCAGGCGATCCTGCCCATCCGCGGCAAGATCCTCAACGTGCAGAAGGCGTCCGTCGCCGACATGCTCTCGAACGCGGAGTGCGCGGCGATCATCCAGTCGATCGGCGCCGGCTCGGGCCGCTCGTTCGACATCAGCGCCGCGCGCTACGGCAAGGTCATCATGCTGTCGGACGCCGACGTCGACGGGGCGCACATCCGCACCCTGCTGCTCACGCTCATCCACCGGTACATGCGTCCGCTCATCGAGGAGGGGCGCGTCTTCGCCGCCGTGCCGCCGCTGCACCGGGTCCTTGTCAAGCACCGCGGCAAGCCCGACGAAGCCGTGTACACCTACTCCGACGCCGAGCTGCACCGCACGCTCACGAAGCTCAAGAAGGCCGGGAAGACCTGGCACGAGCCGCCGCAGCGCTACAAGGGGCTCGGCGAGATGGACGCCGACCAGCTGGCCGAGACCACGATGGACCGCAGCCGCCGCACGCTGCGGCGCGTCACGATCAGCGACGCCGAGCGGGCGATCGAGGTGTTCGAGCTGCTGATGGGCAACGAGGTCGCGCCGCGCCGCGAGCTCATCGTCACGAGCCAGGTGGACCGCGACCGCATCGACGCGTAACCGTTACCGACGCGTGCCCCGTCGGCGGTCGCCCGGGCGCATACTGGCCGCATGAGAGCGGGGCGTCGCGTCCTCGCCGGGCTCGCGCTGACAGCGAGCCTGGTCACCGCGGCGTGCGTCGCACCGGGTCCGGGAGACACGACGGCACCGCCGTCGTCGGAGTCCCCGACCCGACCGAGCGCGACCCCCACAGTCGATCCCGCGCAACCGCCGACGACAGCGCCGAGCCAGCCGCCCGCACCGCCGACCGCGTCGCCGGCGCCGCCGAGCGCATCGCCGACGCCTCAACCCTCGCCGCCCCTGCCCACTCCGGCGCCGCCGCCAGCGCCGCCGCCCTCGACGAACCTGCCCGCGGCGTGGAGCGGTGTCGACCTCGAGCGCATCCCGACGGAGCGCAGCGTCGTCGCGCTGACCTTCGACGGCGGCAGCTCGGATGCGGCCGTCGGCGGCATCCTCGCGACGCTCGCCGAGCGGGACGTGCCCGCGACCTTCTTCGTCACGGGCGCGTTCGCACGCAGCTACCCGCAGCAGGTTCGCGCCATGGCGGCGGCTGGGCACCCGGTCGGGAACCACAGCGACGCGCACCTGTCGTATCCCGAGCTGACCGACGTGCGCATCAGAGCCGACCTGGCCGCGGCCGAGGCGGCGATCGTCGCAGCGAGCGGCCGCCCCGCGATGCCGCTCTTCCGCTTCCCCTTCGGGGCGCGCACCGCGCACGACATCCGCGTCGTCAACGACGCGGGCTACCTGCCGGTGCGCTGGAGCGTGGACTCGCTCGGCTGGAAGGGCACGAGCGGCGGCCTGACCGTCGACGAGGTCGTCGACGGCGTCGTCGGCACGGCGGTGCCCGGCCACATCGTGCTCATGCACGTCGGCGCCAACCCGGACGACGGCACGACCCTCGACGCTGACGCGCTGCCGCGCATCATCGACGGGCTGCAGGCACTCGGCTACGGCTTCGTCGACCTCGACGGGCTCGTCGGCTGAGGCTCAGCCGCCGAGCCGCGCCCCGATCGCGCCGATCGCGCCGTCGACCGACAGGCCGGAGCCGGCGCGCGCAGCGCCACCGGAAGGCAGCTGCCGCTGCGAGCCATCGGTGCCCACCGCGAGCGGCGACGGCCCAGCCCACGCGAGCGCCAGCCCTGCCTCGCCCTTGAGCAGCCGGTGCGCCTGCACGCCGCCCGTGCCGCGTCCTTTCGGCGGGAACTCCGCCAGGTCCGACACCTTCGCGCGCGGCTCGTCGAGGCCGGCGAGCGTCTCCGCCGGCTCGGTGACCGTCACGACCTCCGCGTCGTCGGCGACGACGCCGGCGAAGCGCACGGCGGCACCGGTCTTGAGGCCGATGCCCTTCATGCCCGCGGCGCCTGGGCCCTGCGGGTTCACCTGCCCGGCGGGGAAGCGCAGCAGCTGCGCGTCGCTCGTGATGAGCACGATCCAGTCGTCGTCGGGCGCCGGCGCGACGCCGACGACACGGTCGCCGTCCTTGAGCGCGATGACGGGCTCGCGGTCGCGGTCGCGCAGCTCGCTCGGGCGGATCCGCTTGACGATGCCCTGCGCGGTCGCGACGAGCCAGGGCTCTGCACTCGCGAGGTCGATGAGCGCGACCGCATCCTCGCCGCGCTCGAACGCGCCCAGGTCGCGCACCTTGATGCCGGCGGTGAGGCCGACGGATGCGGGCGGCACCGACGGCAGGTCGGCCGGCGTCAGGCGCAGCACGGCGCCCGAGGAGGTGACGAGCCCGAACGCGCCGCGCGTGGTGGTCGCGACGGTCGAGCGGATGGCGTCATGCCGGCTGCGTCGGGCGGGCGAAGGGATCGGCTCGTCGCCGTCGACCCGGACGACGCGGCCGGTGGCCGACAGCAGCACGCGCGTCGGCGCATCCGCGATCTCGAGGCTCGCTGCGGCCTTCGCCGCCGACGCTCGGCCGTTCGTCTGCTGCCCGTTCGCCTCGGTCAGCAGCGAGCGGCGCGGAGTGCCGAAGCGCTCGGCCACCTCGTCGAGCTCGTGGGCGACCACGGCATGCAGCGCCGCCTCGGTGCCGAGGATCCGCTCGAGCTCCGCGATCTGCACGAGCAGCTCATCCCGCTCCGCCTCGAGCTCGATGCGGCTGAACTTCGTCAGCCGGCGCAGCCGCAGCTCGAGGATGTGCTCCGCCTGCACCTCCGAGAGGTCGAACACGCTCTGCAGCCGGGAGCGCGCCTGCTCGCTGTCGTCCGAGGTGCGGATGACCTGGATGACCTCGTCGATGTCGAGCACCGCGATGAGCAGCCCCTCGACGAGGTGCAGCCGGTCGCGGCGCTTGCGCAGCCGGAACTCGCTGCGGCGGCGCACGACGCCGACGCGGTGGTCGAGGTAGACGCGCAGCAGGTCCTTGAGCCCGAGCGTCTCGGGCACGCCCTTGACGAGCGCGACGTTGTTGATCGAGAAGCCGTCCTCGAGCGGCGTCTGCCGGTAGAGCTGCTGCAGCACCGCCTCGGGGTCGAAGCCCGTCTTGACGCCCACGACGAGCCGCAGGCCGTGCTTGCGGTCGGTGAGGTCCTGCACGTCCGACAGGCCCTGCAGCTTCTTCGCGAGGACGCCCGCCTTGATCCTCTCGATCACGCGCTCAGGGCCGACGAGGTAGGGCAGCTCGGTGAAGACGATCGTCGTCTTCCGCCCCTGGCGCTCGATCGACGCTCGCGCGCGCGTGCGGAACGAGCCCCTGCCGCTCTCGTACGCCTCGCGCACGCCGTCGAGGCCCACGATGATGCCGCCGCCCGGCAGGTCGGGTCCCGGCACGTGCTGCATGAGGTCGGTGGTGGATGCGTCGGGGTGCGCGAGCAGGTGCTTGGCCGCCTGCACGACCTCGACGAGGTTGTGCGGCGCCATGTTCGTCGCCATGCCGACCGCGATGCCGCTCGCACCGTTGACGAGCAGGTTGGGGTAGGAGGCCGGCAGCACGTCGGGCTGCTGGTACGAGTTGTCGTAGTTGGGGATGAAGTCGACGACGTCCTCGTCGAGGCCCTCGGTGAGCGAGAGCCCGGCGGCGGCGAGGCGCGCCTCGGTGTAGCGCGCGGCGGCCGGCCCGTCGTCGAGGGAGCCGAAGTTGCCGTGCCCGTCGACGAGCGGCAGCCGCAGGCTGAAGTCCTGCGCGAGGCGCACGAGCGCGTCGTAGATCGCCGTGTCGCCGTGCGGGTGCAGCTTGCCCATGACGTCGCCGACGACGCGGGCGCACTTGACGTGGCCGCGCTCGGGGCGCAGCCCCATCTCCGACATCTGGAACAGGATGCGGCGCTGCACCGGCTTCAGGCCGTCGCGGGCATCCGGCAGCGCTCGGGCGTAGATGACCGAGTATGCGTACTCGAGGAACGAGTCCTGCATCTCGGCGGCGACATCGATGTCATCGATGCGCTCGGAGATCGGGGAGGAGGGCGAGGCAGTCATAGGCTGACGGAATGCTACCGACGCGAGCGCCCGGATCCCGGAGCCTTGCCGACGTTCTGGCGAGCTCGTCGCTCGCGATGCGCGGCGAGCAGAACGTCCTCGGGCTGCCGAAGGCGGCCGGCGCGATCGTGCTGCTCGTCGACGGGCTCGGCTCCTCGCAGCTCGGGCAGCGCTCCGGCCATGCCCGCACCATCGCGAGCGCGCCCGGCGGCTCGCTCGACTCCGGGTTCCCCTCCACCACCGCCGTCGCGCTCGCGTCGCTCACCACCGGCGCGCTCGCGGGCGCGCACGGCATCGTCGGCTACGACGCGCTCGTCCCCGGCTCCGGCGTGCGCAACCAGCTGCGCGACTGGGGCGGCCCGATGGACCCCGATGACTGGCAGCGGCTCCCGACGCTCTTCGAGTCGACACCGTCGATCGCGATCGGTGAGCCGCGGCACGCCCACGGCGGCTTCACGGGCGCCGTGCTCCGCGGCGCCGAGTTCCGCGGCGGCCGCACGATGGCCGATCGGTTCGAGCTCGCCGCGCAGGCGGCGCGCGAGCGGGCGCTCGTCTACCTCTACGTGCCAGAGCTCGACCGCGCCGGCCACGAGCAGGGCTGGCAGAGCGGCGCGTGGCTCGACGCGCTCGAGGAGCTCGACGCCCTCACGGCACGGCTCGTCGCCGGTCTGCGGCGCGACGTGGGCCTCATCGTGACGGCCGATCACGGCATGGTCGACGTCGACCCATCCGCCCATCGCATCGCGCCGCTCGAGCTGCTCGCGCCGATCGCGCACGTGGCGGGGGAGCCGCGCTGCCTGCAGCTGCACCTCGTCGACGGGGACGCGACGGATGCGGTGGCCGACGAGTGGCGCGCTTGGCTCGGCGACGGCGCTTGGGTCGCCACCCGGCAGCAGGTCGTCGACGCCGGCTGGCTCGGCGAGGTGCATGCGGACGTCGCTCCGCGGCTCGGCGACGTCTTCGTCGCCGCGCGAGGCCGGACGGCGGTCTACCTCGACGGCGATGACCCCGCGCGCGGCATGGTCGGCCAGCACGGCTCGCTCACGCCCGACGAGCTGCGCGTGCCGCTGCGGCGATTCGGCGCCTTCGCCTGAACGGCCCTTCCACCGCACGTCCAGGTTCCGGTGTGCAGGATGGGGTCCCGCACTCGGGTCAGGCTCGGGTCGGCCGATCCGGGCACCGCGCCCGGGCACCATCGAGGAGAGGAACCCATCATGCGCAGGTGGATCATCACGACCATCGCCACCGCCCTCGTCGGGTTCGTCGCCCGGAAGATCGGGGAGCGTCGCGACCGCGGCGCGAGCGGCGGCCGCCGCCGCCGCTGAACACCGAACTGCAGGATCCTCAAATCTGCGGATCCCTGTAGTAGCGTCGGCCGCACGATGGGCGACGGCGCCCGGAAGGCGGCGGCCATGGCACCTTGGCGGAAGCACGCGATCACCCTGACGGCAGCCCTCATGCTCGTCAGTTGCGCGAGCGATCCCGGTCCCGCGCCCATGTCGCAGGCGCAGCTCGACGACTTCAGCGCTCAGTACGACAAGGGCGATATGACGATCGGCGACGCCGTCGACATCGCGCCCGACGGGATGGTCGGCATGATCGATGTCCGCCAGGCGGCGGGCATCGGTGCCACCGAGGAGACTGTGCTCGGCACACCGCCGGCCGAGTTCCACGACTGGTCCGTCGTCGCACTCTGCTTCTACCCGCAGGACGTGCCCTCGGTCGAGGTCGCTGCCGTGCCGCCCGAGGACGCTCAGGCGTTCGCCGACGGCCCCGGCCTCAACCTCGTGTGCGACGGGCCCCCGGAGCAGCAGGGGCACGAGTAGCGCGTGCCGAGGGCTCGTCGAAGCAGCCGCGCGTCCGTCGGCGCCTGCGCTGCGGCACTCATCCTCACCGCGTGCTCGAGCGCAGGCCACGCGCCCATGACGCAGCACGAGCTCGACCTATTCTCGGCCGGGCTCGCGGCGGGCGAGATGACGGTCGCCGAAGCGCTCGCGCTCGCACCCGACGGCCAGGTCGGCATGATCGAGGTGCGCGTCGCTCCCGGTGGCGCCGCCGTGGAGCACGCGACGTACGGCTCGCCCCCGGACACGTTCGACGAGTGGCTCGTCGTGGGCTACTGCGGCGCGCCGCAGTCGGTGCCGTCGATCCAGGTCGCGGCTGTCGCGCCGTCGCAGGCGCAGGCATTCGCCGACACGACCGGCTTCCACCTGACGTGCGACGCAACCCCGGCGGGCCGCTAGCTGCCGCCCGCACGGGAGTCGCCTTCCTTCAGAACCGCACGACCTGCCGGATCGCCTTCCCGTCCGCGAGCGTGTCGAGCGCCTCGTTGAGACCGTCGAGCCCGATCTCGCTCGTCACGAGCGCCTCCACCGGGAGCCTGCCCTCCCGCCACAGCTGCTCGTAGCGCGGGATGTCGCGCGACGGCACCGCCGAGCCGAGGTACGAGCCGACGACCGTGCGCGCCTCGGCCGTGAACGTGAGCGGCGAGAGCGACGACCGGGCATCCGGATGCGGCAGGCCGACGGTCACGGTCGTCCCGCCCGGCGCGGTGAGCGCGAACGCGGTCTCGAACGCCCGCGGGTGGCCGGCGGCCTCGATCACGACGGGAGCGCGGAGCCCCTGCGCGATCGCGTCGTCGGGCGAGAGCGCGACGTCGGCGCCCAGCTGCAGGGCCGTCTCGAGCTTCGCGGGCACCGCATCCACGCCGATGACGCGTCCGAGCCCGAGCGACGCGGCGGCGAGCAGCGCGGCCATGCCGACACCGCCGAGCCCGACGATGATGATGTCGTCGCCCTCTCGCGGCTTGCCCGCGTTGATGACGGCGCCGCCGCCGGTGAGCATGGCGCAGCCGAGCACGGCCGCGACCTCCGGGGGCACGTCGGCGCCGACGGGCACGACCGAGCGCCGGTCGAGCACCGCGTGCGTCGCGAACGCCGAGACGCCCAGGTGGTGGTGCACATCCTGGCCGTCCTCGTGCAGCCGCCGCCCGCCGCCGAGCAGCTCGCCCGCCCCGTTCGACGCGGAGCCCCGCTCGCACGGCAGCCGGCCGTCGGTCGCGCACGCCGCGCACTCGCCGCAGCGAGGCAGGAAGGTCGTCACGATGCGGTCGCCGACCGCGACGTCGTCGATGCCCGGCCCGACCGCCTCGACGATGCCCGCCGCCTCGTGACCCAGCAGCATCGGCATGGGCCGCGGACGGGCGCCGTCGACGACCGAGAGGTCGCTGTGGCACAGGCCGGCGGCCTCGATGCGCACGAGCAGCTCGCCGGGCCCCGGCTCGTCGAGCTCGAGGTCGACCAGCTCGAGCGGCCGCGACTCGGCGAACGGGCGCTCAGCGCCGATCGCCCGCAGCACCGCACCGCGGATGCGCATCAGCGGCCGTCCCAGCCCTGCACGGTGCCGTCGGGGCTCGCCTCGCGCACGACGAGCGTGCAGTCCTTGCCGCCGAAGCCGTCGTCGAGCAGCCGCTGCAGCTGGTCGCGGATGAGCGTCGCCGCGGGCACGTGCACGCCCGCCGCCTCGGCGCCTGCGACCGCGAGCGTGACGTCCTTGTGGCACAGCATGGCCGAGAAGGATGCGTCGAAGTTCTGGTTCGACGCGGCGCCTGGCACGACCCCCGGCACGGGGTACCAGGTGCGCACGGCCCAGGAGTCGCCGGAGGAGACCCGCACGACGTCGAAGAAGGCCTTGGCGTCGAGGCCGAGCTGCTCGGCGAGCTGCGACCCCTCCGACATGGCGAGGATCGAGATGCCGAGCATCATGTTGTTGACGAGCTTCGCCGCGATGCCGTGCGTCGCCTCGCCCACCGCGAAGACGTTGCCGGCCATCGGCGTGACGATCTCCCTGGCGTCGGCGACGTCGTCCTCGGTGCCGCCGAGCATGAACGTGAGCGTGCCGGCCTGCGCGCCCTGCGTGCCGCCGGAGACGGGGGCGTCGACGAAGCGGAGGCCGAACGAGCCGGCCTGCCCGTGGCACCACTGCGAGGTCTCGATGTCGACGGTGGAGGTGTCGAGGATGAGCGTGCCCGGCGCGGCGTGCGCGAAGACGCCGCCCTCGCTCTCGAGCACCTGCCGCACGTGCTCGCCCTTCGGCAGGCTGAGGATCACCACCTCGGCGCCGTCGACCGCCTCGGCGACCGACCCCACCGGCGTGATGCCGTGCTCCGCCGCGCTCTCGCGCAGCGCATCCACGACGTCGAACCCACGCACGTCGTGACCCGCGGTGACGAGGTGTGAGGACATCCGGCTGCCCATGTTGCCGAGTCCGATCCAGGCGATTGACGTCATCGTCGATTCCTTCCGTAGGTGCTGCAACGCTATCTGCTGGGATGCGAACGGGCGGCGAGGATGTCCCCGCCGCCCGTCCGATCACCGAACCTGATCGAGGATCAGAGGGTGCCCTTCTCGGCGAGCAGTCGCTCGCGGTCCACGTCGTCGACGTCGTGCAGGGAGATGCCCTTCGTCTCCTTGAGCACGAGCACCGCCACGAGCGTGATGAGGCAGGCGATCACGAGGTAGATCGCGACCGGGATGTGGCTGCCGAACTGGCTGAGCAGCGCCGTGGCGATGATCGGCGCGAGCGAGCCCGCGACGATCGACGTCACCTGGTAGCCGAGCGAGACGCCCGAGTAGCGCATGCGCGTCGGGAACAGCTCGGCCATGATGGCCGGCTGGCCCGCGTACATGAGCGCGTGGAACAGCAGGCCGAGGATGATCGCCGACAGGATGACGATGTCGCTGCCCGTCTCGAACATCGGGAAGGCGATGAAGCCCCACGTCGCGCCCAGCAGCACACCGGCGAGGTACATCGGCTTGCGGCCGACGGTGTCGGTGAAGCGGCCCACGATCGGCACGAAGATGAAGTGCGCGATGTGCGCGATCGCCATGAGCCCGAGGATGCGGGAGACGTCGTACTCGAGGTACGTGCGCAGGTAGACGATCGAGAACGTGACCACGAGGTAGTAGAGGACGTTCTCCGCGAACCGGAGGCCCATCGCCGTCAGCACGCCCTTGGGGTAGCGCTTGAGCACCTCGAGCACGCCGTAGGACTGCGCCTTCGACTGCGCGACCTCGTCGCGCACCTGCTGGTAGATCGGGGCGTCGGTGACACGGGTGCGGATGTAGTAGCCGACCGCGACGATGACGACCGAGAGCCAGAAGGCGATGCGCCAGCCCCAGCCGAGGAAGTCCTCGTCCGAGAGCGTCCACTGCAGCACGAGCAGCACGACCGTGGCGATGAGGTTTCCGGCAGGCACAGCGGCCTGCGGGAACGACGACCAGAAGCCGCGCTCCTTGTTGGGGGAGTGCTCTGCGACGAGCAGCACGCCGCCGCCCCACTCGCCGCCGACCGCGAAGCCCTGGAAGAAGCGCAGGACGACGAGCGCAGCCGGAGCGAAGTAGCCGATCTGGTCGAAGGTGGGCAGGCAGCCCATGAGGAACGTGGCGACACCGACGAGGATGATCGCGAACTGCAGCATCTTCTTGCGGCCGTACTTGTCGCCGAAGTGGCCGAACACGATGCCGCCGAGCGGACGCGCGACGAAGCCGACCGCGTACGTCAGGAACGCGCTGATGATCGGGAAGTACGGATCGTCGCTCGCCGGGAACATGATGAGGTTGAAGACGATCGTCGACGCCGTGGCGTACAGGAAGAACTCGTACCACTCGACGACCGTGCCGGCCATGGCGGCCGTGACGACCCGGCCGAGGCCCTTGCGGTCGTTGTCGCGCTTGGTGTCTTGCGCGGGTGCTGTCATGCCTACCTCCTTGTAGGTGCACGGGACTGTGCGCCGCGAATCTAACATGACGCGCGAGTCAGGTGTGACTGCGGGGCCGCGACACGCCAAGAGGGAGGGCGCCCGGCTGGGCGGCCCTCCCTCTGGTGGTGCTGCGGTCTAGCGGTCGTCGTCGGTGCGCGAGCCGAAGACGATCTCGTCCCAGCTCGGCATCGAGGCGCGCGAGCCGCGCTTGCGGTTGCCGACCGGCCCGGTCGCCGACGCCCGCTGCGGGCGCTGCTCCTCCTGCTCGGCGGACTCCTGCTCCTGCTGCTGCTTGGCCTGCGCCTCCGCCTCGAACAGCGACGGCTCGGTCTCGGCCGTCCGGAGGGCGGCCTCGCGCTCGCTGCGGCGGCGACGGAGCGCGTCGAGCAGCTCCGCCGTGTGGTTCGGCTGCGTGGATGCGGCGGGCCGGTTGATGGCGGCCGCCTGCACGTTCTCGGGCTGGGTGCCGATCTCGCCGCTGCGGCGACGCAGCCACGGGTTGTCGGCCTTCGTCGGCTCGCGGCGCTCCTCGACCGAGCTCTCGACGGCGGCCGACGAGGAGACGGCCTCCTCGAGGCCTACGCCCGGCTCTACCGGCTCGGGCGCCGATCGCGACGTTCCGCGCTGGATGCGGAACGCATCCGAGTCGAAGCGACCGGTGTTGTTGCTCACCGTGTCGTGCGTCGCGGCGCGCTGCGAGATCGGGGGAGCGGGCTGCTCAGACGTCGGCGCAGGCGGCGATGCGGGGGCGGCGTCGCTCGGCTCGGGCGCGCTCGCCGGAGCGGCCGGCCGCGACTGGCGGTCGATCGCGCGGAGCCGGGGCACGAGCACGCTCGACGCGTCACCGGACTGGCTGAGCGAGATCGCCTCCTTGCCGCGCGGCGTGAGCGCCGCCTTCTTCGCCTCGTAGCCCCAGAGCGCCTCGTGCTTGATGCCCTCGGTCGTGAAGCGCAGGCGCACGGTCCACGCGCCTCCCTCGGCGTCCTTCCACGACGACCACGAGCGGTCGGATGCGTGCAGGTCGTCGAGCCGCTCCTCGATCGCCGCGCCGAAGGTGGTCTCCTGGGCGAGGGGGTCGATGTCGCCGGACGCGACCGGGATCGAGAGCGCGGAGTCGAGCACGTGCGCGCGCTCGGCGAGCACCGGGCCCTCGAAGCGCTCGACGTATGCGAGCTCCTCACCCGTCGACGAGGCGACCTGCTCGGCGGTCATGCCGCCGCGGATGAGCGACTGGATGTCGCGCGGGGTCGCCTTGCGCTCCCGGTGCGGGATGGCGACCGGCGGCTTCCGGCGCTCGGGCAGTGCCTCGACGGGCACGCTGAAGCGCTCGCCGGAGTCGGACTCGAGGATGAGCACGTCGTCCTCGACGCCGATGACGCTCAGCTGCTGCATGTTCGTCGATCCTTCCTGGCGGTGTCGGTTCGGACCAGCATCCCATGCGGTGTCGCCGCCGCGCGGGAATGGTGCGGGCGCGCCGTGCGTTCGGACGGATGCACTGCCGCGTGCAGCATCGACCGGTCGAGGCGCGCGGAGGGTGCTAGATATCTGATTTGCTCCGGGGACGGGTTTCGTGCAGAATGTGCGCCGACGCCGCTCCCCACCCCAAGCAAGGACAGCCCTGATGGCCACCGATTACGATGCCCCGCGCAAGACCGACGACACCGAGAACGAGTCGATCGAGGCGCTCAAGGAGCGTGTGCCCGCGAAGAGCGTCGCCACGGACGACGACGCCGACAACCCGGGCAGCTTCGACCTCTCCGCAGCCGACCTCGCCGACGTCGAGCTCGACGTCGTCGTGCTGCCCCCGCAGGAGGACGAGTTCACGTGCGTGAACTGCTTCCTCGTGAAGCACCGCCTGCAGTTCGACCACGAGACGAAGCTCGGGCCGATGTGCCGCGAGTGCGCGCACTGAGCTGACTCGACCCAGCGCCCGTCGCCCCACGGCGACGGGCGCTGTGCTGTGCGGGCACCGCTCCCAGCCTCCGACGGCGGAACCGGCTTCGAGCCGGTCCGGGCGCGCAGCGCCCTGACCGTGTCGAAACCACCGCGCTCCGCCGACCGGTTTCGACGCGCTCTGCGCCTTCGGCGCGGAGCGGCTCAACCAACGGAGGGGCGGTGTGCCGCCGGCTCCGACTGCTCGCGCTGGTCCAGACGCGCAC